>JBJMKG010000050.1:0-20641 GCA_045805945.1 Gaiellaceae bacterium
CCGAACAGGTTGTGCGCGTACCACCAGTTGAGGATCGCGTCGGCGAGGCTGTTCGACAGTGCCCCCGACGGCGCGCCCCAGACATGACCGGGATCCCAGATGACGTTGCCGATCGCGTAGTCGACCGCGAGCCAGATCGGGCTGGCGATGAAGAACCAGACGCTGACGTAGATCGGCCGGATCGTCCGGATCGCGACCGTGCCCAGGATGTTGACGATGTTCAGGCCCCAGATCACGAGCAGCGCGATGTCGATGGGCCAGATGAACTCGCCGTACTCGCGCCCCTGGCTGTGCCCGGTCAGGAGGCCGATCACGCCGAGCAGGTACATGACGTTCCAGGCCCAGCAGCAGACGATCCCCAGCCGCTCGCTCCACATCCCGCGCGTGCCGACGAGGCGCGGCAGCATGTAGAAGAGCGCGCCGAAGTACATCATCGTCAGCCACGCGAGAATGACGCCGTTCACGTGCGAGGGCCGAATGCGGCTGAACGACAGCCACGAGATCCCGCCGAATGCCTCGGGCGTCACGAACTCGGTCGCGAGCACGAGTCCGAAGAGATCGACGACGGTCAGCCAGACGATCGACGAGAGGATCCAGTGGCGCGCCGCGCCGTCAGGGAACGGGAACGGCCGCCCCAGTCGCCTGCGCACCGCCGTCGGTGCCTCGAGAACAGCCGGTCCCCCCGCACCGTCCATGCGGCGCGGAACATACGGGCGTTTGTCGCAGTATCGACGTGAAATGACAAAGTTGTCATGAAGCTGTCATTCCTGCGTCATCCGCGTTAAGGTGCCGCGGCGATTCGCATGCGGATCCTTGTTGTCGAGGATGAGGCGCGCATCCAGTCGTTCCTCGCCCGGGGGCTCGAAGCCGAGGGCTTCACGGTGGATACCGCCCCCGACGGAGCGACGGCGCTGCGACGCCTGGACGACGTCCCGTACGACCTCGTCGTCCTCGACCTGCTTCTCCCGCGCATCGACGGCCTGACGGTGCTGCGGGAGCTCACGCGGAGCAAGCCTGAGCTGCCGGTGCTCATCCTCTCCGCCCGCAGCGACCTGCGCACGAAGCTGCGCGGCTTCCAGCTCGGCGCCTGCGACTATGTGTCCAAGCCGTTCGCGCTCGACGAGCTGCTGGCACGCATTCGGGTGCATCTCGGGCGCCGTACGACCGGCGACGAGCCGCATATGCTCCAGGTCGGGCGGCTCGTCCTCGACGCGGCACGCCGGCAAGCGCGAACCGGCGACGGCGTCGTCGAGCTCTCCGACCGCGAGTTCAAGCTGCTGCACCAGCTGGCCGCCAATGCGGGCGAGGTGCTCAGCCGCGAGCGTCTGCTCGCCGAGGTCTGGGGCTACCACTTCGATCCCGGCTCCAACGTCGTCGACGTCTGCATCCGTCGCCTGCGCAAGAAGCTCGGCGACGACGCCCCGATCCGTACCGTCCGTCACGCCGGCTACAGCCTCGATGCGGCCTAGGCTCTGGGAGCTCGGCTGGTTGCTGTTCGCGGGGGCGAACTTCCTCGCCATGGTCCGCTGGGAGAGCTGGGAGACGATCCCCTTCCACTTCATCTGGGTCAGCCTGACCCTGCTCTACGGGTTCCGGGTCTGGGGACCCGTCCCGACACTGCTCGTGCTCGGCGCGGTCGTCGGCAGCACCGGTGTCGCCATCTTCGTCGACGCCCGCCACGGAACCCAGGAGTGGGGCGAGCTGTTCGAGGTGCCGCTGATGTCGCTCATGTTCCTCGCCATGGTCTGGCACGCGCGCCGCCGCCAGCAGGCGATGGGCGAGGTCGAGCAGCTGGCCGAGTCGCGTGCATCGCTGCTCGAGCGGCAGGAACGCTTCCTCCACGACGTCTCGCACGAGTTGCGCACCCCCGTCACCATCGCCCGCGGACACCTCGAGATCGTCGAAGATCGCGTGCCGGAGGTCGAGGTCGCACTCGACGAGCTCGGCCGGATCGAGCGGATCGTGGAGGGGTTGCTCCTGCTGGCCCGCGCGGAACGCCCCGACTTCCTCGTGGCCGAGGAGCTCGAGCTGGAGCCGTTCCTCGAGGACGTCTTCATGCGCTGGTCGGAGGTCGCGCCGCGGCGCTGGCTCCTCGGCCCGCTCGCGCCGGTCCGCGTCGAAGCCGACCCGGAGAGGCTGCGCATAGCGCTCGACGCCCTCCTCGAGAATGCGGTCAAGTACACCGAGATCGGCGACACGATCGAGATCTCCTCCCGGCTGGCCGGCGGGAAGCGCGTGATCGAGGTCCGCGACGAAGGCTGCGGCATCCCGGCCGACGCGATAAGCCGCATCTTCGATCGTTTCGCCCGCGCAGATGCCTCCCGTTCGCGCGGAGCGGGCGGGGCCGGTCTCGGCCTGGCGATCGTCGACGCGATCGCGAAGGCCCACGGGGGCGCCTGTCGTGTCCGTTCGGGCCCCCGTGGAACGATCGTCTCCCTCGAGCTTCCGTCGCGCTCCTGGGCATCGGTCCTCTCGGCGCGTGACTCCGCCAGCCTGCAGTCGCTGCCTGTCGCCTTGGCGGCGGATCCCGAAGCTGCGCCTGCCGCGCCCTGAGCTCTCAGCGAATCCTCAACACCCGTGCATGCGCCGAGCCCGACACCGGCCGCTGAGGGGGGAGTGGGCCGGCGCCGGGCCTGGGCTGGCGCTCTCGTAGGAGGGAGTCGATCGGGCTGGGTCGGGATGCATGGTCGCCGCCCGAGGTAAGACGGAGCTGAGCCAGGCGTAAGAGTCTTCTAAGCCCGCGAGCGCGGCGGGCGTAGACTCGCCGCACGGTGTGGAAGCGACGTGAGCACGCCGACGAGCAGGATGCCGCGGCAAGCTCGGGGAGCGATGGTGCCGACGAGGTGCTGCTGTGCCTGCGCTGCGAACGCGATCTGAAGTTCGTCGCCGAGCAGGATTTCCACGAAGGGACACGAGCGTGGGGCTTCTTGCTCGGCGACCTCGGCGAGCTCATGACCGGCGGGACGAAGCTCGAGATGTGGGCGTGTGCGAGTTGCGGCCAGGTCGAGTTCTTCCTGCCCGGCATCGGCTGATTCCCCGCCTATTGGCGAGGCTCCGTGCGGCCCTTCTCACCTGTCGAGCGCAGCCCGCAGTGAGGCGACGTATGCGTGCAGTGCGTCCTCTCCCGCCTCGGCCGCCTCGAGGGCGCGCGAGCCGACGACGACGCCGTCCGCCAGCTCGGCCGCGGCCCTTGCGTGCTCCGGCGTCGAGATGCCGAAGCCGGCGTAGAGGGCCACGCCAGTGGCGGCACGCGCGCGCTCGACGAGGCCGGCGAGCGCGGGTGAGAAGTCGTCGCGGGCGCCGGTCGTCCCCGCGACGGTCACGAGGTAGAGCCAGCCGTCCGTCTGCTCTGCCGCCATGCGAATCCTCTCGCCGGTCGAGGTCGGCGCGACGAGCTGCACCCGGCGGAGCTCCGGACGTTCCCCGGCCGGCAGGTCGGCGACTATGAGGCTCGTTGCGCCGGCAGCGGCCGCATCGGCCGCGAACCGCTCCCAGCCGTAGGCCTCGAGGAGCGACGAATACGTCATCGGGATCAGGGGCGTGTCGGGAAGCAGCTCGTGCGTGCGGCGGAGCACTTCGAGGCAGGCTCGCGTGCGCATGCCCCGCGTCAGCGCGCGTTCCGCCGCGCGGCGGACCACGGGCCCGTCGGCGAGAGGATCCGAGAAGGGGAAGCCGAGCTCGACGACGTCGGCGCCGCCCTCGACCGCGGCGAGCGCGAGCTCGGGGGTCTCCGGCTCCGCCATCAGGTAGATCACGAGCTTCTTCGCGCTCACGAGACGCGGAGCGCGGCGACGATGTGCTGGCCGCAGGAGACGGCGCCGGGCTCCTCGCAGAGCTCTGCCTCGATCCGGTGGATGAGCTCTCGCAGCTGCGGCTCCTCGGGTCGCGGATCCGGCAGCAGCCCGGCTGCGGCGGCGACGAGGACCTCGCCGTGGCGGGAGAGGAGCTCCTCGAGCTCGCTCCAGCGATAGAGCTTCATCGCGAGGTGCCCGTAGTCGGGCTCCTCCGGCAGGAAGCCGGTGCGCACGATCTCGATCTGCTTCTCGCTGCCGTCGCGGCGCGCGAGGTCGAGCAGGACGGAGATGTAGTGGACGAGCGTCCCGGCGAGCGACATCACGCTGACGAGGACATAGCCGCCGCTGCGGGTGACGCGGACGAGCTCCGCGAGGGCGTCCTCCGCCCGGTCGAGCACGTAGCTCAGCGGCCCGCCGAAGCAGACCGCGACGTCGAAGCTCCCGTCGGCGAAGCGCGACAGGTCGGTGACGTCGCCGACGTGAGCCTCCACGTCCGGCAGCCGCGCCCGCAGCTGGTCGAGCTGGCCGGGCGAAAGGTCGAGCGCGACAGGGTCTGCGCCGAGACGAACGAGCTCGGCCGTGAAGCGGCCGGGACCGGATCCCGCGTCGAGCACGCGGTCGCCCGGGTGGACGAACCGCTCGAGGAACCGGACGTGGACGTCGAGCCCGGCGGCCGGAGTGCGTCCGTCCTCGAAGCGCGTCCACTCGCGCTCGCCGTACTCGTCGAAGAACTCGGCGGTTCGGCCGGGATCCCACCCGCTCACAGCCGCTCCAGCACCTCCGCGAGGTCCTTGTCGCCGCGGCCGCTCAGTCCGACGAGGATCAGCTCGGCGTCGAGGTCGCGCGCGCGGGCGAGCGCGTGCGCAGGCTCGAGCGCGGGGAGGATGCCTTCGTGGCGCGCGAGATCCTGGAAGGCCGCGAGCGCCTCCTCGTCCGTCGCCGCGAGGTACTCGGCGCGGCCGCTGTCACGGAGGAAGGCATGCTCGGGGCCGACGCCGGGATAGTCGAGACCGGCCGAGATCGAGTGCGCGTCGGCGATCTGGCCGTCCTCGTCGGCGAGCACCGATGAGCGGGCGCCGTGGAGGACCGCCGGGCGGCCGCTGCCGAGCGATGCCGCGCCTGCCGCCTCGACGCCGACGAGCCGCACGCCCTCGTCCTCGAGGAAGCCGTGGAAGAGCCCGATCGCGTTCGAGCCGCCGCCGACGCACGCGACGACCGCCTCGGGGAGCCGCTCTTCGGCTGCGAGTACCTGCTCGCGCGCCTCGCGGCCGATCACGGACTGCAGCTCGGCGACGAGCTCCGGGTACGGCTCCGGCCCGACGCAGGAGCCGATCAGGTAGTGCGTCGTCTCGACGTTCGTGATCCAGTCGCGGATCGCCTCGCTCGTCGCCTCCTTCAGCGTGCGCGTGCCGAAGTCGACGGCGCGCACCTCCGCTCCGAGCAGCCGCATCCGCTCGACGTTGGGCCGCTGGCGACGCATGTCCTCCTGGCCCATGTAGACGACGCAGTCGAAGCCGAAGCGGGCGCAGACCGTCGCGGTGGCGACGCCGTGCTGGCCCGCTCCCGTCTCGGCGACGATGCGGCGCTTGCCGAGCCGCCGCGCGAGCACCGCCTGGCCGAGCGCGTTGTTGAGCTTGTGGGCGCCGGTGTGGAGGAGGTCCTCACGCTTGAGGTAGAGCCGTTTCCCCGGCGCGAAGCGCTCGGCGAGGGTGAGCGGGGTCGGCCGTCCCGCGTACGTCGTGAGGAGGTGGTGCAGCTCGGTGCGGAACGAGTCGTCGGGGAGCGCCTCGCGCCAGCCGCGCTCCAGCTCGTCGAGGGCAGGGATCAGCGTCTCCGGGACGTAGCGCCCGCCGTACGCGCCGAAGGCGCTCACCCTCGCGCCTCCCGCACGAACGCCCGCACCTTCTCCTGGTCCTTGAGGCCGGGGGCGGACTCGAGCTGCGACGCGGCGTCCACTGCCCACGGCTGCACGGCGCGGATCGCGGCGCGTACGTTGTGCGGGCCGAGGCGGCCCGCGAGGACGAGGCGGTCCTCGCCGCGCGCCTTGCGCCAGTGCTCGGGATCCTCGCCCTCCCAGGGCAGGTCGGCGACGCGGGCGACCGGCTCGCCGTCCCGGAGCAATACGGCGTCGCGGCCGCGCACCTTGCCCTCCTCGCGCGCGTAGAGCTGGACGAGGTCGGTGCCGCGGTCCTCCGGCTCGCCGACGAAGACGGCGACGCTGAGCGTGGTCTCCGGCACCGACAGGACCTCGGCCGCTTTGCGCGGCGAGCCCTCGGCGAAGATGAAGCCGCACAGGTCGGCGCCGGCCCCGACCGCCGCGTCGACGTCCTCCTGCCGCGTCAGCCCGCAGACCTTGACGAGCGGCCGCGACAGGAGCTCTTGGAGCTTCGCGCCGGGCTGCGGCGCCCGCATCAACGACGTGCCCACGAGGACGGCGTCGGCGCCCGCCAGCTCGGCTGCAGCCGCCTGCGCGCGCGTGTGGATTGCGCTCTCGGCGACCACGAGGCGGTCGCGCGGAGCCTTCGCGACGAGCTTCAGCTGGGCAGGGCGGTCGATGCGAAACGTCCCGAGGTCCCGTGCGTTGACGCCGATCACGCGTGCGTCGAGGCGCGCTGCACGGCTGAGCTCCTCCTCGTCGTGAGCCTCGACGAGCGCATCGAGTCCGAGCTCCTCCGCCGCGCGCACGAGCCGCGCGGCAGTCGCGTCGTCGAGGTCGCGGAGGATGAGGAGGGCGGCGTCGGCGCCCGCCTCCCGCACCTCGCGCAGGTGCTCCTCGGTCGAGAAGAAGCCCTTGGCGAGGAGCGGGAGCCGGGTGGCCGCCCGTGCCGCACGCAGGTCGCCGAGCGAGCCGGCGAAGGCGGCGTCGACGAGCACGGAGACGGCTCGGGCTCCACCGGTCTCGTAGGCCGGCACGACCTCCTCCACGCGCGCCGCGGAGTCGATCTCGCCGGCCGACGGCGAGCGCCGCTTGAACTCCGCGACGGCGCCGAACCCCGGCCCGGCCAGTGCGTCCGCGAACCTCACCTGGCTCCTCGGGACACGGCCGGTAGCAGGTACCGGACGTGTCGGGAAAGGACGCCCGTCCGGCTCGGTTGAGCGGTCGAAGTGTGGCGGACATGTCCGGTATCGCCGCTGTCCGGTAGCAGGTACCGGACGTGGCCGCAGGAGGCACGGCTCATCCGGGCACCTCGGTCTGCGAGAACGTGACGAGCTGGTCGAGGCGCGCCGCGGCCGCGCCCGAGTCGATCGCCTCACGCGCCCGCGCGATCCCCTCGCGCAGGTTCTCGGTGTGGCCCGCCGCGGCGATGCCGCCGGCTGCGTTGAGGATCACGGCGGAGCGGTGGCCGCCGTCCGCGCCGCCGAGGACGGCACGCAGGGCTGCGGCGTTCGTTTGCGGGTCGCCGCCGCGGAGCTCGGCCGGATCGCACCGCTCGACGCCGAGCTCGAGCGGATCGAGCTCGTACTCGCGCACGCGACCGCCCTCCACCTCGCAGACGAGGTTCGGCCCGCAAGGCGAGAGTTCGTCGATGCCGCCAGCGCCGTGCACGACATACGCGTGCGTCGTCTCGAGCTGGACGAGCGCAGCCGCGAGCGTTCGCGCGAGCTCGGGGGAGTAGACGCCGAGGACGAGGGCGCGTGCGCCGGCCGGGTTCGTCAAGGGTCCGAGCACGTTGAAGACGGTACGCGTCGCGAGCTCGCGCCGGACGGGCGCCGCATGCCGCATCGCGGGGTGGTGCGCCTGCGCGAAGAGGAAGCCGAAGCCGAGCTCGTCGATCGAGCGCTCGATGCGCGCCGGCGGCTGCTCGAGCCGCAAGCCGAGCGCCTCGAGGACGTCCGCCGCCCCCGTCTGCGATGAGGCGGCGCGGTTGCCGTGCTTCGCGACCGCCGCCCCGGCAGCTGCGGCGACGAGCGCTGCGGCGGTCGAGATGTTGTACGTGTTCGCGCCGTCGCCGCCCGTGCCCACGACGTCGACGAGATCGGTGCGCGCAGGGTTGACGCGCAGCACGTGCTCCCGCATCGCCTCCGCGCAACCCGCGATCTCGTCCGCAGTCTCGCCTTTCGCCCGCAGGGCGACGAGGAAGCCGGCGATCTGCGCCGGCGTCGCCTCGCCGGCCATGATCACGGCCATCGTCCCCCGGGCCTCTTCGCGGGACAGGTCGTAGCCGTCGAGCAGCCGCGCGAGGGTCTGCTGGATCACAGCTTCCCCTCGAGGAAGTTGCGCGCGAGCGCCGGCCCGTCCGGCGTCAGCACCGACTCGGGATGGAACTGCACGCCCACCGCGGGGAGCTCCCGGTGGCGGACGGCCATCACTTCGCCGTCCTCCGCGAACGCCGTCGGCATGAGCGCGTCCGGCAGCCGCGTGGCCGCGAGCGAGTGGTAGCGGCCCGCCTCGAACGGGTCCGGGAGACCTTGGAAGAGGCCGGTTCCGTCGTGCCGCACCGGGCTCGCCTTCCCGTGCACGAGCTCCCGCGCGTACCCGACCTCGCCGCCGCAGACCTCTACGAGCGCCTGGTGGCCGAGGCAGACACCGAGCGTCCGCGTCGTCGGCAGCAGCCGCTCGACGATCGCACGTGTCGCGCCCGCGGCGGCCGGGCGGCCCGGACCCGGCGAGACGACGAGGTGGGAGGGAGCGAGCCGTTCGGCCTCGTCCGCGTCGAGTTCGTCGTTGCGCCGCACGACGACGTCGGCTCCGAGCGCGCCGAACAGATGCGCGAGGTTCCAGGAGAACGAGTCGTAGTTGTCGACGAGGAGAATCACGAGGCGGCGTCCTGTTCCGACTCTGCCAGCTCGATCGCGGCTTCGAGCGCCCGCAGCTTGGCGAGGCACTCCTCGTGCTCGGCCGCGGGATCCGAGTCGGCGACGATGCCGCCGCCGGCCTGCAGGTGGGCGACCCCGTCGCGCAGCCAGAGCGTCCGGATCGCGATGCACGTGTCCAGCTCGTTCGTCGCCGGCAACGAGTACCCGACGGCGCCCGCGTAGATCCCGCGCCGGTAGCGCTCGAGCTCCGAGATGATCTGCATCGCCCGCACCTTCGGCGCGCCGGAGACGGTGCCGGCCGGGAAGCAGGCGCGCAGCAACTCGAACGGCGTGACGCCGGCCCGCAGCTCGCCGACGACCTCCGAGACGAGGTGGGTCACGTGCGAGTAGCGCTCGGGCTCCATGAACCGCTCGACCCGCACCGAGCCGGGCACGCAGACGCGGGAGAGGTCGTTGCGACCGAGGTCGACGAGCATCGTGTGCTCCGCGCGCTCCTTCTCGGAGGCGAGCAGGGCCGCCGCATCGTCTGCGCTCGGCGCGACCGTTCCGGCGATCGGATTCAACTCGGCCCGGCGCCCGGCGCACTTGACGACCGTCTCCGGCGAGCTGCCGACGAGCGCGATGTCGCCGAGCTCGAGGAGGAAGAGGTACGGCGACGGGTTGACGCGACGCAGCGCGCGGTAGAGCTCGACGGCCGAGGCCGACGTCGGTCGGGTGGCTCGCTGCGTGATCACGACCTGAAAGACGTCTCCCTCGCGGATGTGCTCCTGCGCCCGCTCGACACGGGCCATGTGCTCCCCGCGCGACGGTTCTCGCTCGAGTTGACCGCGCCGAGTGACGCCGCGCGGCAGCGGTGGGGAGTGGCCGGCCAGCGCAGCCGGCTTTCCGCGCGGCAGCTCAGCCACGCCGCGAGCGTGGTCGAAGCGGAGCAGGACGTCCGGGACGAGGAAGCAACTCTCCGGCACGGCGGGGCCGTCCTCCGGTAACGGGACGGTCGGCTCGAAGGTCGCCACGGCGTCGTAGCCGAGGTAGCCGACGACCGGCTCGCCGAGTTCCTCCGCCTCGGCGAACGAGACGAGCCGGGAGCCGGCGCCGACGAAGCTGTAGCGGCCGAGCCGCCCGCGCTCCACCGACTCGAGCAGGAACGAGCCGCCCGCTTCTTCCCGCAGGCGCAGATACGCCCCGAGCGGCGTCAGGAGGTCGGCTGCAATCTCGATCTCGGACATGAAAAAGGCTCCTCGCGGAGCCGAAGTCGAGCGGACGGGCTGTTCCGGCGCGTTCAGCGTGCGCGCAGGCTCCCGCCACGCTCGATGCGCCAGCGCCACCGAATGCAGACGGAAGTCATGACAGAAGCGTACACCGCTTCTAGGCCGCGAACATGTGGCCCGCGGCCTCGAGCGCGTCGGCGGCGCGCGCGAGGTCGGCGGAGCGCACGAGCACGTAGTCCGACTCGAAGGTCGAGATGACGAAGATCGGCAGGTCGGCCTCCGCAAGCGGCACGACCAGGGAGGCGACGACTCCACTGAGGGAGAAGTCGAGCGGCCCCATCACCTCGAGCACCGTCCAGCCGCGATCGACGCTCTCGCCCTCGGGCACGTCGTGGTCGCGGCAGACGACCGAGACCTCGTGCTCCGTCCGGGTCACCGAGCGGAACGGCCCGATGTCGACCCACCCCGGAAGCTCGGCGCCCGGATGCAGCCGGACCACCGCGTAGCTGTCGGGAAGCGTCCGGAGCTTCACGCCGGGACGCTACCGCGGAGTCGCTCCGAACGGCGCAGGTAGTGTCTCCGCCCGCAATGCCGCTTCCCGACCTGCTCGAGCGCCTCTTGACGACCCCTGGTCCTTCGGGCCAGGAGCAGGCTGTCGCCGCCGTCTGGCGCGACGCCGCGGCTGCGGTCGGCGACGTCTCCTCCGACGTCCTCGGCAGCTCGTGGGTGCGGGTGCCGGGCACCGCCGGAGGGCCGTCGCTCGCGCTCGTCGGCCACATCGACGAGATCGGCGCCGTCGTCACCCACATCGGAGACGACGGCTTCGCGGCGCTGCGGCCGCTCGGCGGCTTCGATCCGCACGTGATGCTCGGCCAGCGCGTCGACGTCCTGGCCCGCGGCGGCCCCATCCCGGGGGTCGTTGGCGCCCGGTACCGGAAGCGGAAGCGGGGAGAGGACCGCAAGCCGCTCGACTACGACGATCTGGTGCTCGACGTCGGGGCGAAGGACGGCGATGAGCTCCGGGGGCTCGTCCGGCCCGGCGACGCCGTCGTCTGGCACGGCGCGCCCGTCGCGCTCCGCGGCAACCGCGTCGCCTCACGCTGCTTCGACAACCGGATCGGCTGCTACGTCGCCCTCGAGGCCGCACGACGCGTCGCGGAGCGCGGCGGAGCGCCCGGGGACGTGATCGCGGTGGCGGCGGTGCAGGAGGAAGTGGGCGACTACGCGGGCTCGCGCACCACCGCGTTCGCGACCGAGCCGGACGTCGCGATCGCGATCGACGTCACGCACGCGACCGATATTCGCGGCGGTGACCACGAGGACGAGGGGAAGATCGTGCTCGGCAGCGGCGCAACGCTCACGCGCGGCCCCTCCCTCCATCCGGCGGTCTTCGAGCTCCTGCACGACGCGGCCGAGGCCGAGGGGATCCCCTACAGCGTCGAGGTCTCGCGGGGCACGACGAACACCGACGCCGACGCCGTGTACCTCAGCCGCCGCGGCGTGGCGACTGGGCTCGTCTCCGTCCCGCTGCGCTACATGCACTCACCGATCGAGACCGCCGATCTCGACGACATCGAGCAGGCGGTGCGGGTCGTGACCGCCCTCGCGTTCAGGCTCGAGCCCGGCATGAGCTTCGCTGGCTAAGTTGGAGCCATGAGCCGGAGCGTCATCGTGTCCGCGGTCAGGACGCCGTTCGGGAGGCTCAACGGCGGCCTCGGCGCGTATCCCGCGACCGAGCTGGGCGCGATCGCGATCCGCGCGGGCCTCGAGCGCGCGGGTCTCGAGGGGCGTGAGGTCGACTACGTGATCATGGGCCAGGTGCTGCAGGCGGGAGCGGGGCAGGCTCCGGCGCGGCAGGCGGCGGTCGGGGCGAGGATCCCGGTCGACGTGCCGTCGGACACTGTGAACAAGGTCTGCGCCTCCTCGATCCGCGCGGTCGAGATCGCCGACTCGATGATTCGCGCCGGCGACGTCGAGCTCGTAGTCACCGGCGGGATGGAGTCGATGACGAACGCGCCGTACGCGTTGCCGAAGGCGCGGCAGGGCTACCGGATGGGCGACGGCACGCTGCTCGACCTGATGATCTGGGATGGGCTTCGCTCCACGTTCGACGAGCTCCACATGGTGCAGCAGGCGGCGAAGGTCGCGCGCGAGCTCGGCATCTCGCGGGAGGACCAGGACGCGTGGGCGCTGCGCTCGCACGAACGGGCCGCGGCCGCGCAGGACGCCGGCCGCTTCGGCGACGAGATCGCTCCGGTCGGCGAGGTGGCGGCGGACGAGTCTGTGCGTCGCGACACGACGCTCGAGAAGCTCGCCTCCCTCAAGCCGGTGATGGATCCGGAGGGAACCGTCACCGCCGGCAACGCGCCCGGCGTCAACGACGGCGCCTCGTGCGTGGTCGTCTGCTCGGAGGAGTTCGCCCGGCGGCGCGGCCTCGAGCCGCTCGCGACGATCGTGTCGCAGGGCTACGTCGCGGACGAGTTCGCGTGGCTGGCCCGTACGCCGGCGAACGCGGGCCGGATCGCGCTCGAGAAGGCCGGGAAGTCGATCGGCGACGTGGAGCGCGTGGAGGTGAACGAGGCGTTCTGCTCCGTGGCGCTCAACTCGCTCGCGATGCTCGACGCCGACCCGGAGAAGGCGAACGTCAACGGCGGCGCCGTCGCGCTCGGGCATCCGATCGGCGCGAGCGGCGGCCGCATCCTCGGCACGATGGTGCACGAGCTCCGCCGCAACGGCGGGGGCCTCGGCCTCGCCGCGATCTGCTCCGGCGGCGGCCAGGGCGACGCTCTTCTCATCGACGTCTAGCCGTGGCTTGACGACGCGCCCTCCGCACACGACGATGTGCGGAGGAGGGCGCGTATGGATGAGGAAACGCGTCTGCGGCTGGAGTACGACCGTGGGTCTGAGCTGCTGCGCGGCCTAACCGAGACGCGCTTCCGGCTGCTCGCCCTTGTCCCGACCCTCTCCGGCGCTGTCGTCGCGCTCGTCGGCGGCAGCAGGAGCGACGTCGAGCTGCTCGCCATCGGCCTGCTCGGGCTCTCTGCGAGCCTCGGCGTCCTGCTCTACGAGCTGCGGAACGGTGAGATCCAGAGCGCCGTCGCGGAGCGCGTCGCGGCGGCCGAGCGCGCGCTGCTTCCGCACGGACCGCTCGTCGCCGCCTCTCGCGCACGGGTCCTCGGGTTCCTGCCGGTCTCGCGAGCGACCGCGCTCGCGCTCGTCTACGGCGCCGCGCTCGCCGGCTGGGGCTATCTCGTCGCGTGGGGCGCGCTGCGGGCCGCAGGGGTGGCGGGCGCTGCCCGTCCAGGCGGCCTCGCGATCGGCGCTGCGTTCGGGCTCGTCGTCGCGTTCGACGTCGTCAGGCTCGAGCGCGCGGACTGAGCCGCCGGACCTCCTGCGGGCGCCGCGGCGTATCAGCCGTGTCACCCCGAAGGAGGAAGCCATGCGCAGGCTCTTGCTTTGTCTCGTCGCCGCCGTGGGCGCCCTCGTCCTGGCGCCCGCTGTGTTCGCGGACGGACCGCTGTACACGAGCCAGGGAGGTACGGGTGTCACGACCCGGGACGGGGCCTTCCATTACGTCACCGTCCCCTCCGGAGCTCGGGGGACGATCCTCGAGAAGATTGCGGCGGCCCACGGCCGGGTGTACTGGTGGATGGGGCTCGACGGTTCGTGGGGCATCCCGTCGATCGGAAGCGCGTACGCGACCGGTCAAGGCTTATCACGCGACGGTCGCATGCTCGTGCTCGCGTCGACCGGCGGACCGTACGCCTCGCCGAGCAGGTTCGCCGTCGTCGATCTGCGCCGGGCGCGCGTCGCCGAGACCATCACTCTCGACGGCTCCTTCTCCTTCGACGCGCTCTCGCCGGACGCGTCGAGGCTCTACCTGATCCAGTACAGGCACGGCGGCGGCTCGTACGACCTGAGCCACTACATCGTGCGCGGCTACGACCTGCGGACGAACCGGTTGCTGCCCGGGAAGATCGCGGATCGGTCCGAGCATGAGAAGTCGATGGCCGGGTATGCCATGACGCGGACGACGAGCGCGGACGGACGCTGGGTGTACACGCTCTACCAGAAGCCGTCGGGCGAACCGTTCGTGCATGCGCTCGACACGGTCGGTGCCTCCGCGTACTGCATCGACCTGCCGAGCAACAAGGGCCTGTACAACATCGTCCTCTCGCTCCGCAATCACGACCGCACGCTCGCCGCAGACTGGCGGAGCGGGCGCCCGTGGCTGAACGTCGCCGTGGGCACCTGGCGCATCTCGTATCCCGGCGGCGGCTTCCCGTGGGCCTGGGTCGGAGCGGGCATCGGCGGCGGGCTCGCGCTCCTCTCCGCCGCCGCCTTACTCTTCCGGCGCCGCCGCCGCGAGGAAGTCCACCAGCACACGCGAGAGGAGCTCGGGCTCGCGTAGCGTCACGTAGTGGTCGGAATCGAGCTCGACGTGGCGCGCGTCGGGGGCCGCGCGCGCCACGAGCGGGCCGATCTCGCGGAAGCCCGCCGGATCGTGTGACGCGGTCACGACCAGCGTCGGCACCGCGAGCTCGACGAGGCGTTCGTTCGCCGGCGCCCCGGTCGGCTCCAGCGGCTCGACGCCGTCCGGCAGCGGGTTCGCGTCGGGCGTTGCGTGCCAGAGCTGCAGGATCCGCTCGTCGGCTCCGAGCGGCGCCCAGACCTCGAAGTCGATCGCCATCGCCGCGTCGAGATCGCCCTCGGCCTCCGCCACCTCGTACCGCGCGCCCTGTTCTTCGCTATAGGCGTCGCCCTCGTGTCCGCCGAGCCCCGGCGCGACGCCCGCGACGGCCCATAACCGGTCAGGGTGGGCGAGCGCGACGTCGAGCGCGATCTTGCCGCCCATCGAGAGACCGACGAGCGCCGCCCGCTCGATGTCGAGCGCGTCGAGCACGCCGACCACGTCGTCCTGCCATGACCACGGCACGGCCGGGCCCGTCGAGCGCCCGAAGAAGCGGAAGTCCGTGCGGACCGCGCGGAAGCGCTCCGCCAGGAACGGGACGACCGGCTCCCACAGACCCGAGTCGCCGAGCCCGCCGTGCAGGAGCAGGACGTCCGGACCGTGGCCGGTCTCGTCGTACCAGAGGCGCGCGCCGTTCACGTCGACCGAGGGCACCGGAGCGACGATATAGCCTCCGCGTCGTGGACTTCGAGCACGTTCTCGTCGTCGGAGCGGGCCAGATGGGCGGCGGGATCGCCCAGGTCGTCGCCGCCTCCGGCCGGCGTGTCTCCCTGCACGACGCGGCGCCCGGCGCGACCGAGCGCGGGATCGCGACAATGCGCCGCAGCCTCGAGAAGCTCGCCGAGAAGGACGGCGCCAACCCCGACGAGGTGCTCGCGCGGGTCAATCCGGTGGACGACCTGATGCCGGCCGACCTGCTGATCGAGGCCGTGATCGAGGATGCGGACGTGAAGCAGGACGTCTTCCGCCGCGCCGACGAGTTGCTGCCGCCGGAGGCGATCCTCGCCTCGAACACGTCCTCGATTCCGATCACTTCGCTCGCTGCAGCGACCTCTCGTCCCGACCGCGTGATCGGGATGCATTTCTTCAACCCGGTGCCGGTGCTGCAGCTCGTCGAGGTGGTGCGCGGGCTGGAGACCTCCGACGAGACCGCGGCCGCGATCGTCGCGCTCGCCGAGGCGCTCGGGAAGACGCCCGCCGAGGCCCGCGACCTGCCCGGCTTCGTCTCGAACCGGATCCTGATGCCGTTCATCAACGAGGCCGCGTACGCGGTGCTCGAGGGAGTCGCCGAGCCGGAGGCGATCGACACGATCGCGAAGCTCGGCTTCGCGCATCCGATGGGGCCGCTCGCGCTCGCCGACCTGATCGGCCTCGACACGTGCGTCGCGATCATGGAGGTGCTGCACGAGGGGCTGGGCGATCCGAAGTACGCCCCCTGTCCGCTCCTGCGCCAGTACGTCCAGGCGGGTCGCCTCGGCCGCAAGTCCGGCCGCGGTTTCTACGCTTACGACTGATGGACTGATGAACTTCGAGCTCGCCCCCGAGCAGAAGGAGATCCAGGCGCTCGCCCGGGACTTCGTCCGGGCCGAGGTCGAGCCGAACGCGGCCCAGTGGGATCGCGAACACCACTTTCCGCGCGAGCTGTTCGCGAAGCTGGCGGAGCTCGGCCTGATGGGCGTCTGCGTGCCGGAGGAGTACGGCGGCGCCGGCGCCGACTTTCTCTCCTACATGCTCGTGCTCGAGGAGCTGTCGCGCGGCGACGCCGGAGTCGGCGTCACGGTGGCCGTGCACACGAGCGCCGTGACGCTGCCGCTGCTCCGCTTCGGGACCGACGAGCAGCGCGCGCGGTTCGTCCCGCCGCTCGCGTGCGGCGAGCTGATCGGCGCCTTCGCGCTGACGGAGGCGGAGGCGGGTTCCGATGCCGGCTCGCTCCGGACGTCGGCGACACGGGTGGACGGCGGCTGGCGGATTTCGGGCGCGAAGCAGTTCATCTCGACCGCCGAGTACGCGGGGACGTTTCTCTTCTTCGCCCGGACCGACCCGGATACGCCCGGGGCACGCGGCATCTCGGCCTTCGTGCTCGACGCCGCGGACGTCCGCGTCACCGGCCGTGAGGAAAAGCTCGGGCTCAACTCGTCGACCACGAACTCGATCGCTGTGGATGCGGTCGTCGACGCCGACCGGCTGCTGTACGAGGAGGGGAAGGGCTTCCACGTCGCGATGGCGACGCTCGACGGCGGTCGGATCGGGATCGCAGCGCAGGCGGTGGGGATCGCGCAGGCGGCGTACGACGTCGCGCGCGAGTACGCGAAGGAGCGGCACGCGTTCGGGCGGCCGATCGCCGAGTTCCAGGCGATCCAGCACAAGCTCGCGGACATGGCGACGGAGATCGACGCGGCGCGGCTGCTCGTCCATCGCGCCGCCTGGCTGAAGCAAAACGACCGGCCGCACACCGAGGCGGGCGCGAAGGCGAAGCTCTTCGCCTCGGAGATGGCGCGCCGCCAGACGGGCGAGGCGATCCAGATTCTCGGCGGCTACGGCTACACGAAGGAGTTCCCCGTCGAGCGCTACTACCGCGACGCGAAGATCACCGAGATCTACGAGGGGACGAGCGAGATCCAGCGGCTCGTCATCGCCCGCGAGATCCTCGGGCTACAACAGCGCTCGCTGGCGGCGGGCTAGCGCCTCCGTCATCCGCGGCTTCGCCTGCTCGAGGACGGGCTCGCCGTGGGAGACGAGGAGCCTCTCGATCGGTAGCTCCATGATGCGGTCGAGAGAAGCCTCGAGCTCGTCGGGGCGGGCGAGTGCCGGGCTCTGGCCCACCCGAAGCTCTCCGTGAATGTCGACCGAGAAGATCTCCGCCACGACGAGGGCTGCGTGCGGTCGGATGAAGTAGGCGACCTGCCGCTCGTCTGCCCCCTCGATCGGGACTTCTTCCATTCCCTCGGGCGGCGCACCACCGATGCGCGCGTCGTAGCGACCGGCCAGCTCGTCCGCGCTGCGGCGATGCCACTCCGCCGTCAGGAGGATGACGACGGGAAGCCCGCGCCGCTCGACATCGGCGTCCAGGTGTCGGAAGAACTCGCCCTCCTCCCCGGCGGGAACGAGCGGGTCGACGAGCACGGTCGCGTCGTCCGACCCGTAGTACACGCACCCGACCTCGCGCGGCTCATGCTCGCGGCCGGGCCAGTTCTCCCAGTTCGGATGGGGCGCCGTCCAGCGCCACAGGCCTTCGGCTATGCGGACGGCTTCCACTCGTACCTGACGTCGGGCTCGCGCTCCTCGTTCGCCAGCCCGCACGTGAACTCGACGGCGACTGCGCCGTGGGCCTCGTAGAAGCGTCGCGCGCGCTCGTTCCGCTCGAAGACCCAGAACTGGAAGCCGTCCGGTCGGCGTGTCTTCACGTGCTCGAACAGGGCGTGCCCGACGCCGGTGCCGAGCTCGTCCGGATGGACGTAGAGGTGCGTGAGCCAGCTGCCGTTGAGGATCGCGAAGCCGCGGCCGAGCAGGTACGCCTCGCCGTCCCGGACGCAGCGAGCGAAGAAGTCGAGGTGCTCCTCGTGGCTGTGGAGCTGCGGCACGAAGTCGAGCAGAGCGAACGACGGCTCGAAGATCGCGACGATCTCCTCGACGTCGTCGGCGGTCGCGCGTCGGAGCACAGTCGTAGGCTACGGGGCATGCGCAAGCGCGACGAGCCCGTCCGCCTGACGCGCATCTACACGCGCGGGGGAGACAGAGGGGAGACGAGCCTCGGCGACGGCTCGCGCGTCTCGAAGCTCGACGCGCGCGTGGTCGCGATGGGCGACGTCGACGAGCTGAACTCGCTCGTCGGCTGGGCCGGTGGCCTCGACCGCGTCCAGAACGAGCTCTTCGACCTCGGGGCCGACCTTTCGGTTCCGTGGAACGGGCCCGACGACCGGCTGCGTATCACGCAGGATGCGGTCGACCGGCTCGAGCAGGAGATCGACGCGGCGAACGCGGCGCTGCCCGAGCTCAAGAGTTTCGTCCTGCCGGGCGGGAGCGAACGCGCCGCTCGCCTCTTCCTCGCGCGCGCGGTCTGCCGGCGGGCCGAGCGCGCCGCGCTCGCGGTTCGAGATGCGAACCCGCTGACCGCGGTGTACCTGAACCGGCTGTCGGACCTGCTCTTCGTCGTCGCGCGTGCGGCAAATGCGGAGGCCGGCGTCGAGGAGCCGCTCTGGCGTCCCGGCACCCCTTGACTCGCCCGCCGCGAAGGACGATGCTCGGCAGACGGGCATCCGTTAGGAACCGGAGGGTGACATGAGGACGCTGTCGGCGACCGTAAGCGGCCGCAGGCGGGTCACCATCTGCGGCGCCGTCTTCTGCGCCTGACAGGCTGCTGCATTGGTTCGACAACTTCAATCGGAGGTTTCATGTTCAAGCGCAAGTTCCGTCTGCCGAGTCCGGCTCTCGTGATCGCGATGGTCGCGCTGTTCGCAGCACTCGGCGGGACGTCGTTCGCCGCGACCAAGGTGATCACCGCGAAGCACAAGGACGTGAAGGCCGACACGAAGCTCGTCAAGAAGCTCGCGCCGTCGCTCAGCGTCAAGCACGCCAAGACCGCCAACAGCGCGACCACCGCAGCGAGCGCGACGCACGCGACGAGTGCCGACAGCGCGACGCATGCGACCAGCGCTGACACGGCGACGAGCGCCACGACCGCAACCAACGCCAATGCGTTGAACGGGTTCGCTGCCAATCAGCTTGTGCGAGCGACGACTGCGACGGCGGGAGCAACCGGTGACCCGTGCGACTCAGGGATCTCTGGCTTTGGCGACTTCGAGAGCACGACCTTCACCAGCATCGTCTCCAAGAGTGTGACGGCACCCGTGGCCGGTCTGCTCGTGATCGTGGGGCACGTCTCCTCGGAGTTCTCGTCGGGTACTGGTCCTGGAACGATTCGGCTCCTGGGCCGCGTAGCCGTGGACGGCGCCCAAGCCGGGGTGCAGGGCGAAGCGACGCTTAACGACAACGGCGCGAGTTGCGAGGAGGGACGGACGATCTCCCTCGACAGTGCGGTAGAGGTGACCGCGGGCGACCACACGGTTGCCTTCCAGATCGCAAAATCGTCGACGACCGGCGGGACGGGCGGCGCCTGGGTTGGTGACTCTTCGGTGACCACCCTGTTCGTGCCGTTCGGGAACGCCGGATCACAGGGGGCGCTCGGGGCAACACACTCCGTAGGCGTCGCAAGCGGATCGAACCGCTAGTAGCCGCTTCGCTGACGATCGATCGAAAGCGGCGGGCCTATACGAGGCCCGCCGCTTCATTCTGAACCGGCCGCTCTAGACTTCGCGCGGGATGGCGACGACCGACCAGGAGAAGCAGACCGGCGGCGCCGGCGAGTGGAGGCGCCGCTACGAGGCGACGCCCGAACGCCAAGGCGAGCTCTTCTCGACCATCTCCGGCGTCGAAAACGAGCCGCTCTACTCGCCGGACAACGTCGAGCTCGACTACGAGCGCGACCTCGGCTGGCCCGGCGCGTATCCGTTCACGCGCGGCGTCTACCCGTCGATGTACCGCGGCCGGCTCTGGACGATGCGCCAGTTCGCCGGCTTCGGCACGGCGGAGGAGACGAACGCGCGCTTCCGCTACCTCCTCGACCATGGCCAGACGGGCCTCTCGACGGCCTTCGACATGCCGACCCTGATGGGCTACGACTCCGACCATCCCCGCTCGCTCGGCGAGGTCGGGCGCGAGGGGGTCGCCATCGACTCGCTCGGCGACATGGAGACGCTCTTCGCCGGGATCCCGCTCGGCGAGGTGTCGACCTCGATGACGATCAACGGCCCGGCCGCAATGCTCCTGGCTTTCTACGCCGCAGTAGGCGAGGAGCAGGGCGTGCCGCTCGAGCGCTTGCGCGGCACCGTTCAGACGGACATCCTCAAGGAGTACATCGCGCAGAAGGAGTGGATCTTCCCGCCCGAGCCGTCGATGCGGCTCGTCGTGGACATGGTCGAGTGGTGCTCCGGCCGGCTGCCGCTCATGCACCCGGTCTCGATCTCCGGCTACCACATCCGCGAGGCCGGCTCGAACGCGGCGCAGGAGCTCGCCTTCACGCTGTCCAACGGCTTCGCGCTCGTCGAGGCCTGCCTCGAGCGCGGGCTCGACGTCGACTCCTTCGCGCCGCGGCTCTCCTTCTTTTTCAACGCGCACCTCGACTTCTTCGAGGAGATCGCCAAGTACCGGGCCGCGCGGCGGATCTGGGCGCGGCAGATGCGCGAGAAGTACGGCGCGCAGGATCCGCGCTCGTGGCTGATGCGCTTCCACACGCAGACCGCCGGTGTCTCGCTGACGGCGCAGCAGCCCGAGGTGAACCTGATCCGGACCGCGATCGAGGCCCTGGCCGCCGTCCTGGGCGGCACGCAGTCGCTCCACACGAACTCCTTCGA
>JBJMKG010000051.1:0-7123 GCA_045805945.1 Gaiellaceae bacterium
GCCGAACTGCTCGCGCACCGGGCCTTCGACGGCGACCGACCGCTGCTTCTCGAGCAGCGACACGAGCGCCGATTTGACCTGCACCTGGCGCTGGATGTCGTCGTCGGTCGAGTCCATCGTGATCGGCGGCGCGAGCTCGGCGAGGAGCTCGTCGACGACCGTTCCGGCCTCGCGAAGACCGACCTGTTGGATGCGGTCCCAGATCGAGTGCCCGTGGTCGCGCTCGATCTCGGCGACGAGCTCGAGATCGAGCCACTTCGGCTTGCCGGCCTGTCGACGCAGGTCCTCCTGCGCCTCGCAGAGCTTCACGATCTCGCCGTGCGCGAGCTCGAGCGCCTCGAGGATCTTCTCCTCGGGCACCTCGTTCGCGCCGGCCTCGACCATCGTCAGCGCTTCCTTGGTGCCGACGACGATCAGGTCCATCTCCGCGTTCTCGCTCTCGGCCAACGTCGGGTTGACAACGAGTTGGCCCTCGATCAGGCCGACGCGGACAGCGCCGACCGGGCCGAGGAAGGGCAGCGGCGAGAGCATCAGCGCCGCGGACGCGCCGTTGATGCAGAGGATGTCGTGCGCCGTGACCATGTCCGCGCTGAGGACGGTGCAGATCACCTGCACCTCGTTGCGGAAGCCCTTCGGCCACAGCGGCCGGATCGGCCGGTCGATCATCCGCGCGGTGAGGATGGCGCGCTCGGTGGGGCGCCCCTCCCGCTTGAAGAAGCCGCCCGGGATCTTGCCGGCGGCGTACATCCGCTCCTCCACGTCGACGGTGAGCGGGAAGAAGTCGGCCCCCTCGCGCGCTTCCGCGCGTCCCTGGGCGGTGGCGAGCACCATCGTCTCGCCTGACCGGACGACGACTGCGCCGTCCGCCTGCTTCGCGAGGTGGCCGGTCTCGAAGCTGATCTCCTGGGTCCCGATCTGGACGGAGACCTGCGCCCGGCGCTCGGTCGCGATACTCATCAATTGTCCTCCACTCTGCTTGTGGAGGGCGGGAGCTCGAGCCAGCCCGTCGTGGGCCCGGGCGTCAGCCCCTAATGGGCGTTGCTGGGCTCGCTCGAACTTCCACCCTCCGTGTGTACTTGGGAGCTAGCGGCGCAGGCCGAGCTCCTTGATGAGGGCGCGGTAGCCCTCGAGGTCGTGCTTCTGCAAGTAGTTCAGAAAGCGGCGGCGGCGCCCGACGAGCTTGAGCAGTCCGCGCCGCGAGTAGTGGTCGTGCTTGTGGGCGCGTAGATGCTCGGTGAGCTCGTTGATCCGCTGCGTCAGCATCGCGATCTGCACCTGCGGCGAGCCCGTGTCGGCGTCGCTGCGGCCGTGCTTCGCGATGATCTCCTGCTTCGCTTCCTTGGTCAGGGCCATGCCCTCTCCTTCCTGTCGCCTCCCGAGGCTCCGCCCGCGGCGCCAAGGAAGCGTGGCGCGAGCCGGGCCTGGGTCGCGGGGTAGGGTAGCGAAAAGCGGCATGGCGAGCGCGATTCCGCAGAACCGGCTGGCCGAGATCGTGCGCGGGGCGCAGGCGCGGACCCGCGTGGCTGCCGTCGCGGTGGGTCTTCACGTCGACGGTCGGACGACATTCGCCGGCGCACACGAGCGTCCGTTTCGAATCGCGTCGATCACGAAGTCGTTCACGGCCACCGCCGTCTCACTGGCGGGGCTGCTCGACGATCGGCGACGCCTGCTGCTCTCGCACACCGCGGGTTACAGGCCGGAGCGGCCCGAGCCGCTGCCGCCCGGGTGCTCCGGGCTCTGGTCCTACTCCAACGCGGGGTACTGGGAGGCGGCCTCCGGCTTCGACCGGGAGTACTCCGACGCGGTTCGCGAGCTCGTGCTCGAGCCACTCGGGCTGCGGAACACGGGCTTCGAGACGCCCGCCGACGCCGTCCTCGGGACGCTGCCGGGCAACGTCGTGGCGGATCCGGCCTATCCCGTCGACCGGAGGCCGAGCGGTGGCCTGTGGTCGACGGTCGGCGACCTCGTCGAGTACGGCCTCGCGCACTGCGACGGGTGGTCGCATCTCCACGAGCCCGTGGCCGAGGCGCTCGGCGCGCAGTACGCGCTCGGGTGGTGGGTGCGCGACGGCGTCCTCGACCACGAAGGATCCGTGGGCGGCTACCAGTCGCTGCTCCTGCTCGTTCCCGAGCGCCGCGCCGTGCTGGCGGTCTTGACGAACAGCTGGCAGGGGAGCGGCCTGATCCGCCGCGTGGTCGAGGGGCTCGGCGTGGTGCCGGTCTCGCGTGCGGCCGGAAGCTTCGAGGAGGGTCGCTACGAACTGGACGGCGTTTCCGCGACCGTCCGCGGCCGCTGGCTCACGGAGCGCGAGACCGATCCCGTGACCGGCGCGACGGTCGAGCGGCGCTACCGGCCGTCTCTTCGGGCGACGCTCATGTCGCACCGGATCGACTTCCCGCGGCCAGGCGTCGCCCGGATCGGCTGGGTCGCCCTCCCCCGCGCCGACGGCTGAGGGCATCGTTCAACCCGGCCGCGCCGCTGCGCGCGTCGCCTCGACGTCCGCGCCGATCGCCGCCACGAGCTCGTCGAGCGAGTCGAAGCGCCGCTGCTCACGCAGCCCGCTCCAGATCTCGACCACGAGCCGCTCGCCGTACAGGTCGCCGTCGAAGTCGAGGAGATGGGCCTCGACCCGTCGCTCGACCCCGTCGAAGTGCGGGTTCGTCCCGATCGAGACCGCCGCGCGCCGCTCCCGGGTCCAGCCCGCGTAGACCCCGTCCGGCGGGACGAGAAGGCCCTCGGGAACGTCCAGGTTGGCGGTCGGGAAGCCGAGCTCGCGGCCTCGACCGTCGCCGCGGACGACGATCCCTTCGACCTCCGGCGGCCGTCCGAGCAGCCTCGCCGCCAGCTCCGTCTCGCCGGCGTGGACGAGCTCCCGTACGCGGCTCGAGGAGATGTTCTCGAGCAGCGGCACCCTCCGCACGTCGAAGCCGAGCCGGCCGAGCAGGTCGAGGTCGCCCTCGCGCCCACGCCCGAAGCGGAACGTCTCGCCCGCGACGACGGTCTCGGTGCCGATTCCGCGCAGCATCCGCTCGGCGAACTCGTCCGCCGGGAGCCCCGCGAGCTCCTCGTCGAAGCGGAGCACGAGGACGTCTTCGACCTCGGCCTCCTCGAACAGCTCGAGCCTCCGTTCGAGGGTGGCGAGGAGCTCGACCCGACCGCCGAGAACGTTCCGGGGGTGCGGATCGAAGGTCACCACGCCGGTCCGCAGTCGAGACTTCCGCGCTGCCTCGATCACCCGGAGATGGCCGCGGTGCACGCCGTCGAAGCTCCCGACGGCGACGGCCCGCCGCGCATCCGGAAGATCGGCCGGCTGCCGGGCGACGTTCACGGCCCCGGCGTGCGAGCCGCCTCGACACGCGCCAGCACCTCGGCCCCCGGCAGGAGCCGGTCCGGGAGGAACTCCTCCGGCGCGACGGCGTCCTCGACCGAGAACGGCCCGACCTCCGTCCGCCGCAGGGTCGCGCAGTGCCCGCCGAGTGCGACGGCAAGCGACCGGACGTAGGTCCCCGAGCTGACGAGGACCTCGAGCGTCACCGTCTCGCCCGTATACGCGATGACGTCGAGCGTGCGTACCGTCGACCGGCGTACGGGCATCTCCACCTCGATCCCGCGCCGGGCGAGCTTGTACGCGCGCTCACCGCCGATCTTGACCGCGGAGGCAGCCGGGACCGGCAGCGCGATCTCCCCCCGGAGGCGCTCGAGCTGATCGCCCAGCTCGTCTTCGCCGGGAGGCGCATGACGCTCGACGATCTCTCCCTCCGGGTCGCCGGTGGACGTGCGGCAGGTGAGATCGATCTCGGTGCGGTAGCGCTTGTCCAGGCCCACGAGCCATGGTGCGAGCTTAGTTGCTCGCCCGGACAACACGAGCAGGAGCCCTGTCGCGAAGGGGTCGAGGGTTCCCGCGTGGCCCGTCCGCGCTCCGGTCAGCCGGCGGATCTGGGCGACCACGGCGAAGGAGGACGGGCCGCTCGGCTTGTCGACGAGCGCGACGCCCGCGGGCTCAAGCGCGCGAGGTGGCACGCTGAGCGAGGAAGCCTGCACGGATCTGCTCGACGATCTCGGCCAGCGGCAGCTCCGTGGAGAAGCCGGCGGCCTGGCGATGCCCGCCGCCTCCGAACTGCCGCGCGATCGCCGACACGTCGAGCTCGTCGATGCTCGAGCGGAGCGAGCCCTTGTGCGCATGCGGCACCCTGTTCAGCTGCTCCCGGATCAGGACCGCCAGCTCCGCGCCCTCGACGGCCCGCAGGTAGTCGATGATCCCCTCGGAATACGGCTCGGCGGCGCCGACCTCGGCGAAATCGGTGCGGAGGAGGTGCGAGACGACGATCCGCCCGCCCTCGAGCACCTCGGCGCGGGCGAGAGCACGCGCGAGCAGCTTGAGCTTCGCGAACTCGACCGACTCGTAGACCTCCTGGAAGACCGCGTGGATGTCGGCCCCGGCCTCCACGAGCTCCGCCGCGAGCCGAAGCGCCTTGGGCGTGGTGTTCGCGTACTGGAACCGCCCGGTGTCGGTGACGAGGGCGATGTAGAGCGGCTCCGCGAGCTCCGGCGTCAGCTGGATCTCGAGCTCCGCAAACACGTCCCGCAGCACCTCGCCCGTCGACGACGCGTCGGCGACGATGAGGTTGACGTCGCCGAACCGGGTGTTGTCGTGGTGGTGGTCGACGTCGAGGACGAGCGCCGCACGCGAGAGCGCGGCCTCGTCGCCGATCCGGTCCTCCTTGGCGCAATCGACCGCGAGAAGCACACGCTCGGATGTGTCGGCGGGCAGCTCGCGCACCAGCCCTTCGAGCGGCATGAACGCGTACTCGCGCGGCAGCGGCGTCTGGCCGGCGAGGTACATGACAGCGTCCTTGCCGAGCAGGCGCAGGGCCAGCGTCGCGGCGAGGAGCGAGCCGAGCGCGTCACCGTCCGGGTTCTCGTGCGTGACGACGAGGAAGCGGTCGTGCCGCCGCAGCGCATCTGCGATCGCCTTCAGATCAGTCGTCTGCGTCATCGTCGTCCGGCGCGAGCTCGTCGATCAGGCGGGTCATGCGCACGCCGCGCTCGACCGTCGGATCGTACTCGAAGGTCAGCTGGGGGGTTCGTTTCAGCCTGAGCTCCCGGGCGAGCCGCGACTGCAGGACGCCGTGGGCGGCCTCGAGCCCGAGCAGGCTTGCGCGCTGCTTCCGCGTCGAACCGAGCACGCTCACGTAGACCGTCGCCTGCCGCAGGTCGGGAGCGGTGTCGACCGCGGTGACCGTGATGAGGCCGATCCGCGGATCCTTGAGTTCCGGGAGTGCCTCCGCGAGCACCTGTCTCACCGACTCGTTCACCCGGCGCATGCGCTCGCTCATGACGAGGCAGGCTAGTGAATCACCTCGAGGACGAGGGGCCGCGGCTCCGGCTCGCCCCCAAGCTCGTACGCCGCGAGGAGCCCCGCCTGGGCCGAGTCGGCCGCGGCCGCGTCCCGCGCGTGGACCTCGGCCAGCGTCTCCCCTCGCTCCACACGGTCGCCGCGCTTCGCATGGCACACGACCCCGACGGCGTGGTCGACCGGATCCTCCTTGCGCTCGCGACCGGCGCCGAGATCCATCGCGACGGCCGCGACTTGCCTCGCCGGGAGCGCGGTCACGAAGCCCGCTGACGGTGCCGGCACGTGTCGAACTACAGGAGCCCGCGGGAGGCCCGCGGGATCGGGATCGCCGCCCTGCGCGCGAATCCAGCGTTCGTACGCCGCGAGCGCCGATCCGTCGGCGAGCGACGCCGTCGCCCGTTGGCGCGCACCACCCTCGTCGAGCCCGAGATCCGAAAGCGCGAGGAGATGCGTCGCCGCGGCGATGACGAGCTCCCCAAAGTCGGGCGGACCGCCGCCGGCCAGCGTCTCGTATGCCTCGTGCACCTCGAGCGCGTTCCCGACCGCCCGGCCGAGCGGCTGATCCATGTCCGTGAGGAGGCAGATGACGTCCAGTCCCGCCTCCTGCCCCAGGCCCCGCATCGCCTCGGCGAGGCGCCGGGCTTCCTCCGGTGTCCGCATGAACGCGCCTTCGCCGACCTTGACGTCGAGGACGAGCGCGCTCGCTCCGCCAGCGATCTTCTTCGACATGATGCTCGCGGCGATCAGCGAGATCTCGTCGATCGTCGCCGTCACGTCGCGTAGGGCGTACAGCTTGCGATCCGCAGGCACGAGGTCGGCGCTCTGGCCCGCGACGGCGATCCCGATCTCGCGCACCTGGCCGACGAGCTCGTCGCTCGAGAGCTCGACCCTGAAACCCGGGATGGACTCGAGCTTGTCGAGAGTGCCCCCCGTGTGGCCGAGCCCGCGGCCGCTCATCTTCCCGAATGGCGCGCCACAGGCCGCGACGACCGGCCCCACGGCGATCGTCGTCTTGTCGCCGACCCCGCCCGTCGAGTGCTTGTCGACCACGCGTCGCCCGAGCCGCGCGGCGAGTTCGAGGGCCTCGCCGCTCGCGACCATCGCCTGCGTGAGCGCGAACGTCTCGGTCGAAGAGAGGCCGCGAAACCACACGGCCATGAGCAGCGCCGCCGCCTGGTAGTCGGGAACGTCGTCCCGCGCATATGCGGCGACGAACTCGCGCAACGCGTCGGCAGGAAGCTCCTCGCCGTTCCGCTTCCGCTCGATCAGCTCGACCGCCTGCATCCGGGCGAGCCTATTCCTCGGGATCGACGACGAGGCGGTCGGCGCTCGAAACCTCCCACTCCTGCCCGCGCAGCCAGCGCTCCGCCTCGTCGAGGAGGCGCACGAGCTCGTGCTGCTCACGCGCAACACAGGCCGCGGTGACGCGTGCCCGTTG
The DNA here is from genome assembly GCA_045805945.1 of Gaiellaceae bacterium. Classification (GTDB taxonomy): domain Bacteria; phylum Actinomycetota; class Thermoleophilia; order Gaiellales; family Gaiellaceae; genus Palsa-739. The sequence continues at coordinate 6,795 of JBJMKG010000051.1, forward strand.
CCAGACGTCATGGTGGTCGACCTCGGCGACAGACGCCCCCACGCGGTTCTGCAGCTGCGCCTTCGCGGAGCGCAGGTAGCGCCGCTTCTCCTTCAGCGAATGCGCCTCGGGGAAGAGAAGCTCGCACGTCAGAATCCCAACCCAGCCGCTTGCCACATCCTCATTCTCGCGAGACCTCCGGTCTCGCGAGAACGGACACGGAACTCCGGGCCGGGGAGAGCGCGGTCTCCCCGGCCCTCCGTGCTGTAGGGCTTTGCTTGTGCTTGCGGGGTTCGGTCGTTCCGTTCCGTCGCAGGCGAGCAGGCTTTCGCGTGCTCGCCCGCTACTCC
>JBJMKG010000052.1:0-69606 GCA_045805945.1 Gaiellaceae bacterium
CAGTTCCGGCCGCTGTTCCGTCGCGCGCGAGCAGGCTTTGCGTGCTCGCCCGCTACTCCGCGGCGGCGTAACGTGCCGTTACGCCGCCGCCTGGGCCGAAGTGAGGTTCGAAACGGCTCGAACCACGTAACCACCAGAGGCCGGAGGCTAGGCGGAGCGTTGGCGAGCCTAGCCGGAGGCCGGACCGTGCTCGCGCCGGCCTCCGCCGCGCGCGAGCACACAACACAGCCCTCCCGCCCACGGATCTAAAACCAAAACAGCACGGAGCCTGCCGGAGACCGCGCTCTCCGGCAGGCTCCGTTCCTTTGTCCCAGCTCGCGAAGCAGAAGGCTACGCGAGCTGTCCAGTACCGAAGAGCGCAGCTCTTCGGTACTCTGCCGGTCGGCCGTCAGGCCCTCTTTTCATGAGCAACGTCATCCAGGACCTCGAGCGCGCCCAGCTGCGCAACGTGCCGCGTTTCAAGGCGGGCGACACGGTGCGCGTCCACTTTCAGGTGATCGAGGGCACGCGCCGGCGTGTGCAGGTCTTCGAGGGGATCGTGCTCAAGCGGCAGGGAGCCGGCGCGCGGGAGACGTTCACCGTGCGGAAGCAGTCGTTCGGCGTGGGTGTCGAGCGGACGTTCCCGCTCCACTCGCCGAAGATCGAGAAGATCGAGGTCGGCGCGATCGGCGATGTCAACCGCGCGAAGCTCTACTACCTCCGCGGCCGCGTCGGCAAGAGGGCACGCGTCCGTGAGCGGCGGTACGGAGCCGGCTCGGTGCTCCCGGAGACGGTGCAGGCGACGCTCGCCGAGACCGAGGCTGCGCCGACGGCGACCGAGCCCGAGGACGTGGCCGAGGTCGTGGAGGCGCCGGAGGCCGAGGCCGAGGCCGAGCCGGTGGCCGAGCAGCCGGTCGACGAGGAGCCGACGGCGAAGGAAGCGCCCGCCGACGAGCCCGCCGAGGACGCGCCTGCGGACGAGAGCTCCGAGCCCGAGGCCGCCGCCGAGCGCGAGACCGCGCAGGCCGACTAAGAACTTTCCGGCAACTTCGTCACGCCGGGCCTCCGCCGCCGATTGAGGCGCTATGGTCGGCGACGTGCAGAAGCGGACCGGCCAGAAGCTCCTGCGCTTCGATCGACGCCTTGGCGCCCGTTTCGTCGCCGGCGCCGACGAGGCGGGGCGCGGCTCTCTCGCAGGCCCGCTCGTGGTGGCCGGCGTCCTGCTCGACTACGGCTCGCTGCGCGAGCATCGCGTCCGGCCACTCGGCTTCCTCAACGACTCGAAGCAGTGCTCGCCGGAGCGGCGCGAGGACCTCTTCCGCGCCGTCGTCGGCTGCGCCGAGCGAATCGCGGTGCGCGTCATCCCGCCCGGCGAGATCGACCGGAACGGCCTGCACCGCTCGAATCTCGTCGGCCTGCGCGCGATGCTCCAGGCGCTGACGCCGCCGGCGGAGGCGTGTCTAGTGGACGGCTTCCGGCTCGGCCCGGCCGCGCCGGAGCACACCGCCGTCGTCGACGGCGACGAGAAGAGTGCGGCGATCGCGGCGGCGTCGATCGTGGCCAAGGTGACGCGCGACCGCCTGATGCGCCGACTCGACGCGCTCTATCCGGCGTACGGCTTCGCCCACCACGTCGGCTACATCACGCCGGGCCATTCCGCAGTCGTTCGGGCACGCGGCCCGTCGGCGGTGCACCGGCTGAGCTTCCAGGCTCTCTGCTACGGCGGGCACATCGAGGAGGCAGTTGCCTAGAGCGGGTTCCGGTTTCTCCGCCGAGCGACGAGCCCTGCGCTGGTACCGGTTGCGAGGCTGGCGGATCCTCGGCGAGAACGTCTGGGCCGGCGGCAACGAGCTCGACCTGATCGTCCGGCGCGGGCGCACGCTCCGCTTCGTGGAGGTGAAGGAGAAGAAGGGCAAGCGGTTCGGCGACCCCCTCGAGATGCTGACGCTGCAGAAGCAGCGGCGGCTGCGCCGCGCGGCGGAGGCGTGGCTCGGCGCGAGGCCCGAGCTCGGGCGGCTCGCCGTCGGCTTCGACGTGATCGCCGTGCGCGAAGGCCGCGTGCAGCGGATCCCGCAGGCGTTCTAGCCGCCGCGTCGAATCCGAGCGGGTGCCCGTCACGCAGGACGAGCTGTACGCGACGCTGGACCTCGACCTGTCGTGGTCGGAGGCCGCGCTGCCGGAGCGCGAGCGAACGAAGCACGTCCACCGGCTCCACCCGTACCACGGCAAGTTCATCCCGCAGCTCGTCGAGGTGCTGCTCGACCGCTACCTCGCGCCGGGCAACCACGTCCTCGACCCTTTCGCGGGCTCGGGGACGACGCTCGTGCAGGCGCTCGAGTCCGGGCTCGACGCGACGGGAGTGGACATCGCGGCGTTCAACTGCCTCCTGATGCGTGTCAAGACGGCGCCCTACGATCTCGCCGCGTTGGGTGAGGAGCTGCGGGACGTCTCCTCGCGAGTGAACGCCCTGCCGAGCCGCGGGAGGGGTGCCGGCGGCTACCTCCGCCAGTGGTACGCGGTGCGCGCGGCCGCCGAGCTGCTCGGCTTCCGCGAGCTGATCCCCGAGTACCGGCACCGCGACGTCCTGCACGTGATCCTCTCCCGGGCGGCGCGCTCGGCCCGGCGGGCGGCGCACTTCGACCTCGAGGCGCCGAAGGAGCCGCAGCTGGGGGAGTACTGGTGCCACAAGCACCGGCACGCATGCCGGCCCGTCGAGTCGGCGGCCGGCTTCCTCCGCCGCTACACGCTCGACACGCTGGCGCGGATCGAGGAGTTCGCCCGCGTCCGCGACGCGGAGCGCGAGGCGACCGTGCTCCACGGCGACGCCCGGGAGCTCGAGCTCGGCGGGCCGTACGACGGGATCCTCACCTCGCCGCCTTATCCGGGACTGATCGACTACCACGAGCAGCACCGCTACGCGTACGAGCTTCTCGGGCTCGACGACCGGCGCGAGCGGGAGATCGGCGCAGCCGCCTCCGGAACGTCGCTGGCCGCGCTCGAGGCGTATCGCGCAGGCATCGCCGCCGTTCTCGCGCGGGCGGCCGGGGCGGTGCGGCCCGATGCCCCCGTACTCGTCGTCGTCAACGACCGGCGCGACCTCTACCCCGAGATCCTCGAGCGCGCGGGGCTCCGGCTCGAAGCGCGGCTACGCCGGCACGTCAACCGCCGCACGGGCCGGCGGGCGGGCGAGTACTTCGAGGACGTGCTCGTCGCGCGCGTCGGCTGAGCAGGCGCGCTAGGGCTCGAGAGTGGCGGAGGAGACATCGGACCGGAGGCAGGCGTACGCGATGTCGAGCGGTTCGGGCGAGAGCGGCCACCGAGCTGGGCTGATCTCCCTGGGCGTAGATCCGGTTCAGGCGGAGTCTTCGGCGTCGTTCGAAGATCGGTGCGCGTCGCCGAGCCGGTGTCGGAGCCGGCGAACGTACGCGTCGAACTCATGGCGTGGAACCAGGCCGGGTCGGATCCCACAGGCGACCGTCCGCAGCTCCCCGTCGCGGATCAGAGCGCGGACCTCGTCCTCGGAGCAGCGGAGCTCAGCCGAAACCTCGCGCACGGTCAGCGGTGCGGGCCAGTCCATGGCCGAACTTTAGAAGCTGTTCGAAGAACCTGTTCGAAGCCGGCGACCACGATCTGCGACGAACCCGGCACATCGCCGTCACGACTCCGCTCCTAGCCTCGCTACGTGCTCGCACGCGCGGTCACGCATGCGCTCGTCGGTCTCGAGCCACGGCGGGTCGACGTGGAGGCGCACGTTCGCGACGGAATCCCCGGCTTCGCGATCGTTGGCCTCGCCGACCGGGCCTGCCAGGAGGCGCGGGAGCGCGTCCGCAGCGGGATCTCCGCCGCCGAGCTGAGCTTCCCGCAGGGGCGCATCACGGTCAACCTTGCGCCGGCGGAGCTGCGCAAGGAAGGCTCGGGCTTCGACCTGCCGATCGCGCTCGCGCTCCTCGCAGCGTCGCAGCAGGTGCCGCGGACGGCGCTCGAGCGCACCGCCGCCGTCGGCGAGCTCGCCCTTGACGGACGTCTGCGCCGCGTCGGCGGCGTGCTCGCCGTCGCGGAAGGTGCGCGGAGGCTCGGCGTCGAGCGCCTCCTGTGTCCGGCCGACTCCGCTCGGGAGGCGGCTCTCGCCGGCGTGGCCGCGATGCCGATCCGGCATCTCGCCGAGGCCGTCGCCTACCTCCGCGGGGAGCTCGAGCTGGAGCCCGAACCGCCGTCCGCCGCGAACGGGCACGAGCCGACGGCGCCCGACCTGGCGGACGTCCGCGGGCAGGAACGTGCCCGCCGCGCGCTCGAGCTGGCCGCGGCGGGCAGCCACAATGTCCTCCTCGGCGGGCCGCCCGGAACGGGGAAGACGATGCTCGCGCGTCGGTTGCCCGGGATCCTGCCACCGCTCGACGCCGACGCCGCGCTCGAGGTCACGCGCATCCACTCCGTGGCGGGGCTCGTGGACGGCGAGCAGCCACTCGTCTCGCGGCCGCCCTTCCGCGCGCCGCACCACAGCGCCTCGACGGCGGCGATCGTCGGCGGCGGCCCGCGACTCCGTCCCGGGGAGGCGAGCCTGGCCCATCGCGGGGTGCTCCTCCTCGACGAGCTCGCCGAGTTCCAGCGGCCCGCGCTCGAGGCGCTGCGCCAGCCGCTCGAGGACGGCTTCGTCGCGGTCTCGCGCGCCGCCGGCCGCCTCGTGTTCCCGGCCCGGTTCCAGCTCGTCGCGACGATGAACCTGTGCCCGTGCGGCGGGCGGGGCGACCCGGGTGCCCAATGCACCTGTTCAGCGCAGTGGCTCGCGCGGTACCGGGACAAGCTCTCGCGGGCCCTTCTCGACCGCTTCGACCTCGTCCTCGCGATGCCGCGTGTGCGCGGGGAGGAGCTCGCCGCAAAGAGGGGCGAGAGCTCGGCTGCGGTCGGCCGGCGTGTGGCCGCCGCCCGGGAGTTGCTCGCGGCGAGGCTGCCGCGCCGCGACACGGAGGCCGACGCGCTCCTGCGCCGCGCCGCGGATCGCCTCCACCTCTCCGGCCGCGGCTACGCACGCGTCGGACGGGTCGCGCGGACAATCGCGGCGCTCGCCGAATCGGAGTTCGTGCGAGCGGAGCACGTAGCGGAGGCCCTGTCGTATCGCTCGCCCGACGAGCTGGCGAATGTCTGAGCTCGCGCTCGCTGTCTTCGCGTCCCAGACGGGGACGCACCTCGTTCGGCCGCTGCACGGCCAACGCTGGCGTGCGTTCGAGAGGCGCTTCGACGAGCGCGCCTACGTGGAGCGGCTAGCCTCGGCCGGCCATCGCTTCGTGCCGCGCTCCTCACCGAGCTTTCCGCCGCTCCTGCGCGCCATCCACGATCCTCCGCCGGGCCTCTTCCTGCGCGGCGGCGCGGAGCCCGAGATCCTCGCACGGCCGGCCGTGGCGATCGTGGGAGCGCGGGCCTGCTCGGGCTACGGCGCCTCCGTGGCCCGCGGCCTGGGCCGGGAGCTTGGCGCTGCGGGGCTCGTCGTCGTGAGCGGGCTCGCCCGCGGAATCGACGCCGAGGCGCATCGCGGTGCGCTGGAGGGGGAGGGAACGACCGTCGCCGTGCTCGGCTGCGGCATCGACCGCGACTACCCCGCCGCGCACGCGGAGCTCGCTCGCCGGCTCGCGGACGCGGGACTCATCGTCTCGGAGTACGCGCCCGGGGTCGAGCCCGCACCGTGGCGCTTCCCGGCGCGCAACCGCATCGTCGCCGGCCTCTGCGCAGCGACCGTCGTCGTCGAGGCGCGCGAGCGCAGCGGCGCCCTGATCACGGCGGATCTCGCGCTCGAGGAGGGGCGCGAGGTCTTCGCCGTACCGGGCGAGATCACGAGCTCGCTTCGGCCGGAGCGAACGCGCTCCTCAAGCTGGGAGCCGCGCCGCTGACGGGCGCCGCCGACGTGCTCGCCTCCTTCGGCCTCGAGCCGGAGCCGGTGGACGGTGACCGCTCGCCGCTGCTCGGCCTCCTGCCGGCGAGCGCCGACGAGCTCGTCCGTCGCACCGGCCTGGCCGCCGACGAGGTCGCGCGGGTCCTCGTCGAGCTCGAGCTCGAGGGACAGGTCGCGGTCCAGGAGGGGATCTACCGAAGCCTGCGATAGCCTCGACGGCGCATGGACATCCCCTACTGGCTCCTGGAGCCGAGTCCCGCGCGGCCCGAGAGGAAGCTCGACGGCCGCGCCGACGTCGCGATCGTGGGCGCCGGCGTCACGGGCTGCTCCGCCGCGCTCCGCCTCGCCGAGGCAGGCCTCCGGGTGCGCGTGCACGACGCGCGCGGGATCGCGGAGGGCGCGAGCGGCCGCAACGGCGGCTTCGCGCTCGCCGGCGGCGCCGCTCGCTACGACGTCGCCCGCGAGACCTACGGCGCAGAGCAGGCGGCCGCGTACTGGCGCTGGACCGGGGACGCGCTCGACCGCATGGCGGAGTTTGCGGGCGACGCTCTGCAGCGCACCGGCAGCTATCGGCTCGCGGGCGACGAGGAGGAGCGCGAGGGCATCCGGCTCGAGTACGAGGCGCTGCGCGAGGACGGCTTCGAGGCGGAGTGGCTGGACGACGTCCCTGGCGGAGCGGCCGGGCGCTTCCACGGGGCGATCCTCCATCCCGCCGACGGCTCGATTCAGCCGGCGCGCTTCGTGCGCCGCCTCGCCGATCGGGCGGCTGCCGCCGGAGCGGAGTTCTACGAGCACGACCGCGTCGAAGACGTCGAGGCGCTCCACGCCGACCGCGTCCTCGTCGCGACCGACGGCTACGGGCACGGCCTCGTTTCCGAGCTCTCCGATCTGATCTGGCCGACGCGGGGCCAGATGATCGCGAGCGAGCCGCTCGAACGCGTCCTCTACGACCGCCCGCACTACGCACGCCAGGGCTTCGACTACTGGCAGCAGCTGCCCGATCGCCGGATCCTGCTCGGAGGCTTCCGCGACGTCTCCATCCTCGACGAGCTCACGGACGTGGAGGAGACCACGCCGACGATCCAGTCGTCGCTCGAGTCGTTCCTCCACGAGCTCGCCGGCGAGGAGGTGCGCGTGACGCACCGCTGGGCCGGCATCTTCGGGCTGACGCAGGACATGCTCCCGCTCGTCGGGCCCGTCCCCGGTCGCGACGGACGGGTGTGGATCGCGGGCGGCTACTCCGGCCACGGCAACGTCCTCGGCTTCGCGTGCGGCCGGCTCGCCGCGGACGCGCTGCTCGGCGACACCTCGGCGCCGCAGCTCGAGCTGCTCGACCCGGTCCGGTTCTCGGACTAGAGCACGGAGCCGCCGGGAGACCGCGCTCTCCCGGCGGCGGAGTTCCGTTTCCCAGCGAGCGAAGCGCCAGCTTCGCGAGCTAGGCGTTCTTGACGTCGGCGATGAGCTTCGTGATCGAGGCCTTCGCATCGCCGAAAAGCATCACCGTCTTCGGGTTGTAGAAGAGCGGGTTCTCGATCCCCGCGAAGCCGGGATTCATCGAGCGCTTGAGCACGACGACGGCCTGCGCGGCGTCGACGTTGAGGATCGGCATGCCGTAGATCGGGCTCCCCTGGTTATTCCGCGCGTCGGGGTTGACGACGTCGTTCGCGCCGACCACGACGGCGACGTCGGTGCGTGTGAACTCCGGATTCGCCTCGTCCATCTCCTTCAGCTGCGGGTAGGGGACGTTCGCTTCCGCGAGAAGGACGTTCATGTGGCCCGGCATCCGGCCGGCGACGGGGTGGATCGCGTACGAGACCTCCACGCCCTTGCCCTCGAGCAGGTCGGCGAGCTGGCGCACGTCGTGCTGCGCCTGCGCGACGGCGAGCCCGTAGCCCGGCACGAAGACGACCTTGTGCGCGTACGCGAGCATCACGGCGACGTCCTCCGCACTCGCGCTCCTCACGGTCCCGCCGTCGCCGGCCGCCACCGCGGCTGCCCCGGCAGTGACCTTGCCGAAGGCACCGAACAGGAGGTTGCCGATCGAGCGGTTCATCGCTCTGCCCATCAACATCGTCAGCAAGGTGCCCGAGGCGCCCACGAGCATGCCGCTCACGATGAGGACGTTGTTCTCGAGCTCGAAGCCGCCGATCGCGACGGCGAGGCCGGTGAAGGCGTTCAGGAGCGAGATCACGACCGGCATGTCCGCGCCCCCGATCGGCAGCACGAACAGGACGCCGAAAACGGCTCCCCCGCCGACGACGAACCAGAGCAGCCACTGGTCCTGCATCCCGGCCGAGAGCGCGCCGGCGAGGGCGACGAGCACGAGGAGCAGGCCGACGTTGCCGACGTTCTGGCCCGGATACGTGATCGGCCGGCCGCCGATCAGCTCCTGGAGCTTTCCGAACGCGACCATCGAGCCCGCGAAGGAGATCGCGCCGATGAGGCCCGAGAGGGCGATCGCGGTGGAGACGTCGTACGCCGGCCGGCCCGGCGGCGGCAGGATCCGGTGCAGCTCGGCGAGCGCGATGAGCGCCGCGGCACCGCCGCCGACGCCGTTGAAGAGCGCCACCATCTGCGGCATCGCAGTCATCCGCACCTTCCGCGCCGCGAACGCGCCGAAGCCGCCCCCGATGGCCATCGCGATCACGAGCGCCCACCAGCTCGCGCCGCCCGCCTTGACCCACGTGACGGCGATCGCGACGAGCATTCCGGCGGCGCCGATCTGGTTGCCACGCCGCGCGTGGGCCGGGTTGGAGAGGAAGCGCAACGCGAGGATGAAGCTGACGATCGGGATCAGGTAGAGGAGATCCGCGAGGTTCGTGCTCACTGCTCGTCCCGCTGCGGAGGCTCGCGCTTCTTGAACATCTCCAGCATGCGGTCGGTGACGACGAAGCCGCCGACGACGTTCGCCGAGCCGAGCACGACCGCGAGGAACCCGATGATCCAGACGAAGGGCCCTTTGTGCCCGGAGGCGAGCACGATCATCGCGCCCGCGACGACGATGCCGTGGATCGCGTTCGTCCCCGACATGAGCGGCGTGTGCAGGAGAGTCGGCACCTTCGAGATCACCTCGAAGCCGAGGAAGATCGCGAGTACGAGGATCGTGACCTCGAAGACGAGCAGCATGTTGTGGCTCATACGCTCACCTCCTGCTTACCGGCGACGCAGGCGCCGCTCGTGATCGCGTCGCCCCAGTCGAGCGTGAGCTCCCCCTCGGGCGCGAGATGGAGGAGCAGGGCCTGGACGTTCCGCGAGTACAGCGTCGAGGCGTGGTACGGCATCGTGCTCGGGAGGTTCGTCACCCCGACGAGCGTGACGCCCGCGCGCTCGACGATCTCGCCCGGCTCGGTGAGCTCGCAGTTGCCGCCGCTGTCGGCGGCGAGGTCGACGATCACCGAGCCCGGCCGCATCGCCTCGACGGCGGAGGCGGGGATCACCTTCGGCGCGGGCCGGCCGGGGACGGCGGCCGTGGTGATCACGGCGTCGAAGTCGGCGATGCGTCCCTCGAGCGCCTGCTGCTGCGCCTGCATCTCCTCCGGCGTCAGGTCGCGCGCGTAGCCGCCCTCCCCCTCGGCGCTCGTCACGCCGAGGTCGAGCCAGTTCGCGCCGAGACTCTCGATCTGCTCGCGCACGACCGGACGGACGTCGAAGCCGGTCGTCACGGCACCGAGCCGCCGCGCCGTCGCGATCGCCTGCAGACCGGCCACCCCTGCGCCGATCACGAGCACCTTCGCGGGCGGAACCGTGCCGGCGGCGGTCATGAGCATGGGGAAGAAGCGCGGGAGGTGCTCGGCGGCGAGGAGAGCCGCCTTGTAGCCGCCCACGGTTGCCTGCGACGAGAGAGCGTCCATCGCCTGAGCGCGCGTGATCCGCGGCACGGATTCGAGGGCGAAGGCCGTCACGCCACGCGCAGCGAGCGCCTCGAGCCCGGCCTGGTCGGAGAGCGGTTCGAGGAAGCCGATCAGGAGCTGGCCGGAGCGGAGCCGTTCGCGCTCCTCCGGGGAGGGCTTGCGCACCTTGACGACCCCGTCCGCGTCCCAGGGGTCGCCGATCGTCGCGCCGGCCTCGCTGTAGGCGTCGTCGGGGAACGAGGCCGCGTCGCCCGCTCCTCGATCGACGACGAGCTCGAATCCTGCCGCCGCGAGCTTGCCGGCGGTCTCGGGGACGAGCGCGACCCGGCGCTCGCCCTCCGTCGTCTCGCGCGGGATCCCGACCCTCACCAGGCCGTAGCCTACGCACCTTGACCCACTTCTTCACGAGCCACGGTTTGCCCCTGCTCTTCGCCGTCGTGCTGCTCGAGTCGTTCGGGATCCCGCTGCCGGGCGAGACGGCGCTCATCGCCTTCGGCGTCCTCGCCTCCCAGGGCCACTACTCGATCGTCTGGGTGATCGTGCTCGCCGCCGCCGGCGCGATCGTCGGCGACAACCTCGGCTACTGGCTGATCGGACGGTGGGGCGGCCGGCGTCTGTTCGAGCGGTGGGGGTTCCTGCGCCGTTACTCCGAGCGCTTCCTGCCGGCCGCCGAGCGACTGATGGAGAGGCATGGCGGCAAGACCGTCTTCTTTGGCCGCTTCATCACGGTCCTCCGCTACACGGCCGCCTGGGTGGCCGGCATCGGCCGGATGGAGTGGTGGAAGTTCCTGTTCTGGAATGCGGCCGGAGGGATCTGCTGGGCGACCGCGGTCGGTCTCGTCTCGTACTACGCGGGCCACGCGGCCGCAGACGCCATCCAGCAGTACGGGATCTATGCGGCCGGTGGGATCGCAGCGGCGCTCGCGATCGGATTCTTCGCCACGCATTACGGCAAGAAGTGGCTGGAAGATCGGCTCTAGCGCTCGGCGCCGCTCTCACGGCGGTCGCCGCCGGCTGCGGCGGCGGCTCGGCAGGCGCCATCGCTCCAGCCACGGCACCGCCGTCCGTGCGGGTGCCGCGCTTCACACACGTGGTCCTCGTCGTCTTCGAGAACCACGAGGCGACGTCGATCGCGGGCAATCGCGACGCTCCGACGTTCAACGCGCTCGCGCGCCGCTACGCGAGGCTCACGGACTATGCGGCGGTGGCGCATCCGAGCCTGCCGAACTACCTCGCGCTCGTCTCCGGCTCGACGCAGGGGATCACGAGCGACTGCACGGACTGCGTCGTCGAGGCGCGGAGCCTCGCGGATACGCTCGCGTCCGCCGGGAGGACGTGGAAGACGTACGCGGAGGACCTGCCGTATGCGGGCTTCACGGGCGGCTCGGCCGGTCGCTACGCGAAGAAGCACGACCCGTTCCTCTACTTCCGGGCTGTCGTCGACTCGCGTGCGCGGCGCGATCGCGTCGTCCCGTTCACCCGGCTCACGCGCGATATCGCCCGGCACCGGCTGCCGGATCTCGCGCTCGTGATCCCGAATCTCTGCAACGACATGCACGACTGCTCGGTGGCGACCGGCGATGCCTGGCTGAAGGAGCACGTCGTGCCGCATCTCCACTCGCCAGAGCTTCGCGGCGGAGTGGTGTTCGTCGTCTTCGACGAGGGGACGAGCGACACGGGCGGCGGCGGGCGAGTGGAGGCGCTCGCGCTCGGGCCGACGGTGAGGCATGGCTCCACGTTCCGGAGGGCGACGAATCACTACGGCCTCCTGCGGACGATCGAGGACGCCTGGGGGCTGCCCCGCCTCGGGCTCTCGCGGACGGCGACTCCCATCGGCGGCATCTGGAAGAGATAGCTCACGCGTGCGTTCACGCGTCCACAAGGGACGTGTCCCGGTGCCAGGCACGAGGACATGGCCCCGGAGGACCGTGTTCGCTACCCGAAGGCACGCGACGAGCGCCTCCAACGCCGCAAGCATGTCCCAATCGGACCCGTCCCGGTGCCTGGCACCGGGACGTGGCCTTTGCGGCCATGGCCGCAGCGCTCGCGACGGGCGGACGACGCCTCGTCGCGCGAGGTAGGAGTCCGCGCGCGGGCGCGGAATCCGTCCCCGGCATGCTCGTCTCCATCGCCCGCGCGCTCGAGCAGCGTGACCAGACTCTCGGCCACGGCGCCCGCGTCGCGGCGCTCGCCGAGCCCGTCGCGGTGCAGCTGGGCTGGGATCGCGAGCGGCTCCGCTCTCTTCGCTTCGCCGCGCCGCTGCACGACGTCGGCAAGGTCACGCTACGGCCGCAGCTGCTTGGCAAGCCTGGCCCGCTGACGCTCGAGGAGCTCGCGGAGATCCGGAGCCATCCGGCCGCAGGCGCGCAGCTCGTCCTGCCACTGCGGAGATTCCACGACGCACTCCCATACGTCCTCTTCCACCACGAGCGCTGGGACGGCAGCGGCTACCCGGCAGGGTTGAAGGGACGCAGGATCCCGATCGAGGCACGGATCCTCGCCATCGCCGATGCCTTCGACGCGATGATCTCGCCGCGGCCCTACCGCCGCCCTCTCACGCACGAGCATGCGCTCGCGGAGGTGGAGGAAGGCGCCGGTACGCAGTTCGACCCGGTCGCGGCGGAGCTCTTCGTCCAAGCGTGGGCGGACGGCTGGGACGTCTGGCAGCGCGCCTCGTAGCTCGCGAAGCTGACGCTTCGCTCGCTGGTTCCGGGCGAAGAGCTGCGCTCTTCGCCCGGGAGGCTAAGGAACTCCGGGCCGGGGAGAGCGCGGTCTCCCCGGCCCTCCGTGCTGTAGGGCTTTGCCTGGGGTTGCGGGGTTCGGACGTTCGGTGCTGTCGCGGGTGAGCAGGCTTTCGCGTGCTCGCCCGCTACTCCGCGGCGGCGTAACGCATGCGGTACGCCGCCGCCGGGACCGCAACAATGTTCGAAACGTCTCGAACCGCGTAACGACCAGAGAGGCCGGAGGCCGCGCTCGCGCCGGCCTCGGCCGCGCGGAGTTCCTTATCCCAGCGGGCGAAGCGTCAGCTTCGACCGCTTAGCTTCGCCCGGACCCGCCCGATGACCTCGTCCGTGAACTCGGTCGTGCCGAGGTGGCCGCCCAGATCCGCGGTCCGTGCACCCTGCGCGACGGCTTCTAGACATGCCTCGCGGATCGCCCGCCCCGCAGGCTGCGCCTCGTCGCCGGCATGCGAAAGGAGAGCCGCCCCGGCGAGGATCATCGCCATCGGGTTCGCGACGTTCTTGCCCTGCAGCGACGGTGCCGTGCCGTGGGCCGCCTCGGCCATGATCGCGGCGGGCTCGAAATCCGACTCGAAGGCGACGAGCAGCGACTCCGAACCGGCGATCGAGCCGAAGAGCGGTAGGACGAGGTCGGAGAGGATGTCGCCGTCGCGGTTGAGGGCCGGGATCACGAGCGGGTCCCCGGCGGAGGAGAGGAGCAGCGCGAACGTGGCGTCGATGAGCTGCGGCTCGTACGGCACGTCCGGATGGCGCGCCGCGGCCGCGTCCATCTCCTCCTTCAGCATCCCCTCGTACGTCGGGCTGACCGTGTACTTCGGGCCGCCGAAGACCTTGGCGGCGGTTCGCTCCGCCTGGCGGAAGGCGAACTCCGCAACAGCGTGGCAGATGCGGCGCTCGATCCGCTCCGTGCGGAACGCGACCTCGTCGTCGCCCTCGCCCTCGCGCCACTCGTGCGCGCCGTAGGCGTCGCCGACCGCCATCCGGACGATCGAGATCGGCGCATGGACACCGCCGAGCGGCGCGACGCCGGGTATCCGGCGGCCGGTGCGGACAATGACCTTGCCGCCGATCTCCTCGCGGAGGATGCGGTTCGGCGAGCCGACGTCGCCGCGACCCTCGGGCGTGATCGTCGCCGCCTTCAGCCCTAGCCCGTGCTCCCGGACCGCCGCGGCGGCCTCGTGCACTACCCCGTTGCCGGTCTCGCGGCGCTGTTCGAGCGAGAGGTCGAACCGCGGGAAGTCGAGGCCGACTCCGACCACGTCGGGGTGGATGACGCGGAGACTCTCCTCCAGCAACTCCTGCCCGGTCTCGTCGCCCTCGAGGACGACGATCGTCCGCTCGTCGCGCATCGCCGCCGATGGTAACGGCGTTTGCCGGTCCTGCCCGCGGACCACAACCGGACGACATGGGCTGGAGTCGAAGAGGTCGCAAGGGCGCATTCCGCTACTACGACAGCAGCGGCAAGCGGATCACCGACGAGCGGAAGCTCGCTCGAATCGAGGCCCTCGCGATTCCTCCCGCGTGGAAGGATGTCTCGATCTCGCCGCGCGCCACGGCGAAGCTCCAGGCGACCGGATACGACACCGCAGGGCGGAAGCAATACCTGTACAGCGCCGAATTCCGGGCCCAACAGGAACGGGCCAAGTACGACAGGCTGATCCGCTTCGGTGAGGCGCTCCCAGCATTGCGCGAAGCGATGGCGCTCCACTTCGACCAGGAAGAGTTCGACCGCGAGCGCGTCTCGGCAATCGCGCTACGGCTGATCGAGCTGGGCTGGTTCCGCGTCGGTTCCGAGCGGTATGTCCGCGACGGAACCTTCGGCGTGACGACACTCCTGCGACGGCACGTCACTGTGCGCGGCCGCCGCATTCGGCTCTCCTTTCCCGCCAAGCACGGCATCCAGGTCCGCTCCGAGCTCGTCGACGTCGAGCTCGCCTCGGCCATGCGGAGATTGCTCGAGATCAGGGGTCCGCGCGTCTTCAAGTACGAGTGGGAGGGAACCGTCTCCAACCTCACGAACCAGCGTCTCAACGAGTACGTCAAGGTCTACCTGGGGGAGGAGTTCAGCGCGAAGGACTTCCGGACCTGGGGCGGAACGCTCGTCGCCGCTATCTGCTTCGCGGAGCGCGTCGAGCGCGAGGGATTTCCGGATTCGGAGACCGGACAGAAACGGTCCGTGACCGCTGTGATGAGGCGCGTCGCGAAGCAGCTCGGAAATACGCCCGCCGTGACGCGTAGCTCGTACGTGTCGCCGGCGGTGATCGAGCAGTACCTCGACGGCAGAACCATCGAAGATTTCCGGCCGCGCCATTTGCGTGTCGTCACGGCCCGCGATCCGGCACTCTCGCCGGAAGAGCATGCGATGCTCAGCCTGCTTCGTTCTTGGCGTATTCGCCGTGCACGTGAGGCTGCATAGTTACGCGCGCGTTTCTATAGGCTTTCCCGGCAATCGGCCCAGGCGAAGGAGGAGAACGGTGGCTCGGAAAACGGTGCTCGTCTGCGACAGCTGCGGCAACGAGGTCGAGGAGGGGAAGGGGGCGGTGATGCGGGTCACGTACACGGACGCCCGCCGCGGCGCCAAGCAGGCGGACCTCTGCGATCCGTGCGCCGGCAAGATGCCCGGCCGCGCCGCCGCCAGGCGCGGTCGCCGCCCAAAGGCGGCGACCGCCGCGTAGCTCGCGGGTGCTGCGCACCCGCTCGCTGGGATAAGGAACTCCGCGCGGCCGAGAGCGCGGTCTCGCCCGCGCTCCGTACTGTTTTTTTGTCTTGAGCTGTGGGCGGGAGGGTTGTGTCGTGCGCTCGCGCGCGGCGGAGGCCGGCACGAGCGCGGGTCCGGCCTCCGGCTAGGCTCGCTCCGCTCCGCTCCGCCTAGCCTGCGGCCTTTGGTCTGAGTGTGGTTCGAGACGTTTCGAGCCCTCGTGCGGCTCAGGCGGCGGCGTAACGGCACGTTACGCCGCCGCGGACCAGCGGGCGAGCACGCGAAAGCCTGCTCGCCCGCGACGGAACGGAACATCCGAACCCCCGCAAGCCCAGGCAAAGCCCTACAGCACGGAGGGCCGGGGAGACCGCGCTCTCCCCGGCCCGGAGTTCCTTCGCTGACCTCGGAAACGCGCAGCGTTTCCGAGGTAGCTTAAGCGGATGCCGCTCCGGCTCATTGCTGGGCCTGCCAACGCGGGCAAGGTCGAGCTCCTCCTCGACCGTTATCTCGCTGCGCTCGAGGCTCAGGGCGCTCCCGAACCCGTGCTCATCGTGCCGAACCGGCCGGACGTCGACCGCGTCCAGCTCGAGCTCCTGAGGAGGCGCTCGGCGCTCCTCGGCGGCTCGATCGGCACCTTCGACGACGTCTTCCGGCGTCTCGCCGACGATTCTGGAGGGCACGAGCGGGAGCTCGGACGCGCGCAGCAGGCGCTGCTCGTTCGTCGGGTGGTGGCGCAGACGACGCTGCGTGCCTTCGCAGACTCCGCTGCTCGCGCGGGCTTCGTCGATTCGCTGCAGCAGGTGCTCGACGAGCTCGAGTCCGGGCTGCTGGCCCCGGACGCGGTGGAGGGCGAGCTCGGCCTGCTCTACGCCGCCTACCGCGAGGAGCTCGATCGGCTCGCGCGGCGCGACCGCGGCCTCGTCCGGAGCCGCGCCGTCGAGCGCCTTCGAACCGACCTCGACGCGTGGCGCGGCGAGCCGGTCTTCGCGTACGGCTTCGAGGATCTCACGGGCGCGGAGTGGGGGCTCCTCGAGGCGCTGGCCGCCCGTGCCGAGGTCACGGTCTCGCTTCCGTACGAGCCCGGGCGGCCGGCTTTCGCCGCGCTTCGGCGGACGGCCGACGACCTCGCGGGACTCGCCTCGGGCCGGGTCGAGGAGCTGCCGCCACGCTACGCCGAGGTGGCACCGCCGGCGCTCGCGCACCTCGAGCGCGCGCTGTTCGCCGACGAGCCCGGGAGCGCGCCGTCGATCGACGGTGCGCTCCGCTTCTTCGAGGGCGCCGGCAGCCGCGGCACGCTCGAGCTCGTCGGCGAGGAGGTGCTCGCGCTCGTCCGCGGCGGCATCCGGCCGGAGTCGATCGGCGTCGTCGTGCCGGCCTACGAACGCATCCGCGGCCCGCTCGAGACAGTGCTCGGCTCGTTCGGCATCCCGTATGCGGTCGACGGGGAGCTGCGGCTGACCCAGACTCCGCTCGCCCACTCGCTCGCAGCGCTGCTGCGCTTCGCCTGGGCAGGCGGGACTCGGAACGACCTGTTCCGCTTCCTCCGCTCGCCGTTCTCGGGTCTCGAGCGGCGAGCGGTCGACTTCGTCGAGGGCCGGTTGCGCGGGCGCGCGGTGCAGGCGCCGGAGCGCGTAGTCGAAGAGGCGGAACGTCTGCGCGGCGCGCCGCTCCCTGTGCTGGCGGAGCTGCACGATGCCTCCGATCCGGTGGCGGCGGTCCGGGACCTGGCGGAACGGATGCTCCGGAACGCGTACGGGACCGAGCGGCCGCCGGCGGACGCCGCGAGCCGGCTCGACCTGCGGGCGTACGAGACGCTGCTGCGGCTGCTTTCGGAGCTCGGGGGCTGGCGCGACCTGAGCGGTGAGCTGAGCCGGGAAGACGTCCTCGGGACGGTCGAGCGTGCCGTGCTCGCGCCCCGGGCGGGCGACGATGCGGGTCGCGTCGCGGTGGTCAACCTCTTGCGCGCCCGCACGCGGCGCTTCGACGCCGTCTTCGTCCTCGGGCTCGAGGAGGGAAGCCTGCCCCGCCGCGGCGGCGGCTCGCCGTTCCTCGACGACGACGCCCGCCGAGGGCTCGACGACCGAGGCGCGAGGCTGGCGCGGCCCGACCAGGTTGCGCGCGATCGCTATCTCTTCTACACCGCCTGCACGCGCGCCTCGCAGCGCCTCTACCTCGTGCGCGAGGCGGCGGACGACGACGGCAGCCCGCGCGAGGCGAGCCCGTTCTGGCACGACGTGCAGGCGATTTTCGACGCGGACGACGTGCGGCGCTGGACCCGCAGGCGCCCCCTTTCGGCGTTGACGTGGCCGCTGGAGGAGGCACCGACCGAGCGGGAACGGCTGCGGGCGCTGGCTGAGCTCTCGGCCCGCGACGTGGAGGCGGCGCGGGCTCTCGCGCGCGCGAATGGCTGGGAGCGGCGGCTCGAGCGCGCCCTCGGGGCCTTCCGGCGGCCGACGAGAATCACGCATCCGCTCCTGCTCGAGCAGCTCGGCTCACGCGCCTCGTTCGGCGTGACCGAGCTCGAGCGCTTCGCGGACTGCTCGTCCGCCTGGTTCGTCGACCGCTTCCTCGACCCGAAGACCATCGACGCCGAGCCCGACGCGAAGCAGCGCGGCAGCGTCGCCCACAACGCCCTCTACCGCTTCTTCTCCCGCATTCCGACCGAGCTCGGGGTGGAGAAGCTCGAGCCACAACACGTCGAGGCCGCGACCGGGCTGATGCGCCGCTGCCTCGACGAGGCGGTGGCCGGCGTGCGCATGGACCTCACTGAGATGCAGGAACGCGAGCTCGACCAGACGCTGTGGCGCGACCTCGCGGCATTCGTGGAGGAGGAGTGCGAGTCGCAGCTGCCGCTCGTGCCGAGGCGCTTCGAGGTCTCCTTCGGCAGCGACCGGGCGGCACCGGAATTGCAGCGCGGGCTCGAGCTCGGACCCGGCCTGGCCCTCTCCGGGAAGATCGACCGGATCGACGTCGATCCATTCGGCGCGCGCGGGATCGTCCAGGACTACAAGTCGGGCAAGAGCGCGTTCTCGGCGAGGCGGATCGAGAGCGAGCTGCGCCTCCAGATCCCGCTCTACATGCTCGTCCTCCGCGACCTCGTCGGGCTCGAGCCGCTCGGCGGCCTGTACCGGCCGCTCGCAGGCGCGCGCAAGCCGCGCGGGCTCGTCCGCGGCTCGGAGGCCGAGACGCTGCCCGGCTACGTCTCCCACGACTACCTCGACGAGGAGGCGTTCTGGGGCGTCGTCGAGTCGGCGCGCGAGACGGCGACCCGCCTCGCCGAGCGGATCCGGACGGGCGACGTCCGGCACGACCCGCTCGGCGGCGAGTGCCCGACCTGGTGCGACCTCTGGCCCATGTGCAGGATCGAGCGGGCGTGAGCGGCGACGGCCTCAACGAGCAGCAGTTGGCCGCGGTCGAAGCCGGAGGCGAGGTGTTCGTCTCCGCGGGCGCCGGCACCGGGAAGACTGCGGTGCTCGTCGAGCGCGTCGTCCGCGCGGTTTGCGACCGCGGTCTCGACGTCGACTCGATCCTCGTGATCACGTACACGCGTCGCGCCGCCGGCGAGCTGCGGACCCGAATCCGCGCAGCGCTCGCCGAGCGGGGCCGCCACGACCTCGCCCGCCGGCTCGACGGCGCCTGGATCTCGACGATCCACGGCTTCTGCGCCCGTCTCCTCAAGGCGTACCCGCTCGCAGCCGGGCTCGACCCGCGCTTCCGCGAGCTCGACGAGGCGCAGGCGGCGGTGCTCCGCTCGGAGGCGTTCCGGGACGCGCTCGCCGAGTTCTGCGCCGGCGACGATCCTCAGCGGCTCGAACTGCTCGCCACGTACGGGAGCGACCGGCTGCGGCGGATGCTGACGAGCGTCTACGAGACGCTCCGCGCGGCCGGGCGCGAGCTCGACCTGGCGGTGGCCGCGCGGCCGGAGCTCGGCGAGCGGGTCGACGAGCTACGGGCGGCCGCCTCCGCGCTCGCCTCCGATCCCGACGCGACCGAGGGGCAGCAGCGGACGGCGGCCGAGCTGCTCGAGCTTCTGGCGCGCGACCGCCGCCCGGACCGGCTGATGAACCTCAACGGCTTCAAGGCTCGCGGCGACCGCGCCGCCGCGTACGGCGACGCGCTCGCAGCCGTCGAGCAGGCCGCGCTCGACGAGGCAGCCGCGCGCGACCGGGCACTCCTGCAGGAGCTCCTGACGTTGTTCGCTCACCGGTACGCCGAAGCGAAGGCACGGGAGTCGGCGCTCGACTTCGAGGATCTCCAGCTCGAGGCGCGCGATCTGCTGCGGTCGCACCAAGAGCTGCGAGAGCGCGAGCAGGCGCGCTTCCGTTCGATCCTCGTGGACGAGTTCCAGGACACGAACCGCCTGCAGACCGAGATCGTCGACCTGCTGCGGACGCCGGAGACGGAGCTCTTCTTCGTCGGCGACGAGTTCCAGTCGATCTACGGCTTCCGCCACGCCGACGTGCACGTCTTCCGCGAGCGCCGCGAGGCGGTCGGGCAACCTCTCTCGCTCACGCTCAACTACCGATCGCGCCCCGAGGTGCTCGCCGCCGTCAACGAGCTCTTCGGCTCGCACTTCGGCGGCGAGTTCCAGGACCTCGCCGCCGCAGCCGAGTTCCCGGATCCCGTGTTCGGCCATCCCGTCGAGCTGCTCGTCACCGATAAGGAGAGCTACGGCGACAGCGGCGTCCACTGGCGGCGCGGCGAGGCGCGCGCGGTGGCGCGACGCGTGCGCGAGCTCGTGGACGGCGGCGCGGCGACGCCGGGCGAGATCGTCCTCCTCTTCGCCGCCGGCACCGACGCCGAGTGGTACGAGGACGAGCTGCGGCGGGCTGGGCTGCCCACGTATCGGGCCACGGGCAAGGGCTACTTCGGGCAGCAACAGGTCGCAGACCTGCTCGCGTACCTCCGGCTGCTCCAAAACCGCTACGACGACGTAGCGCTCCTCTCCGTCCTCGCCTCGCCGTTCGTCGGCGTCTCCAACGACGCGCTCGGCCTCCTGCGCCGGGTCGCCTCGCGGCGTCCGCTCTTCACCGGTCTCGAGCATGCGCTGCCACCGGGCCTCCCCGAGCGCGACGAGCGGCTGATGCGTGCCTTCCGCCAGCGCTACGACCGGCTCGTCGACGCAATGCCGCGGCTGTCGCTCGAGCGGCTGTGCGAGCAGGTGGTCGCCGAGCACGACTACGACCTCGCCGTCCTCGCGCAGTGGGACGGGCGCCGACGCTACGCGAACCTGCGCAAGCTCGCGCGTCTCGCTCGGTCGTACGAGGAGCTGCGAGGGCCGGACGTCGAGGGCTTCGTCCGGTTCGTCGCCGAGCAGGAGGCGGTCGGGGCACGCGAGCTCGAGGCGGTCGCAGAGGAGGAGGGCGCCGACGCCGTCCGCCTGCTCACGATCCACGCTGCGAAAGGGCTCGAGTTCAAGGTCGTGATCGTCGCCGATGCCGGACGCGACCGCGTGCCGCCCTCGCCGGACGAGATCCTCGCCCTGCCCGACGGGCGCTTCGGGTTCCGCGTCGCCGATCCGGTGACGGCGAAACGCCGCGGCGCGTTCGACTACGAGGCGGTGAAGGAGGCGCGGCAGGAGGCGGAGCGGGCTGAGCGCCTGCGCCTCTACTACGTGGCGATGACGCGGGCGAAGGAGCGCCTGATCGTCTCCGGCTCGGTCGATCTCGGCTCGGAGCGCGAGACGCCGACGCCGATCGCATGGGTGCTCGACCGCCTGGACGCCGACGAGGAGCTCGCGCAGGCGGGGGAGGCGCCCATCGAGCTCGTGCGCGGTGACGCGCGGCTGCTCGTCCGGCTCGACCGCCACCGCCCGTCGCCCGCAGCCGTAGAGCCGTTCGTGCCGGAAGGGGAGGGCCAGCTCGAGCTCTTTACCGCGCTCGAAGAGGTCGCGGCTCCGCTCCCGGCGCCCGAGCTGCCGCCGCTCGTGGCGCTGCCGGAGCCGCCGCTCCACCGCGTCCGCAAGCTCTCCTTCACCGCGCTCTCGACCTTCGAGCAGTGCGGCTACAAGTACTTCGCCCGCTACGCGCTCGGCATGAGCGAGCGAGCCGTCGAGGGCGACGGGACGGAAGAGCGGTCCGGGACCGAGATCGGGAGCGCCGTGCACGGGTTGCTCGAGCAGATCGACCTCACCGCGCCGGCCGTGCCCGAGCTCGAGGACGAGCAGATTCGCGGCTTCGTGGCCGCGTACTGCGAGTCCGATCTCGCCCGGCGGGTCGCGGCGCTCGCGGGCGTCGAGAAGGAGCGCCACTTCACCTTCGAGCACGACGGCGTCCTCGTGCACGGCTACCTCGACGCCTTCCACATGGCTGCAAGCGTCGGCGGCAAAGCCGCCGACGCGTGGCCGGGCTCACCCAAGACCTCACCTCTTCGTGCGCTCGTCGTCGACTACAAGACGAACCTGCTTGGCGACGCGTCGCCGGAGGAGATCGTCGAGCAGGACTACCGGCTGCAGCGGCTCGTCTACGCGCTGGCCTGCTTCCGCGCGGGCGCCGAGGAGGTCGAGATCGTCTACCACTTCCTCGAGCGGCCGGAAGCGCCCGTGGCAGCGGTCTTCGCGCTCGGCGACGTGCCCGAGCTCGAGGTCGAGCTGTCCGCCGCCATTGCGCGCATCCAGGCGGGCGAGTTCCCGCCGACTCCGAGCGAGTTCGCCTGCGCGGGCTGTCCGGCGCTCGACCTCGTGTGCGCCGGGCCACGGCTGCGCTCGCAGCTTGTCGAGGCAGTTGCCTCGTAGCTACGTGCAGGAGGCCCGCCGCCGGGTGGGGCCCAAGAAGCAGCGGATCGGCCCGATCATCGAACGGCTCGCCGTCGAGCACGCCGACGCGGCGATCGCGCTCCGCTTCCGGAGCCCGCTCGAGCTCCTCGTCTCCGTGATGCTCTCGGCGCAGACGACGGACGTGAACGTGAACCGCGTCACCCAGACGCTGTTCGAGAAGTACCGCCGGCCCGAGGATTACCTCGCAGTGCCGCAGGAGGAGCTCGAGCGCGACATCTTTGCCACTGGCTTCTACCGCCAGAAGGCGAAGGCGCTGCGCGGGACGATGCGGACGCTGCTCGAGGAGTTCGACGGCGAGGTGCCGGGCCGGCTCGAGGAGCTGGTCCGGCTGCCCGGCGTCGCGCGGAAGACCGCGAACGTCGTCGCGTCGGAGCTCGGGGAGGCGCAGGGCGTCGTCGTCGACACGCACGTCCGGCGTCTCTCGCAGCGCCTGGGGCTCACCCGCCGGGAAGACCCGGTCAAGATCGAGCGCGATCTCGTCCGGCTCGTGCCACGCGCGGACTGGGGGCGCTTCCCGCATCTGCTGATCTGGCACGGTCGCCGCGTCTGCGACGCGCGGCGGCCTCGTTGCGAGGATTGCGTGGTGAACGACCTCTGCCCCTCGAGCCGTGTCTGATCGGGCGGCGCGCTCGCGCAGCTTCGAGACGGTCGCTGCGGACTACGAGCGCTACCGGCCCGACTACCCCGAGGAGGCGCTGCGCTGGGCGGCCGAGCGGATCGGTCTCGAGCCCGGCGCCCGCGTCCTCGACGTGGGCGCCGGAACGGGAAAGCTGACCCGAGGTCTCGTCGCGCTCGGCTTCGAGGTCGTGGCCGTCGAGCCCGGAGCCCCGATGCTCGAGCAGCTACGGGCGGCGGTGCCCGAGGCCGAGGCGCTCGTGGGCCCGGCCGAGGCGATCCCGCTCCCGGCCGCGAGCGTCGAGGCCGCCTTCGCCGGACAGGCTTTCCACTGGTTCGAGCGCGAGCGGGCCGTGCCCGAGCTGCACCGTGTGATCCGTGACGGAGGCGGGCTGGCCCTGCTCTGGAACTGGTGGGACGAGCGAGATCCTCTGCAGGCCGAGCTGGGCCGGCTGATCGGCTACGCGGGTCACGAGCCCTACCGCGACGAGGAGCTGCCGGCCGCGCCCTGGTTCCGGGAGTTGGGCCGGACCATCGTCGAGACCGTCCAGGAGTCCACTCCGGAGTCGCTCGAGGCCTACCTCGCCACGTCGAGCATGTTCCTGGTGATGGAGCCCGGCGAACGGGACGAGTTGCTCGCCGAGGTGCGGGCCGTCGCGTCTCGCTACGGCGAGCGGTTCAACCTGCCGCAGCTCACCTATGTCTTCGCGTTCCGCCGGCTCAGTTGACGCGGGGATCCTCGGGCATCCGGGCGACGAGCTCGTAGATCCCGCCCTTGCGGCGCAGCACTTCGCGCCACAGCGCCTCCGGGTCCTCGGTGAAGGCGTCGTCCGCGAGCGCCGGCTCGAGGATCCAGTCCTCGTCCGCGAGCTCCGCCTCGAGCTGTCCGGCCGCCCAGCCCGCGCAGCCCGCGAACACCCTCCGCCGCGTGGTGGCCGGCACGATCTCCTCGGGATCCTCCAGCGAGGGGAAGCCGAGCGCGCCGAAGAGCGGTACCGCGGCGTCGTCCGGGTCGAGGAACTCCCCGAGCACGAGCACGGCCTCGGGCTGCACCGGGCCGCCGACCCAGACCTGCTCGCCGTAGTCGACGACCGGCTCGAGCTGCGGCACGGCGCCGGCCACCTCGACCGGAGAGGGATGGTTGAGGACGAGCCCCGCGGCTCCTTCGTCCGTGTGCTCCGTCACGAGGACGACGGCGCGGCGGAAGTTCGGGTCGAGCAAGGCGGGCGAGGCCACGAGGAGGTGTCCGCGCAAGGTCTCCACAGGCCCATTGTGGCCGTCGGAGGCTACTCGTCGCTCGAACGGTACGAGACGATCTGTACCCGCTCGAGGGTGGTCAACATCCCCTCGCCGACCATCTCGTCGAGGATTGGCACCACGCGTTCGATCTGTTCGGGCGTGTCGACGACCTCGATCACGCGGTTCGCGGCGAGCTCCATCGCCTCGGCGCCTCCGGCGCCGTCGGAAACTAGCCGTGCGCCGGGGTGAGCGCGACGAGCAGGCCGCCGTCGTCGTCGAGCGCCGGGAAGAAGTCGCCGATGACGCGCTTCACCTGGCCTCCTCGCGTCCGCAGCTGCAGCTGCTCGTTCAGGCGCCGCACGCCCCACTCGAGCGAGAGCCTGACCGGGTTCTTCTCCTCCTCGAAGCCGGCGAGGCCGAAGGCCGTGATCACGTCTGTGCCGAGCACGTCCTCCTCGCTCCAGCCGCTCAGCTCGAAGACGCCGCGTCCGAGCGCGAGGATCCGGCCTTCCTGGTCGCAGGTCACGAGGCCGGTCGTGGGCGCCGGGTAGTAGTCGTCCATCAGCTCGAAGAGGAAGCCGAAGCCGCAGCGGTGGCAGGCGACCGCCTCGTCGTAGAGCCCCTCCTTGCGATCGATGTCGACGGACCGCTCCTTGCAGTTCGGACAGATGAAGTTCGGCACCGCGTCAGGGTAGCCGGGTCAGAACCAGCGCTTGCGGCGGAACCACCAGAGCTGGAGCGCGGTCGTGACGACGATCACTCCCCAGACGTAGGCGTAGCCGAGATGCCACCGGAGCTCGGGGATGTCGGCGAAATTCTGGCCGTATAGGCCGACGATGAACGTGGGGAGGAGCAGGAGCGCCGCGATCACGGTCAGTCGCTTCATCACGTCGTTCTGGTCGTTCGCGATCTTCGCCTGCTGGTAGTCGCGCACGCCGGCCAGGAGGTCACGGGCGAGATCGAGCCCGTCCGATGCGCGCAGGAACTTGTCGTAGGCGGCGTTGAACGCGACCTCGACCTCGTGCGGGAAGACCTCGGGGCCTTCTTCGACCTCGACCGTCCCGTCGATCACGCGGCGTACCGCGTCGCGCATCGGGCTCAGGGTGCGCCTGATGTGGAGGAGATCGTGCCGGAGCGTCGAGATGCGCGAGCGCGTGAGCCCGGCCTGCTGCGTCTCGACACGGTCCTCGAGCTCGTCGATCTCGTCGTCGAGCGCATCGACGAGATCGAGGTAGCGCTCGGCGATCTCGTCGACGAGCCGGTAAGCGAGCAACCCGGCCGAGTCTCCCGGCTTGGCGGTCTTCCGCACCGCCGCGACATCGCAGGCGGGTTTGCCGCCGGGCGGCGTCTTGCGGACGGTGAGGAGCGTGTCGTTGGTGAGGACGAGGTCGATCTCCTGGTAATAGACGGTGTCCTCCTCCGGCACGGCGACCGCGACGAGGAACACGCCGAAGACATAGTCGCCGTGTCCCTGCAGTGTCGGTCTCGGCTCGTCCTCGTGCTCGGGCGGCGCGAGCAGGCGCTCGAGCGCGGTCTCCTCGAGCTGTCGCGGAGCCTTCGCGCGCAAGTCCTCGGGCGTCGGGTCGCACAGGTCGATCCAGGTGGCGGCCACCCCGGCGGATTCGCCACCAACCCCTCGAGACCTGCGGTCGCGTCAGGACAGGCCCCGGTGCCAGGCACGCGGACAGGTCCGAATCCGCCGGGATCGTGACGGAACGCGCTCAGCACGGATCCTCGTGTCGAATAGGTACATGTCCCGGTGCCTGGCACCGGGACGGGCCCGTTCCGGACGCGTCCGGAGACGGGGGAGTGCCCGCGCCTAGACCTTCGTCGGCTCGGCCTCTGGACGAGGAGCCGTGAGGGCGGTGCCGGTGTGGCCTTCCTCGGCGGCGAGGAAGCGCTCGGCGTCGAGGGCCGCCATACAGCCGCTGCCGGCCGCCGTGACCGCCTGACGGTAGACGTGATCCTGGACGTCGCCCGCCGCGAAGACGCCCGGGACGTTCGTCTCCGTCGTGCCGGGATGCGTGACGAGGTAGCCGGCTACGTCGTGGTCGAGTTGGTCGAGGAAGAGCTTCGTGTTCGGGTCGTGGCCGATCGCGACGAAGAGCGCGCCGGCGTCGACCTCCTCCGACTCGCCGGTCTCGGTGTTGCGCAGCCGGAGCCCGGTGATCGACTCCTCCCCGAGAACCTCCTCCACGACGAACGGTGTCTTGAGCTCGATCTTCTCGTTGTCGCGCGCCCTGGTGATCATGATCTGCGAGGCTCGGAACTCGTCTCGGCGGTGGACGACCGTGACCTTGTAGCCGAAGCGGGTGAGGAAGAGCGCTTCCTCGAACGCGGAGTCGCCGCCGCCGACGACGAAGATGTGCTTGTCGCGGAAGAACGCGCCGTCGCAGGTCGCGCACGCCGACACGCCGCGCCCCTTGAGGCGGTCCTCCGACTCCAGTCCGAGCCAGCGGGCAGTGGCGCCTGTCGCGATGATCACGGAGCGGGCCCGGTACTCCTCGTCCTCGACCCAGACCCGGAACGGCCGTTCGGAGAAGTCGACGCGGGTCACGTCGTCGGTGACGAACTCGGTGCCGAAGCGCTCTGCCTGGCGCCGGAACTCGGACATCATCTCCGGGCCCATGATCCCGTCGGGATAGCCCGGGTAGTTCTCGACGTCGCTCGTGATCATGAGCTGGCCACCCCAGCTGAAGCTCTCGATCACGAGCGGCTGCAGGTTCGCGCGTGCAGCGTAAAGGGCCGCGGTGTAGCCCGCGGGCCCTCCTCCGATCACGATCAGGTCACGTACGTCGCTCATCGATTCCTCTCTCCAAAGATCATTGTCGTATTAAACGATTCGGGCCGGACTGAAGTTCCCTGGGACCGCGTGCGGCGGGAATAGAATCCGCCCCGCGGGGGAGATGGGCGGCAGTGGCCGGTTCGATCACGTGGGAGCAGCTGCGCGAGCTCGCCGCCTTCCGTGCCACGCACGGCTGCGCGGTGAGCGTCTATGTCGGCCTCGATCCGAGCATCGTGCCGACGGCGGGCGATCTCGCCTCGCATACCCGCTCACTGCTTGCGCGAGCCGAACGGCAGCTCGACGAGCAGCGCGCAGCGCTCGGCCATGACGAGCGGCAGGCACTCGCGCGCGACCTCGACCGGATTGCGAGCTGGTTCGGGAGCGAGTTCAGCCGCGAGGGGGTTCGCGGCGTGGCGGTCTTCGCCTCGGAGCTCGACGACCTCTTCCTGCCGCTGCCGCTGCCGTGGCCCGTCGACGACGAGGCCCGGATGGCGAGACAGCTCTATCTCGCGCCGCTTGTCCGAGTGGTCGGGCGGGGGGACGGCGCGCTCGTCGCCTACGTCGGGCGGGAGCGCGGCGACGTCTACCGGCTCCGCGCCGGCGAGCTCACGCCGCTTGTCGACGAGACGGCGGACGTTCCGGGCCGCCACGACCAGGGCGGCTGGTCGCAGGCGCGGTACGAGCGGCACATCGAGGCGATCGTCGACCGGCATCTGCGCGAGGTGGCGGACGCGCTCGACCGTTGTGTCCGCCGGCTCCGCGACGTCCGTGTTGTGCTCGCAGGGCCGGAGGAGACGCGGGCAGGCTTCGAGGGCCTGCTCGCGCCCGAGGTGCGGGCGGCGCTCGTCGGGTGGGTCGCTGCGGAGGCGCATGTCGACGCGCCGCGGCTGCTCGAGGCGGCCCGGCCCCTGCTCGACGAGTGGCGCGCAGGCAGGGAAGAGCAGCTGCTCGCACGCTGGCGGGAAGAGGCGGCGCGGAACGGTCGTGCCGCCACCGGCTGGGAGGAGACGCTGCAGGCCGCGTCCGACGGTCGGGTCGAGCTCCTGCTCGTGCAGGCGGGCGCCGACCGGCCGGCCTACGTCTGCCCCGCCTGCGGGCGGGCCCAGGCCGTGGATGGGACCTGCCCGCTCGACGGCACGACCCTGCAGCCGGCAGACACGGGTCTCGACCTCGCCGTCCACCAGACCCTGACCCACGGCGGCACCGTCGAGGTGATCGGCGAGGAGCATCGTGACCTCGAGCCGGTCGGCGGCGTGGCGGCCCTGCTGCGGTTCTAGGTCTCTACGCCGCGTCGGGTGTCGCTTCGCCGGGAGCGAGCTCGGGCGCGGTCACCGGCCTCACGGTCCGCTCGACCCCGTCGAGCTCCGCGAGCTCGGCAGCGGGGGAGATGCCATGGTCGCGGAACTTGCGCGCGCTCGGCAGGACGCGTGTCTCGAGGGAGCCGACGGCTTCGTTGTAGGAGCGAACGGCGGTGTCGAGCCCACGGCCGACCTTCGCGAAGTGCTCGGTCAGCGTGGCCAGCCGCCCGTACAGCTCGCGTCCGAGGTCGCTGATCGCCTTCGCCGACTCGGCGATCGTCTCCTGGCGCCAGCCGTAGGCGACGGCGCGCAGGAGCGCGATCAGCGTCGTCGGCGTGGCGAGGATCACCTGCTGGTTGACGCCCTCCTCGATCAGCGAGGGATCCTGCTCCAGCGCGGCGCTCAGGAACGTCTCGCCGGGGATGAAGAGCACGACGAACTCAGGGGCGGCGGCGAACTGGGCCCAGTAGCTCTTACCGGACAGCTTCGTGATGTGGTCCCGCACCTGGCGCGCGTGGTCGCGCAGCTTCGCGAGGCGCTCCTCGTCGTCGCGCGCAGAAAGCGACTCCAGGTAGGCCTGGCCGGCGAACTTCGAGTCGACTACGACGGTCTTCGAGCCGGGCAGCTTGACGATCAGGTCCGGTCGTAGGCGGCTGTCCTCGGTCGCGACGTGCGCCTGCGTCTCGAAGTCGCAGTGCTCGACCATGCCTGCCATTTCGACGACCCGGCGTAGCTGAATCTCCCCCCAGCGCCCGCGGACGTTCGGCCGGTCGCGCAGGGCACTCACGAGGTTCCCGGTCTCGCTGCGGAGCTGGCTCTGCGTCTCGGCGAGCTGGCGCACCTGCACGCTCAGCTCCGAGTACGCCCGCGTCCGCGCGACCTCGAGCTGCTGGAGCTTCCCGTCGACCTTCTGCAGCGACTCGCGAATCGGCTCGACGATGTGTTCGACCGCCTGCTTTCGCTGCTCGAGCTCCTGTGTCGTCCTTTGCTGGAGCTGCTCGAGCTGCGTCTTCGCGAGTTCGAGGAACGACTGGTTGTTCGTCGCGAGAGCGTCGGCGGCCAGAGCCTTCAGGGTGGAGCCGAGCGAGGCGCGAGCTTCCTCGAGCGCGGTTACCCGGCTGGCGTACTGGGCCCGCAGCACGAGCCACGCGACAGCCGAGCCGAGGACGACGCCGATGACGAGTCCGACGATCATTGGGGCGCAGAACCCTAGAGACCGGGTCGGACGGATCGGTTCCGGGGCACGAAAATGCCGGCCCCGACGAACCCGTGAGTCCATCGGAACCGGCTCGCAGAGCCTACTCGGGCCGCCCCGAGGAGGTCAAGCAGCAAAAGTGCGCTCTTTGTGGACTAGTGATGTGGCCGGTGACGTTGCCCGGTTCCCGGGTCGCGAGCACCAAGCGATGCAAGGACGCAGGGAGCGCTCATAGCCAAAGCTATGGGCGCGACTGAGGACGCCGCAGCGCGCCGTGTGATCGCGGGCCGGGAGCCCGGCGAACGTTGCCGGTTACATCACTAGCCGCTGATCGCGGAGTCGATCTGGGACTGGAGCTGCGCG
This sequence comes from Gaiellaceae bacterium, assembly GCA_045805945.1. GTDB lineage: Bacteria > Actinomycetota > Thermoleophilia > Gaiellales > Gaiellaceae > Palsa-739. Next base: position 29,424 of record JBJMKG010000052.1, read on the forward strand.
GCGTCCGGCACGCCGACGGAGACGACCTGCGCCTTCTGGCCCTTGTGGTTGAGCAGGATCGTCGGCGTTGCCCTGAAGCCCTGGGTCGAGGCGGTGTTGTCGACCTCGCTCACGGTCGCCTTGACGCCCGAGGAGTCCAGGTCGTCGAGGACCCGCTGCGGGTCCAGGCCGTCGACGCTCGACGCGGCCCTGCCGACCATGTCCTCGGTCAGCCACCCCGAGCTTTCCGGGCCCTGGTTGAGATAGAGCATCTGGGCGAACTGGAAGCCCTTGTTCTGGAGCGACGCCGCGATCGTCGCCGCCTGGCCGCGCGGTGAGTCCGGCGCGCTGAGGATCGACCATGGCTCCAGCCTGATCTTGAGCTTTCCGGTACGGACGTACTTCCGGACGATCGTCGGCATCTGCTCCACCTCGAACGTCTGGCAAAGCGGGCACTGGAGGTCGACGAACTCCGTGAGGGTCGCCGGTGCGCTCGGTGCGCCGAGGATGAGGCCGGACTCCGGGATCCCCTTGTAGAGGTCGCGAACGTCGGTCGATCCGATCAGGGCCCCTGGCCAGGTCGCGCTGCCGACGGCCGGGAGGTTGGCGGCCGGAGTCTTCTTGCCGCCGCCGCCGAGCACGACGCCGAGGACGATCGCGAGGATCACGACCACCACGGCTCCGCCTGCGATCGCCAGCGCGCGCGGCGACGCCTGCCGCGGGCGGACTCCGCCCACGCCCTTCGAGCGCACCGGCGGCGGCGTCCGCACCGCCGTCGCCGCCTCGCGCCTCTGCTGTCTGGCCCTCTTACCGCTCGGCATGCGCCGGAAGGGTAGCGGGCGCCTCGGCTTCCCCGGCGCCTGCCAGGACCAAGAATCCGATGAGAAGGAGGAAGCCGGTGAGGGCGAGAGTCTCGATCTGCAGGTAACCGAACGACGCGTCCGGGTGGCTGCCGATCCAGTTGAATCCGCATCCGGCGGGCGCCCCTACAAAACAGCCCGACGGCTCCTTGATGGCGCCGTAGCCGATCAGCATGTGGTAGATCGAGACGCCGGCACCGACGACGGGAAGCGGGAGGAGATACCGGGCCGCGCGGTTGTCGCCGTGCCACGCGAGGATCAGCAGCAGGATCGAGAGCGGATACATGCAGATCCGCTGGAACCAGCACAGCTCGCACGGCTGGAAATTCGCGATCTGCGAGTAGAAGAGGCTGCCGCCGGTCGCGATCGCGGCGACGACGAAGCCGGCCCAGAGCTCGTATCCCCAAAGCCAGCGGCGGACGCCTGCCAGCGGCGCGCGGACGCCGAGGAGCGCCAGCACCCCGATCAGGAGCAGCAGCCCTACGAGCACCTGCCCGGCGACTCCGAGCCCGGAGAATGCGTAGAGGGCATCGCGGGTCGTCGACGAGGCGGCCAGCGTCATCGCGGCGTACCGTACCGGGTGCCGGGGTGGCGGAACTGGTCAGACGCGCCCGACTTAAAATCGGGTGGCCCTCGGGCCGTGCGGGTTCAAGTCCCGCCCCCGGCATCGCTCAACCAAGCCAGACCAGTGATCCCTAACCGAGCGAGCCACGGCGTAGCCTCCACTGGGCCGGAGCGGCGAGCCGAACGCCTCGCGCAAGCTAGGTCAGCGCAAGGCGCGGCCAGCGGCGATCAGCGTCCGGTTCCCCTTCACCGACAGTTGCCGGGCAAGCGTCGCGTGACTAACCGCGGCTCGGGTATGGCGCTGCAGCCGGGCTTGTCCACTCAGCACCCACTGCCGCCCAACCGCTGCGTAGTAGCTAAAGGCCGCGAGCGCCAGGCGTTTGCCACGGAGCCCGCGTGCGGTCGAGGGCTGCCTCGCTGCGATCGCGGTGCGGGCATGCAGTGCGTCCAGCCGGAAGTGGCGGGCTCGCCGCACCATCCTGCGCGGATGCCTGCTGAAGGCGCTGAGGTCGATGCCGTACGCGTCGACCGCGATCACGTGCGACCACCGGGCGAACGTCGTCTTCAGGGTTCGGTTGCTGGCAGTGCTAGCCGAGGGCGCGGCAAGAAAGACAGCGATGAGAAGGACAAGCACGGTGGGCGCCCTATGAGAGATCACCCGCCATGCCGGCCAGTCCGTTCGGCTACTCACTCACCCTGATTGTCGTCGTCCTGCTCATTGCAGTCGCCCTGCTCGTCGCCCTGGCCCTGGTCGTCGCCCTGGGCGCTCTGAGCGTCGCCCTGCTCGTCGTCGCCCTGCAGGTCTTCGGCCTCCTTACTGACGTCGTCGGCGGCGGCGGACACTGCGTTGGCAGCATTGGCCGGTGCGCTAGCCGGCGACACGACCACGCAGGCCTCGGGCGAGCCCTCGGGTCCGCCATCGTCCGCGATCGCAACCGTTGCGCCGATCCCGATCGCCAGGAGGCCGCTCGCAACGAGGATCAGGACGACTTTCATGAAGCGCATCTGGGCATCCTCTCCTTGGCTACACCTCAGTAAGCGATGAATCGGTCGGAAATAGTAATGGCTCAAGCGGAGATTCACCCAAATGGGCGGGCGGGGGCTGGCGGCGAGTCGAGCGCCCCCGCGCCGCCCGCTCGGGCACGATCCTCCTCTACGCGATCTCCGCCGCCGTGATCGGAGGCACCCCGCTCTTCGGCGGGCGCGGCTTCTTCAAGCATTCCTCGGGGGTTGGTCCTCGCGACGATCCAGAACGGGATCGACCTCGTGGCTACGGCGACGCAGTCAAGGACGTCGTCACGGCGGGCATCCTGCTGGCCGCGGTCACGGTCGACGCGCTTTCGAGGCGCCGGCTCGCTCGCTCCGGTGGCGCCGACGCCTCCGGTGCGGGGCGCAACCGGCATCGTTTAGAGACCGTCCGGGATGACACCGGAAGGCGCCGGCTCTTGGGCGAAGCTGGGTGTCAGCTCCGTGGTAGGACGTCAGGCTGAGGACGAACGGGCCGCCGCGTCGTGAACGAGTGCCTGACGCCCGGCCGCCGTCAGCTGGAAGCGCAGGCCGTAAGGGGAGGTGCGGCCCAGCACGACCTGCCGTTCGACTCGCTCGACGAGGTGGTGCTCGAAGCCGGGCGGGAGACCGAGATCCGCGGTTAGCTCGGGCATGGTGGGACCGGAACCGTGCTCTGATTCGTGCGCTTCAATCGCGCGAAGAAGGGTCCGACTAAAGATTTCCATGCGGCACTTCCGTTGCCCACGCGGCCCGTCCACTCAGGACATTGAGCGTTGTCGGGGCGACGATCGTGTAGGAGCGATCGCCGACCGACAATGTGGCCGAACCGGGGCCGTCGGCTCCGAGCCACGACTGGACGGCGTCGATCACCTCGACCACCGACCGCGATTCCCACTCTGAACGAACGCGAACTTCTCGGCGGGCTCCGTCGAACGAGACCGACGAGCGGTCGAAGAGTGAGCCCAGACGGCGCATAAGCCCGTGTATGCGCGTGGCGTCTGTGACAGCAACGCGAATCTCCACCATCAGCCCCTCCGGGTCGAAGCGTCAACGCCGACCAAGACGTTGAGGTCGGCCAGATACAGCTCCAACCCGCTTTGCTGAGGGTGGACTCTTGCGGTGCCGGTTACTCGACGCCGCGTACTGCTTTGCAGCGCCGAGTGCTGAGGCGCCGCAACGCCGATGCTATCACCAGAGCGGTAAGCGCCCGTTACGGGCGGCACCTTCGTTTACGTCGCCGGGGAGGACGGGCCGGCCGGCTGTGCGAGCGGAGGCAGCAGGAGGAGGTGGCTGTCGACGATCGCCTGGGCGACGTCGACGAGTTTGTGACCGTTGTGCTGAGAATGGTCGCGCAGCATCTCGAACGCTCGATCGGGATCGATGGCGTGGCGGGCCATCAGGATCCCTTTCGCCTGCTCGATCGTCGCCCGACGCCCGAACGCGCCTTGCAGGCTGTGGTACTCGGCGAAGCGTTGCAGTGTGATGTCGATCGCGCTCTGGAGTTCGGCAGGGGTGTCCTCCACGATGTACGCAAAGACGCCCCGCTTGGCGGCCTCGTGGACATAGGCGGGGTCCTTGGCCGACAGCAGTGCGATCACCGGGCAGGACGCCTCGCGGACGATCTCGGTGATCAGGTCGAGGGCATGCTCGGAGTGCAGACCAAGCCCGACCAGCGCCACGTCCGGCCGCTCTCTGGCCGTCACGGCGCCGACCTCCTTGACGTAGATCTCGCGTGCGATCACCTCGTGTCCCAGCCCGGCCACGACCTGGGCGAGCAGCTCCAGCCGCTCGCGTTTTTCGTTGGCGATCAGGACACGGAGATGCCGAAGAGTGTCCTCGGCCATGACGTCCAAATGTAGCGCCGTTATCCGAGTTCTGCGGCTCTTTCCGCGCTAGACTGCCGTTTGCGGCGCTATAAAGAGAATTGGCGTCGCGAATAACTGCGCGGGGCCAGAACGAAACCGGCCCCGCCATAAGATCCGCCCTCGAGCGGACGGTTAGTTCATACGAGCTCTCGGATCTCCTTCTCGTATTGCACCCAGCCGAGGACCGGTGTCATTCCGGCCCGCTCGTAGAGCCGAAACGCGCCGGTGCCGCTCTCCACGTCGACGCCCAGCCCGACGCTGCGCTCGCCACGCGCCCACAGCCTGCAGAAGGCGTCTGCGAGGAGCGCTGCGCCGAGGCCGCGCCTACGCCACGGGCGACGCGTGAAAAGGATCTGGACGAAGCCGCCGCCGTACGTGTCGGCAGTGCAGATCGTTCCCGCTGCGATCTCGTCTCCTGCTTTGACGACGCACCATAGGGCCGGGTCGAACCGCTCGCTCGCGAGGTGGATCCTCGACCAGGAGTCGAAGTCGCGCGCGGTGTACTCCCACGCATCCGCAAACGCTTCCTGCTGGGCCGCGTGGAAGGCGAGCGCGTCCCGCTCCGGGTCGAACGCGGCGACGCGCATCTCCTCGGGCCAGGTCGGTAGCGGCGGTGGTGCAGCGAGTTCGATGCGCATCTCGCGAAAGACGCGCACAGCGCGATAGCCGATCGACTCGATCAGGCGGCAGGCCGCGGCGTCGACTTCGTAGACGCCGTTCTGGATCCTGCGTGCGCCGCCGCCCGCCGCATCACCCTCGAACGCGGTCGCGAGCAGCTTCCCGATCCCGCGCCCGTGCGCAGCGGGATGCACATAGCCCTCGGCGCGCCATAGCTCGCCCCGGTCGCGGACGGCTCCGTAGCCGACCACGCGGTCGCCTTCGCGAACGACATGCGTGTTCCGCTCGAGATCGAGGCCGGACCATTCGTCCACGAGATCCTCCTCGGAGAACGAGGTCGAGGCCTGCGGATAGAGCGATGACTCGAGCGCGGCAACCACCTCGGTCACCGCGGCCACATCTGCTCGGACGGCTGGGACGACAGACACGTTCGCCACGGTGTTCGCACACTACGTTTCCCCGGTCGAGTCCGCGATTGGGCAGCCTCTTGAACACACGGTGGGATCGTGCAAGGCTGCCAGCACGGGCAACGGCCGGTGGTCGGGGCGATGACGAGGGGGAGGGGCGAGTCATGGAAGAGCAAACGTCTGCTGAAAAACGGGCACGTCGTCGCCCGGGAGTACGGCGCGCGTTCGTCGTCGTCTTACTGCTTGCGGCTGTCGCGGCGCCGCTTGCCACTGCAGCTTTCGGCCCCGAGCACTCGGCGTCCCCCGTCCTGCGCGGCGAGAGCCGCGACCGCGCGACCAAAGGCGGCGACAAGTCGGCGATCACGACTCCGCAGGCCGGCGTCGCCCGGCCCGGACAGCTACCGAAGTCGAACCGCCTCACGAAGCCCACTGTGCTCCACCTCGAGAAAGCGCACAGCGCCGTCTTCGACGTCCGCTCCCTCAAGAGCGTGGTCGTGAAGCGCGAGCGGCCCGAGGACGGAGGTCCGGATGAGGCGGCCGGCAGCGGCGCCGAAGTCGACGGCGGCAGCTCGACCCCGGGGGCGCCCGAGACGTCGATCCCGTCCGCGGCCGGCGCCCCGGCCCCAGGGCCGGACACGAGCTTCAACGGTCTCGACTTCGCGACCTGGGGCGCCGGCCACCCGCCGGACGAGAACGGCGACGTCGGCCCCACCTACTACATCCAGACCGTCAACAGCTCGATCGGCATCTACGACAAGGCGACAGGCAGCCGGGTCGCGGCGTTCACGTTCAACGCCTTCATGAGCCAGGGTCAATTCGGGAACCTCTGCGACACGGACAACTTCGGCGACCCCGTCGTCCTCTACGACAGCTTCGAGAACCGTTGGTTCATCACCGACTTCGCCTTCAAGCTCGACGCCTTCGGCAATGTCAACCCGCAAACCGTCTACCAGTGCTTCGCCGTCTCGAAGACGGGCGACCCGGTCACAGGCGGCTGGAACTACTACTCGATCCTCGACCCGGGCGGCCTCGGCGACTACCCGAAGTTCGGCGTCTGGCCGGACGGGATCTACATGTCGGCCAACATGTTCGGCTATGCGGCGGGGTCGTCGTACATCGCGCCGCACATGTGGGCGCTGAACAAGGCGCAGATGTACGCGGGCGCGCCGAGCCCGCAGGTCGTCGACTTCACCGGTCCCTCGAGCGACTTCACGCTCCTGCCGGCGAACTCGCGCCTGCAGACTGGCATTCCGCCGGCCGGATCAGCGGAGTACTTCGTCTCGAGCGAGGTGTTCCTGAACGCTCTGACCGTCTACAAGCTTCACGTCGACTGGGACAAGGTCTCCACCTCGACCTTCACCGGCCCGGACACCCAGCTCGAGCCGAACTGCTGGCCGAATGCGAGCGTGGCCAACGCAGCGACACCGGCAAACTCGCTCGACACGCTCCAGATACGCGCCATGGCGCAGGCCCAGTACACGAACCTCGCCGGGGCCGAGTCGATCTGGGTCGACCACACCGTCCAGCGCGGCGTCAGCGCGACGAATACGACCTGCAACGCGCCGACCGGTGGGAACGCGACCGTTCGCTGGTACCAGGCCAACGTCACGGGCGGCACGGTCGCGGCCAACGTCGTCCAGGGCGCGACCTTCGACCCCGAGGGCGCGAACACGTTCTTCCGCTTCGTGCCGAGCCTCGCCGTCGACCGCACGGGCGACATGGCGATGGACTACACGAAGTCGAACGCGACGACGAATCCTCAGATCAAGTACGCGGGCCGGCTCGCCGGCGACCCGGCGAACACGCTCGGCCAGAGCGAGCAGACGCTCATCGACGGAACCGGCTCGCAGTCCGGCAACTGCGGCGCGTCGGCGTGCAGCCGCTGGGGTGACTACAGCGGCATGGCGCTCGATCCCAACGGCTGCGAGTTCTGGATGACCGGCGAGTACTACGCGACGACCGGCCTCAACGACCTGACGCGGGTCGGCTCGTTCCACTACCCGGGCTGCACCACGGTCGGCAACGGCACGCTCTCCGGCAACGTCAGCGACGGGACGAAGCCGATCGCAGGAGCGACCGTCGCGCTCGGGAGCCGCACGACGACGACCGACTCGAGCGGCAACTACTCGTTCAGCGTCCCGGCCGGCACATACGCGACCGAGACGGCCGACGACCCCGGCTTCAACACCGGCACCGCCTCGACGCTCGTCGTCCCCGACGGCGGCACGTCGACGCAGAACTTCACCCTTTCGGCCGCCTCGCAGAGCGGGTGCTTCGTCGACAACACTCAGACCGCGTTCCAGCGCGGTGTCCCGACGAACTGCGACCTGACCTCCAGCCCGGGAACCGTCGTGCTCGCGGCTCCGGACAATACGGCGGCGAAGAACACGACCGTCACGCCGAACGGGTTCGGCTTCACCAACACCTCCTGGGCGGGACAGACCTTCACGCCGACCGTGAGTGGGCAGCTCAAGCGCATCGACGTCGAGCTCTTCTGCTCGGGCTGCAGCGGGACCAACCCGAACATCACGGTCTCGATCCGGAACACCACGGGCAATCCCGCCGTCCCGACTGGCGCCGACCTCGGCAGCGCGACGCTGCCGGGCTTCAACGACGGCGGCGCCGGCGGCCTGAAGACCGTCTCCTTCGCGACGCCGGTCTCGGTCACCGCGGGGACGCGCTACGCGTTCATCTTCCGCGCGACGGCCACGCGTACGGGCACGTACGCCTACACGTGCAGCTGCGGCGGCAACGGCTTCAGCGACAGCAACCCGTACACGAGCGGACAGCGCGTGACCTCTGCGAACAGCGGCACCACCTGGGCCGCGGACACGACCGCCGGCGGCCGTGACCTCAACTTCATCACCTACATCAACCCCGGGTTCGCGCCGTCGGGCACGTTCGTCTCTTCGCTGAAGGACGCCAACCCGACCGCGGGCAGCACTCCGACCTGGACGACACTCTCGTTCACGGCAAGCACTCCCTCCGGCACCGGGGTCAAGTTCCAGCTTGCGGGCAGCAACAGCCAGTACGGCCCGTTCAACTACGTCGGCCCCGACGGAACCTCCGGCACGTACTTCACGACCAGCGGGGCCAACCTGAGCCAGTTCAACGGGTTCCGTTACCTGCGCTACGAGGCGTTCCTGAGCACGTCCAATGCGAGCGTCACGCCCTCGCTCTCCAGCGTGTCCGTGTGCTTCACCGATGTCCAGACCGGCATCGCGACCGGCACCGCGCCCTTGGCCGCAACGGGCACGTTCGGCGGGACGACGACGCTTTCGGCGACGTTGACCTCGGGCGGTAGCCCACTGAGCGGCAAATCGATCGCGTTCACCCTCAACGGAAGTCCCGTCGGCAGCGCGACGACCGACGGAACGGGAACGGCGACGCTGAACGGCGCCAGCCTCGCGGGCATCGGCGCGGGGTCGTATCCGGCCGGCGTCGGCGCGTCGTTCGCCGGCGACGCAACCTACAACCCGAGCTCGGGGACGGCCGCGCTGACCGTGAACAAGGCCGACCAGACGATCACGGTCGGCAAGCACGCGCCCGCGAGTGCCGCGTACAACACGAGCTTCGACGTGTCCGCGAGCGCACCCGGCGGGGCGGTCGACTACTCGAGTGCAGGCCCGTGCACGAACAGTGGCGCCATGTTCACGATCACGAGCGGTACGGGCACCTGCACCGTCTCCTACGACCAGAGTGGGAACGCGAACTACAACGCGGCACCCGAGGTGACCGAGTCGGTGACCGCGGAGAAGGCGGACCAGACGATCACGATCACCACGCATGCGCCCTCGACGGCGGTGTACGCCACGTCGTTCACGGTCGCGGCGAACGCTCCCGGCGGTCTCGTCACGTACTCGAGCGGCGGTGTCTGTCTCAACTTCGACGACAGCTTCACGATGATGAGCGGCACCGGGACGTGCACCGTCAAATACGACCAGTCGGGCGACGCCAACTACAACCCTGCATCCGAAGTGACCGAGACGGTGACGGCGCAGAAGGCGGACCAGGCGATAACGGTGACGACCCACGCGCCTGCCGCCGCCGTCTACGGAACCGGCTTCGGGGTCGCCGCGACGGGCGGCGGCTCGGGCAACGCTGTCACCTTCTCGAGTGGCGGCTCGTGCTCGAACTCCGGCAGCACGTTCACGATGACCAGCGGCACGGGGGCCTGCTCGGTCGAGTACGACGAAGCCGGCGACGACAACTACGACGCCGCGCCGCAGGTGGTCGAGTCAACGAACGCGAGCCCGGCGTCGCTCACCATCACCGCGAACGACCGCACCAAGGTCCAGGGCACGACCCTCGACCTCGGCACGACGGCGTTTTCGACCTCGGGCCTGGTCGACGGCGACGGCATCGCGAGCGTGACGCTGACGAGCGCGGGCGCCGACGCTTCAGCGCCCGCGGGCACGTACCCGATCGTTCCGAGCGCGGCGGTCGCGGCGGCAGGCACCGACCTCGGCAACTACTCGGTCACGTATGCGAACGGGACGCTGACGGTGACGCCGGCCACGAACAACGGGCCGAACGTGAGGATTATCACGCCTCCCGAAGGCGCGACGTACAAGCAGGACAAGGTCGTGAACGCCTCGTACAGGTGCTCGCCCAAGAACAGGGTCGCGGTCGCGTCCTGCGTCGGGACGGTGCCGAGCGGCTCGCCGATTGACACGTCCACCATCGGACAGCACTCGTTCACCGTCACCGCCACGGACGTCAACGGCGGCACGACCGTGCTGACGACGCACTACACCGTCATCTACACGTGGTCGGGCTTCTTCTCGGTCGCGAACGAGTCGACCGCGAAGCTGAACGTCGTCCCGGCGGGCTCCCTGGTCGCGCTCATCTTCGGCCTCAACGGCGACCGCAGCCTCGACGTGCTCGCTGCGGGCTCGCCTGACTCGGTCGCCGTCTCGTGCCCGGCCTGGCAGTTGAAGACGATCAGGCCGGCGACGGGCACGCCGACGGGGCTCACGTATTCGACGGCGACGAGCAGGTACACGTACGGCTGGCAGACGGACGCGTCTTGGGTCGGCACGTGCCGGCAGTTCCGCCTCGCAACGAACGACGGGACGGCTGCCCATACCGCCGTCTTCAAGTTCACCGGCTAAGAACTCGTCTCGAATGACCACGCGCCGACTGGCCGCCCAGCGCGGCCAGTCGGCGCGTGCTTCATCGGGCTGCTAGGAGTCCTAAGGGGGCCGCTCGCAGTCTGCGGTAAACCCGAACCGCAGCGCGTGCCGGCCACGGATTCGGGCGAGACCCCGGTCCCCGATCATGCGCGACAAGCACGAAGACCCGGTCCCGCAGATCGAAGGAGTCGCAATGAAGATCTTCGTCCTCTCCCTCCTAGCCGCCCTGGCGCTCGGTGGCGGTCAGGCACTCGCAGCGAGCAGTCAGCACCAGAGCGCGCCGCGGACCCTCAAGGTCATCATGCGCGACCCCGGCTGCCACTGGTTCCTGGTGAACGGCAAGGCCGCGAAGACCGCGACCGTGTCCGGACCGATCCGCCTGCAGAACTTCGACGAGGCCACACTCAGGGTCGCCTCGCGGACGGGCCTCCGGCACGTGCCGGTCGCACAGTCGATCCGCCTGACCCGCGGCCACTACGTGGTGTCGATGGTGCGCCAGGCCTCCGACGACAACTACCTCAAGCTCACCGTCCGCTAGGGCGGGAGGCTCACCGGGGTGCTCGAGGTTGACGGCCGAGCACTCCGGTGGCTACTCGTAGCCGAGGTCGCGGAGGCGCTCGACCATCTGCCGCTCCTCCTCCTCGGAGTAGACGGGCTCGTCGCTCGCCTCCCGTGCCGTCGCGGCCGCAACCGCTTCCGCCACCGCCCGCTCCTCGAGGATCGCCGCGAGCGGCTCGCCGTCGAGCCCCTCCGCCGAGAGGCCGAGCAGCCGGAGGATGGTCGCCGGCAACTGCACGATCTCGGCGCCGTCCGGAACATCGGCCGGCTGGATCCCCGGGCCGGTCGCCGCGAGGATGCCGGTCACGCCGTGATGGCCGGAGTAGCCGTACGCGTGCTCGGGGTCGAGGCTCTCGCGGCGCTCGAACGCGCTGGCGAAGCGCCAGCGTGAGGGGTCGACGCTGATGCGCTCGTCGTGCGGCAGGAGCACGAGCTCCGGTGCCTTGTCGAGGAACGGGCCCGAGTAGAGCTCCTCTTTGTGCAGCACCGCGAAGGCCGGCTCGCCGGTCTCCGGGTGCGGGACCTCGGCGAGCTCGGCCGCGAGCGCGTCGACGTAGGCGGGATCGTTTCGGGCTCCGGTCAGCTCGCCGAGATAGACCTGGCCGCCGGAGGCGAAGCCGTATGCGCTGGTGGCGCCGAAGTCGATGTCCGCGAACACGCGGTCGGCGGCCGGGCGCGGCAGGAACGGGAGCGCGTCGACGGCGCGCCCGTACCAGGGCAGCGTGCGCACGAGCTTCTGGTCGACCCGCGCCACGTAGTCGAGCCGGGTGCGCCGGAGCGGCTGCAGCGACCGCCTGCGGAACCGCAGGTGTCCGCCCTCCTCGAGCCAGCGGTCGAGGTGGAACATCCAGTAGATCGGCTTCATCCCGTGGTCGGAGAAGAGGAGCACGGTGGGCTCCTCCCCGAACCGCTCGGCGGCCGCCTCGATCAGCTCGCCGCACAGCTCGTCCACGCGTTGGTACACGCGCAGGAGCTCGTTGCCCGGCTGCTCCGGGTCGTGTGCGGGATGGTCGGGGTCGATCCGCGCGTAGCCGAGATGGCCGACGTGGTCGGTGCTCATGAAGTCGACGCAGAGGAGGCCGAGCTCGGGCTCGAGCTCGTACACGAGCTTGCACACGCCGGCGATCTGCTCGGCGTGCTCGAGCAGCCGTTCCGTGTAGGCCGGGAAGTCCTCCCACCAGCGTTCCGCCATCGGATGGTGCGCGGTGACGAGACCTGGGAATTCCGCGAGGATCCGCTGCTCCGCGCTCGCGGGCAGGATCTGCGGCCGCTCGGGCCCGCCGTAGCCCGTGACGACGATCCCGTCGATCGGTTCCGCCGGATATGTGAACGGGATGCCGACGAAGGCCGAGCGGATCCCGGCGGATCCGAGCATCCGCCAGAGCGGCGTCCCGGCCCGGCTCGCCGCGCTCTCGAGCTTCTGGCGGCCGCGGTTCGGGTTCGTCGTGAAGTTGAAGATGCCGTGACGGCCCGGGTTGAGCCCGGTGAGGAAGGACGACCAGGCGGTCGGCGTGAACGCCGGGATCGTCGAGCGGAGCGGCCCGAACGCCCCCTCGCGCGCGAGGCGCGAGATCGTCGGCAGCCGCCCCTCGGCCATCCAGCGCCGGACGAGGTCGTAGTCGGCGCCGTCGAAGGCCAGGGCGAGCACTCTCACCGGCCGAGCACTCCGAGGTAGACCTGCTCGAGCTGTGCGCTCGGATCGCCGAAGCGCGCGTGCACCTCGCGCAAGTTCCGCTCGCCGTGGCGACGGCGCAGCTCTGCGCTACGGGCGAGCCGGACGATCGCGGCCGTGACCGCCGCCACGTCGCGCCGCTCGACGACCTCGCCGCCCTCGTCCTGCTGGATCCATTCCTCCATCGACGGAGCGCGTCCGACGACGAGCGGTACGCCGCTCGCCATCGTCTCGAGCAGCGAGGCGGGGGAGGAGTCGACGTCCGCGAGCGTGACCGCGAAGTCGGCCGAGGCGGTCACGGCGGGCAGCTCGGCGGCGGGCACGTCCTGCACGGCGAGGTACGGCTCGAGCCCGAGCTCGGCCACGAGCGAGTTGAACTCGGAGCGCGTCCAGCCGCCGCCGGCGCTCGAGAAGAGGCGCAGCTGCGGCACCTCCTGCCGTGCGGACGCAAAGGCCCGCAGGAGCACGTCGAGGTTCGTGTAGGGGCGGAAGTTGCGGAGCGATAGGCAGACGACGGCGTCGTCGGGCCAGCCGAGGGCGCGCCAGCGGCTGCGGTCGGCGCGCAGCGGCGAGTACCCGTCGATGCGAGCGTGCCAGAAGATGCGGTGGAACTTCGCCCTGTCGGCGCCGAGCCGGACCGCCGCGTCCTCGAGCGCCTGCGAGTTGACGACGTAGGCGAGCGCGCGCTCGGGGGCGATCGCGACCCGGGCCCGTTCCTCCGCAACGGGCGACTCCCACGCGTCCACGATCGCGTCCTTGCCCCACGGGCTGACCACGAGCGGCCCGAGCCCCGCCCGGGCCGTCCAGTAACCGTACGGGAGGAGATAGTGGGAGTGGACGACGTCCGGCGCGATCTTCCGCGCCAGCCGGACGAGCGCCGGCGCCATCCGGAAGCGGCGGACGAAGGGCACGCGAAGCAGCGGGTCGAGCTCGCGGAACTGGTGGACGTGCACGCCCGCGAGCTCGCCCTCGCGCGGGTTGACGCGGCCGGAGGCGACGTGCACCTCGTGCCCGCGCTCCGCGAGCCGCGTCGCCCAGCGGGCGAAGTGGCGCGACTTCGCGTCTCCGACGCCGAGGATGCGGAGGGAGCTCCTAGCCACGCTGCCCCGCGCCCGTCATCGTCCGGACACCCCGGAGGGCGTGGCGGCCGAGCTGCACGAGCGCCGGCTTCGGATCGTCGCGCGCGAAGACGGCGTCGACGTACGGCGGCCGTTCGAGTGCGCGCCCCGAGCCCGCCATGAGCGTGATCGCCCAGCGCTTCCCATCGCCGTGCATCCGCGCCGGCGGCAGGGGGTCGCCGATCAGGTCGCGGTAGGCGATCCACGGGAGGTCGACGCCGCAGGCTGCGGCGAGGCTGTGCCACTGCCAGAGGCGTGGGTTCACCTCGAGCAGCTTGAAGCGGCCGTCGCGCGGATCGCGCATCACCTCCACCTGGGAGATGCCGTGGAAGCCGAGCGCGCGCAGGAGCGCCAGGCCCTGCTCCACTACCTCCTCCACCCACAGCGCCTCGCCCACGCGGGCGCTGCCCATGTAGCCGCGCGTCTGGCTCAGCTTGCGCCCGGAGAAGAGCCCGAGCGCCCGGCCGTCGCGGTCGAGGTAGCTGCCGAGCGTGTACATGTCCTCCGGACCGCCCGGAATCAGCTCCTGCACCATTGGCTCGTGTGGCGCGCCCAGCTCGTAGGCTTGCTCGAGCTCCACGGGCGTCTCGCAGCGAAACAGCTGCTGCTTGTGGCTGCGCCGGAAGCCGACGTTCGCCGAAGGCTTCACGATCAGCGGGAAACCGACCTCCTCGCCGGCGGCGCGCGCCTCCTCGGCCGAGCGCGGGTAGAGGGTGCGCGGGATCGGGAGCCCGATCGAGTCCGCGGTCTCGAGCTGGTGGCGCTTGCTCTGCACCCGCTCGAGCACGTCCCAGGCGGGAAAGGGGAAGCGGTACTGGCCGCCGAGGGTGTCCGCGTGGCGCGCGATCGCGTTCAGGTGCTCGTCGTGGGTCGGGAAGACCGGCAGGACGCCGTCCGTCTCCTCTGCGATCTCGCGTAACGCGGCGAGGAAGCCCTGCTCGTCGTCGAGCGGATCGGGAGCGTGACGAGCCTCCGCGTAGCGCGAGCGGAAGCCGAGCGCATACGGCCGATGGTCGACCGCGAGGACGCGCAATCCCTGCCGCCCGAGCGACCGGATCGCCGCGAGGCCGTTCACCCAGGCCACCTCGACGACCACCGCCGTGCCCTTCCCAGACATCCGCGCGAGTGTAGTGATGTAACCGGCAACGTTCGCCGGGCTCCCGGCCCGCGATCACACGGCGCGCTGCGGCGTCCTCGGTCGCGCCCGTAGCCTCCGGCTACGAACGCTCCGTGCGTCCTTGCATCGCTTGGTGCTCGCGACCCGGGAACCGGGCAACGTCACCGGCCACATCACTAGTTATGGGCGGGAAGCAGACGCCTGAGACGCTTCCGCTCGGCCGGCTCGTAGAAGCCGAGGAGCCCGAGCGCGAGCGGATAAGCGATCGTGAGGGTGAAGGCGAGAACGAGCGAGCGGGGCAGGAGCTCGCCGAGGCCCGTCAGTGCGCCTGCCGCGACGAGCACGACTCCCACCCGTCGCCACTGGTACGACACCGGGTAGACGTGCTGCGCGTTCCACGTCCGCACGACGAGCAGCAGGACGTAGGCGGCCAGCGTCGCGTACGCGGCGCCGAGCATCCCGTAGGCCGGGATGAGCCAGAAGTTGAGGCCGAGGTTGAGGAGTGCCCCGGCCGTGGCGGCGATCCAGTTGAACCGGGTCTGCCGGGTGCGTCCGACACCGATCGTGACCACGATGAAGCCGGCGAAGAAGACGCTCGAGTAGGCCAGCGCGGGCACCGCCTTCGCCGCCGGCCAGAAGCCGGGCTTGTGGGCGAGGACGTGGACGATCCACGGCGCGAACAGGCTGAGCGCGATCGCCGCCCAGGCGGCGAGGAGCATGAGGTAGGTCAGGACGTACGAGTAGGCGCGCTTCGCCGCGTCCTCGTCCTCGATCGAGTAGGCGAAGGCGGGCCACGCGGCCTGGAAGGCGGTGAAGAGGAGCACCATCACCGAGCCGACCCGGACGGCGATCGAGTACTGCCCGACCTGGGTGAGCGCGTGCGAGCCGTGCAGGAGCTTGCCGAGCATGAAGCGGTCGCCGAAGTTCGTCACCCACATTGCGAGCGCCGCCGGCACGAGCGGCAGGCCGAAGCGGTTCACAGCCTGGAGGAGCTTCCGGTCGAACTGGAGGCCGAGCTGCTCCCGCCGGTAGGCGAGGAGGATCAGGTACAGGACGAGCGTCCCGCTGAAGTTGCCGGTGATGATCCCGAGCGGGCCGAGCTTGTAGACGACGACGAGGATCACTGTGAGCGGGACGGTGATCGCGATGTTCGCGATCGTCGCCACCGAGAACGCGACCGAGCGTTGCTCGACCCGGAACAGGTTCGTCATCTGGGCGTAGTTGACGTTCACCCAGAGCAGGACGCCCGTCGCGATGACGAGGCTCGCGCCGCTTCCGTCGAGATTGGGGCCATGCCGGTTAACGCCGAGCCAGCCGGCGATCTCCGAGGCGAAGAGGACGCAGAGGACGAGCCCGAGCGTCGCCTTGAACATCTGGAACCAGAAGACGGTGCGCAGCAAGCGCCGCTGGTAGTCCGGCTCCTTCGAGTCGAAGTAGAAACGGACGAAGCCGAAGCCGCCGCCCGCCCGAAGCACCACGACGGCCACAGCCGAGGCGGCCATGAGGATCTCGATCCGCCCGTAGTCGGCAGCCGAGACGTAGCTCGTGTACAGCGGGAGCATGAAGACCGCGAGGAACCGCGAGACGAGGCCCCCGAGCCCGTAGATCACCGAGTGGCGGCTGAGCTCGAGGAGCTGCGAGACGAGCGAGCGCGGCTTGCCGTCGCCCTGCGGCTGGCCGCTGCCGTGCGTGCTCCTGCGCCTCCGTAGCGCGACCGGGCTCACGGGGACAAGCGTAGTCCGGCCTTCGGCAGGGCAATCCGGCTCCGGCACTACACTCGCGCAGTGGCGATCCCCGCTTCGGTCGAGCAGCGGGCGCAGTGGGTGCTCGACATGGTGGGAGCTTCCGACTTGCGCCTCGGCGCCCACGTGCCGTACCGGCCCGAGGCGTGGGAGGCGGTCGACCGCGGCGAGCTGCCGGAAGGAGACGCGCTCGCGGAGGGCTTCTTCCACCTCGCGCGCGTCGAGGAGCAGGATGCGCCGCGCGACCGGCACGGCCGCTTCCTCGCCTCGTCGTCACGGCTCGACCCGCTCGACCCGCCGCTCGAGCGGCTGCGTCGCGAGCTCGGCGTCGAGCCGCCGCGCTACCGCGGCGCGCGCTTCGCGGTCGCGCTCACGCACGACGTCGACGTCCCCTGGCGGTGGACGAGGATCGGCCTGTTCGGCGCGGCCGCACGGCTGAAGGGTCACGCCCTCGCGGGTCGCGTGGGGCCTGCCCTGCACGAGGCCCGCGGCCTCGGGCGCGTGCCCCTCCACAAGCTTCGCGGCACGGATCCCAACTGGCGCTTCGCCGAGGTCGCCGCCGCCGAGCGCGAGCACGGTGCGCGCTCGACGTTCTTCCTCCTGGCCGGCCACGGCCACCGCGCCGACGGCGCCGCGCCGGAGGAGTACGACCGCCTCCGACCGCGCCTCGTCGAGACGCTGCTCCAGGCCGGGGCGGAAGTGGGCCTGCACGGCAGCTACCTCGCCGCGGACGACCTCGACCGGCTCGCACGCGAGCGCGTGCTCCTGGCGCAGCTCGACGGGCCCCTGATCGGGCACCGCTATCACTACCTCCGCGTCGACCCGCACCGGAACCTCGCGCCGCTCGCCGGCATGGGTTTCCGGTACGACACCTCGCTCGGCTTCCCCGATGCGCTCGGCTTCCGCGCGGGCATCGCACATCCGTTCCGGCCGTGGGACTTCGCACGGGAGCGCCCCGCCGGCCTCGTCGAGGTGCCGCTGGCGGTGATGGACGCGACGCTCGCCGAGGCGCGCTACCTCGGCCTCTCGGCGGCCGAGGCCGAGCCGCGTGTGCTCGCGCTCCTCGACTGGGCGGCCGAGCACGGCGGCGCCTTCTCGCTCCTCTGGCATCCCGAGCGGTTCGACGCGCCGAGCGCGCGCGGCTGGGACCGCCTCTACTTCGAGCTGGTCGAAGCCGTGCGCGAACGGGGCGGCATCTGCCTCTCCGCCGGAGAGCTCGCGGGTATAGCGGCCGAACGCTTCGGGCTGCCGCGAGACTAACCTTGCCGCGTGCCCAAGCGCGCGCTCGTGATCGGGCTCGACTGCGCGGCCCCCCAGTTCGTCTTCGACCAGTGGCTGCCGGAGCTGCCGACCATCCGCTCGCTCACCGAGCGCGGCTCGTTCGGGGTGCTCCGGTCCTGCGACCCGCCGATCACGGTTCCGGCGTGGTCGGTCATGACGTCCTCGCGGAGCCCGGGCTCGCTCGGCTTCTACGGCTTCCGCAACCGGCGCGACCACTCGTACGACCAGCTCGTCTTCGCCGACTCGCGCTCCGTGCGCGTGCCGCGGGTGTGGGACCTTCTGTCGGCGCAGGAGCGCGACGTGATCGTGCTCGGCGTGCCGCAGACGTATCCGCCGAGCCGGGTCAACGGGTCGATGGTCTCCTGCTTCCTGACCCCGGACACGCGGACGAGCCGCTACACGTATCCGCCCGAGCTCAAGGACGAGATCGAGCAGCTCGTCGGCCACTACATGGTCGACGTCGAGAACTTCCGCACCGAGGACAAGGACCGCCTGCTCGCCCAGATCGAGGAGATGACGGAGAAGCGGTTCCGGCTCGCGGAGCACCTGCTCGAGACGCGCCCCTGGGACATGTTCTTCATGGTCGAGATGGGCACGGACCGCATCCACCACGGCTTCTGGCGTTTCACCGACCCGGAGCACCGGCTGTTCGAGCCCGGTAACCCGTACGAGCACGCGATGCTCGAGTACTACCGGCGGCTCGACGAGAAGATCGCACGCCTGCTGCGATTCGCGGACGACGAGACGGCCGTGCTCATCGTCTCCGACCACGGCGCGAAGCGGATGGACGGCGGGATCTGCGTCAACGAGTGGCTGCGTCGCGAGGGCTACCTCGTCCTGCGGGAGGAGCCGACCGAGCCGACACGCCTCACGCCCGATCTCGTCGACTGGTCGCGCACCGTCGCCTGGGGCGAGGGTGGCTACTACTGCCGCCTCTTCCTCAACGTCGAGGGGCGGGAGCCCGAGGGCGTCGTCCCGGAGGCCGAATACGAGCGGGTGCGGGACGAGCTGAAGGAGCGGCTCGAGGCGCTCGGGGACGACCAGGGTCGGCCGATCGGCACCATCGCCCACCGGCCCGGCGAGCTGTACGCGGAGGCGCTCGGGATCGTGCCGGATCTCCTCGTGTACTTCGGCGACCTCTACTGGCGAAGCGTCGGCCAGGTGGGCACCAGGACGGTGCACGTGTTCGAAAACGACACCGGGCCGGACGACGCGAACCATGCGCACGAGGGCCTGTACGTGCTCGTGGCGGACGGCGTTGCGGCAGGCCCGGGGCCGGAGCGGCCGCTCCACGACGTCGCGCCGACGCTGCTCGAGCTCCTCGGAGAGCCCGTGCCTCCCGAGATGGAGGGACGGAGCATGCTCCGCCCGCCGCCCGGGGACGGGGTCGAGACGTCACCCTCTCGCGATCCTTCCGTCGCGGACACGCGCATCTTTTCGCAGTAGGCTCGAAGGTGGGTGGAGGCTCGGGGTGGCCCCAGGCGAGCTGCCCGGCAAGCCGTCATAGCCAAGCCGCCGCAAGCCGCCAAGTGACGCTCGACCGTACACTCGGGCCGTGTCCGAACTGGATGCTGCGCCGACGGAGCCTGTCCTCGAGTGGGACACGCCGCTGTTCCGCATGGCGCGCGCCCAGTACGAGCAGGCGCTCCCGTACGCGGGCGTCTCCGACATGGTCGCCGAGCGGCTCAGCTTCCCCGAGCGGGCGGTCATCGTCAGCGTCCCGCTCCGCCGCGATGACGGCTCGGTCGAGATCTTCCCCGGCTACCGCGTCCAGCACTCGACGGTGCTCGGGCCGACGAAGGGAGGCATGCGCTACGACCCGGAGGTCTCGCTCGGCGAGTGTGCCGCCCTCGCGACCTGGATGACGTGGAAGTGCGCGCTCCTGCGGCTCCCCTACGGCGGCGCGAAGGGCGGCGTCCGCTGCGACCCCCACGCGCTCTCGCTCCGCGAGCTCGAAAAGCTCACGCGCCGCTTCACCTCCGAGTTGATCCGGGAGATCGGCCCGCAGACCGACATTCCGGCACCGGACATGGCCACGAACGAGCAGACGATGGCCTGGATGATGGACACGTACTCGATGCAGACGGGCTACGCCGTGCCGGAGGTGGTGACGGGCAAGCCGATCTCGATCGGCGGCTCGGTCTTCCGGCGCGAGGCGACCGGCGCCGGGGTGGTCATGGTCGCCGAGCAGGCCTGCCGCCGCCTCGGCTACGAGCTCGCCGGACGCTCGTGCGTCGTGCAGGGGTTCGGGAACGTCGGCGGGGTGGCGGCGTCCGAGCTGCACGGCCGCGGCGCGCGCGTCATCGCCGTCTCGGACGTCTCGGGCGGCGTGTTCGACGAGCGTGGCCTCGATGTGCCCGCGCTCCACGCTTACGTGACCGAGAACGGGTCGCTCGCCGGCTACGACCGCTGCGAGCGGATCACGAACGAGCAGCTTCTCGAGCTTGTCTGCGACGTCCTCGTCCTCGCCGCGCGTGAGGACCAGCTGACGAGCGCGAACGCCGACCGCGTGCACGCCTCGCTCGTGGTCGAGGGCGCGAACGGGCCGACGACGATCGAGGCGGACGAGATCCTCGGCGAGCGAGGGATCCCGGTCGTGCCGGACATCCTCGCGAACGCCGGGGGCGTGACGGTCTCGTACTTCGAGTGGGTGCAGGATCTCGGTCGGCTGTTCTGGGACCGGGACGAGATCCGCTTCAAGCTCGCCGAGAAGATGAGCACCGCCTTCGACCGGGTCTATTCCGTCGCGGCGGACAAGGAGATCACGCTGCGCCAGGCGGCCATGGTCGCGGCGATCCGCGAGGTTGCCGCCGCGCTGGAAGCGCGCGGCATCTATCCGTGAGAATGCGCGCGATGAGCCCCGAGACCGTCCGCGACGCGATGGTGCCCGAGCCGACGACGCTCGCCGCGGGCGCGAGCGCGCAGGAGGCGGGCCGCTGCTTCGCCGACAGCGGCGAGGTGCGGGCGATCTTCGTCACCGACGACGTCGGGGAGCTTCTCGGCGTCGTGACGCGCAAGACACTCGTGCGCGAGGTGGTCGCGGCCGGCCTCGACCCGCGTGGCATTTCGTTGCGCGAGATCGCCGAGCCGCCGAATGTCACCCTCGACGCCGGGCTCGCCCTCGAGTCCGCCTTCCGCTTCCTCGAGGAGCAGGACCTCGAGCGGGTCCCCGTCGTCGAGGAGGGCGGACGGCTCGTCGGCGTCCTCTCGCGGGCCGTCGTCCTGCGCCGCCTCGCGGAGGACGAGCCGACCGAGGACGAGCCGGATCCCGGCTCCGTCGTGCTCTAGCAGCAGGTGTACGCGCCGGGAGGCGCCGCGCCTTCCTCCGGTTCCGGCAGCTCGGCTGCGGCGAGCGCTGCGCCGTGGAGCAGACCTCGCTCGCTCACGGTGATCCCGTCGAGGCGGTAGGCATCGAGGATCGCTACCAGGATCGCGGCGCCAGCGACGATCACGGGCGCGCGTTCTGGCTCGAGGGCAGGCACGCGCCGCCGCTCCTCGAGAGGCAGGGCCGCGAGCCGTTCCAGCTGCGCCCGGGCCCCTTGCACCGTGAGGACGTGCCCGTGCACCCGCTTCCGGTCGTACTCGGCGAGGCCGAGGTCGAGCGCGGCGAGGGTCGTGATCGTGCCGGCGACGCCGATCGCAGCCGCCGGCTGCAAGTCTGGCAACACCGCGTGCGCGGCGGTCTCGAGCGCGGCGACGCCTTCCCCGTGCCGCTCGGTGAACCGCACGGAGCCCAGCGGCAGGCTGGTCTGGAAGTGATCGAGGACGAGCTCGGTCGAACCGCCGCCGATGTCGACGATCAGCGTTCCGGGCTCGGTGGAGCCGATCCCGCGTCGCATCAGCTCGGCCTCCTCGTCGCCGCTCAGCAGCCGCGCCGTGAAGCCGTAGCTCCACTCGATCTCGCCGAGGAAGGCCTCGCCGTTCTCCGCGTCGCGGACGGCGCTCGTCGCCACGAGCAGCGTACGCTCGGCGCCGAGCGACTCCGCGGCGCGGCGGTAGTCGGAGAGGACGTTGCGGACGCGGGCGATCGGCACGGGGAGCAGGCGGCCGCGGGCGTCGACACCCTCGCCGAGGCGGGTGATACGGGTCTCGCGGGCGAGCTCCTCGATGCGGCCGTCCTCGACCGCGGCGACGAGGAGGCGGGTCGTGTTCGTCCCGAGATCGATCGCCGCGACGATCACTTGCGCGGAACGACCGCGGTGACGCGCCCGAACGTGTCCTGCGCCTCGTCGACGGCCGCGCGCAGGACCGCGAGCTGCGCGAGCGAGACGCGCAGGCGACCGAGGCTCTCCTGAAGCTCGGCCGTGTCGCCCGCGGATGCGACCGCCTCCGCCGTTGCCTCGCCCTTCGCCTCGAGCTCGTGGAGCCGGTGAGCAAGGTCGCGCCGCGTTTCCCTGACGCTGCGCCACGCCACGAGTACCCGCCTCGCGAGCAGCACGGCGGCGGCGATCCCGGCAACGCCGGAGACCCCGAGCGCTGCCCAGATCGCCCAGTCCCACATCCGGACGATCGTAACGAGGGTTGCTACAATCGGGGCTGCGACGCGGGGTGGAGCAGTCAGGTAGCTCGCCGGGCTCATAACCCGGAGGTCGCAGGTTCAAATCCTGCCCCCGCTACTCGAAAGGCCCGCTCAGGCGGGCCTTTCTCGTGGGTACGCTGCCTCGATGGACGACGCGCAGCGCGACTTCGGGTTCAACACGCGCGCGGTGCACGCCGGCCAGCGGCCGGATCCCTACACCGGCGCCAGCGCGACGCCCATCTACCAGACCGCCGGATTCGTGTTCGAGGACACGGAGTCGGCGTCGGCGTACTTCAACCTGCAGGAGTACGGCAACGTCTACAGCCGGATCATGAATCCGACCGTCGCCGCATTCGAGGAGCGACTCGCGAACCTCGAGGGCGGCGTCGGCGCTGTCGCGTTCGCTAGCGGTCTCGCCGCCCAGGCGGCGCTCTTCTTCGCGCTGCTCGAGCCGGGCGACCGGATCGCGGTCGCGAAGGCGCTCTACGGCGGCTCGACCGCGCAGCTCAACCATCTCGCGCGCAAGCTCCAGATCACCGTGGACTGGGTCGACATGGACGACCCCGACGGGTGGCGCCGAGCCGTCACGGCCGACACGAAAGCGCTGTTCGCCGAGACGATTGCGAACCCGGGCGGCAACGTCCTCGACATCGCGCTCGCCGCCGCGGTCGCGCACGAGGTCGGCGCGCCGCTCGTCGTCGACAACACCTTTGCCACGCCATACCTGTGCCGCCCGCTCGAGTGGGGCGCCGACCTGATCGTCCATTCCGCGACGAAGTTCATCGCGGGCAACGGGACGACGATCGCGGGCGCGGTCGTCGACTCGGGCACGTTCGACTGGTCGAACGGGCGGTTCCCGTCGATCGCCGAACCCTCGACCGCGTACCACGGCCTGCGCTTCCACGAGACGTTCGGCGTCTACGGGCTGCTGATGAAGCTGCGCTCGGAGACGCTGCGCGACTTCGGCGCCGTGCTGGCCCCGTTCAACGCATTCCTCCTCCTGCTGGGGATGGAGACGCTGGCCGTGCGCATGGACCGCCACGTCGCGAACGCGCTTGCGGTGGCCGAGTGGCTGCGTGGCCGGCCTGGCGTCGGTGCGGTGCGGCACCCGGCGCTCGCCGACAGCCCGTACCGCCCGCTCGTCGACCGCTACCTCCCCGCTGGCGCCGGCTCGGTCTTCTCGTTCGACCTCGAGAGCGGCCGCGAGGGAGGACGCCGCTTCATCGAGGCGCTGTCGCTCTGGAGCCACCTCGCCAACGTCGGCGACACGAAGAGCCTCGTCATCCATCCCGCCTCCACGACGCACCGCCAGCTGTCGGACGAGGAGCTCGCCGCGTCCGGCGTCGCGCCGGGCACGGTGCGCCTCTCGGTGGGGCTCGAGGATGTGGACGACCTCGTATGGGATCTCGAGCAGGGCCTGCGCACAGCGCGGAGCACGACCGTCGCGGCGTCGTGAACGAGTTCCAGGACCGGCGCACGATCCAGGAGATCGTGCTCAAGGCGCGCACCGTCGCCATCGTCGGCCTCTCGTCGAGCGACCTGCGCGCGAGCAACTTCGTCGGCTACTACCTGCAGCGGCACGGGTACCGCGTCATCCCCGTGAACCCGAACGAGGAGCGGGTGCTCGGGGAGCAGGTCTACCCGGGCCTGCGCGAGGTACCCGAGCGCATCGACGTCGTCGACGTCTTCCGCGATCCGTCGGCGGTCCCGGACATCGCGCGGGAGGCGGTCGAGGTCGGTGCAGGCGCCTTGTGGCTGCAGTTCGGCGTGATCAGCCCGGAGGGCGCGCGCATCGCCCGGGAAGGCGGTCTCGCGGTCGTGATGGACCGGTGCCTGAAGGTCGAGCACGCCAAGCTCCTCGGCCGCATGCACTGGCTGGGCTTCGACACCGGCGTGATCGCCGGCTCGCGACGCTAGGTAAGCCCGACGGCCTGCGCGAGCAGGAAGACGTTGAGCGCGCTGATCAGGGCGGCGATCGTGGCAGCGACGACGGTGGTTGCCAGGCGGTTGACGTGCATGCCCATCACGTCCCGCCGGCTCGTTAGTAGCACCAGCGGGACGAGGGCGAACGGGATCCCGAAGGAGAGCACGACCTGGCTGAGGACGAGCGCACGCGTCGGGCTGACGCCGAGGGCGAGCACGACGAGCGCCGGCAGCATCGTCAGCGCGCGACGCGCGAACAGTGAGATCCGCAGATTGACGAAGCCGGCCATCACCACCTGGCCGGCGTAGGTGCCGACGCTCGACGACGAGGCGCCGGAGGAGAGCAGCGCGACGGCGAAGGCGAGCGCCGCGGTGCCGCCGACGAGGTGGGAGAAGCCCGCGTGCGCTCCCTGGATGGTGTCCGTATGCCCGTAGCCCTGATGCCCGTGGAAGAGCTTCGCGGCGACCGCCAGCATGGCCATGTTCACGAGGCCGGCGAAGCCGAGCGCCACGAACACGTCCGTCCGCTCGAACCGCAGCACCCGCTTCCGCTCCGCCATGTTCCGCACGGGTGTGCGCCCCTTCATGAGCGCCGAGTGGAGGTAGATCACGTGCGGCATGACCGTCGCGCCGATGATCCCCACCGCGAGGTACACGGAGCTCGCGCCGTCCAGGTGTGGGACGAGCCCGTGCGCGGCGCCGCTCGCCGAGGGCTCGATCTTCACCGTCTCGTAGAGGAACCCGAGCAGGATGAGCCCGAGCAGCCCCGTGATCGCGAGTTCGAAGCGCCGGAAGCCGTGCCGTTGCAGCTCGAGGAGCGCGAAGGCGATCGCGCCCGTGATGAAGCCGGCCGGCAGGAGCGGCACGTGGAAGAGGAGGTTGAGCCCGAGCGCCGCCCCGAGAAACTCGGCGATGTCGGTCGCCATCGCCATCGCCTCCGCCTGGAGCCAGAGACCCCACGCGACCGGCCCCGGATAGTGGTCGCGGCAGAGCTCCGGCAGGTTCCGGTCGGTGATCACGCCGAGCTTGGCGGAGAGGTACTGGATCAGCATCGCCATGAGGTTCGCGGCGAGCACGACCCAGAGCAGGAGATAGCCGAAGCGAGCGCCGCCCTGGATGTTCGTCGCGAAGTTGCCCGGGTCGACGTAGGCGACCGCGGCCACGAACGCGGGCCCGAGCATCGCGAGCATCGCGCGCACGCGGCCGCGTGCGAGGACTGCGTGGAGCGGTGTCGCGCCGTGCCGGAAGGCCCCGTAGGCCTCGGCCTGGTCGGTCACGCCTGCAGCTCCCGCTGCACGCGCATCGCGCCTGCGAGGCCCACGCCGAGGACGTGCACGTCACGTCCCACGCGGACGAAGAACGGCCCGTCGAACGGCTGGCGCTCGACGACCTCGAGTCGCGCGCCGGGGACGATTCCCCGCTCGCCGAGGAAGCGGAGCATGTCGGGATCGGAGTCGGAGATCCGGACGAACGTCGCCGCGTCGCCGGGCTCGAGCTCCGTGAGGGTCGGCGCGTCCGTCTCCGCGAGCTGCAGTTCGCGGCTCGGGATCGGGTCGCCGTGCGGGTCCACCGTCGGGTTGCCGAGCTTCGTGGCGATGAGTTCCTCCAGCTCCTCCGAGAGCGCGTGCTCGAGCACCTCGGCCTCCGCGTGCACCTCGTCCCAGGTCATCCCGAGGCTCTCGACGAGGAACAGCTCGACGAGCCGGTGGTGGCGGATCACCTCGAGGGCTGCGCGGCGGCCCCGCTCGGTGAGGCGGACGCCCCGATAGCGCTCGTGCTCGACGAGACCGAGCGCCGAGAGCTTCCGCAGCATCCCCGAGACGGAGGCCGGGCGCACCTCGAGCAGTGCGGCCAGCTCGCTCGTCGACGCGGCACCGTCGCGCGACTCGAGCGTGAAGATCGCCTTCGCATAGTCCTGGACCGCGGTCGTGAGGTCGCGTGCGTCGGAAGCCGAGGAGTGAGCCATGCCTAAATCCTAGGTTAGGCACGGGACTCGAGCAAGTGGATCCGCGAGGCCGCGGATTGCGGCGTGTGAGAGCGGAGACCTGCGGGGAACCGACCGGGTATGACCCGCGCCGAGTGGACGTACGAGCTGCCGCCCGTGACGGGCGACAGCGTGTGGCTCGAGGAATATCTCGTCTACGACAGCAGTGGCGAGCCGGGCGGCAAGGTCTTCGCGGTGCTCGAGCACCACGGCCGGCGCTGGCTCGGAATCGAGCGCGACCATCTCCCCGGGCGGCACGACCGGCGCGTCGTCCCGTTCGAGGCGATCCGCGAGACCGATCACGAGAACCTCGCCGTTCATCTCGCGCTCTCGGCGCGGGAGCTCGACGAGGCGCTCGAGCTCGACCCGGCGAAAGGCGTCGAGCAGGGCGGCACCGCGCGGCGGATCACACGCGTTCCTCCGGCCGAGCTGCCGCCGCGACGAGACGCCGGCGCGCCCGGGCCGGTCGACCGGGGGATGGCCGTGGCCGCCCCCCTCGGTGCGCTGTTCGGGATGCTCGCGCTCCTGGCCGTTTTCGTCTTCTGGGGCGCGGACAACTCCTCGGATGCGCTGCCGTACTTCGCCGTGCCCGGCGTCCTGTTCGGAGTTGCCGCCCTCCTCGCCTACCGGGCCTGGTCGCGTCCCTGGACGCGGTCCGCCGCGGCGCAGACACGCGTCCGGCCGCGCCGCTGACTAGCGTCCCGGCATGACGGCAGTTCCCCGGCGGCTGACGTTCGGCGCCCACGCAGACGCCTACGAGCGCGCGCGGCCGGCGTGGCCGGAGGAGGCGGCGCGCTGGCTCGTGCCCGAGGATGGGGAGCTCGTGGTCGAGCTCGGCGCCGGCACCGGAAAGCTGACACGGGCGGTGATGGCGCTCGGCGTGCGGGTCGTGGCGGTCGAGCCGGACCCGCGGATGCTCGCGGTGCTGCGGGCGTCAGGCCTCGACGGGGTGAAGGGATCGGCCGAGGCAATTCCGCTCGAGGCGGGGATCGCGGCCGCGGTCGTGGCCGGCTCCTCACTCCACTGGTTCGAGCTCGAGCCTGCGCTACGTGAGATCCACCGCGTCCTTCGCCCCGGTGGTCGCTTTGGCTTCGGATGGAACCACCGTGACGCACGTCATCCCGCGATCGCAGCGATGTCGGACGCGATCTACGGGAGCGCGCCGTCGCAGCTGACGATGGGATGGCAGCGCAAGGATTGGCCGAGAGCGATCACGGAGCAGGGCCTGTTCCGCGACGTCGAGCATCTGCTCTTCGAGCACGTCCACGAGTTGCCGCGCGCCGCCCTCGAGGATCATCTGATGTCGTACTCGGGCCTCGCGGTCCTGCCCGAAGACGAGCGCCGGCGCGTGTTCGCCGACGTGACCGAGCTCCTCGACGCGGATCCCTCCCTGCGGGACGGCGAAAACCTGCGGTTGCCGTTCGTCGTCGACGCTTACCGCGCGGTCCGAAACGGACACGGCCGGAAGCAGCTACCGGACGTGTCCTAAAGGGACACGAGCCGCGTGCCCGTCGCCTTGAACGTCGCGTACGCGACGCCGCCGCGGGCGAGCTCCAGCCGGGCCGCCGAGGAGGCCGTGACTTCCGCCGTCACCGGCCCGATTCGGACGCGCACGCGGTTCGCGACCTCCACGAGCGAGCCCACCTCGCCGCGGACGACGTTCAGCGCGGAGTCGGCGTCCGGCTCGTGCGTCCGCGCCACCGAGACCTCCCACGGGTAGACGACGACGCCCACGTCTCCCTCCACCTCGTCCGCGGAGAAGAGCTCCTCGCCGCTTTCGAGCCGGATCGTCGTGAGAGCGCCCTCGCCGCGGCGGGCGAGCCCCCGCAGGAGGTTCGCGCCGGTGAACGAGGCGACGAAGGCGTCCCGGGGCCTCGCGACCAGCTCGGCCGGCGGCCCGAGCTGGCGCAAGCGCCCCTCGACGAGGACGCCGACCTCGTCGGCGAGCGCCGCCGCGTCCTCGTAGTCGTGCGTCACGAGCAGTGTCGGCAGGGCGAGCTCCCGCAGCAGCTCGGCCAGCTCGTGTCGCACCTCTCGCTTGGTATGCGCATCCAGCGCCGCCAGCGGCTCGTCGAGGAGGAGCACCGCCGGCTCGCGTGCGAGCGCTCGCGCGAGTGCGACCCGCTGTCGCTCGCCGCCCGACAGTTGCTGCGGATGCGCGGATGCGAGCCGCCCGATCCGGAACCGCTCGAGCAGGTCGTCGACGGGTCGCCGGCCCGCGCCGAAGGCGACGTTCGCCCGCACGCTCAGGTGGGGGAAGAGCGCGTAGTCCTGGAAGACGAGTCCGACGCTTCGTCGCTCCGGCGTCAGCCCGCCCCACGAGGCGCCGTCGAGCGACACGCCTCCGCGCGACGGCCGCCGCAGCCCCGCGATCACATGCAGCACCGACGTCTTGCCGGCGCCTGAAGGTCCGACGAGCGCGACGGTCCGCGAGACGTCGAGCGCGAGCTCTAGCGCGAAGGCGCGAAGAGGAAGCGTGAAGTCGGCCTGGAGGGTTGCCATTGGAGGGTGAGCCGGAGCGCCACGAGGAGGGCGCCGCTGACGACGACGAGGAGCGCGCTCATCGCGAGAGCGGTGGTGAAGTCGAGGTTGAACTCCTGATAGATCGCAACCGGCAGCGTCTCGGTGACGCCCTGCAGGCTGCCCGCGAACATGATGGTCGCCCCGAACTCGCCGAGCCCGCGCGCGAAGGAGAGCGCCTCGCCGGCGGCGAGCCCGCGCCGCGCGAGGGGCAGGACGACGCGGAAGAACGTTCTCGCCCGGCCGGCCCCGAGCGTGCGCGAGGCGGCCACGAGATCCGGGTCGACCGCCTCGAACACGGCGATCGCCTGGCGTACGTAGAACGGGCTCGAGACGTACGCGACCGCGATCACGACCGCGGCCTGCGTGAGACCCAGGCGAATCCCGAGGGCGTCGAGCGTCCCGCCGAGGAGCCCGAGGCGGCCGAACGCGGCGATCAGCCCGATGCCGGCGACGGCCGGCGGCAGGACGAGCGGAAGCTCGACGAGCACGACCGCGAGCGAGCTTCCCGGAAAGCGGCGCGTCGCGAGGACGTACGCGGCCGGCGTGCCAAGGAGGAGGACGAGCGCCTGCGCGATCCCGCTCGTCTTCAGACTGACGACGAGCGCGTCTGTCACCACCGGGTTCGAGAGCTGCGCGACGAGCCTGCCCGGTGAGACGCGGGCGAAGATCGCCACGATCGGCAGCAGCAGGAAGCCGAGCGCGACCGCCGCCGCCGCGAAGACTGCGGCGCCGGCGAGCGTGCGCCGGATCAGCGAGGCAGCGGGAGGAAGCCCGCGGCCCGCAGCTTCCGCTGCGCGCGCCTGCTCCGGAGCTCTTTGACCCATGCCTTCGCCGCCGCCAGATGCGCGCTTCCCTTGACCGCCGTCGCCGCGTAGAGCACCCTGGGCTGCGACGCCGGCGGCAGCCGCAACACCGAGACCTTCCCGGCGACCGTTTTCGCGTCGGTCGCGTAGACGAAGCCCGCGTCGGCCTCGCCGAGCACGACCTTCGCGAGCACCTCGCGCACGTCGGTCTCCTGGCTCACGGCCTTGCCGACGAGGTCGGAGAGCTTCAGGCGGGCCAGCACGGTGCGCGTGTAGTCGCCGACGGGTACGCCGGCCGCCGACATCACGATCCGGAGGCCCGAGCGCTCGAGGTCGCGGACGCCGTGGAGGTGCAGCGGGTCGCCGTCGGCCACGACGATCACGAGCCGGTTCGCGGTGAACACGACCGGTCGGGTGACAAGGCCTTGCCGGTGGAGCTGCCACGGCAGCTTCGTGTTCGCGGAGGCGAACACGTCCGCAGGAAGCCCCTGCTGGATCTGCGCCGCCAGCATGTTCGAGCCGCCGAACGAGTAGCGGCTGTGCGAGTCGATCCGCGGGAAGACGTCCGTGAGGGACGCGGCCGCGAAGACGGTCAGGCGAGGAGCCTTCGTCTGCGCGCCCCCGGCGAAGGCGACTGCGGCGAGGATCGAGGAGGCGACGACCGCGGCCGCGGCCAGGGCTGCCGCCGGCGCCCGCAGCCTCATGCCTCCACCATCACCGAGGTGGACTTGACGACGGCCGTGGCCGCCATTCCCGGCTTCAGCCCGAGCTCCTCGATCGCGTCCCGGGTCACGACCGCGACGACGCGCGCCGGCTCGGTGACGGTGAGCTCGACCTGGGCGAGCAGCCCCTCGACGCGCACCTCGCTCACCGTTCCGCGCAGGCGGTTGCGCGCGCTCATGTGCTGCGCGCCCGCGCCGCGCAGCCGCTCGATCTCCTCGAGCGGGACCAGACGCCGGTTCGCGCGGTCGCGCTCGGTGCGGATCCTCCCGGCGCGATCCCAGCGCCGCAGCGTGTCGACGCTGATCCCGAGCTCCCGGGCGGCCTCGGTCGCCGTGTACGTCTGCTTTGCCACAGCCGGAGCATATACGTAGGTATTGCCTATGTGGAGGGGTTCCGGATCCCGACCGCTCCGATCACTCCGCCTGCGACGAGGAGTCCGGCGACGACGGCCATCGTCACGTGGAAGCCGTGCCGGGTGAGGTGGTCGCCTCCTCCGGCTGCGGTGATACCAAGTACCGCAACGGCGAGGAGGCCGGCGATGCGCGCGACCGCGTTGTTCACGCCCGAAGCCACGCCGGCGTCGCCCGGGTTCGCGTCCGCGAGCACCGTCGTGGTGAGCGGCGCGACCGTGAGCGACAATCCGACGGAGAAGACGAGGAGCGCGGGCAGGAGGTCGACCCAGTAGTCCGGGTGCGCCGGGAGCCGCGCGTACACGAGCACGGAGGCGCCCGCGATCACGGGTCCGAGCGCCATGAAGAGACGGGGCCCGTACTGCATCGACAACCGGCCCGTGCGGGGCGAGAGGAAGAACATCACGATCGTGATCGGCAGCAACGAGACACCCGCACGGAAGGCCGAGTAGCCGCTGAACTCGATCAGGAACAGCGTCAGGAAGACGCTCAGGCCCGATAGCGCGCCGTACACAGAGAGCGTCTCGACGTTCGTGACGGAGAAGTTGCGCAGCCGGAAGAGACGGAGCGGCAGCATCGGCATCGGCGTGCGCAGCTCGTAGGCGACGAAGGCAGCCAGCAGGGCGACGCCGCCCGCGATGCCGCCGGGCACGAGCGGGTCGCTCCAGCCGAGATGCGGTTGCTCGATGAAACCTGCTACCAGGAGACCCAGCCCCGCGGCGCAGAGCAGGGCTCCCGGGAAGTCGACGCGCAGGTCCTCCCGCCGCGACTGCCGGCCGCCGCCGAGCCGCAACACGAGCAGCAAGGTGACGAGTGCGACCGGCACGTTGATCACGAAGATCACGCGCCAGCTCGAGACGTCGACGAGCCAGCCTCCGAGGGTCGGCCCGATCACGAACGAGATCCCGCTCCAGGCCGTCCACTGGCCGATTGCGGCGCCGCGCGCGGCTCCCGAGAAGGTGGCCGTGATCACCGCGAGCGACGCGGGCGTGAGCAGCGCGCCGGCGATGCCCTGCAGGCCCCGGAAGACGATGAGCGTCGTCGCGTCCGGCGCCACCGCGCACAGCACCGAGGCAAGGCCGAAGCTCGCCACGCCGAGCGCGAACACCCGGAACTCGCCGAAGATGTCGCCGAGCGAGCCGCCGACGAGGATGAGCGAACCGAGGGTGAGCAGGTAGGCGTCGACGACCCACTGCTGAGCAGCGAGGCCGCCGCCGAGGTCGTGCTGGATCGCAGGGAGCGCGACGTTGACGACCGAGCCGTCGATGAAGGCCATCGACGAGCCGAGGATGCTCGCGACGAGCGTCCAGCGCGCCACCCGCGAGTCAACCGGCGCCGTTCCCTGCACCGCCTCCACGCTCCGATCCTACGGGCGGCGAGGCGGCCGACCGCGGGGTCGCCCGGCCGGCCGCTCGACGGCTAGGCGGCTACTGCGAGCAGTTGTTGGAGAGCGACGAGGGTTGCGTCCCCAGCGTCACGGTGAAGTGCTTGGTCGAGCCGTGGCTGCGCGCGACGAGCGTCACCTTCTCATCGGGGCTCGCGGCGGTGACGGCGGCGGTGAGGGCGTCGGCTCCGCTGATGGCCTTGCCTTCGAACTCGGTGATCACGTCGCCCACTTTCAGCCCGGCCGAGTCGGCGGGACCGCCGTTGACGACACAGCCGATCTTGGCGCCGCCGTCGGCGGAGCCGATCGTCACGCCCAGGTAGGCGTGCCGCACCGTGCCACCCGCGATGAGGGTCTGCGCGACGGTCTTCGCCGAGTCGATCGGCACGGCGAAGCCGACGCCGGAGTTGTCGTTCGTGTCGCTCTCGATCTGGGTGTTGATCCCGATCACGGTGTTCGTGGCGACGTCGATCAGGGGGCCGCCGGAGTTGCCGTGGTTGATCGCGGCGTCGGTCTGGATCGCGTTCGTGATCGAGAACCGGTTCGGAGCGGTGATCGTCCTGCTCGTCGCGCTGACGATGCCGGCGGTCATCGTCTCGGGCAGGCCGAACGGGCTGCCGATCGCGACGACGCTCTCACCCGGCTGGACGTTGGCCGAGCTGCCGAGCGCGAGCGGGTGGAGCTTGGACGAGGACACATCGACGTGGATCACGGCCGTGTCGGTCGATTTGTCGCTCCCGACGAGGGTCGCCTTCGCGGTCGAGCCGTCCTGGAACTTGACCTCGATCGAGTCGGCCCCGTCGACGACGTGCTCCGCCGTGAGGATGTCGCCCTTCGTGTCGATCTCGAAGCCGGTTCCCTCCGCCTGCTGCTTCTGCGAGCTGTTTGGCGCTCCGAACGGGAAGGCCGGCGTGCTACCGCTCGACGATGTGACCGTGATGTCGACGATCCCCGGCGCGTCCTTCTTGTAGAGCTCCGTGAGCGAGTCGACGGTCGAGGTCGAGGAGGCGGGCTGCGCAGGCACGACCACGGGGGATGCGGTGGGCGTCCCGGAGCCGTTGCTCGTGAGGGCGTACGCGCCCGCACCGGCTCCGATGCCGACGGCGGTCGCGATCGCGAGGGGGAGAAGGCGCCGCAGGCGCGGGCTGGCGGGGCGAAGGTTCATGTGGTCGTGTCTCCTTGCATCGTGTCCCCCCAGAGTGCCCGCTATGCCTAGGACGTGGGTGAGAGACGCGTGAGCGTTCGCTAAGAAAAGGCGGCGGTCTGCGCAGCGGACGCCCCGGCCTGCGTGCTCGGACCCCGCGCGCCCCCGGTGCTGTAGATGGCCTCCAGGGCTGCGTCGAGCCTGGGGTCGACGTGTGCCCGTTCGAGCAGGCAGTCGGCGACAGCGGCCGCGAGCTCGCGGATGGTGTTCGCCACCAGCGGCGTCTGTTCGGCCTGGACGGCTCGGAGCGGCCGGCACTTCGCCAGCTCGCCGTCGGCGATCAGCCGGGCGTGGCGGTGGATGGTGTCGCGGCGGATCATCGAACGCCGGGCGCGGGCTCGGTCGCGGGCCGCTGCCGGTGTCGCAGACGGGACGGTGGTCGTGCGGGAAGGGTGAAGCCGCAGAATATGAGCGCCAAGCCGGCGAGCTGGCCGAGGTACACGAAGCTGTAGTCGCCCGTGCGCGAGAGGCCGGTGGCGAGGGCGACGACGGCGGCGCCGGCGGCAATCCAGAGGTTCTGGTGAACGCGGATGCGGCGGGCGATCGCGAGCAGCGAGCCGCCGAGCAGCGCCAGCGTGCCGAGCGAATTGAGCACCGCCGCCCACAGATAGGCGTGACCGGCGATCGCGCCGTTGACCGGCGGCCGGCCGACGGCGGCGCGGGAGAGCGTGCCCGTGTCGACGTGAGCCAGCGCCACCGTGACCACTGCAGCGAGCGTGGCGGTCGCGAGCATGCCGAGCAACCAGTCGCGGGCGCGCGGCGGAAGGAGCAGCCACGCCGAGCCGGTGCCGAGGTAAGCGACGGCGAGGATCCCGCCACAGAGGTAATACGTGCGGAAGAGCGCCGGACTCCAGCCTCCGCGCTGGGCGAGCGCTTCGGCCGC
Organism: Gaiellaceae bacterium; assembly: GCA_045805945.1. GTDB lineage: Bacteria > Actinomycetota > Thermoleophilia > Gaiellales > Gaiellaceae > Palsa-739. Next base: position 63,704 of record JBJMKG010000052.1, read on the forward strand.
GGTGGCGGCGGCGAAGAGCAGGAAGCCGGCGGCCCAGAAAAGCTTCTGGCCGGCCGGACGGGCGCGGAACGAACGCAGGAGCAGCAGGGCGAAGGCGAGAGCGAGCAGGGTCGCGGCGACCGGGGGCACCGCATGCGCGATCGTCGGCGTGCGCCCTCCGCCACTCGCGATCGGCGTCGTCGGAGCGGACCGCGGGACGATTTTGAGGTAGGCGTAGTCGCGGCCGCCGAACATGCCCTCATGGGTCGCCGTGTAGACGTACCGCCCCGGGCGCAACCGCTGCCTCGGTGTGAGCAGGAGCTCACGCGGCCCTGCGCGCCGCGCCTGGAGCGGCACCCGCGCGTCGCGGTCGAGGTCGTAGAGCTGGTAGGCGTCGGCCGCGTCGAGGGCGGCCGCGCGCGCAGTGAGAGCGCGCACGTCGCCGGCGTGGATGCGCAGGGCGTCGGCAGGGAAGCTGCCCTGCGGATCGCTCCAGGAGAAGAGCTTGACCGGTCCGCGTTGCGTGGCGAGGAACTGACCCGTGATCTCCGGCGTCACGCGCGGCAGGTAGGCATAGCGCACGCCGCCGCTGCCGATGCCGCCAACGGCGGCGACGAACGGAAGCGAGACGAGCACGAGCGCGATGGTCCCGGCCAAGACTCCGATGCGCAGGCGAGGGTTAGACCCCCGGCGCCGTCCCCCGCCGGGCGGCGGTCCGAGCAGGGCACGGCGGCGGCGTCGGTGGGCGAGGTAGAGCGCGACGGCCGACAGCACCGTGGTGACCGGAAGCCAGACGAGCTCGACGTGCCAGCCGGCGCCGCGCAGGGGGCCGTGCCCGTACGGCGAGAAGGCTGCCGGTATGACTGCCCAAGTGAGCGCCGGCCCGGCGGTCAGCAGCACGCTCGCCTGGAGCGGATACCCGGCGAAGAGCCAACCGATCCCGGGGAAGCCGAGCAGGCCCATCGGCACCTCGTACGCGGCGAGCGCGGCCGGCCGGCGCCGCCGGACCCGGGCCGGGATCCGGCCGCCGTAGGAGCGTGGAAAGAGGCGGACGGCTTGCCGTCCCTCGGCTCGCTGCTCAGCCGTCGCCGCCCAGGCGCCGCGGGCGTAGGCCGTGAAGCCCGCGAGGACGGCCAGGGCAGCCGGGACCAGGACGAGTGCCTGCCACGGCTCGTACGTCTCAACCGCGGCGCGGAAGCCGCGACCGCCGCCGATCGCGTGAGCCTCGAACGCGGCGAAGGCGATGCCCGCCGCGTAGTAGACGGCCATCCCGGCTGGGACGCCGAACCGCGTCGTCCTCATCCTCCGACCGGGCAGCTCGAGCAGGGCTCCGACGACGCCGATCAGCAGCACCATCAGGCCGCCGAGCATGTTGAGCTGCGCATGGAGGTTGACCATCACGTCGCCTGCGTCGCCGCCGCGGTCGAGCAGCTCGTTCACGGCCGGCAGGGCCTGAATCGGCCCCTGGAGCGTGCCCACGGCGAGCGCGGCACAGCCGGCGTGGACGAACGACCGCAGCGGCCACGGCGCGCGCCGGTACGCGCGCAGCAGCGTGGCGAGCAGGAGCCAGAAGGCGGCGAACATGAGCACGCCGCTGCCGACGATCAGCGGGGCATGCAGCCGCGTCGCCTCCTCGGCCTGCTCCGGCGACAGACCGTGGCGGACGACGAGCCGTCCCTCGTGGAAGCCGAGGTAGAGGCAGGAGCCGTAGAAGGCGAGCGAGCCGGTCAGCAGCGACCAGAAGCAGACGTTCGCGCGGTGGCGCGTCGGCGTTTCGCCCCCGAGCCGCGGCGCGAGCGCGAGCAGCGCGCCCGCGACGAGCATCGCGAGCCCGGTGACGAGGTTGATGTGGGCGTGGCTGATCGGGTCGATCCACTCGCCGGCGTGGCCGGCCCGGTACAGCCAGTCGGCCTTCGCCGGCTGCACCTGGATCACGCCCTGCACCGTGCCCACCGTCAGCGCGATCGCGCCGGTTGCGAGGAACTTCCACAGGTGCCCGAGCGGCTTTGCCACCCTGACGAGTCGCGCCTGGAAGACCGTGAGGAGGACGTTGGCGGCGAAGCACCAGTACCCGAGCCCCATCACACCTGCGCCGACCCCGACCGGCACCTTGTACCAGTTGCCCATGTGCGCCTTCGCCGCCTGGTAGTCCCAGCCGTGCTCGACGAGCCTGCCGATCGCGATCCCGTTGCCGACGAGCGCGAGGTAGAAGGCCAGCAGGCCGACCGCGGTGAGCCAGAACGCCGACTGGGCGAGCCCCTGGCTCGCCAGCGGGCGGCCGACGATGCGCGGCAGCACCCACCAGCAGAGCCCGGTCGCCAGCAACGTGCCGCCGCCGACGATCATCACGTGCGTGTTCGAGAGATCGCGGACGAGATGGCCGGCGTAGCCGGCGCCGGCGAGCCACTCGGCCGCCCAGGGGACGTTCTTGACCACCATGTGGACGCCGCCGAGGACGAGGAACCCGCCGCCGGCGACGAAGTACTTGCCGAGACGGCGGTCGTGCCGCGCGAGCTCCTCCTCGCTGTAGGGCTCGCGGCGCACCGGTGCGGGCGCGCCGGGCAGGAACCGCATCAGGGCGGCCACGACCACCCCGAAGAAAGCCACGTAGGTCAGGAACTGGAGCGACGTGAGGTGCCTGACCCACATCGCGTGCCGTCAGCGCAGGCCGGGCTCGAAGAAGTAGATGATCAGCGTCCAGGCGAGGTAGCCGAGCGCCAGTAGGGCGAGGATGATCCAGGCCCGGATGACGTTCGCCCGCCCGTGGCGGACGTGTGAGCCCAGGTCGCGGTAGCCGTACAGCGGCCGGGCGGGACGGCGCTCGGGTTCCTGCTCTGCCATCAGAAGACCTTCTCCATGACGAGCGTGCGTTGCGGTGCGGGAGCGTCGATGTCTGCGAGCAGCCGCTCGAGGGTGTAGCCGCGCTCGAGGAACGCCTCGAGCTGCTCGGGCGTATCCCACGTCGCGTAGCACTGCAGGCGCACGTCGTCGCCGTCGACCGCAGCGACGAAGACGTCCAGACGTTGGCAGCCCGGATACTCCTGCACGTGTGCCTTGTACGCCTGCAGGGACGCGTACACGAACATCCACGCGGCTCCCGGGACGACGGCCTCCCACGCGACCGAATAGGACGCGAACGGCGGCGCGGCGTAGGGCATCTCGGCCGCCATCAGAAGATCTGTCCGTTGACGATGTGACCCACGATCATCGCCACCGCGAACCCGACCAGGATTGCGGTCAGCAGGACGAAGAAGGGCGTTGCCGGGCCCGCGAGCTCGCTCGCGTAACCGCTCCAGCTGTCGACGGGATAGATCCGCGTCCGCTGCCGCGTCGTGCGGTACTGCCAGATCCACCAGATGAGGATCAGCGCCATCGCCGCGACGAAGCCCCACAACCAGGCGAGGGAGAGCCAGTTCACGTACCAGGTGCGGACCGCGTGCTCGGTCTCGTGGTGGGCGAGAAGGTAGTGGTAGTACGCGTGCACCTTCTGTGGGCTGTCGCCGCTAGGCATCGGTCCATTCCTCCTCGTCGAACGCCCAGTCGGGCGTGTAGTAGTCCTCCTCCTCGACGAGCAGCGGGATGCCGGCATGCCTCTCGAGCTCGTGGAAGTGCCCGGACTTCCACGCGGCGAGGAAGGCGATGAAAGCGAGACCGGCGAAGACGAAGAAGACGTCGATCATCCAGTCGGCCATCACCCATTTCGACTGGTCGTTCTCGGGCGCGTCGTGCGCGAACGCGACACCGGGCGTCGTCAGCAGCAGGACGAGCGCAATCGTCAGCAGCCGTCGAAGCCTTAGCCTCATTGCTGCCCCGGCACCTCGGGCGGAATCATCTTTTGCGACTCGGGTGGCAGCTTCTCGCCGCGCGCTTTGGCCTCGGCCCAGGCGCGGTTGAGGAGGTCGAAGTAGATCGTGCGAATCGCGTTGCGCGCCGCCCGGAGCGAGAGCGTCTCCTTGGTGCCGTTGATGAAGAAGCTGTCGCCGGGGGCGAGCCCCGGAAACACGCGCATCGCTTCCTGCATGAAGGGGTCGCGTACCGTCTTCTTGTCGAACGAGGCGTTCTTCTCCGGCTTCTGGCTGCTCTTGAGCCAGGCAAGCAGCTCTTTCGAGGGCTGCCAGGTGATGTAGTCCTTCGGCTCGGGCACGACATTCGCCTTGAGCGTGCCGTTGGGGATCGTCTTCAGGAAGAGGACGACCCGCCAGATGTCGTCCACCGACAGACGCTCGCCGAAGTTCTCCATCCCCGTACCCGGCCAGCCGCGCAGGATGCGGTAGTAGAAGTCGCCGGGTCCCGTATCGCCGCCGCAGCACGCGTCGTCGGCGTCGGTGAAGTCCGCCGGGGGCGGCGACATGAACTTCGCGCCCGGGCCCGTGCCGTCGCCCTGCGGGCCGTGGCAGCCGACGCAACGCTCGAGGAAGACCTGCTTGCCGCGCAGCAGGTTCCCCTCGGTTACCGGCAGCGGGTCGCCCGAGAGCCAGTAGCTACGGTCGATCTGGGCGAGGTTCGGGGCCTCCTCGAGCTGGCCGGCGGGAACCGGTTGGTCCTTGCATTCGACGATCTGCGCGTGCGCGGCGGTGAAGCCGGTCGGCGGCTGGGGGCAGCCCTGGTTCGTGGTCGCGACGTGCTTCGCGTAGAGCTGCCCGGCGTACCGGAGCAGGCCCGACTTGCCGCTTCGCTGTTCGACGAACGACGTCAGCTGCTCGATCTGCTTGTCGGAGAAGAGGGACTTCATCGACGGCATCAGGGACAGCGGGTCGACGAAGCGCGGGTCGTAGAAGTGCGCGCGTTGCCAGTCGTCCGGGTGCCAGCCGGATTCCTGCGACAGATCCGGTCCCGTGCGCTCGGTGCCGAGCAGGTTGGGGGACTGGTCGCTGCCGTAGAAGTCCCCGGGTTCCGAGACCTTCGGGTAGAGGAAGTACAGCGCGTGGCGCACGTCCTGCGGCCGCGAGTAACCCGAGTGGCAGACGTAGCAGCCGTTCTGCGCGAACAGGGCACGGCCGGCAAGCGCCTGGTTCGAGAGCGGTGCCCAGTCCTCGGACGGCGGCGGATCGAAGGTGTGGATCGGCAGCCAGACGACGATCGCGACGACGGTGAAGAACGCGACCAGGCCGCCGAGGCCGGCGACCCACGGGGTGATCAGCATCCGCTCGCGCGGGTGCCGCGCCCACCCGCGTGGGATCCGTTCCTCGCTCTCCGGCGGCAGGCTCGGCGGGAGGTTCGAGGCGTCGTCCACCTAGGCCTCCAGCGGCGGGGCGATCGCCTCCGCGACGCGCAACGTCTCGCGGCGGCGGCGCTCCGCGGTGTTGGTGAAGATCGTCATGCCGATGTTGACGATCTGGACGATCCCCGAGAGGACGATCATGGCGCCGAAGACCCCGCGCGCGATGTAGTACCCGTGCAGCTGCTGCAGCACGTTGACCTCCGGAATCCCTTCCTCCCAGCCGTATCCCTGCTGGAAGCCCGCGAGCGTCAGCACGCTGAAGAACCCGGTGAAGCCGATCGTCACCAGCCAGTACATCCACTCGGTCAGGCTGCGGCTCCACAGGGGTCGCGCGTAGATCTGGGCGACGATGTAGTCGATCACGCCCATGCCGAGGATCGTGAAGGCCCCGAGTAGCGCCAGGTGCGCATGTGCGACGACGAAGTTCGTGAAATGCGTGAGCCGGTTGAACGGCTGCAGCGCTTCGAACGCGCCCTGGATGTTGACGAGGAAGTAGAAGAAGAACGCGGTCAGGGTGAAGCGCAGGGGTAAGTTCGTGAAGAACTTGTCCCAGTTGCCCTTCATCGTCCCGAGGATGTTGATCGTGAAGGCGAAGACCGGCACCAGGAGCATCCAGGACGAGACCTCGGCGATCGTCTTCAGCCACGCCGGCGTCGGCGACTGCAGGATGTGGTGGTCGCCGACGCCGGTGTAGAAGAACGCC
>JBJMKG010000053.1:0-57124 GCA_045805945.1 Gaiellaceae bacterium
GGCGAGGAGGAGATCGCCGACATCGTCTCGATGTGGACGGGCATCCCGGTGTTCAAGCTCACCGAGGCCGAGTCGGCGCGTCTCGTCCGCATGGAGGAGGAGCTGCACAAGCGCGTCATCGGCCAGGAGGAGGCGATCGTCGCCGTCGCGAAGTCGATCCGCCGCGCCCGCGCGGGGATCAAGGATCCGAAGCGGCCGACCGGCAGCTTCATCTTCCTCGGCCCCTCCGGCGTCGGCAAGACCGAGCTCGCGCGCACGCTCGCCGAGTTCTTGTTCGGCGACGAGGACGCGATGATCCAGGTCGACATGTCCGAGTACATGGAGAAGCACTCCGTGTCCCGGCTCGTCGGCTCGCCTCCGGGCTACATCGGCTACGACGAGGGCGGCCAGCTCACCGAGGCCGTGCGGCGCAAGCCGTACTCGGTGCTCCTCCTCGACGAGATCGAGAAGGCACATCCGGACGTGTTCAACATCCTCCTCCAGATCCTCGAGGAGGGGAAGCTGACCGTCGCCCAGGGGCGCCGCGTCGACTTCCGGAACGCGATCGTGATCATGACCTCGAACCTCGGCGCGGCCCAGATCTCGAAGAACACCGGCTTCGGCTTCAGCGTCGGCGACGAGTCAGGACTCTCGTACGACGAGATGAAGAGCCGCGTGATGGGCGAGCTGAAGAAGGTCTTCCGGCCCGAGCTTCTCAACCGGATCGACGAGGTCATCGTCTTCCACAAGCTCTCGAAGGACGAGATCATGTCCATCGTCGACCTCCTGCTCCGCCGGCTGCGCGAACAGATGGCGACGCACGAGGTCTCGATCGAGCTCACCGACGAGGCGAGGGAACTGCTCGTCGACAAGGGCTACGACCCGGCGATGGGGGCCCGGCCGCTGCGCCGCGCGATCCAACGCTACATCGAGGATCCGCTCGCCGACTACGTGCTCGGACGCGAGCTCGAGCCCGGCTCGACGATCCTCGTCGGACGCACCCGTACCGACGAAGGGGAGCTTGGCGAAGAGGTCGACATCACCTTCATCCCGGGCGAGGTCACGCCCGAGAAGGTGACCGTGCCGCCTGACGAGCCGGTCGCCTCCGGCGACGGCGACGAGCCGGCCGGCGAAGAGGAATAGCCAACGACGAAGGGCGGCCGGTCGGCCGCCCTTCGTTGTTGGAGGAGTCTTCTCTCAGACGCCCAGCGGCGCCGATTTCGAGGTGCTTCCGTTCCTCATTGCGAAGCGCCTGAAGAACCAGGACTCGTTCCCCAGTGCCCCGCCGAGGGCGAGGATCAGGAAGCCGAAGCCGGAGAGCAGGAGCGCGATTCCGACCACGATTCCGAAGTTCGCCATCTGCTCGGCCATGTAGGACGCATTGAGGGCGGTCGTCAGCGACGTCTCGGTCACCCAGATGTTGCGGGCGCCGTTCGAGACGGGCTGCTTCGTTGCCGGGTCGATCTGCGCGTACTGCGTGTTGTCGGTTGCGCCATCCTTCATGAGCTGTGACTTCGGCGTTCCCGGCTTTGCGGCGTACATCCCCATCTGGCTGTAGGGGATGCCGTGCGTCGCGTCGAGCGTGTGGATCCGCATGTACTCGCCGAAGCAGCGGGCGCGGCTACCGTTGTCGACCGGCAGGTTCGCGACGCTGCATGTTGGGATGGGCGTCGCCGACACGTTGAGCCCGGCCGTCTTGGCCTCGGCCGTGATGGCCTTGGGCGTCATGTCGGGTGTGCCGACGATCTGCTGCAACTTCAGCTCGTTGGCGACGGTGCTCTTCCCGTTCGCCCCGAGCACGACCGCGGCGACACCGAAAGCGATGAGGACGACGCCTGCAGCGACTCCGCCGATCTCGAGGAACCTTTTCACGATTCCCTCCTTCGACTTTGGCGTGGATGTCATGCCGGACATCGTCGGGCCGGCGCGGTAAAGCGGCAGCCGCGCCCACCCGGAACCTCGTTGCGGCTTCCCCGCAAGCGGGGTGCGAGTGAAGCACCGCGATGAACCACCTGAAAGGGGAAGAGTGAAGCGGCCCCGCCGCAGGATGATTCCTCTCGTAGAGCACAACCTCGGTGAGCCCCGATGCGGCGGGGGCTCCCGAGACTCCCTCGAAACGCGGTGGCGGCCCTCTCGGCGGGGCCGTTGCCGTTTTGGATAGCAAGCGAGACCTTCGTCTCGCTTGCTCAGGCAACGGAACTCCGCGCGGACGAGAGCGCGGTCTCGCCCGCGCTCCGTGCTGCTTTGTTTTCGAATTCTTTGGGCGAGAGGGCTCCGTCGTGCGCTCGCGCGCGGCGGAGGCCGGCGCGAGCGCAGTTCGGCCTCCGCGTACGCTCGCGCGTACGCGGAGGCCCTTTGCCTGGGTTATGGATCACGCGGTGAGGCCTGCTGGTCAGCGATTCGGCACGAAGTTGCGTGGAATGCCTTCCGAATCGCGTCCGCCGGCGACCTTAGTGTGGTCGCGTGGCGAAGACGGCTGCCGTCCAGTTCAGCTGCACCGAGTGCGGCTACAGCGCGGGACGCTGGTTCGGGAAGTGCCCCGGCTGCTCGGCCTTCGGCACGCTCGTCGAAGAGGCTCTCCCGGGGTCGGCGGGACCCGGAAGCGCCACGGCGCGGGCTCCGCTCCGGCTCGTCGACGTCGAGCTCGAGGAGGCTGCGCGCATCCCGACGGGCATCTCCGAGCTCGACCGGGTGCTCGGAGGCGGGCTCGTGCCCGCCTCGCTCGTGCTCCTCGGCGGCGAGCCCGGCGTGGGCAAGTCGACCCTCCTCCTGATGGCGCTGCGCGCGATCGCCGAGACCCGCTCCTCCCTGCTCGTGACCGGCGAGGAGTCGGTGGCGCAGGTCAAGCTCCGAGCGGAGCGGCTCGGGGGAGCGGGGAACGTCCACATTCTCGCCGAGACCGCGCTCGAAACCGTCTGCGAGACGTTGCGAGTCGAGCGGCCGGACGTATGCGTCGTGGATTCGGTGCAGACGCTCCACGCGGCGGAGCTAGGGTCCGCACCCGGCTCCGTCGGGCAGGTGAGGGAGGCGGCGGCACGGCTGCTGCGCGTTGCGAAGGAGTGCGGGGTCGCGACGATCCTCGTCGGCCACGTGACGAAGGACGGCTCGGTCGCGGGCCCGCGTGTGCTCGAGCATCTCGTCGACTGCGTGCTCCAGTTCGAGGGCGACCGCTACCACGCGCACCGGGTGCTGCGCGCCCTGAAGAACCGGTTCGGCTCGACGAACGAGATCGGCGTCTTCGAGATGACGGGCGCAGGCCTCACGGGCGTGGCGGACCCGTCGGAGGTCTTCGGCCGGACCGTGCCGGGGGAGGCCGGAGCAGCCGTCGCGTGCGCTCTCGAGGGGACCCGACCGATCCTGCTCGAGATCCAGGCACTCGTGGCGCAGAGCGAGCTCGCAATGCCGCGCCGGGTCGCCACCGGGGTCGACCCGAAGCGGCTCGCCATGATCGTCGCGGTGCTGTCGCGGCACGGGCGTCTGCCGCTCGGACAGGCGGACGTGTTCGTGAACGTGGCCGGCGGCGTCCGCATCGACGAGCCCGGCGCCGACCTCGCCGTCGCACTCGCGATAGCCTCGGCCGCGCGACGCGTGCCGGTGAAGGCGGGTATCGGCGCCTTCGGCGAGATCGGCCTCACAGGTCGCCTTCGCCCGGCGGCGCAGACCGAGCGGCGGCTGGAGGAATGCGTGAAGCTCGGGCTCTCGTCCGTCGTCGCGCCGACGGGTACGGCTGGCACTGGCAAAATCGCGGTTGAAGCCGCGGACACGCTGCGGCAGGCGATCAAGGCGGGCCTGAATGGCGATCGATCCGAAGGAGACTGCTGAGCGGATGCAGGAAACGTCGGCGGCTAAGCCGCCGACGTCCGGCAGGAAGACCGGCTCGCCCGCGGCGAGCCCCGGGAGCGATCGCCTCGGCGATCTCGGCTTCACGCGCATCCCTTCCGAGGAGGACGCACGCCGTGACCCGCAGCTCCTCGCCGCCATCGCCAAGGTCGCGCCGGGCACGGGGCTGCGCGAAGCCGTCGATGACGTCATCCGCTCCCGCGAAGGCGCGCTGATCGTCGTCGGCGACCCGAACGGGCTCGCCTTTCTCTACTCCGGCGGGATCCGCCTCGACGCGCCGTTCCGGCCGCAGCTCCTGTACGAGCTGGCGAAGATGGACGGCGCGATCATCGTCGACGAGGCGATCAAGCGGCTCGCGTGGGCGAACGTCCAGCTGATGCCGGATCCGACGATCCCCTCGAACGAGACCGGAACCCGCCACCGTACGGCCGAGCGCGTGGCGAAGCAGACGGGCGCGCTCGTCGTCTCCGTCTCGCAGCAACGCGAGACGGTAACGGTCTTCGTGGGACCGGCGCGCTACCAGCTCGACCCGGTCGCAGACGTTCTCGCGAAGACGAACCAGGCGCTCGGCACACTCGAGACGTACCGGCAGCGGCTCGAGCAGGTGCTGACCCGCCTTACTGCGCTCGAGTTCCAGAACGCGGTCGTCCTCGACGACGTGCTCGTCGTGCTGCAGCGCGCGGAGATGACTTCGCGCATGGCGCAGCGGATCACCCGGGACTGCGTCGAGCTCGGGAGCGAGGGCCGTCTGATCAGGCTCCAGCTCGAGGAGCTCGTCGGGGACGTGCCGGGGGAGCGCGACGCGATCGTCCGCGACTACCACGCGGTCGGTCCCGGAGACGAGGCGACGGCCTCGCTCTCCGAGCTCGCAGCGGTCTCGTACCAGGAGCTCCTCGAGTTCGCGAGGCTCGCGGAGGTGTTGGGCTACGACCGAACGGTCAATCCGCTCGACCACACGGTTGCGCCGCGCGGCTACCGGATCCTCTCCCACATCCCGCGCGTGCCCGAGCCGCTCGTCCGCCGGGTCGTGACGGGGCTCGGGAGCCTCGACGCCGTCGTCCGCGCCTCCCAGCGGGAGCTCGAGTCGGTGGAGGGCGTGGGGGCGGTGCGGGCGCGCGAGATCCGCGAGGGCTTGCGCCGGCTGCAGGAGCACAACCTCGTCGATCGCTACCTGCAGCTCTAGCGAATACCGCTCTGACAACGCGATTTTGGCTTAGCCAGGCCGTTTCTGCTACACTCGATGCCTGTGGCCGGCGCTGAGCAGCATGCCGGCTTTCTTGACGTAAGAGCGGGTTTTACCCAGGGGAGGTCGGGCTTGTACGACGTCGGTGACAAGGTGGTCTATCCCCACCATGGGGCGGGAACGGTCGTCAAGAAGGAGAAGCGCGAAGTCCTCGGACAGCAGCGCGAGTACCTGACGATCAAGATCCTGCACAACGACATGACGGTGCAGGTCCCGTCCGAGAACGCCGACACGGTCGGCTTGCGGCGCGTGATCGGCGAGAAGGAGATCGGGGGCGTCCTCAAGGCGCTGACGGGCGTCTCGACCGAGATGCCGAAAAACTGGAACCGTCGCTTCAAGCACAACCGCGACAAGATGAAGACCGGCGACATCCTCGAGCTCGCCGAGGTCGTTCGCAACCTCGCCCTCCGCGATCGCGAGAAGGGCCTCTCGACCGGCGAGAAGCAGATGTTCGTGAAGGCGAAGAAGATCCTCGCCTCCGAGCTGATGTACGCGAAGGACATGGACGAGGAGACCTGCGCGGACTGGCTCGAGGAGGTTCTCGCCTCCGACAGCCCGCCCAAGAAGAAGCCTGCGGCGAAGAAGAAGACCGCTGCGGCCGCAACGGCCTAGCCGGGCCGGCCTCCGGACATGTCCGTCTGGGCCATCCTCGTCGCTGCGGGACGGGGTGAGCGGCTCGGCATGGACCGGCCGAAGGCCTTCGCGAAGCTCGGGGACGAGCCGCTCCTCGCGGAGCCGCTGCGACGGCTCGAGTCGTGTCCGTGGGTGGACGGGATCGTGCTCGTCGCGCCGCCGGGCTGGGAGGAGCCTGCGATCCTCCTCGCTGAGGAGGAGGGATGCGGCAAGGTCCACGCGTGCGTGACGGGTGGCGCGACGAGAGCCGGCTCGGTAAAGGCCGGTCTCGCCGAGGTGCCGGCCGACGCGCTCGTCGTCCTCGTCCACGACGCCGCGCGGCCGCTGCTCTCGGACGAGGTGGTCGAACGCGTGCTCGTCCCGCTCTCGGAGGGCTGGGACGGCGCGGTGCCCGGCCTTCCCGTCGGCGACACGCTGAAGCGCGTCGGCTCCGACGGCGGGGTGCAGGAGACGGTGTCGCGCGACGGCCTCTGGGCCGTTCAGACGCCGCAGGCGTTCGCGGCGGACGTGCTGCGCGGCGCCAATTCTGCAACCAACGACTTGCCACAAGCGACCGATTGTGCCGGCCTCGTCGAGGCGGCCGGCGGTCGGGTCAAGGTGGTCCCCGGTGATCCCCGTCTGCTCAAGGTGACGTCTGCGGCCGACCTGGAGACGGTGGCGGGATGGCGCTGATCGTTCGGAACCTCCGGTGGCTCGGCGTCTCCGTCGAGGATCCGCCGGCGGCGGCGGCGTTCTTCCGCGACGCCCTGGGGCTCAGGATGCTCTTCGACGAGGCGAACACCGTCGAGCTCGAGACCGAGGAAGGGGATCGCGTACAGCTCTTCGGGCCAGGCAGCCGTTACTACGAGCGCGGGCGTCGGCCCTTCCCGCTCTTCGAGGTCGACGACGCCTCAGTCGCACGCGAGGAGCTCTCCGCCCGCGGCGTCGAAGTCGGACCGCTCGAGGCGGACAACGAGTGGACGTGGTTCGACGTCGTCGGCCCGGAGGGCCTGCTCTGTGAGCTCGGGAGCCGGTTGTGACCGTGCAGGCGGTCGTGTTCGATGTCGGGGAGACGCTCGTCGACGAGGCGGCGACCTCCGAGCGCTGGGAGGCCGAGGCCGCGACCACCTTCGTGTTCGCGGACCGAGATCTCCATTCCGATGCTCTGCCGTGCCTGGCGGCGTTGCGGGCACGCGGCCTTCGGCTCGGCGCGGCCGGAAACATGCATGCCGTGCACGAGGACTTCCTCCGGCGCCACGTCGACTTTGTCGGCTCGTCCGAGCGCTGGGGCGTGGAGAAGCCCGATGCCGGCTTCTTCGCGCGCGTGGTCGCTGAGGCCGGGGCGCCGGCCGGGGCGATCCTCTACGTCGGCGACCGCGTCGACAACGACGTTGTGCCGGCGCTGGCCGCGGGCCTCCGGGCCGTCCGCATCCGCCGGGGCGCGCACGCGCACGTCGAGTCGCCAGCCGGAACGATCACGATCGGCTCGCTCGACGAGCTGCCGGGGGTGCTCGCCGATGCCTGAGTACCGGGTCGGCACGGGCTTCGACGCGCACGCGCTGGAGGAGGGCGTCCCGCTCGTGCTCGGGGGGGTCCGGATCGACCACCCGCGCGGCCTCGCGGGCCACTCGGACGGAGACGTGCTCGCGCACGCGCTCACCGACGCCCTGCTCGGAGCCGCCGGGCTCGAGGACATCGGCGCGCTCTTTCCCTCCGGCGATCCCGCGCTCGCTGGCGCCGACTCGCTCCAGCTGCTCGCGCAGGCCTGCGACCGCGTCCGCGCCGGCGGCTGGCGATTGGCGAACGCGGACGTCGTCCTGATTGGCGAGGAGCCGCGCCTCGCGCCGCACCGGGAGGAGATGCGCGGGCGCCTGGCGGCGGCGCTCGGCGTCGAGCCGCAGCTCGTCGCCGTCCGCGCCACGACGACGGACGGCCTCGGCTTCGCAGGCCGCGGCGAAGGGCTCGCCGCGCAGGCCGTCGCCCTTCTCGTCCGATGAAGCTCGCGCTCGTCACGCATGCCGAGCACCCGAAGTTGCGGGGCACGCTTCCCACGATCTGGCCGGAGTTCATGGCCCACGATCCGGTCGTGCAGTCCTTCTGGCCGCAGCTCTACGACCAGTATCCGGACTTCCAGCTCTGGGTCGTCGACCGGGACGCGGGGCGGCGCCGGGCCGTCGGCTACGCGTGCAGCGTGCCGGTCGGCTGGAACGGAGACCCCTCGCCGCGCGGGATCGACTGGGCGCTGACCGACGGCGTGGAAGCGACGCCGACGACGCTCTGCACGATCGTCGCCGGTCTCGTCCCGGAATACCGCGGCTTCGGCATTGCGGAGACGATCCTGCGACGCCTCGCGGCGATCGGTGCGGGCCACGGCCTCGACGCGCTCGTGGCGCCGGTGCGCCCGACGTGGAAGGAGCGCTACCCGCTCGTCGCGCTCGAGAGCTACGCGACGTGGCGGCGCGGCGACGGTCTCCCCTACGATCCTTGGCTACGCACGCACGAACGCCTCGGCGGCGAGCTGCTCGCGACGGCTCCGCGGTCGATGACAATCTCGGGCACGCGCGCGGAGTGGGAGCAGTGGACGGGGCTGGTCTTTCCCGAGGACGGCAACTACGTGGTCCCGGGCGCGCTCGTCCCGGTCCACTTCAAGAACGGTCGTGGCGTGTACGTCGAACCCAACATCTGGGTTCGACACGCGTTCGGCTAGCGGCGTTTCCTCTGCTTCTCGAGCTGGCGGCGCATCTGGCGGTTCGTCGCCGCGGGCGCGTCGGCGCCCTGCTGCTCCTGCATCTCGAGAAGCGCCGCGCGCTCCTCGCGCGTCAGGCGCGACATCACCTTCTGCGCCTGTTGCGGGTCGTGGAGGCGCTTCGCGTGCGGCTCGAGCTTCCGCATCGCGCTCGCGAGCTCGGGATTTGTCCGCTCGATCGCGGCGCGGTGCGCCTTCGTGAGGAACCGCCGGAGGAGAGGCACCTTCATCAGCAGCGCGGCCACCGGCCGCAGGTAGCGGCCGTTCTCGATGCGGCCGAGCACGCCGAGCGCGACCATGAGAAGGAGGATCCCGAGCACGATCCAGACCGGGATCAGCAGGATGACGAGCGAAGTGGCGACCATCGGCACGATGGTACCCGGCTACTCGGGCAGGGTCACGCCTTTTCCGTCAACTCGCACGAGCCCGTCGCGGGCGAGGGACGCGACCGCGTCGGCATCGTCAGGCTGTGAGCCGGCGAGAACCTCGCGCAGAGCCGCGGCGCGTCGCTGACGGAACGAGCCCTCGAACGGCCCCTGGCTGCGGGCCGGCTCGAAGCGGCGGCCACGCGACGGGCACGTGCCGGCGAGCGGGCAGACGCCGCAGCGCGGGATGCGGGCGAGGCAGACGGTCTTGCCGAGATCCATCAGCGCCTGGGCGGCCGCGGCCGAGAAGGAGGCGCCCGTCCGGTCGGAGACGCGCCGCACGTTCACGTCCACGGGCAGCACCGGGCGGCCGAGGGCGAAGCACGCGACCGCGTCCGCGGTGTAGCGGCCGACGCCGGGCAGCTCGCTCAGGTCGTCGGGCCAGCCGCGCTCGGCCACATGCTGCGCCGCGCGGTGCAGCGCGAGCGCGCGCCGGTTGTAGCCGAGACCCTGCCACTCGCCAATCACCTCGGCTGCAGTGGCGGCCGCGAGCGCCTCGATCGTCGGCCAGCGCTCGAGCCAGCGCTGCCACCGCGGCAGGACGCGCTCGACCTGCGTCTGCTGCGACATGACCTCGCTGACGAGGATCGCGTACGGATCGCGTGTCCGCCGCCACGGCAGGTCCCGTCCGTGCTCGCCGAACCACGCCAGGAGCAGAGCCTCCACGCGGCGAACCTAGCGCGTCGGCCGGCTCCCGACCGCAGGCATCATCCGGCGAATGCGCCGCCTCCTCGTCGCTGCCGGCGTCCTGATCCTGCTCGCCGGCGCGGCGGCCGCCTACTACGAGTCGAAGCACCGCTACGGCGGCGACGTGCGGGGCTCCACGGTCGAGTACGTCCGCACGCAGACGGCCGCCTCGCCGCAGCCGGACGCGCTCGTCTCACCCGTGTTCGGCGGCGTCCCGCAGCACCTGCACGTCGGCGTCGGCAAGATCAGGCCGCCGTTCCGCCGCGACTGGGTCTCGGGCGGTACCTCCCTCGTCGAGTTCCCGCCGGCGATCGCTTTCCACTACCTCTACTACGCGAGCCTCAACGGGAACCTGATCGCCGTCTCCATCCGGAACGGGCTCCGGCTCTGGACGGTCCACGAGCATCGCTGCGAAGCCGCATCTCCGGCGGTCACCCGGCTCGGCCGCGGCTCGGTCTTCGAGGCATTCCTCAACCGGCAACCGTGCGGCAGGAACGCTGCGAAGAGGGGAGACGGCGAGCTGCTGGCGGTGGCCGCAGGGCCGTCGCACCGTGTCCGCTGGCGCAAGCGCATCGGGGCGAGCGAGACGTCGCCGGTCGTCGTCGGCAGCCGGATCTTCGTCGGCGACGCGCAGGGAAACGTCTACTGCCTGCGCGGCGTCGACGGGAAGACCGTCTGGACCGCGCACGTCGGGGGAGCCGTGAAGGGAGCGATCGCCTACGACCGGGGGCGCATCTTCTTCGGCGCCTACGACGGGCACCTCTACGCACTGAGAGCGAGCGACGGCAAGCCGGTCTGGCGCGCTCAGTCGGCCCGCGACTGGTTGGGCGATCACGGCACCTTTTACTCGACCCCCGCCGTCGCCTAC
Organism: Gaiellaceae bacterium; assembly: GCA_045805945.1. Classification (GTDB taxonomy): domain Bacteria; phylum Actinomycetota; class Thermoleophilia; order Gaiellales; family Gaiellaceae; genus Palsa-739. The sequence goes on from JBJMKG010000053.1 coordinate 10,401, forward strand.
TCGCGCGTCTATCTCGGCTCGACCGACGGCCACGTCTACTCGTTCGGCGAGCGCAGCGGCAGGTTGCGCTGGTCGCACCGCACCGGAGGATTCGTGTACGCCTCCCCGGCTATCTGGCGCGGCCGGGTGTTCGTCGGCTCGTACAGCCACACCTTCTATGCCTTCGATGCGGCGACCGGCGACGTCCTCTGGAAGTTCCATGCGAACGGTCCGATCTCGGGCTCGGCGACCGTCGTCGACGGCATCGTCTACTTCGCCAGCCTCGCGCGGCGCACGTACGGCCTCGACGCGCGCACCGGGAAGGTGGTGTGGACGTACCCGGACGGCGCGTTCACGCCCGTTGTGACGGACGGACAGCGGCTCTACGTCGTCGGCTGGGCCAAGGTGTACGCGTTCAGTCCTCGCCGGAAGTTGCATTCCGGGAGTTCGCGGTCATAAGAGAGGATGGAGCTGGATGCGACGATCGAGCTCGATCTCGTGGGCAAGGTCGTTCCTGTCCCGCGGGACGCCGTGAGCGGCATCGCGGCGGCAGCCGCTGCTCGCGCCGGCGTATCTGCGCGTCACCGCGAGTTGTCGCTGCTCCTCGGTCGGGGGCTCGAGTCCGGGCACGCGACGCTCGGCCGCGGCGAGCTTCGTGCGCTTTGCGCGGTGCTCGAGGAGGAGCATCCCGACGGCTTCAGCCCTGCCCTGGCCGACCTGTTGCGCGTGGTCGCCTAGCGCCTCCGCAGCAGCGCCGCGCCCGTCGCTGCCGCGCCGACTCCCGCCGCGACGGAGCCGGCGAGCCGGCGGTGCTTCGAGAGGGTCGTCTGCAAGCTGTGCTCGTGCGCGCGCTCGTCGAAGGGGCCGTGAGCGCCGCGGTCCTCGTCGACGGGCTCGAAGAGGTTGTCGTGGTCGCGGCCGCCGTCGAGCGGCTGCCCCGTCATCTGCGAGCCGTATGCGGTCCTGGCGAGATACCAGTCGAGAATCCACGGCGCGACCCGCTCGCCCACGATGTTCAGCACGGTCGGCATCCCGACGAAGATCTGGCGCCGCCGGTGGTATGCGGCCCAGTGGATCGCGTCCGCCGCAATCTCGGGCTGGTAGAACGGAGGCACGGGCATCGTCTGCCGCGGCAGCTTCGTGCGGCCCCACGTGAACTGCGTGGTGTTGAAGCCCGCGAGCTGGACCATCGAGACGTGGATGTTCCAGCCCTGGTGCCGGATCTCCGTGATCACGGACTCGGTGAAGTTCTTGCAGGCCGCCTTCGCCCCGCAGTACGGCGCCTGGAGCGGAATGCCGCGATACGCCATCGCCGAGCCGACCTGCACGATGGTGCCGCGGTTGCGCTGTGACATCCGCCTCAGCGCCGCCCGTGTTCCCCAGACCGTCCCGTGGTATGTGACCTCGGTGGCGCGGCGGTACTCGTCCGGCTCGATGTCGAGGAACTCCGCGTAGATGGTGGCCATGGCGTCGTTGATCCAGATGTCGATCGGGCCGAGCTCGTCCTCGGTCGCCTGAGCGGCCGCCTCGACCTGGTCGGCATCCGCGACGTCGGTCGGAAGGACGAGCGCACGACCGCCGCGCTGGTCGACCTCGCGCGCCGCGGCCTCGAGCCCGACGCGGCCCCGCGCGAGCAGAGCGACCTTCGCGCCGTCCTGCGCGAACCTGCGTGCGGTCGCACGCCCGATCCCGCCGGACGCGCCGGTGATGACGACGACGTCGCCCATGTTCTCGATCTTCCGGCGCCCCGAGAAGCCAAACCTGCCCGCTGGTCAGCGAGCGAGGATCTCCACGCTGTCACCGTCGCTCAGCTCGTGCGCGCGACCGACCTGCTGGCCCGGAAAGCGCCCCGACGGCCCCCAGATCCGCGCGCCGGTACAGCGCTCGCGCAGCTCGTGATGGATCGTGTCGGCGACGTCGAGGACGGTCGCCGGCGGACGGAGCGCGACCGGATCTCCGCCGTCGCGAAGATGGACGCGCAGCAACCCGGTCAGCGCCCACAGCTCTTCGCGCAGCCGGTCGAGGCTCGCGTCGTCGAGGACGGAGACAGGCAGGACGCGCAGCCCGGGATACGTGGGCGTCGGCGCTTCGTCGCATTTCGTCGCGGCAAGGAGCGCCGGCAGGTCGATCCCGGCCGCGGCGACTTCGCGGCGGATCGCTTCGAGCTCCTCGGCGGGCCGGTCGCAGGCGTGACACCACAGGATCGCATCCGCGTTGCGGAGGACGCCCAGGAGCGCCCGACCGCCGCCACGATCCTCCGCCGCCCCCTCGATCAGGCCGGGGATCTCCACGAGCTGGACGAGCACGCCGCCGAGGCGCGTGGTCGCCGCGACCGGCCGCGTCGTCGTGAACGCGTAGTCGCCCGTGCGGATCTGGATCGACGACAGCGCCTGCAGGAGCGACGACTTCCCCACGTTCGGCGGGCCCACGAGCGCGATCTGCGCGGCGCCCTCGCGGCGCACGGTGATCGAGTCGCGGTTGACGACGCGCTTCCGCACACGTGACGCCGTCAGCTCGTTCTCCACCCATTTCCGCAGGTCGGCGTACGGCCCGTTGCGGTAGCCGGGCAGCTCGGCGAGGATCGCCCGGAGCTCGCGGATGCGCTCCGCGCCTTCCTTGCCGGTGAGGCGGCGCTTGATCAGTTGCTGCTGGGTGCGATGTGGCATCGGCATCGCGACGTACACCTCCGTTTGTCGGGGCGGGAACGCGTCGCGTCCCGCCGCTTCCCTAGGACGCTGTGGTGGGAAGCGGCGGACTAGCCGTTTTGGCGGAGAACCGTTGCGCGCCAGGACTCCATCGCGGGGCGGAGCTTACACTCGCTCGCGTGACGGTCAAAGTCCGCTTCGCGCCGAGCCCCACGGGCTCGCTCCACCTCGGCAACGCGCTGAGCGCCGTGGCGAACCGGCGGCTCGGCGACTGGCTGCTGCTCCGGATCGACGACACCGATCCGGCGCGCAACCTGCCGGGCGGGGAGGAGGCGATCGTGCGCGACCTCGAGTGGCTGGGGATCGCCTGGGACGAGGGCCCGGTGCGGCAGGGCGAGCGCGCGGAGCGGCACCGCGAGGCCGGTGCGCCGCTCGGCGATCGCTTCGACGGCCTCACGCTCCTTCGCGAGGACGGCTCGCCGACGTATCACCTCGCCTCCGTCGTCGACGACATCGACTTCGGCATCACGCACGTCGTGCGCGGCAACGACCATCGCCCGAACGAGGCGCTGCACCGCCGCCTGTTCGAGGCACTGGGTGCGACGCCGCCCGAGTTCGTCCACCACGGCCTGATTCTCGGGCCTGACGGCCGCAAGCTCGCGAAGCGGGCTCCCGGCGGCAACGTGGCTTCGCTCCGGGAGGACGGCATCCCGGCCGAGGCCGTGCGCACGTACCTCGAGGAGCTCGGGCTGCCGCGCCACGACGTCCACCTCGACCTCGCGCGGCTGCGTCGCCTCTCGACCGAGGCGCTGGCGGCGCTGAGCGACGAGGAGCTCGCCGCCCGGGTCGGGGTACCCGTCTCCGTGGCGCCGGTGCTGCGCGGCGCGCGGGATCTCGCGGAGGCTCGCGCCTACGCGATGCTCGTCCTCGAGCCGGCCGCGGCAGAGGTCGACTCGCCCGAGACGCTCGCGCGGTTCCGCGAGCTCGTCGCCGCAGAGGTCGAGCCGCGGGTGGTGGTGCGGGAGCTGAAGGCGGTCGGCGGCGACCTGAAGGCGCTAAGGCTGGCGCTCACCGGACAGGAGCGCGGCCCGGAGCTTGCGGCCGTGATTGCCGCGCTGCCGCGCGACGAGCTGCTGCGCCGCACCGCACTAGGCTAGGAGCGATGCGCCTCCACGACACCTACACGGGCTCGCTCGTCGAGCTGCCGCCGCCGCCCGGTCCGATCGGGATCTACTGGTGCGGACCGACCGTCTACCGGCGCATTCACGTCGGGAACGCGCTGGCCGTCTCCGTCCTCCCGCTCTGGCTGAAGCGCTGGCTCGAGCACCGTGGCTACGAGACGAAGGTCGTCGTCAACATCACGGACATCAACGACAAGATCTACGACGCCGCGCCCGGCCGCAGCGCGGCGCTCGCGGCCGACGCCACGCGCTGGTATTTCGAGGACACCGACCGCCTCGGGCTCGGCCGGCCCGACGTCGAGCCGACCGCGGCGGAGACGATCCCCGAGCAGATCGCGTTGATCGAGCAGCTGCTCGAGCGCGGCTTCGCCTACGAGGTCGAGGGCGACGTCTACTACCGGGTGGCGAGCTTCCCCGAGTACGGCCGCCTCTCGCGGCAGCGCCTCGACCTGATGGAGGAGCAGGAGCCGAACCCGCTCAAGGAGGATCCGCGCGACTTCGCGCTCTGGAAGGCGAACAAGCCGGGCGAGGACACGTGGTGGGACTCCCCGTGGGGCCGCGGCCGGCCGGGCTGGCACATCGAGTGCTCGGCGATGTCGGAGAAGTACCTCGGCACGAGCTTCGAGATCCACGGCGGCGGGCTCGACCTGAAGTTCCCGCACCACGAGAACGAGATCGCGCAGTCCCGCGCACTCGGGCACGACTTCGCGCGGATCTGGATGCACAACGGGATGCTCAGCATGCGCGGGAGCGAGATGCACAAGTCGCTCGGCAACGACGTCTCGCTGCAGGAGGCGCTCGACCGCTGGGGGCGCGAGACGCTCCTCTTCTTCTTCCTGACCGGCCATTGGCGCAAGCCGCTCGACTACTCCGAGGAGACGCTCGAGCAGGCCCGCGCCCAGCTCGAGACGTTCCGGAACGTCTTCCACTCGCCGAGCGAGCCGGTGGGCGAGTGGTCCGAGCTCGAGGCGGCGCTCGACGACGACTTCAACACGCCCGAGGCGCTGGCCGTGCTGCACGGCTGGCGAGACCACGAGCTACTGCGGCGCGCGTTCTCGATCTTCGGCCTCGCGTCGATCGCCGAGGTGGAGGAGGCGCCGGCGGAGGTCGCACAGCTCGCGGGCCTTAGGCGGGAGGCGCGTGACGCCAAGGACTTCGCGGAGGCGGACCGCCTGCGCGACGAGATCGAAGCCGCGGGCTGGGAGGTGCGCGACGTCGCCGAGCCTCCCGGCTATCGGCTCGTCCGGCTTCCGTGACCCGGGAGGTCGTGTACGGCCGCCGGCCGGTGCGCGAGGTGGTGCGCGGCCCGCGCGAGGTGCTCGAGCTGTGGGCGAGCGAACGCACCGTCCGGAGCGAGCCGTGGCTGGGAGCCGTCGAGCGGCCGCGGCTGCAGACGAAGCTCGAGCGAGACCTCTCGGAGGCTGCGGGAACGCGCGACCACCAGGGCGTCGTCGCCTGGTGCGAGCCCTTCCGCTACGCGGACGCCTTCGAGCTCGCCGCCGGCCTTGCACCGCTGCTTGCTTGCCTTGACCAGGTGAGCGACCCGAGGAACCTCGGGGCCGTGATCCGGAGCGCCGAAGGAGCGGGCGCGAACGGCGTTGTGGTACCCGCGCACGGGTCGGCCCGCGTCACCTCCGCCGTCTGCCGCGCTTCGGCGGGAGCCGTCGAGCATCTTCCGGTCGCCGTCGTGCCGAACCTCGCTCGGTACCTGGCGGAGATCAAGAGCGGCGACCTCTGGATCGCGGCTGCCACCGGCGAAGCGGGGACGCCGATGTGGGAGGCCGACCTCTCGGGCGGCATCGCCTTCGTCTTCGGCGCAGAGGGCAAGGGACTGCGCCCGCTGGTGCGCCGCACCTGCGACCTCGAGGTCTCGATCCCGCAGCTCGGGCAGGTCGAATCGCTCAACGTCAGCGTCGCCGCCGCCCTTCTCCTCTACGAGGCGCGGCGCCAGCGCGATGGCTGAGACCAGCCTCTATCTCTTCGACGGGTTCAACCTCCTACACGCGGGCGGCTTCGGGTCGCCGGAGGAGCTGCGCGACCTGCTCGCGAGCTGGGTCGCGGCGGAGGGCGCTCGCGGCGTGCTCGTGTTCGACGGCGAGGGCGCGGACGAGCGCCGCGGACCGCTCGAGATCCGCTGGGCGAGGGACGCGGACGCGTTGCTCGAGCGGCTGGCGGCCGAGCATCGCGGCAGCGAGCAGGTCGCGATCGTCTCCTCGGACGCAGCGGTCCGCGGCACCACGGGCATCGAGGTGCGGAAGGTCGCGTCGCAGACGTTCCTCGCCGAGCTCGCGCGGCCGACCCAGCCACGTTCGACGCGGGGCGATCTGCGCGATCGCCTCGACCCCGATACGCTGGCGCGCCTCGAACGGTTACGTCGCGGAATGAGCTAGCGCCCGTTAGCGTCCTGGGTCCACGGCAAACTGGGTCCATAGCAATTGGACTTGTAAAACCTTGGACCGCTTGCTACCTTCCCCTCGACCACAGGGTGAGACTTCGCCCTCATGACGCCGGGAGGCGCCCATGGCCGCTCGCACCGCGACAGCCCGCACGCCGCAAAAAGCTCAGCGAGAGCTCGAGGATCTCCAGCTCGTCCTCAAGGCGCGGAACGGCAACAGCACCGCGATGGACGCGCTCATTCGCCGCTACACCGGCTTCGTGCGCCTCAAGGCGAGCTCCTACTTCCTCGCCGGCGGCGACAACGACGACCTCCTCCAGGAGGGGCTGATCGGCCTCTACAAGGCGGTCCGGGACTTCCGGGCCGACAAGGAGACGTCGTTCCGGAGCTTCGCCGAGCTCTGCGTCACGAGACAGATCATCACCGCGATCAAGACGGCGACCCGGTTCAAGCACGCGCCGCTCAACACCTACGTCTCGTTCAGCCATACGCCGGCAGGGCAGGACGGCGACGGGGAGTGCACGCTCGGCGACGCGCTGCCGGGCCCGGCCGTGCAGGAGCCGCCGCTCGTCGTGATCTCGACCGAGGAGCTGCAGAGCCTCGTCTTCAGTCTCGGCACCGGCCTCTCCCCGCTCGAGGCCGACGCCTTGCGGCTCTACCTCGAAGGCTCGTCGTACGAGGACATGGCCGACGAGCTCGGCTGCGACACGAAGACGATCGACAACGCGCTCCAGCGCGTCAAGCGCAAGATCCTCGCGCACCAGCAGGGCCGGGAGGTCCTGCAGTAGCGATCGCTACGCTGGTCGCTCGTTGCCGGAGTAGCTCAGCTGGTAGAGCAGCGCTCTTGTAAAGCGCGGGCCGTCGGTTCGAGTCCGACCTCCGGCTTTTCTTCTCAGGCTCGGTCGCGTCCTGCCGCTTCCACGAGCCTCGGCGGCGCCACCTCTGCGTAGGCATCCTCGACGATTCCGGCGATCTCGTCACGGTCGAAGCCGCGGTCCAGACGCAATCCGATCCAGCCGCGGTGGCCGACGTACGGCGGGACGAAGAAGCGCTCCGCGTCCGCCTCGACGAGTGCGGACTGCATCCCGGCCGGCGCGGCGCACAGGAGCGCGAAGCGCCCGTCGCCGTGATGGCTGTCCCAGACGGTGGCGAACGAGCGCTTGCCCTCGACGAAGAACGTGGGCTCGCCGTGCGAGGGCCGCTCGCTCGTTGCGGGAAGCGCGAGGCAGATCTCGCGGACCGCCTCGAAAATCTGTTCCTTCGTCACCGGCGAGATTTTGCACGACGATCCGCGGTCTCGAGCAGCGTTGCGAGCACGCGCGGCAGCTCCTCGGCGAGCCGCGCCTTGCGCACGTAGTCGTCGGCGCCGGCTCGCCGGATCTCGAGCACACGCTCCTCGTAGTCGTGACCGCTCACGGCGACGATGGGTAGCTCCGGGGCGGCGTCTCGCAGCAGCCGCGTCGCCTCGACGCCGTCGAGGACCGGCATCTCGATGTCCATCACGACGGCGTCGGGAGAGACCTGCTCGGCGAGCTCGACCGCCTCGCGTCCGTCCCGGGCGCGACCTGCCACGGCGAAGCGCTCGTCCTCCTCGAGCACGAGGGCTATGACGTCGAGGAATGACTCGTCATCCTCGGCGACGAGGATCCGGAACGGTTGCGGCAGCTGATTCTTCGCCTCCTGCTCGGTGTCCGCCTCGCGCGTACCCGGCGCGAGCCAGGGCGAATCGCCGCCTAGGCTGAAAGCGCCTGCGCCAGGTCGGCCCAGAGAGTCTCGGGATCCTCGAGCCCGACGCTCAGCCGGAGTAGCCCTGGTGGGACGCGATCGCCCTCCCAGCGGCGGCGGCTCTCGATGAGGCTCGTGACGCCGCCCAGCGACGTGGCGTTGACGATCACCCTCGTCGACGTTTCCACTTTCCGCGCCGTCTCGGCGTCGGCGACGTCGAAGGAAAGCAATCCGCCCAGGCCCGGATAGCGGACGGTCTCGACCGCGGGATGCGCCCGCAACCGGTCAAAGAGGTAGGCGGCCGTCTCGGACTGGCGTCGCACGCGCACCTCGAGCGTCTTCAGGCCGCGAAGCAGCAGCCAGGCGGGGTCGGGTGCGGCAACGATGCCGGTGCGACCGCGGAACGTCCGCAGCTCCTCCGCCGAGGCCGCATCGGCACAGACGACGACGCCGAGCAGTGCGTCGTCATGGCCGGCGAGGTACTTCGAGGCGCTGTGGACGACGAAGTCGGCTCCGTGCTCGAGCGGGCGCAGATGGACGGGAGTGGCGACGGTCGCATCGACGACCACCCGTGCCGGGTGCGCCGCCGCGGCTTCGAGGTTCGGCATGGTCAGGTACGGGTTCGACGGCGCCTCGAGCCAGACGAGCTGCACGTCTTCCGGCGGTGTCCCGGTCTGGTCGAACTCCACGACTCGAACGCCCCACCGCGCGAGCGTCGCGAACGTGAGGCCGGTCCCGTAGTAGCCGCCGCCCGCGAGGGCGATCGTGTCACCGGGCTCGAGGAGGGACAGGACGAGCGCGGTGGTCGCGCCCGCGCCAGACGGGAAGAGGAGCGCCGTTCCGTAGTCCAGCTCTCCGAGCGCGGATTCCGCCGCGGCGACCGTCGGGCTGGAGAAGCGCTGGTAGTGGAACTCCCTCGCCTCCCCGCGCTCGTCGTACGGCCAGATCGTCGACCTGTCGAGCGGCTCCGACACGCGACCGACCCTATACGGGCTCGGGCCGGAGCCCGTCGAGGCGGCCAAGCCGTGCGAGTTCAGGGAAGAGCCGGGTCCAGGAGGCGGCGAAGCCGATCATCAACGCGCCGCCGAGAACCACCGCCCGCACGGTGCCGAGCGCCGCCGCCACCGCACCGGATTCGAAGGCGCCGAGCTCGTTCGAGGCGCTGATGAAGACCCACTCCACGGCGTTGACGCGTCCCTGTAGCGAGAGCGGCGTCAGCATCGTCACCGTTGTCGCCCGGATGTTCATGCTGATCATGTCGACGAAGCCCGTGATCCCGAGCATGGCCAGCGAGAGCGGCAGCGACTTCGAGAGTCCGAAGACGATCGTCGCCGCCCCGAACGTCGCGACGACGACCAACAGGGTCGGGCCGGCGCGGAAGCGAAGCGGCCGCCTCGCCAGGAGAACACCGACCAGGAGCGCTCCGACCGACGGCGCGGTTCGCAGGCCGCCGAGACCGATCGGCCCGACGTGGAGGATCGAGCGGGCGAACACGGGAGCGAGCGCGATCGCATCGCCGAACAGCACCGCGACGAGGTCGAGCGCGATCGCGCCGAGGATCGTTCGTGTCCGCGCGACGAAACGGACGCCGGCCACGAGACTCTCCCAGCCGAGAGGCTCGTCCGCGCCGCGCGCGACCAGCGGTGGGAGCGCGACCGTCGCTGCGAAGGCGACCAGGAGTAGTCCGGTCGCCGTGGCGTAGACGGCCACCGGCTCGAATGCGAAGATCACGCCGCCCACGGCCGGGCCGGCGACGATCCCGATCTGACCCGCCACGCTGCGGAGCGCGATCGCGCCTTCGAGGAGCTCGGAGGGGACGAGCTCGGGCACGAGCGCGCGCGTCGCCGGCGATCCGATCGCAGAGGCGACGCCGTTGAGCAAGCCCACTCCGAGGAAGGGCCAGATCGAGTGCGGGCCGACCACCGTCACCGCCAGCAGGAGCCCTGCGATGCCCGCCGCGATCAGTCCGGCTGTAGCCGAGACGAGCTTGCGGGAGACACGATCAGCGAGCTGACCGGCCGGCAGGGAGAGAAGCGGGAGCGGGACGAACTCCGCCAGTCCGACGAGGCCGAGGTCGAGCGGGTTCCGGTGGACGGCGTAAACCTGCCACCCGATCCCCACAGCGATCATGTTGGCCGCGAAGTTGTTCGTGAGCAGCGCCGTCCACAGCAGCGCAAAGCTGCGCAGGCGCAGCGCCGGGGGGAGGCGGTGCCTCACGAGTCCAAACGTTAGGCTCCGCGGCGGTGGCTGAGGGACACGAGACGACGGCCGGCAAGCTGAAGTGGCTCGACGAGCTGCGCGCCGAGGCACTCCATGCCGGCAGCGAGAAAGCGGTCGCCCGGCGGCGCGAGGAGGGAAGGCTCCTGGCCCGCGAGCGGGCCGAGAAGCTCTGCGACCCTGGCTCGTTCGTCGAGCTCGACCGGTACGTCCGCCATCGCGAATCGAACTTCGGGATGATGGAACGTCGCCCGTACGGCGACGCGGTGGTGACCGGCCACGGCACGATCTTCGGCCGCCGCGTCTTCGTCTTCTCCCAGGACTTCACGGTCTTCGGCGGCTCGCTGAGCGAGGTCTTCGCCGAGAAGATCTGCAAGGTGATGGACCTGGCCGTCAAGTACGGCGGCCCGGTGATCGGGATCAACGACTCTGGCGGGGCGCGGATCCAGGAGGGCGTCGTCTCGCTCGCGGGCTACGCGGAGATCTTCTGGCGCAACGTGCAGGCGTCGGGTGTGATCCCGCAGATCTCGCTCGTGATGGGTCCGTGCGCAGGCGGTGCCGTCTACTCGCCCGCGATGACCGACTTCGTCTTCATGGTCGAGGGCTCCTCGTACATGTTCATCACCGGCCCCGATGTCGTGAAGACGGTGACCGGGGAGGAGGTGACGTTCGAGGAGCTGGGCGGAGCCGCGACCCACGCCTCGAAATCGGGCGTCGCTCAGTTCACCGCGCCGAACGAGGAGACGTGTCTCGAGGACGTCCGCTACCTCCTCTCGTTCCTGCCGCAGAACAACGCGGACCGGCCGGAATGGAGCGCGCCTACCGATCCGGCCGACCGCGAGGATGCCGAGCTGGACACGCTGATCCCGGACCACCCCAACAAGCCGTACGACATGCACGACGTGATCCGGCGGGTCGTCGACGACGGCGAGTTCCTCGAGGTGAGCGAGCGCTGGGCGGAGAACATCGTCTGCGGCTTCGCCCGGCTCGGCGGGCACCCCGTCGGTGTGGTCGGCAACCAGCCGCGCTCGCTCGCGGGCGTGCTCGACATCGACGCCTCGAACAAGGCAGCTCGCTTCGTCCGCACCTGCGACGCCTTCAACGTCCCGCTCGTGACCTTCGTCGACGTTCCCGGGTTCCTGCCGGGGACGGCGCAGGAATGGGGCGGGATCATCCGCCACGGCGCGAAGCTCCTCTACGCCTACTGCGAGGCGACCGTGCCGAAGCTGACCGTGATCACCCGCAAGGCGTACGGCGGCGCCTACGACGTCATGAGCTCGAAGCACATCCGCGCCGACTTCAACTTCGCCTGGCCGACGGCGGAGGTCGCGGTGATGGGTCCCGAGGGAGCGGTCAACATCATCTACCGCGACCGGCCGGAGGAGGAGCGCCCGGCGCTGATCGCCGACTACAAGGAGAAGTTCGCCAACCCGTACAGCGCGGCCGAGCGCGGCTACGTCGACGACGTGATCGAGCCGCGGCGCACCCGCCCGGTGCTCGTCGACGCGCTCGAAGCCTCGCTGACGAAGGCCGAGCCGCGCCCGCGCCGCAAGCACGGCAACATCCCGCTCTAGTCCTCGCGAAGCGCTTCGCGCTTCGCTCGGCGAAACGGTGCTCCGCGCTGAAGGCTCTCGATCCGGCTCGTGCGCGGCTGCGGCTTCGTGGCTCGGCCGGTCGTGCGCCTGCGGCGCAGGACCGGCGGCTCGCCGCGTCGGGCCTCCACGTAAGCCGGCCTGCGGCCCGGCTTACGCTCCGGCCTTAGCAGAGCCTCGAGCCCGTCAGACAGCGGCGTCTTTGGCCGCGCTCTCAATCTAGTGCTATTGTTAACAGCACGATGCTGAAAGTGAAGATCGATCGGCAGGAACCGACCGAGCTCTTCGAGCAGGTGGCGGCTGAGATTCGGCGCGCGATCGCCGACGGCGAGGCGAAGCCGGGGGAGCGGCTCCCGCCGGCGCGAGACCTCGCAGCCGTCCTCGGGGTGAACACGAACACGGTGCTGCGGTCGCTCCGGCTCCTACGCAACGAGGGAATGCTGGAGTTCCGACGCGGTCGCGGGATCACGGTCGCCGGCACGCCGGAAAAGGGAGCGGTCATCGCGCGGGCGCGGGACTTCGTCCGCTTCGCGCGGCAGCAGGGCTACCGCCGCGACGAGCTGATCAGGCTCATCGAAGAGATCGCGTAGCGGTTTCGGATTCAGCACAGCCGCGTAGTAGTGGGCATGGCCAAGAAGCAACCGCGCGTGCCCGGGATGCGCGAAACGAAGCCGAACCGCGAGCAGCGCCGGCATCCAGAGGGACGACCTGAGGACCAGCCGCCGGCTCGCGACGATCTTCCTCCCAAGGACCTCGACGTGCCCGACCCGCGCGCGAAGACCAGCAGCCATAAGAAGAAGACCGCCGACAACTGGAACCAGTAGGGCCCGGACCTACCGCAGCTGCGGCTCCCAGGCGGCCTCGACGACGTAGCCGTCCGGGTCGAGGCACTTCACGCTGACGTATTCCGGTTCTTCCCACTCCTCGACGATCGGGACGCCGTCGGCGACGAGCCGGCTGCGGAACCTCCGCACGTCCTCGGGACTCGGAAGATGAATCCCGAAATGGAAGAAGGAGGGCACTGAGATCGGCTCCTCCGTCGGCCCGAGCGCGAGCGAGAAGCCGTCGGCGGCGTAGAGCATCAGGACGCCGCCGTCGAACTCCTTCGGCGACCCTGCGTCGAAGCCGAGATACGTCGTATAGAAGCGGCGGGAACGCTCACGGTCGGAGACGGGGAGAGCCAGGTGCTTCATCTCGAGGAGCCTACGACGCGAGGGCGGTATCGGGCTTGAGCGTGGCCACGAGCTCCTCCGCGAGCGCCTTCACGACCGCGGGGTCGAACTGCGTCCCGGCGCAGCGATCGAGCTCGGCCAGTGCGTCCTCCTGGGTGAGTGTTCCCCCGTAGGGACGCTCGGACGTCATCGCGTCGAAGGCGTCGGCGACGAAGATGATCCGCGCCCCGAGCGGGATCTGGTCACCGGCGAGCCGGTTCGGATAGCCGGCGCCGTCCCACCGCTCGTGGTGGTGGAGCACCCACTCCGCCACCGGCTCGGCGCCGAGGCTCTCGAGCATCCGGAAGCCGACCTGCGGGTGCCGTTCGAGCATCAGGCGCTCCGCCGCGCTCAGCGTGCCCGGCTTGCGCAGCACCTCTTCCGGGATCGCGAGCTTGCCGAGGTCGTGAAGGCTGCCGGCGAGCCGCGTCAGCTCGATTCCCGACTCGTCCGCGCCTAGGCGGCGGGCGATTCTGGCGGAGTAGTCGCCGACGCGGTGCGAATGGCTCCCGGTGTAGGCGTCGCGCTCGTCGACGGCCCTCGCCAGGCTCTCGGCCGCGCGGTAGTGGGCCGCGCGGTCCGGCGTCTCGGCGAGCTGCTCGAGGCTGGCGCGCAGGATCGACTCGGCCGCATAGGCGCGGACGCGGTTCTTGCCGTCCTTTTTCGCCCAGTAGAGCGCGCTGTCGGCGAGCCGGATCAGCTCGTCTCGTCCGGAGCCGTCCATGGGATACGTCGCGACGCCTGCGCTCACGGTTACCGGGCCGACGCCCTCGACGTCGAGAGCGGCGACACGCTCGATGATCGAGCGGGCCACGGCGGTGGCCTGCCGTTCGTCCTGTCGCGGGAGGAGCACGGCGAACTCGTCGCCGCCGAGGCGGAACGACTCGCCGCCCTGCCGCAGGCGCGACGCCACCTGGCCGAGCACGAGGTCTCCGACCGGGTGCCCGAAGCGGTCGTTGATCGCCTTCAGGTTGTCGAAGTCGACGAGGCAGAGCGCCAGCGACGTGCCCTCCTCCTCCGCCGCCACGAGCTCCCGCTGGAGTCGTTCGTGGAAGCTGCGATGGTTGCCGAGGCCGGTGAGCGGATCCGTCAGCGCGAGGCGCATCGCGCGCATCGCCTTGAACGTCGAGCGCTGGTAGAGGGCGATCGCCAGGAGCGGCCCGACGAGCGCGATCGACAGCGCCGGCTCGCGCTGCCAGAGCACGACGAGCGTCAGCGCCGCCGAGGCCATGAACGCGAACGGCGCGGTCGTCTGCGTGATGTTCTCCCGCGCGATCGCGAAGAACGACCGGCCGGAGTCGGCCGAGAGGACGGCGCTGATCAGCACGAGGTTGACGACCCAGTAGTAGAGGAACCCGCAGAGGACGACGCGCGCGACGAGGATGCCCGTCGAGCCGCCGTGGATGTGCTCGACCGCGAGCCCGGCGGCGAGCGCGGAAAGGGCGAACATCGAGCCGTTGTAGGCGACGCGTAGCAGCGGACGGCGCTGCAGGAGGTGAGTCACGGTTGGCCCTCCTGCGGCGACGATCACGCCCGCCGGCCAGCCGAGCAGGATGATCGACGAGACGGAGAAGACGAACCCGAGCGTGACGCCGCCGGCGCCCATTCCCTCGACCGGCACCGGGAAGCGCTCAGCGAGCGCCATGCTCGCGAAGAGGCCGAAGAGCGCGGCGAGGTCGGATGCGGAGCGCGGCACGTCCGCGTACCGAAACGCTGCGAAGCCGACAGCCCCTGCGCCAGCGACAATCACAGGCGCCACCACTGCAAGCACCCTCGCCGGAATCGCGGCGGGACCCGTCACCGCCGCGCTACCGAGCTCGCCGTTCGGCTGAAGTTACGTACCGGCCGGCGACGGCCGGCTCTTGACCATCCGCCACCTTCTACCTCCCCTACGAGGTGCCGCCGGTGCCTACCAGCCGTAGTTGTACAGCGATGCGAAGCTCCCGAGTGCAGCTGCAACGGCCGCACCAAGGGCCAGGAGAATCACGAGGCGGAACTTCCACTCGAGCATTGTGCCTCCAGAGCTTTCGTCGTAGGGACGCCAGACGCAGGAGATTGTCGTGGCGCCCCCGCGCGACGGAAATCACCCGAAGGGGGTAGCGGAGTCACTCGAAGGGGGTAACCGCGAGGGCGGACGCCCTCTTAGGAGGGGTCGAGGCCCGATTCGCGCAGCGGCCGGCGGCCCCACGCGAACTTCTTCCGGTACCAGCCGGAGAGCTGGGCAAGCGCGACGCCGCGGTCCGAGGACTGGACGAACCAGCCGTTGCCGACGTAGATCGCGGTGTGGAATATCTGCGCGCTCGTCGAGCTCGGGCCGTGCGTGCCGAAGAAGATCACGTCCGCCGGCCGCAACTTCGCGAACGAGATCCGCTCCGAGCGGGGAACCTCGACGCTCATGAGGTACGTCGTCCGCCCCTGGATCGTCGACGCCAGGCTTCCCTCGTTCGGATAGCTCTGGAGCTTGTACACCCGCCAGACGAAGCCCGAGCAGTCATAGCCGCCGCGCGCACTGACGCCGAAGTCGACCTCGGGGCCGTCGCTCGTCCCGCCCCAGACGTACGGCATCCCGAGTTTCGAGAAGGCGACGGTCAGGATCCGCCGCTGCCAGTCGGTCAGCTGTGGCAGCGCGAACGAGTCGGCGAGGCTCTGCACCTCGGCGACCTTCCAGCTGTCCTCGAGCAGGCCGAAGCCGAGGATCTGCGCCGCCGAGTACGCGGCCTCCGCGCGGCTCGCCGGATCCTGCGGACGGAGCTCGAGGAAGTCCTGCGCCGCAGGATGGTTGATGCGCAGGCCGAGCAGTCGGGCGACGACCTCGGTGCCGAAGTGGCCCGCCACCGGGATGCCCGCGGCACGTGCTCCCTGCGCGAACTCCTTCGCGGCGCTGCCCAGGCCGAGGGTCTTCACGAGACCGCCGTCGAGCTGCGCCATCGTGACCTGCGCCGTCGGATTCGAGACGTCCGGGACGGTCGTCGTCGCCGTGGTGGTCGTCGTGCCGGTGGTCCCGGTGGCGGTCGTGCCGGTCGTGGTCGTGGCGGTCGTGGTCGTTTCCGTCGAGCCCGAGCCTGACGACGAAGCAGCTGGCGGACCGACCTCGTCTCGCAGGCCGACCGCGAGATTGGCGAGCGTCTGTCGCGTGAGGACCGCGTTCGGCCGGAACTTGCGCACGCTCGGCGCATCCATCAGACGATGGGCCACGACGGTGGCGATCTGCGGCGCCGCCCAGTTCGGGAGGCGGCCGGCGGCTCCGGGCGCCGCGGCAGCGGCGATTGCGGCCAGGGAAACGATGGCCGCGAACGTGACGAGACGCTGACCCACGGGTTCCTCATCGACCGGCCCGGCGGAGGGCATTAGCCTCCGTTCCGGTGGAAGCTCCCCGGATCACGCCCGAGCCCGGCGAGGCCGAGCGCCAGGCGATCCTCGAGGCGCTGGCGGCCGAGGAAGCCGAGCGCGTGCCGAACTCCCGCTGGGCCGAGACGCTGCTGCCGTCACGCCAAGCGGAGGAAGACGAGCCGTAACCGCAGCGAGTCGCCGGCCGTTCCCACGGCATGTGGGAGGAGTGCATCCGCTGCCACGAGGCTCCGGCCGTGGACGATCAGGGCTACTGCGGCCACTGCCACTGGGCCGTCCGAGCCGAGGTCGAGGAGGGGTTCTACGCTCTTCGGGAGTACCTGCGCGCCTGGGCCCGCTTCGACGAGTGGTGTGAGTCCCGCGGGATCGCTGCCTGACGAGTCGGGCTATTCGGGCTGGGCTGCACGGCTGAGCAGCCGCGGTGCGCTGCGGGCGTAGTCGAGGCCCGAGAGCCACGTCAGCACGACTGCGACGAGCAGCGTCCACCAGGCGGCGCGCTCCGTCCAGGCGCCTGCCGCTGCGAAGCCTCCCACTGCAGCGGCGACCGCCTGGGCCCACGTCTTCAGTTTCCCGAGGTCGCGGGCGGCGAGAACCACTCCGCGCTCGATCGCTGCCTGCCGCAGGCCGGTGATCAGCACCTCACGCACGACGATCGCCGCGACCATCCAGGCGGGGGCGACTCCCTGCCCGACGAGCATCACCAGCCCCGCGAGCACGAGCACCTTGTCGGCGATGGGATCGAGCAGCGTGCCGATCGAGGAGGCGCGTCCCTGTCGGCGGGCGAGCCTCCCGTCGAACCAGTCCGTGGTCATCGCGACGCAGAAGACCGCCGTCGCCCAGTAGTCGTGCCCCGAGAAGCTCCAGGCATACAGCACGACCACGAGCGGGACGGACGCCGCGCGCGCGACGGTGAGCTGGTCGGCCGGCGTCATGCTCACAATCTGAAGAGAATACGGCCCGCCCATGTTCGAGAAGGTTCTGGTCGCCAACCGCGGCGAGATCGCGATTCGCGTCTTCCGCACCCTCCGTGAGCTCGGGATCGGCGCGGTCGGTGTCTACTCGGAAGGCGATCAGGCCGCGCTGCACGTCGCCTATGCGGACGAGGCGTTCCTCCTCGGGCCGACGCCCGCGGCCGAGAGCTACCTCGCGATCGAGCGAATCCTCGACGTGGCACAGCGTGCCGGGGCGCAGGCGGTTCATCCGGGCTACGGCTTCCTCGCGGAGAACGCCGCGTTCGCGCGGGCCGTGGAGGAGGCGGGCCTCGTCTGGATCGGTCCGCCGCCGGCCGCGATCGAGCTGATGGGGTCGAAGACCGCCGCCCGCACGGCGATGCGGCAAGCGGGCGTGCCGATCATCCCCGGTACGACCGATCCCGTCGGCTCCGTGGACGAGTTGCTCGCGCTCGGCGAGGAGATCGGCTACCCGCTCCTGATCAAGGCGGAGGCGGGGGGCGGCGGCAAGGGCATGGAGGTCGTCGACGCGCCGGGCCGCGCGGAGGAGGCGTTCGCGAGGGCTCGGCGGCAGGGGCAGTCCTACTTCGCGAACCCGGACGTCTACGTCGAGAAGCTCATCGTCGATCCTCGCCACGTCGAGGTGCAGGTGCTCGCCGACGCGCACGACAACGTCGTCCACCTCGGCGAGCGCGACTGCACGATCCAGCGCCGCCATCAGAAGCTCGTCGAAGAGACGCCGTCGCCCGCCGTGGACGAGCAGCTGAGGCGGCGGATCGGCGCGATCGGCGTCGAGGCCGCCCGAGCCTGCGGCTACCGCTCCGCCGGGACGATCGAAGGCCTGCTGACGCAGGACGGCGATTACTTCTTCATGGAGATGAACACGCGCATCCAGGTCGAGCACACGGTGACGGAGATGGTCACGGGGCTGGACCTCGTCCGCGAGCAGATTCTGGTCGCCCTCGGCGAGCCGCTCTCGGTGCGGCAGGAGGACGTCGAGCTGCGCGGCCACGCGATCGAGTGCCGGATCAATGCCGAGGACGCGACGCACGGCTTCCTGCCGGCGCCGGCCCTCGTGACGGGGTACCGCGAGCCGTCGGGGCCGGGAGTGCGCGTCGACTCCGGCGTCGCGGCCGGCTACGAGGTCTCGGCTTCCTACGACCCGCTGGTCGCGAAGCTCATCGTGCACGGCGTCGACCGTGAGCACGCGCGGCGGCGGATGCTGCGGGCGCTGGACGAGTTCCTGATCGAGGGGCCGACCACGCTGATCGGTTTCCACCTGGCGCTCCTGTCCCACCCGTGCTTCGTCGCGGGAGAGACGTGCCACGGCGTCGTCGAGTCGGAGGAGCTCGCCGAGCGCGTCGCCGCTCTCGCCGCGTCGCCGTCGCCGATCGCGGCGAGTAACAGTCTGTTACCAGGAAAGACAGGTCCGGACGGGCGGATGGTAGGGCGCCTCCGCGTTGTCGAGGTCGACGGCCGGCGGTTCGAGGTGCGGCTGTCGGAGCCCGAGCCCGAATGGCGCGCGCTCGCACGCCGTCGCCGTGAGCGGGTGCGCCAGGGTGTGGCCGGCGCAGGCGCTCGTGATGCCGTCGTGTCGCCGATGCAGGGCACGGTCCTCACGGTGCGGGTCGCCGAGGGCGACGAGGTGGAGCCGGGTCACGTGATCTGCGTCGTCGAGGCGATGAAGATGGAGAACGAGGTCCACGCCCACCGGGGCGGCACGGTCCGGAGCCTGTCCGTCGCCCCCGGCGAGCCCGTCACCACGGGCCAGGTGATCTGCACGATCGAGAGCGACTAGTGATGTGGCCGGTGACGTTGCCCGGCGAACGTTGCCGGTTACATCACTAGATCGAGCGCTGGTAGGCGCGGAAGCACCACGTCGCGAACAGCGACGTTGCAGCCGTGACGGCGACGAGCAGGCCGAGGTACACGCCCGTCGCGCCCCAGTGGCCTCCGTAGAAGATGGCGTTGCGCATTGCACGCGTGCCCCAGTTGACGGGATTGAAGCGGGCGACGGCGCGGATCCAGCCCGGCATGAGCGCCACCGTGACGAGGATCGACGAGAGGAACATGAGCGGCATCCCAACGAAGTTCGCCGCCGCGATCATCGACGCCTCACGTCGCATGATCAGGGCGAGTCCGTGGGAGAAGCCGGCGAACACCGCGGAGAGGAGCGCCGCCCCGGCGAAGACGACGAGCCAGCCGGCGAAGCCGCCGTGCAAGTGGACACCGAGGGCGAGCGCGACGAGCAGGAGGATGAGCGCCTGCAGGATCGCGGTGATTCCCGCGCGTACGACCTGCGAAAGAACGATCGCGACCCGCACGGTCGGGGCGGCGAGGAAGCGGTCGATCACGTGGCGGTCGAGATCGCTGATCATGGCCATCCCCGACCACATGCCGCCGAAGAACGCGTTCATCGCGACCACACCCGGGGTCAGGAACGCGATGTAGCTGCCATTGCGTGCCCCCTGCGCGCCGACGTGCTTGAACAGCTGCCCGTACAGCACGAGCCACAGCATCGGCTGCACGACCATCATCACGATCCAGATCGGCTCACGCATGAGGTTGCGCACCTGGCGCACGACCATCCAGCCCGTGTGCCGGAGCCCCTGGACGATCACGGGCCGCGTCCCTCCTCGTCCTCGGCGGCGAAGTCGCGTCCGGTGTAATGGAGGTAGACGTCGTCGAGGGACGGCCTCGCAGTCGTCACCGAGGCGACGGCGATCCCTCGGGCGTCCAGTGCCGAGAGGATCGCCGGGATGGCGTGCGCTCCGTTCGGCACCCGCGTCCTGAGCTGCCCGCCTTCGACGGCGGTCTCGCGGGCGCCCTCGACCGCGGACACCGCGGCCGCCGCATCTGCCGCGCGTCCGTCCAGCCGGGCGAGCTCGACGGTGACCGAGTCGCCGCGCAGGGCAGCCTTCAGCTCGTCGGGCCGTCCCTCCACGACGACCCGTCCGCGACTCACGATCGCGACCCGCTCGGCGAGCCGGTCAGCCTCCTCGAGGTAGTGGGTGGTGAGCAGGATCGTGAGGTTCTGCTCCGCCGCGAGCCGCTCGACCTCCACCCACATGGCCGCGCGAGCCTCGGGATCGAGACCGGTCGTCGGCTCGTCGAGGAAGAGGACGCGCGGGCTGTGCACGAGCCCGATCGCCACGTCGAGGCGGCGCTTCATCCCGCCCGAGTAGCCGCGCGCCGGACGGTCGGCCGCCTCCTCGAGCCCGACGAGTCCGAGCAGCTCGCGGACGCGCGCATTCAGCGATGCGCCGCTCATGCCGTGGATCCGCCCTTGCAGGAGAAGGTTCTCGCGTCCGGTGGCCTCCCAGTCGACGCCGGAGTCCTGCGCGACGTAGCCGATCGCTCGACGGACGCGCTGCGGATGCGTGACCACGTCCTCGCCCGCGACGAAGGCGCGGCCGGCGTCGGGCCGGGTCAGCGTCGTGAGGACCCGAACGGTCGTCGACTTGCCGGCTCCGTTCGGTCCCAGCAGCCCGAAGACCTCCCCTTCGCGGACGGCGAACGAGACGCCGTCGAGCGCCTGCACTGCCCTGTATCGCTTGCGCAGCTCCTCCGCGACGATCGCGTCCATCCAGTTCCGAGTCTAGACAGGAGAAATCCACGCCCCGACGGCACGCGTAGTCACCGTCGACCCAGTAGGAGGAGATCAATGAAGATGAGAATCGCCGTCGCCGCAGTCCTCGCAGTCGCGCTCGTCGCGGCCGGTGTCGCGACCGCCGCGGCCGTCGCGCGCCAGGGCTCCGGCTCCAGTGGACCTGTCAATCTGCACGCGACGAAGCTCGGCAAGGTGCTCGCGACGAAGTCCGGCATGACGCTCTACCTCTTCGTGGTGGACCGCCATGGGAAGAGCGCCTGCTACGGGCAGTGCGCGACGTACTGGCCGCCGCTGCTGGCGGCGAACAAGCCGACCGCCGGCGCCGGAGTCAAGGCGAAGCTGCTCGGGACGGTCAAGCGGAAGAACGGGACACGCCAGGTCACGTACGCCGGACACCCGCTGTACCGCTTCAAGCTCGACAAGAAGCCGGGACAGGTCGCGGGCGAAGGCCAGGACTTCTTCGGCGGCAAGTGGTGGGGCGTCTCCGCGGCTGGCAAGGCCGTGAAGCACGCGTCCACGACCACGACCGGGACCACGACCACCTCGCCCACGACGACCTGTATTTACGGTTGCTGAGGGCTGGCCGCCCGCGCTGAACTGCGCGGTCCACCGGCGTCGCGTCGTTAGGGTCCGGCGCCGGTGGATCTCTACGAGTACCAGGGCAAGGACCTCTTCGGGCGCGTCGGGATCCCGGTCTCCGCGGGACGGCTGGCGACCTCGCCGGAGGAGGCGCGGCGGGCCGCCGAGGAGCTCGGTGGCCCGGTCGTCGTCAAGGCCCAGGTGCTCACCGGCGGCCGCGGCAAGGCCGGCGGGATCAAGCTGGCCGACGATCCGGAGGACGCCGAGGCCAAGGCGCGCGAGATTCTCGGTCTCGACATCCGGGGCCACGTCGTCCGGACGCTCTGGATCGAGAAGGCCTCGGACATTGCGCGCGAGTACTACCTCTCGATCACCTTCGACCGCGGCGCGAAGCGGCCGCTCTTCATGTTCACGACGCAGGGCGGCATCGAGATCGAGCAGGTCGCGGAGGAGAACCCCGAGGCGCTCGTCCGCCTGCACGTCGACCCGCTCGAGGGCTTCCAGCCGTGGGTGGCGCGGCGGCTCGTCTACGGCGGCGGAGTCGAGGATCCCTCCGAGCAGAAGCAGATCGCGGCGATCGTCGAGCGGCTCTACCGGGCATTCGTCGAGTTCGACGCGATGCTCTGCGAGATCAACCCGCTCATCGTGACGCCGGAAGGTGAGGTGAAGGCGCTCGACTCGAAGTTCACCGTCGACGACAGCGGCCTCTTTCGCCATCCGGACGTCGCGGAGTGGCGTGACCCGACCGCCGCCGATCCCATCGAGACGTTCGCGCGCGAGAAGGGCGTCACGTACGTGAAGCTGGACGGGAACGTCGGCGTGCTCGCGAACGGCGCCGGTCTCGGGATGTCGACGGTGGACGTCGTCGCCCATGCAGGGGGCCGGCCGGCGAACTTCTGCGACCTCGGCGGGGGAGGGAGCGCGGAAGGCGTTGTCGACGCACTCGAGGTGATCACACGCGACGAGCAGGTTCGCTCGATCTTCTTCAACATCTTCGGCGGGATCACGCGGTGCGACGAGGTGGCACGCGGAATCCTGGCGGCGCTCGAGCGGCTTGACATCTCCCGCTACCCGGTCGTCGTCCGGCTCGACGGGACGAACGCCGAGGCGGGCCGGCAGATCCTCGCCGACGCCGGCCGCGACAACATCCATCCCGAGGCGACGATGCTCGACGGGGCGCGGCGGGCCGTCGAGCTGGCGGAGGCGGCGTGACCGACCTCTGGAGCGACCGCGCCGCCGCGTACCGCGAGAGCGCGACGCACGCGACGGGCGACGACCTCGATCTCGTGGTCGCCTGGTGCGAGCCGGGCCCGGGCGTGACGGTGCTCGACGTCGCGACCGGCGGCGGTCACGTCGCCCGCCGCCTGCGCGAGGCCGGCGCGACAGTCGTGACGGTGGACGCGGCGCCCGGGATGGAGCCGGACGTGATCGCGCCCGCCGACCATCTTCCGTTCGCCGACGCGAGCTTCGACGCCGTCGCCTGCCGCATCGCCGCGCACCACTTCCCGGACGTGCTCGCCGCACTGCGCGAGATGGCGCGGGTGGCGCGACATCGGGTCGTGATCTGCGACAACGTCTTCGTCAGCGAGAGCTCGGAGGCGGCCGACCGGCTGCGCGACCCGAGCCACGTGCGCAACTACGGCGTTCCGGAGTGGCACAGCTTCTGCGAACTGGCCGGGCTCGAGGTCGCCGACGAGGCGTTCCTCGTGCGCGACACCGACGCCGAGGACTGGCTCGCCCGGACGGAGACACCCGAGCCCGACCGAGTCCGGGTGCGCGAGCTGCTCGGCGACCGTATCAGCGACGGGCGGCTCGAGTTGCCGACCGTGGTTCTCAGGGCTGTCACGCGCTAGTGCACCCGTCCGCAAGTTATGGCACGTCCCCGGCGGCGTCTCGCCGTCCGTGGACGGCGTCCTCGGTCGCGCCAATATGCCTACATATTGGCGCTCCCTGCGTCCTTGCCACGAACGACGAGCCACTCGCCGGATGACGCACCGAACTTACGGACGGATGCACTAGTGGCGATCATTCTCGACCACGAGACGCGCCTCGTCGTCGCCGGCCTCACCGGGTCGGAGGGTCGCTTCCACGGCCTCCACAACCGCGCGTACGGGACGAGGGTGGTAGCCGGCGTCACGCCGGGCAAGGGCGGCCAGGACGTCGAGGGCATCCCGGTCTTCGACACCGTCTCCGACGCCGTGGAGAAGGCCGGCGCGAACACGTCGCTCATCTTCGTCCCCGCACGGTTCGCCGTCGATGCGATCTACGAAGCCGTGGACGCGGGCATCGACACCGTGATCTGCATCACCGAGCACATCCCGGCGCACGACATGCTCCGCGCGTACACGTACTTCCGCGGCAGGGGCACCACGATGATCGGCCCCAACTGCCCGGGCGTCCTCTCGCCGGGCAAGGCGAACGCCGGGATCATCCCGGCCGAGATCTTCAGCGAGGGAAGCGTCGGGCTCGTCTCGCGTTCGGGCACGCTCACGTACCAGATCGGCCACGAGCTGACGCAGCTCGGTCTCGGCAACTCGACGATCGTGGGCATCGGCGGCGACCCCGTCGTCGGCTCCTCCTTCGTCGACGTGCTCGCGAAGTTCGAGTCGGACGAGCAGACGGAGCTGATCGTGCTCGTCGGCGAGATCGGCGGCGACGAGGAGGAGAAGGCCGCCGCCTACGTCGCCGAGAACGTGACGAAGCCGGTGCTCGCGTACATCGCGGGCTTCTCGGCGCCGCCCGGCAAGACGATGGGGCACGCGGGCGCGATCATCTCCGGCTCCTCCGGAACCGCGCAGGCGAAGAAGGAGGCGCTCGAGGCGCGCGGGATCGCGGTCGGCACGACGCCGACCGAGGTCGCGCAGATGGTCGCCGAACGGATGAAGTAGCGTCGGGGGCGTGGGCGAGCTCTCGCGCCGCGCCTCGGACGACGACCGCGAGCGGTCGGTGCTCGCCCTGCGCGAGCATCTGGTGCAGGGCCGGCTGACCCTCGACGAGTTCTCGCAGCGCGTCGAAGCCGCATATCGCGCCGACACGGTCGTCGAGCTCGCTGCGACGGCCGAAGAACTCCCGGCCGTGCCTCAGCTGCGCGGACGACGCCGGCCGTCGCGCATCACGGCCGCGCTGTTCGCGCACGTCGTTCGCCGCGGCCGGCTCCGGCTCCCGCGGCACGCGATCGTCCTCTCCGGTTTCGCCGACGTCGACCTCGACCTGCGCGAGGCGGAGATCACGAGCGGCCGGACCACGATCACGGCCATCGCGGCCTGCGGGAACGTGGACGTCTACGTCCCGGAGGGGATCGCGGTTGACGTCACCGGGCTCACCGTGGTCGGCCACCGGCGGGAGTGGGGACGCGATCCGACGCATCCCGAGGCTCCGGTCCTCAGGGTCCGGGTGGTCGGGCTCTGCGGCACGGTCGACGTCTGGCGCGTGCCGAGCGAGCTCGGGGGTGACTACGGGGAGATCACGCGCGCGTTGCAGGCCGGTCAGCGGTAGCCGGGGAGGCGGCTACCCTCCGCGCATGATCTCGTTCGCCCGCGGCGTCCCCGCGCCGGAGTGTCTCGCCGTCGAGGAGCTCGCGGATTGCGTCCGCGCGGCGCTCGAGCGCGACGGCCGTTCGATCCTCAGCTACGGCCCGGGCGGCGGCTACGGCCCGTTGCGCGAGTGGCTCGCCGAGCGGCACGGCGTCGAGCCCTCGCGCGTCGTGATCACGAGCGGCTCCCTGCAGGGCTTCGTCTTCCTTGCCGAGCAGCTCGTCCGGCCGGGCTCGCGAGTGCTCGTCGAGGCGCCGAGTTACGACCGGCCGCTCAAGATCCTTGCCCGGCTCGGCGCGGAGATCGTCCCACTGGAGATGGACGACGAGGGGCTCGTCCCCGACGCGGTCGAGCGCGCCCTCGATGCCGGCGACGCGCCGGCCTTCCTCTACACGATCCCGACCTTCCAGAACCCGAGCGGGCGTACGCTCTCCGTCGAGCGGCGCCGCCGCCTCGCCGAGCTCGCCCGCGCGCGGGAGCTGCTGGTGCTGGAGGACGACCCGTACGGGCTCGTCCGGTACGACGGCGAGCCGCTGCCGAGCGTTTTCGAGCTCGCCGGCAGTGAGCAGATCGCCTACTGCTCCTCCTTCTCGAAGACGGTTGCACCGGGCCTGCGCGTGGGCTGGTTCGTGCTGCCGCCGCAGCTCGCCGTCGAGATCGAGGCCTTCGCGGTCTCGACCTACATCTCGCCGCCGTACCTCTCGCAGGCGACGGTGCTCGAGTTCCTGCTGCACGACCGCTTCGGTCCAAATCTCGAGCGCGTGAACGGACTCCTCCGCGAGCGCCGCGACGCGATGCTCGAGGCCTTGGCGCGCGAGCTGCCGGAAGACGCGCGGTGGACTCAACCCGAAGGTGGCTACTTCGTCTGGCTCGAGCTCCCGTCCGGACCGCCGAGCGGCGAGCTGCTCGCCGAGGCGGAAGAAGCCGGCGTCACCTTCGTCCGGGGGAGCGACTTCTTCCCCGGCGGGCGTGGCGGCGAGCGGGCGCTCCGCCTTGCCTTCAGCTTCGTCTCCCCCGACGAGATCGCGGAAGGCGTCTCAGTGCTCGGCGGGCTCGTGCGAGCGGCGGCGCCGGCGGCGCTCTAGCTGCGCGAGCAGGATCCCGCCGAGCAGGCCGACCCCGAGCGCGAGCAGGATCAGCCACACGAGCGACACGCGCGCCGTGGCGAGCACGAAGTGGACGCTCACCTTTTTCCGGTTCTCGAGGACGAAGGCGATCGCGTATGCCACGAGCAGCCCGAGGGCGATCAGCCGCGTGTAGAGCCGCGGCTGCCAGCGGTCGGAGACCTCGCTGGTGTCGATTCGGGGGCGGCGCGGCAGGCGCACGCTCGAATCCTACGAGGAGCTAGGCCGCCGCGTGGACCGTGACCGCTCGCGGCACGAGCCTGGGCTGGGGCGGGGGTGCCAGCCGTCCGACGGACTGGGCGCGGAACGTGGGGCAGATCGTCTCGCCCTGGAGGGCGCAGAGTCCGGCGCGTCGGAAGTAGCAATCAGCGCACGTTGGAGTGGAACGTTTGCTCAATCTTGCCTTTGCTCTAGGAAGTCCGGGCCGCTCTCGACGTGCGATCATAGGGCGGGACGCCGGCGAAGCAAGCGTTGCCGCAGACGAAAACTGACGAATTTCCGCCAGTTTCCGGCAGCGGCAAAAAGGCGATTTCTACTGCGTCCGAGGTAGCGTTGCCAGCGCCCGCAACGCCTGGCCGAAGGTGCGGACCGGGATGATGCGCAGGGATCCTGCGTAACGCTTGGCATCCCGGGCATTGCCGCCCCCGGCCGGAACGAGGAAGACGTCGGCTCCGGCTTGTCGCGCGCCGTAGGTCTTCTGTTTTACGCCGCCGATGGGCCCGACGCGCCCGTCGAGCTCCATCTCGCCCGTCGCCGCGACCCGGTGACCGTGCAGGACGTTGCGCCCCAGCCTCCGCATCACCTCGAGCGCGAACGCGAGCCCGGCGGAGGGGCCGCCGACGCTGGGCAGGTTGATCGAGACCCTGATCGGTAGCTTGATCGTCGCGGCCTGCTCCGGCGCGAACCCGACGAAGGCGCGCCGCGGTCCGCCGGCCTCCTCGCGGATGCCGACCGTCTTGATGCGCACCGTCAGCGTGCGGCCGGCTCGGCGCACGCGCAACGCGACGACGGCCCCCGGCTTCACGCGCCCCAGGGCGGTGTGCAGGGTCGGCAGTGTGGGCGTCGGGCTGCCGTCCACGGCGACGATCACGTCCATCGGCTGGAGGTTGCACGGAGCGTTCGTGTTGGCAACGAGCTGGGACACGAGAACCCCGGACGGGTGGACGACGACGTGGTAGCCGAGCTTCCGGAGCGCGACGGCCGCCGCGATGTGCTGCGAGAACCTCATCTCTTGCAGCTGCGCCGCCTCCGCCTCGCCGGCGCTGGCGCACGGGGGAACGATGTCGCTGGCGGGCACGAGCGACGCGTGCGGCCGCAGCCAGGGGAAGAGGGCCTCGAGCTCGCTCGCCTTTCGCTCCCTCACGTCGACGAAGTAGACCGTCCCGCCGCCGGCTTCCCGCTGCGCGCCCGGCACCTGCACGTACGGCGCGACCGGGTGGGCAGCGTCCACTAGGAGGATGTACTTCCCGGACGGGAGGCTGAACAGGATCAGCAGCGACGCGAGCAGGAGGACGACGATCCCGCCGAGGGCGCGGAGCGGAGTGACGTGCCGCCTCAAAACAGGAACCGCTTCAGCCCGCCGTCGACGACGATCGTCTGGCCCGTCACGTAGCGCGCCCGTTCGGAGGCGAGGAAGCAGACGACGTCGCCGAACTCCCTCGGCGTCCCCCAGCGCCGCAGGCCGATCTCCTCGAGCTCCGCCTCGGTCGGCCCGTCCGGGTAGAGCTCGTCGAGCCTGGCCGTCGCGATCCGGCCGGGGGCCACGCAGTTGACCGTGATCCCCTTCGGCCCGACCTCGCGACTAAGCGTCTTCAGCCACCCGGTGAGCGCGGGACGGAACGTGTTCGAGACGGCGAGGTGGGTGGTCGGCTCCTGCGCCGCCACCGAGGTGACGGCGACGATCCGGCCGGCCGGGCTGCGCTCGAGGTGTGGGAGGCAGAGACACACGAGCGTCACGGCCGGCCGGAGGAGCAGCCGGAAGCCCGAGTCGAGCGTCGCCTCGTCGATCTCGCGCGCCTTCCCCGGCGGGGGGCCGCCGCCGTTCCAGACGAGGACGTCGAGGCCGCCGAAGCGGTCGACGGCGGTGCGGACGGCGCGCTCGAGGTCGTCGTCCTCGCGCACGTCTCCGGCGACGGCGACGCCGCCGAGCCGTGCCGCGTGCTGCTCGAGCTGCTCCTCCCGGCGCGCGAAGAGGACGACGTTGGCGCCCTCCTGCGCGCGCGCCTCGGCGCTCGCGAGCCCGAGGCCCGACGATGCGCCGCAGACGAGCGCCGTGCGGCCGCTCAGTCCGAGATCCACGAATGCGGCAGCTCTCCGGAGCTCGCGACCACGCGGGTGGTCATGCCGCCGCGCGCAGCGAACTCACCCTCGATCTCGAGGAAGCGCGGCGCCCCGTCGGCGACGAGCCGTTCGAGCACCTCGTTCACGACCTCCTCCTGCAGGATCTTCCGCTCGCGGAACGAGGTCAGGTAGTCGCGGAGCGACTTGAGCTCGAACAGCTTGGTTCCCGGGACGTAACGGATGGTGAGCTCACCGAAGTCGGGCGCGTCGGTGAGCGGACAGATCGAGGTGAACTCGGGAGCGCCGAGCTCGACGAGGTAGTCGCGCCCCTGGAACCGGTTCTCGAGGGTCTCGATCACTCAGCCGGAGAGGACGCCGACGACCTCGCGCACGGCCTCGGCGCTCTGCTCGAGCGCTACGCGCTCCTCGTCGGAGAGGTCGAGCTCGACGACCTCCTCGATCCCGCCGGCGCCGAGCTTCACGGGCACACCGATGTAGAGACCGTCGATCCCGTACTCGCCCTCGAGGTACGCAGTGCAGGGCAGCACGCGCTTCTGGTCGAGGAGGACGGCGTCGACCATCTCGGCGACCGCGGCGCCCGGCGCGTACCAGGCGGAGGTGGAGAGCAGTTGCACGATCTCGCCGCCGCCCTTTGCGGTTCGCTCGACCATCGCCTGGATCCTTTCGTCCGGGACGAGCTTGCGCAGCGGTACGCCGCCGACTGTCGCGGCCGAGACGACGGGCACCATCTGGTCGCCGTGCCCGCCGAGCACGAGCGCCTGCACGTCGCGCACCGAGGCGCCCGTCTCCCAGGCGATGAAGGTGCGGAAGCGCGCTGTGTCGAGGATCCCGGCCTGGCCGAAGACGCGCTCCTTCGGGAAGCCCGAGACCGCCTTGGCGACGTGGCACATCGCGTCGAGCGGATTCGAGAGGACGACGATCGTGCACTCGGGGCTCTGGGCGACGATCTGCTCGGTCACCGAGCCGACGATCTTCTCGTTCGTCGTGACGAGGTCGTCGCGGGACATGCCGGGCGAGCGCGGTAGCCCGGCGGTGATCACGACGACGTCCGAGCCGGCCGTCTCCTCGTAGCCGTTGGTGCCGGTGATCCGCGGCTCGAAGCCGAGCACGGGCCCCATCTGGTTCAGGTCGAGGGCCTTTCCCTGCGGCAGCCCCTCCTTGATGTCCGTTAGGACGACGTCCGCGTAGTCGCGCGCGGCGAGGATGTGCGCAGCGGTTGCGCCAGTCGCGCCGGCCCCGACGATCGTGATCTTCCTTCGCATCATGCTGGTACCTCGGCTTCCAGTTTCTCGATGACGGCGTCCGCAACCTCGCTCGTGCCTACGGCCGTCGGGTCGTCCCGGCTCGGCTTCATGTCGTACGTGACGCTGCGACTCTCGGCGATCACGGCGGCGATCGCACGCTCGAGGCGGTCGGCCGCGCTGCGCTCGTCGAGATGGCGGAGCATGAGGACTCCGGACAGCATCTGCGCGATCGGGTTGACCTTGTTCATGCCGGCGTACTTCGGCGCCGAGCCGTGCGTCGGCTCGAAGACGGCGGACGCCTCGCCGTAGTTCCCGCCGGGCGCGACGCCGAGGCCTCCGATCATCCCCGCCGCGAGGTCCGACAGGACATCGCCGTAGAGGTTCGGCAGGACGAGGACGTCGTACTCCTCCGGACGCTGGACGAGCTGCATGCACATGTTGTCCACGATCCTGTCGTCGAACTCGATGTCGGTGTTCTCCGCGGCGACCTCGCGCGCGACGCGCAGCCAGAGCCCGTCCGTGAACTTCATGATGTTGGCCTTGTGCACGGCCGTCACCTTGCGGCGGCCGTTTCCGCGCGCGTAGTCGAAGGCGAACTCGAAGATGCGACGCGTGCCGGTGACGGAGATCGGCTTGATCGAGATCCCCGCGTCGCTGTGGCGGAGGCGGCCGCCGCGAGACTTGATCCATTCGATCAGCTCGACGGCGTCCGGCGTCCCTTGCTCGTACTCGATGCCAGCGTAGAGATCCTCGGTGTTCTCGCGAACGATGATCAGGTCGACGTCCTCGAATCTGCTGCGGACGCCGGGGTAGCTCTTGCACGGGCGAACTTGGCCGTAGAGGTCGAGCTCCTTCCGGAGCGCCACGTTGACCGAGCGGAAGCCGCCGCCGACCGGCGTCGTGATCGGTCCTTTCAGCGCGACTCCGGTCTCGCGGATCGCGTCGAGCACGTCCGACGGCAGCGGGTTCCCTCCGTGCTTCTCCATCACGTCGGCGCCGGCCTCGCGCACGTCCCACTCGAGCTCGACGCCCGTCGCCTCGAGAACCCGCCGGGTCGCCTCGGTCAGCTCCGGACCCGTGCCGTCGCCGGGAATGAGGACGACTCTGTGGGCCACGGGATGAATCTAGCTGGGCGACGGTAGAGTCGCGGCGGTGAACGAGCGCGAGCTGTTCCGGCAGGTTGCGGAGTACGCGGGCGACTTCGTCGAGACGCTCGAGACGCGTCCGATCCGCGCGGAGGCGGACGTGGCGGAGCTGACGGCGGCTCTCGGCGGCCCGCTTCCCGAGGATCCGCTCGATCCGCAGGCCGTGCTCGCGGGGCTTGTGGAGGCGGTCGAGCCGGGCCTCACCGCCACTCCCTCCGGGCGCTTCTTCGGCTTCGTGATCGGGGGCGCCATCCCGGCGGCCGTCGCGGCGGACATGCTCACGGGGGTCTGGGACCAGAACGCTGGGCTGTACGTCGCAGGGCCGGCAGCGTCGGTCGTGGAGGAGGTCTGCCGCGGCTGGGTCGCGGAGCTGCTCGGCCTGCCGGCAGACGTCTCGGTCGCCTTCGTGACCGGGGCGCAGATGGCGCATGTGACCGCGCTCGCCGCCGCCCGCCACCACGTCCTTGCGCAGGCCGGCTGGGACGTCGCGGCGAGCGGGCTCGCCGGCGCGCCCCCGATCCGGGTCGTCGTGGGCGAGCGGCGCCACGTCACCGTCGACCGCGCGCTGCGCCTGGTCGGGATCGGCGCGTCCTCGCTCGAGGTCGTGCCCGCCGACGGCCAGGGGCGCGTGCTCGTGGACGAGCTGCCCGATCTCGGAGGCGGCCCGACGATCGTCTGCGGCCAGGCGGGCGAGGTCAACACCGGTGCCTCCGACGACCTCGAGGCCATCGCCGACGCCGCGGCCGACGCGGGCGCCTGGTTCCACCTGGACGGCGCCTTCGGGCTCTGGGCCGCCGCCTCGCCGACGCTCCGCCATCTCGTGCGCGGCGCGGAGCGCGCCGACTCGTGGACGACCGACGCGCACAAGTGGCTGAACGTCCCCTACGACTCCGGTCTCGCCTTCTGCGCCCATCCGGACTCGCACCGGGCCGCGCTCGGGGTCACGGCCTCGTATCTCGTCCACGCCGACGACCGGCGCGAGCGCGACGAGGTCGACTGGACGCCGGAGTTCTCGCGCCGCGCCCGCGGCTTCGCCGTCTACGCGGCCCTGCGGTCGCTCGGCCGCCGAGGAGTCGTCGAGCTCGTCGAACGCTCGTGCGCGCACGCTCGCCGGTTCGCCGAGCTGCTCGAGGCGGGCGGCGCGTCCATCCTGAACGACGTGGTGCTGAACCAGGTCCTCCTCCGCTTCGGCGACGGCGAGCAGACACGGGAGGTCATCCGGCGGGTCCAGCTGGACGGCACCTGTTGGCTCGGGGGCACGGATTGGGACGGCGAACACGCGATGCGCATCTCCGTCTCCAACTGGCGAACCACGGAGGAGGACGTCGAGCGGTCGGCCGCTGCGATCCTGGCCGCTGCACGTCTACATTCCAGCGTGTGACGCTCGCAGAGGCAGCGGCCCGCGCCAACGAGCTCGCGGAGAGCGGGGCGGCGCAGGAGCTGGCGACACTCCGCACCGCGTGGGACGAGGAGCTCGAGGCGGCGGCCCGCAGTGCGGATTTTCGCGAGCGGGCACTCGCGTTTCGCGCGATCGGCCTGTTTCGCTGGCGCGCGAAGGAAGAGCTGCTCCGGCGGGGGCTCGACGACGGCAGCCCTGCGGCGCGCGGCTCGGCGCTCCTTTCCCTCGAGCTCCTCGCGCGCGACCACCCGAGCACCGTCAACTCGGTCCGGCCGCTCCTCCACAAGATGCTCGCCGACCACGAGGAGAACTCGGCGGTGCGGCGGCTCGCGGTGATGGCCCTGCGAAACGGCTCGGCGCAGCAGGACACGATCGTGCTGCTCGAAGGTCTGGCCGCGGACGATGGCACCGACGGCGACCTGCGCCGCGCTGCCGGGGGCGTTGCGCAGGGGCTGAAGCGGAAAGCCCAGGCCAGGCGCTAGAGGCTTGATGTGAAATCGAGCCCGCTCCCGCGCCTGAAGCGGCATCCGGGCGCCGCTCCTATTTCACATCAAGCCTCTAGCCGGCGCAGGCGGTGCAGACGCGCGCCTTGATCTCCCTGCCGCAGGAGGGACAGATGCGGCGACGCCGGCGCCGCTCAAGGGCGCTCTTCTGGAGACCCGCGAAGACCATGAGCCACGCGGCTCCGAGCGTGCTGACTGCGGCGATCGCGAGATGTGGAGCGAGGTGCATGCCTACTTCTTCCTCGATTGCAGTGCGTTCGGTTTGCGGCGCGCATGCGGGTGCGCCTGGAAGTACAACTCTCGCCGTCTGCGATCGGATACGTGGGTGTACAGCTCCGTCGTCGCGAGATCCGCATGCCCGAGCATCTCCTGGACGGCGCGGAGGTCGGCGCCTCCCTCGAGCAGGTGCGTGGCGAACGAGTGGCGCAGGAGGTGCGGGTGGATGCGCTCCGGCTCGAGGCCGGCCTTCGCGGCCAGGCGCCGCAGGATGACGAAGACGCCGGCACGCGTGAGCGGTCCGCCGTGGGCGTTGAGGAAGAGCTCCTGCCGGTGGCGCCGGTCGAGATACGGCCGACCGCGGGCGAGGTAGCGGCGGAGTGCCTCGGTCGCCTCGCGTCCGATGGGGACGACCCGCTCCTTGTTCCCCTTGCCGAGGCAGCGGACGAGACGCTTCTCGAGATCCACCGACTGCCGGTCGAGCGCGGTCGCCTCGCTCACGCGGAGCCCGGCTCCATAGAGCAGCTCGCCGAGCGCCAGGTCCCGGAGCGCGCGCGGCGTCGTTCCGGCGGCTGCGTCGAGCAGGCGCTCGACCTCGCCCGGTGAGAGCGTCCGCGGCACCGTCCGTCGGCGCTTCGGCAGCTCCACGTTCGCGGCCGGGTTGTCGAGGCGCACTCCCAGGAGCACCTGGTGACGGAAGAAGGAGCGGACGGCGGCGAGCCTGCGTGCGACCGTAGTGGCGGCGAGGCCGTCCGCGCGGAGCTGCGCGACGTAGGCCGCGAGGTCGTCCGGGGTCGCATCGGCGGGCGAGCGGCCCGCCTCCGAGCGATTCAGCCACGCGGTCAGGTGCGTGAGATCGCGGCGGTACGCCTCGACGGTGCGAGGCGCGAGCCGGGCGGCGGCAAGGGCGAGGAAGCCCTCGACGGCCGGATCGGACTCCTGCGGCTTTGCCACGGGCGCTGACTTCGTCCCAGGCCCCGCCAGGCCTGCTCGAATGTCCGGATGGAGCGAAGGCGCGTCATCGTCCACGGCTTCGTGCAGGGAGTCGGCTTCCGGATGGCGATCGAGCGGGCGGCGAGGTCGCAGGGGGTCGCCGGGTGGGTGCGCAACCGGCCGGACGGCGCAGTGGAAGCGGTGTTCGAAGGCGAGCCGGACGACGTCGAGGCGCTCGTCGGGCTCTGCCGGAAGGGGCCGCGCGGCGCGGCGGTCGAGCGCGTCGAGGTGGAGCGGGAGTCAGCCGAGGGGCTGGCCGGCTTCCGCGTCGCCGGCTGAATCCAGGAGCGGCTGCTGCTGGTCGGCGACCGCCCAGAGGATCTCGCCGCGGACGAGCTCGAGCTCGTCGACGTCGTCCCGCCGCAGTCGCGCCGTCATCCGTTCGCCGCTCCCGTCGACGAGCTCGACCCGCACGTCGGCGCCGACGACGACGATCCGCGCGATCTCGACCTCGACCGACCCGTCGCGCGGTAGGCGGTCGAGCGCGATCTCGTGCGGCCGCACGAACCGCTCGCCGAGCCGGAACGCGTCGCCGAGGAAGCGGAGCACGAACTCCGAGGCCGGCCGGTCGTAGAGCTCCGCAGGCGAGCCGACCTGTTCGAGCTGACCGTGGTTGAGGACGGCCACACGGTCGGAGACCTCCATCGCCTCCTCCTGGTCGTGCGTCACGAGGACGGTCGTCACGTGCATCTCCTCGTGCAGGCGCCGTAGCCAGTCGCGGAGCTCTGCCCGGACCCGGGCGTCGAGCGCCCCGAACGGCTCGTCGAGAAGCAGGACCTGCGGCTTGGCGGCGAGCGCCCGTGCCAGCGCCATCCGCTGACGCTGTCCCCCCGACAGCCGTGAGGGGTAGCGGTCGGCAAAGCCCTGGAGCTGCACGAGCTCAAGCAGCTCGTCGACGCGGTCCCGGATCTCCTGCTTCGGACGCTTGCGGATCGTCAGCGCGAAGGCGACGTTGTCGCGGACGGTCAGGTGCTTGAAGGCCGCGTAGTGCTGGAAGACGAAGCCGACGTCGCGCCGCTGCGGCGCCAGGCCCGTCGCATCCTCGCCCGACAGGCGGATCTCGCCCGAATCGGGACGTTCCAGTCCGGCGACGATGCGCAGGAGGGTCGACTTGCCGGAGCCACTCGGGCCGAGCACGGCCGTCAGCGAGCCGGTCTCGATCTCGAGCGAGACGTCGTCGAGGGCCGTGAAGGCGGCGAAGCGCTTCGTGACGTTCCGGATCTCGATCGACATCAGGCCGCTCCCTTCCGGGGTGTGGACATGGTCATCAGGACGAGCACGACTACGGCGACGGCGGCCAGGACGAGAGAGACGGCGTACGCACCCGTCCGCTGAAAGCCCTCGTACAGCTCCTGGACGCGCAGCGTCGCCGTCTGGGTCTTGCCTTCGATCCCGCCGGACACGATCGCGACCGCGCCGTACTCGCCGAGGCAGCGGGCCGTGGTGAGGACGACGCCGTAGACGACCGCCCAGCGGATCGACGGCAATGTGATCCGCCAGAACCGCTGCCAGCGCGACGCGCCGAGGGTCGCGGCTTCCTGCTCCTGCTCGTTGCCGAGCTCGCGGAGCGTCGGGATGACCTCACGTGCCACGAACGGCACCGAGACGAAGATCGTGGCGAGGGCGATCGCGGGCCACGCGAAGAGCACCTGGATGCCGTGGCCCAGCAGCCACCCGCCGAACCAGCCGGTGCGCCCGTAGAGAAGGTAGAGCGCGAGGCCAACGACCACGGGCGAGACCGCCAACGGAAGGTCGATGAAGGCGTTCAGCAGTCCCTTGCCGGGGAACCGCCGCCGCACGACCGCGAGTGCGCACAGGACTCCGAAGACGGTGTTGAGCGGAACCGCGATCCCGGTCGCGAGCAGCGTGATCTCGAACGCGTGCACCGTCCCAGGATCGGACAGCGCCTGCCAGACCGGGCGCAGACCGTGCTCGAAGGTGCGAGCGAAGACCAGCGTGAGGGGCGCGAGCAGGATCACGGCCAGGTAAGCGAGCGCGACCGCGCGCAGGCCGAGCCGCCTAAGCACGCTCGTGCCTCGTGGCGAGGAAGCGGAGCGCGCCGATGGCGAGGAGCAGGGCGAAGGCAGCGGCGAGGAGGACGACCGCGACCGCCGCGGCGTTGGCCGGGAAGCCGTTCTGGATCTGGGTGAAGACGAAGACCGAGGCGACCTCGGTCCGGTACGGAAGGTTGCCGGAAATGAGGACGATCGAGCCGATCTCGCCGAGGGCGCGGGCGAGCGCGAGCACGACCCCGGAGAGGATCCCCGGCAGGAGGTTCGGGAGCACGATGCGGCGGAAGACCGCCAGATCCCTCGCGCCGAGGGACCGCGCCGCCTCTTCCATCTCCGTGTCGAGCTCGAGCAACACTGGCTGCACCGTGCGGATGACGAACGGCAAGGTCACGAAGCAGAGCGCGAGCACGATCGCGGTCCGCGTGAACGCCACGTTCACGCCGAGCGGCGACCTCGGCCCGTAGAGCGCGAGCAGGGTGAGCCCGGCCACGATCGTCGGCAACGCGAACGGCAGGTCGATGACCGCGTTCACGAGAATCTTCCCGCGGAAGTCGTCGCGGACGAGCACCCAGGCGGTGACCGTGCCGAGCACCGCGTTGACGAGGGCGACGACGAAGGCGGCGCCGAACGTGAGCTTCAGCGCGGCGACGGCCTCCGGGCTCGAGACCGCCTGCCAGAACGCGTGTCCGCCGCTCTGCTTCGACTCCCAGACGAGCGCGGCGATCGGCAGGGCGACGACGACGGTCAGGAACGTCGAGATGATCCCGACCGACAGCGCCGTGCCGGGACGTCCGCGGCGGCCGCCCGCGCCTTGACGCAGACGGCCGCCGCGGAGACTGCTAACGATCTCGGCCAGCTCAGCCCCCGACCGCGCGCTCGATCTTCGCCATCCGGCCGTTGCTCGGGTCGAACCAGACCTTGTCCACCTTGGGCCAGCCGCCGAAGAGCTTGTCGGAGATCTTGAAGGTCAGCCGCGAGCCTCCCTGATAGCGGTTCCGCCAGGTCGCGAGGGACTTCCTCTTCAGCACCGACTTGACGACGGGCCGGTAGCCGTTGGCCGCGAAGATCGCCTGTTGCTTCGGGGCGTGGACGAAGGAGATGAACTGCTTCGCCTGGCTCGGCGCGCCCTTCAGCGCCACCATCGGCAGCTCGATGAGCATCGTCTGCTTCGGGATGACGAGGCCGATGTGCTCTCCGGCCGCGAGCGCCGCATACGCCTCGCTCTCGTAGGTGATGACGACGTCGCCCTTGCCGGACAGGAACGTGTTGAAGGCGTTCGAGCCGGACGAGTCCTGCGAGACGACGTGCCGGAACAGGTTCGTCACGAAGCCGACGGACTTCTTGTCGCTCAGGCCGGTCTTCCGCATCGCCCCGTAGGCCGCGAGCACGTTCCACTTCGCCGAGCCGGAGCTGAACGGGTTCGGCGTCACCACCTGGACACCGGGCTTGACGAGATCGCTCCAGTCGTGGATGTGCTTCGGGTTGCCCGGGCGTACGACGAAGGCGACGACCGAATCGGCCGCGATCCCGCCGTAGGGCGCGCCGGTCCAGCTCTTCGAGACGAGCCCGGCGTCGACGAGCGTGTCGATGTCGAGGCCGGTGGAGAGGAAGGCGACGTCAGCCGGCTGGCCGGCGGCGACCGCTCTCGCCTGCGCGCCGGACGGACCGTACGACTGGGTGAACGAGACGCCCCGGCCGGCGGTCGTTTGCCCGAAGCGGCCGATCAGCTTCTGCATCACAGGCTTCGGCGTCGAATAGGCGACCAGGTCGAGCGTCGTGCCGGCGCGGCGTTCCTCGTGGGCTCGAGCCGCGGTCGCGGAGGCCAACACGGCGGGGAGGAGCAGTGCGAAGAGCAGGAGTCGGCGCATCGCGTTCAGGTCCTTTCCTGGGATTACCTACCGGCTTGCTAGGTATTGGCGATGCTCATTATTGACATAAGCGATACCTGCACCGCAAGTCCGAACAGAAACCGAACAGTTCAGACTTTGGCGGCGATGTCCGCGAGCGTGGTCTGCTCGAGCACGTCCCGCATGCGGGTGCGCAGCTCGAGCCAGACATCGCGCAGGGGCGCCGCGGCGCCGTCGTACTCCAGCTCGTCCGGCCGCACCCCTCGCACCGTCGCGATCGGCCCCTCGAGCACGCGGATCACCTCGGCGATGGAAATCTCGCCGGCGGGCCGCGCCAGCTGGTAGCCGCCCTCGGCGCCGCGCTGGCTGGCCACGAGGCCGCCGCTCCGGAGCTGGGCGAGGATGCTCTCGAGGAACTTCGGCGGGATCTGCTGGGCGGAGGCGAGCTGTTCGGCGGTCGTCAGACCCGGAGGGGCCGCCGCGAGCTCCGCCATCGCCCGCAGCGCATAGTCGACCTTCGCCGAGACCCGCATCTCCGCATTCTTCCGCGGAACCTACGAACGAGGGTGAGCTCTGTCGTACACGCGGCGCAGGTGGCGCGGATCGACGTGGCTGTAGACCTGCGTCGTCGAGAGCGAGCTGTGACCGAGCAGTTCCTGGATCGTCCGCAGGTCGGCGCCGCCTTCGAGGAGATGGGTGGCGAACGCGTGGCGCAGCCGGTGGGGGTGCGGGACGATCCGGCGCAGCGTGCTCGTGTCGAGCCGTCGTCCGCGCGCGGAGAGGAAGAACGCGTCGTCGGCCCCTGCCGCCAGCCCGGGTCGAGCCTCGCGCAGGTAGCGGGCCAGCCAGAGCGCGGCCTCCTCGCCGAGCGGCACGACGCGTTCCTTGCCGCCCTTGCCGCGGCGGACGTGAACGAGCTCCTGCTCGAAGTCGACGTCGGCGAGGTCGAGCCCGACGGCCTCGGCGCTGCGCAGCCCGGCGGAGTAGACGAGCTCGACGAGTGCGCGGTTCCGCAGCGCGACGGGACCTTCGCCCTCGAGCGCCGCCAGCGTGTCTTCGACCTCGGCCGCCGCGGGCGCGTCGGGCAGCCGACGGGCGCGGCGCGGGCCGAGCCGTGCATCGGGCACGCGGTCGGGTCCGAGCGCGTGTCTGAGCAAGGCACGGACGGCGGCGAGCTTGCGGGTGATCGTCGCCGGGGCGAGCTTCCTCCCGCGCTTCCCGCTGCCGAGCCAGGAGACGTAGTCGGCGAGAACGCGGACGTCCACCGCGTCGAGCCTCGTCCGGCGCTCCTCGAGCCAGGCGCAGAACTCCTCGAGATCGCTGCCGTATGCACGGCGCGTGGCCTCGCTGAGCGCCGGCGAGGCGAGGAAGCGATCGGTTGCGGCGCGTGCCTCCACGCCAGACGGTTCGCCGGGCGGCGCCATTCTCCCTTCCGTTAGCGTGGCCTCGTGATCGCGAAGCACGACGTGCTCGTCGTCGGTGCGGGCTGCGCAGGCATGCGCGCAGCGATCGAGGCATTCGACGCGGGCGCGGATGTGGCGATGATCTCGAAGATCCATCCGACGCGCTCGCACTCCGGCGCGGCCGAGGGCGGCATCAACGCCGCGCTCGGGAACGCGTCGGAGGACGATCCGGAGATCCACGCCTTCGACACGGTCAAGGGCTCCGACTACCTCGGCGACCAGGACGGAATCGAGATCCTCTGCGAGGAGGCGCCCGGGGACGTGTACCAGCTCGAGGGGTGGGGGGCGGTGTTCTCGCGAACAGAGGACGGCCGCATCGCGCAGCGTCCCTTCGGCGCGGCCGGCGCTCCTCGCACCGCGTACGCCGCCGACATCACCGGCCACGTCCTCATCCAGGTGCTGTGGGAACAGGTGTGCAAGCGCGACATCCCGACGTACGAGGAGTTCTTCGCCTGGCAGCTCGTCGAGAACGACGGCCGCAGCCAGGGCGTCGTCTGCTGGGACCTCCTCCACGGCGGACTGAAGACGATCGGAGCGAAGACCGTGATCCTCGCCACCGGCGGCGCCGGCCGGCTCTACGTCGGCACGACGAACGCTTACTCCTGCACCGGCGACGGGATGGCCATGGCGCTGCGCGTCGGCCTGCCGCTGAAGGACATGGAGATGATGCAGTTCCACCCGACGACGCTCGCGCCGACGGGCGTGCTGATCACCGAGGGCTGCCGCGGCGAGGGCGCCTACCTGCTGAACAAGGACGGGGAGCGCTTCCTCAAGCGGTACGCGCCGAACACGATGGAGC
Organism: Gaiellaceae bacterium; assembly: GCA_045805945.1. Classification (GTDB taxonomy): domain Bacteria; phylum Actinomycetota; class Thermoleophilia; order Gaiellales; family Gaiellaceae; genus Palsa-739. The sequence continues at coordinate 50,412 of JBJMKG010000053.1, forward strand.
TCGCCTCGCGCGATGTGATCTCGCGGGCCGAGCAGATGGAGATCGACGCCGGCCGCGACGTCGACGGCAACGTCCTCCTCGACCTCCGCCACCTGGGCGCCGAGCGGATCATCGAGCGGCTCCCGGGATCACGCGAGCTCGCGATGACCTTCCTCGGCGTCGACCCGATCTACGACCCGATTCCGGTGCGGCCGGGCGCCCACTACCACATGGGCGGCGTCGCCACGGACGTCTGGGGCCAGACCGAGCTCACCGGCCTTTATGCCGCCGGCGAGTGCGCCTGCGTTTCCGTGCACGGCGCCAACCGGCTCGGCGGCAACGCGCTCATGGAGACGATCACGTTCGGCAAGCGCGCCGGTTCGCACGCGGCGGAGTGGGCGCTCACGCACACGACCGTCGTGGTGCCGGACTCGGTCGAGCGCGACGCCGAACGGGAGCTGGCCGCGCTGCGCGTCCGGACTGACGGCGAGCGGCCGTGGAGAATCCGCGACGAGCTCGCCACGTCGATGCACGAGAACTTCGGCGTCTTCCGACGCGAGCGTCAGATGGAGGAGCAGGGCGAGATCGTGTCCGGACTCCGCGACCGCTACGAACGCGTGCTGGTCGAGGACAAGGGTGAGGTCTTCAACAGCGACCTGACGCAAGCAATCGAGCTCGGCTTTCTGCTCGACCTCGCCGAGTGCATGATCGTCGCCGGCATCGAGCGCAAGGAGAGCCGCGGCGCGCACGCCCGCCCGGACGACTATCCCGTGCGTGACGACGAGAAGTTCCTCAAGCACACGATCGTCCGGCTGGTGGACGGCTCGCCGCAGCTGTCGTGGGAGCCGGTGCGGATGACGAAATGGCAACCCCAGGAGCGCAAGTACTGATGCAGGTTGCATTGAAGATCTGGCGCTACGACTCGGCGACCGGCGACCGGGCGCTGAAGGAGTACGAGATCGAGGCGCCCGAGTGGGCGACGCTCCTCGACTGCCTCGACATCGTCAAGGACCAGCACGACGGCTCGCTGGCCTACCGCAAGAGCTGCCGGATGATGATCTGCGGCTCGTGCGGGATGCGAATGGACGGCGCCGCGGTGCTCGCATGCAAGACGCGGATGTACGACATGGCGCAGTCCGGCCACGTTCCCGTCGTCTCGGCCATGGGAAACCTGCCGATCCGCAAGGACCTCGTCGTCGACATGGATCCCTTCTGGGACAAGTTCAAGGCGATGAAGCCGTGGCTGCAGCCTGGCTACGACCGGCCGGAGGACGGGCGCGAGTACCGGATCTCGCAGGAGCGGATGAACGTCGTCCACAAGGAGTCGCTCTGCATCAACTGCGGCTGCTGCGTCTCGGAGTGCAACGCGATGGAGTCGGACCCGGAGTTCCTCGGCCCGCAGGCGCTCGCGAAGGGCATGCGTTTCGTCGGCGACCCGCGCGACGCGGCCACCATCGAGCGGCTCGAGCTCTACAACTCCGAGCACGGCATCTGGGACTGCACGCGCTGCTTCTTCTGCAACGAGCGCTGCCCGAAGGGCGTCGACCCGCGCGACGCGATCGCCAAGCTCGGGGCCGAGTCGGTCGCCCGCGGGATCGATCGCGACATGGGCGCGAAGCACGCGAAGTGGTTCGTCAAGTCAACCGAGACCACCGGCTGGCTGCGGGAGACGGAGCTCGTGCCGAAGACGCAGGGCGTCGTCTCCTCGATCAAGCAGATGAAGTTCGCGATGAACCTCGCCCGGCACGGCAAGGTGCCCCCGCCCTTCCCGCCGCACGTCGCTCGCGACGTCGGCGAGGCACGCAACCTCCGCAAGCTCGTGCGCGAGCAGGACCGGCAGGGCGCGCTCGGCCACGTGCAGGGCGAGCACGCGCTGGCGAAGCTCGAGCACGGGCACGCGGGCGAGTCGCTCGAGGAGATCTACGCGCGGCCGGGCGCCGCGCCGCGTCCGTGGCTACCCGAGCTGGAGGAGGCGAAGGCTTGAGCACGACCGAAGCGACGGCGAAGCGCGTGGCGTACTACAAGGGCTGCCTCGCCGCGCTCTCGGCGAAAGAGCTGGACACGGCCACGCAGGCGCTTGCGCCGCTTGTCGGACTCGAGCTCGTCGAGCTCGAGTCGGTGACCTGTTGCGGGGCCGGCGACATCCACGAGGCGGAGCCGGACTACTACCTCCACCTCAACGCGCGGATCCTCGCCTACGCGGAGGCGACCGGCGTCGACATGCTGCTGACGGTCTGCAACGTCTGCACGCTGAACCTGCGCCAGGCGAACCACATGCTGCAGGGCGACTCCGACCTGCTCGCGCGCGTGAACGAGAACCTCGAGACCGTCGGCGTGCCGCCCTACTCCGGCGGCGTTGAAGTCCGGCACCTGCTCTGGGAGATCGCCGAGGGCGACGGCTACGAGAAGCTGAAGGGGGTCGCGCACCGCGGCCTCAAGGGGTTGAAGGTGGCGCCCTTCTACGGCTGCCAGATCCTGCGCCCGTCGAAGCTCCTCGGCTTCGAGGATCCCGATCGCCCGTGGTCGCTCGAGCGAATCATCGAGGCCTGCGGCGGCGAGGCGATCGACTACCCGGCCAAGATCAAGTGCTGCGGCTTCCCGATCATCCAGGCCCGCGAGGAGACGGCGCTGGGCGAGCTCATCCAACCGGTCGAGCAGGCCCTCGAGGCCGGCGCCGACGTGATGGTCACGCCGTGCCCGCTCTGCCACCTCTCGCTTGACGCGTGGCAGCAGAAGCTCGAGGCCGCGACCGGCCGGAAGTTCGACCTGCCGATCCTCCACCTCGCGCAACTCGTCGGGGTCGCGGCCGGGCTCGAGGAGTCCGAGCTGAAGTTCAAGCGCCACGTCGTCGACCCGCGGCCGGCGCTCGAGCGGCTGGAAGTCTGAGAGGAATCGTCTCCGCCGTCGGCTCGGCGGCGGCCGCCGCCGCCGGCTGGGGACTGGTCGAGGCCGGCTGGCTGGCGCTGCGCGAGCTCGAGCTCGAGCTCCCGGGCCTGGCGCCGGAGCTGGACGGCCTCCGGATCGCGCACCTCTCCGACTTCCATTTCGGCGTCCCGTCGCCCGGAGTCGGCGCCGCCTGGCAGGCGGCCGCCTGGGCGCGCGAGCGGCGTCCGGACCTCGTCGCGATCACGGGCGACCTCCTGACGCATCCTCGCGGCGAGCCGATGCTCCGGCGGCTCGTGCAGGCGCTGCCACAGCCGACGGTCGCGGTGCTCGGTAACCACGATCTCGCGATCAGCCGCGACCCGCAGGCGCGGGCGTCCGACCTGCGGGAGCTCGAGCCGGCGACGCTGCTGCGCGACGAGGGCCGTCTGCTCGAGCTCCGCGGCCGCAGCGTCTGGGTCGGGGGGACGGATCCGCGGCTGATCGTCCGCGGCCGTCCGCGGCTCGACCCGAACCGCCTCGCGCGCGAAGCGGATCTCGCGATCCTCCTGTGCCACTACCCGAGCGTGCTCGACCGGCTCGAGCCCGGGTCGTTCGACCTCGTCCTCGCCGGGCACATGCACGACGGCCAGATCGCCCTCCCGTTCCCGGGCGGCAAGCTGCGCTTCGCTCATCTGCGGGCCCCCTACAACGCTGGCGTCTACCGGAGCGCCGCCTCGACGATGCACGTCTCGGCAGGGCTCGGCACGACGTTCGTCCCGTTCCGCTTCGGTGCGCGCCCCGAGGCGACGGAGCTCGTACTCAGGAGAAGCGTAGAGGCAGCGCTACGCTGACCGGCAATGGCCGGCAAGGCCTCGATCTCGACGGAGATCCTCGCCCGCTACGCCGCCGACGCGGCGCGCGAGGTCGAGGGCGTGCGGGGGCTGGCGGACAGTCCGCTCCCGCGCCGCCGCGCGGTCCGGGTTTCCGGCTCGGACGGTGCGGTGCGGGTCGAGCTGCACGTGGTGACCGAGTGGGGGGCGTCGATCCCGGCCGTCGGCAGGCTCGTGCAGAAGCGCGTTCGCGACTACCTCCGCGGCATGGCGGACGTCGAGCCGGCGGCCGTGGAGGTCGTCGTCGACGCAGTGGGGCCGGTGAGCGTAGGCTCGACGGAGCTCACCAGAGAGCGAGGGCCCCGGCTCGGCCGGGGCCGGGAGCGGGGTCCAGCGTGACCCGGATTTCCGGTCTGACCGGCGCGACCTTGCCGACGGCGCCGACCGTCTGCCACGAGTGCATCTGGTGGCAGACCCGCAACGCGCGCAGCGCGGACAAGCGCAAGTGGATCCGCGAGGCCGAGGAGGAGTGGGGCGCCTGGGGGACGGTCTATCACGACGACGACGGGCGGCTGCTCGGCTCAATGCAGTACGGGCCGGCAGCACTGTTCCCGCGCGCGCGAGATCTGCCGGCCGGACCGGCGAGCGACGACGCCGTGCTCGTCACGTGCGCCTACCTGACCGACCCGTCGCGGCCGTGGGTGATGCAGTCGCTCTTCCTCACGGCGATCGGCGACGTGCGAGAGCGCGGGGCGCGGGCTCTCGAGGCGTTCGCCTACCGCTACCCGGAGGGCGAGACGAACTTCGAGCGCTTCCACGTCCACCGGACGATCTTCCCGGCCGACTTCCTCGCCGACTTCGGCTTCCTCCCCGTGCGCTCGAAGGGACGCGTCGAGCTGACGAGGCTCGAGCTCGGCGGGCTGCAGCCGGTGGAGGAGGGCGCGCGGGAGAAGGTGCTCGCCCGCGTGCGCGAGGCGTTCCTGCCCGCGCCTGAGCCGCAGCGGCCCTAGTTTGCAACTGCAGCGGCGACGCGCTTGTAGGGGCAGGAAGAAGAGCGCCCTGCTTCCCGCATAGGCGAGCCAGCCGGGTCCTAGCCGTCGCTCACGCGGCGGCGCGGGCCGGCTCGAGCAGGAGCTCGGCGATCTGGAGGGCGTTGAGCGCTGCGCCCTTGACGAGGTTGTCGCAGGCGAGGAAGAGGACGAGGCCGCGCTCGGCCGCACGGTCCGGGCGGATCCGTCCGACGAGCACGTCCTCGGTCTCGGCCGCGGCACGCGGTGTCGGCGTCTCGACGAGCCGCACGCCGGGCGCCGCCGCCAGCACCGACTCGGCCTGCTCGGGCGTGAGCGGCTCCTCGGTCTCGATCCACACGGACTGCGCGTGCCCGACGAGGACGGGAACGCGTACCGTCGTCGCGCTGAGCGGCAGCTCCGGCAGCTCGAGGATCTTGCGCGCCTCGGCGCGGATCTTCGCCTCCTCGTCGGTCTCGTCGCCTGCCCAGGGCCAGTCGAACTCGAGGTCGTGCTCCTCCGCCGGTTCTGCCCGCAGCCGCTCCATGCGCTGCGCGCCCGCGCCGGAGACCGCCTGGTAGGTGGAGAGCCGCACCCGCCGCAGCCCGGCCGCGTTGCCGAGCGGCTTGAGGACGCACGTGAGCGGGATGGTCGAGCAGTTCGGGTTCGCGACGACGCGCGTCGTCGCGAGCGCATCGAGGGCGCGGTCGCCGTTCACCTCGGGGACGACGAGCGGATAGCCCTCCTCGAGCCGGAAGGCGCTGGACTTGTCGACGACGAGCGCGCCGCCCTCGACGGCGCGCGGGACGAGCTCGCGCGAGGCCCGCGTGCCGCAGGAGAAGAGGACGAGATCGAGGCCGCCCGCGGCGAGCATGTCCGGCGTCGCCTCCTCGACCCGTAGGCCGCCGTCGAGCTGCCGGCCCGCCGAGCGCGCGGAGGCGAAGGCGCGGACGTTCGCGTAACCGCGCTCGCGCAGCAGCCGGAGCGTGACCGCGCCGACCGCGCCCGTCGCGCCGACCACGCCGACCTGCGCGTCGCGGCGGCTCACGCGGCCCCCAGCTCGAACGCGTCGTGGAGCGCGGCGACCGCCTTCGGCACGTCCTCGGTGCGGACGTGACACGCGATCTTGATCGGCGAGGTGGAGATCACCTCGGCGGCGACGCCGATCTCCCCCAGTGTCGCGAAGGCCTGCGCGGCGATTCCCGGGTGGCTCTTCATGCCGGCGCCGACGAGGCTCACCTTGCCGAGGTCGTCGCGCATCGACCACTCCACGCCGAGCGTGCCGAGTAGCTCGTCGCAGGCGGCGCGATCCTCGAGCGGGGCGCTGAAGACGATCTCGTCGCTCGCCACCTGGAGGATCGTGTCGACGTTCACGTTCGCCGCAGCGAGCCGCTCGAACAGGCGTGCCGCCCCGATCCGCTGCACCCGGTAGAGGGGCTCGCAGTCGATGTGGGCGACGCCGCTGATGATCGCCTTCTCGAGCACGGGATCCTCCTCGTCGACGATCCACGTTCCCTCAGCGGCGGAGAACGTCGATCGCACCTGCAGGCGCACGTCGTGGTTGCGTGCGAACTCGACCGAGCGTAGCTGGAGCACCTTGGCGCCGCTTGCGGCGAGCTCGAGCATCTCCTCGTACGTGACCGCCGGAAGGCGCTGTGCGTGCGCGACGAGGCGGGGGTCGGCGGTGAAGACGCCCTCGACGTCCGTGTAGATCTCGCAGACGTCGGCTCCGAGGGCGGCGGCGAGCGCGACGGCTGTCGTGTCGGAGCCGCCGCGACCGAGCGTCGTCACGTCGTGGGAGTCGGCGGAAACCCCCTGGAAGCCGGCGACGAGCACGATCTTCCCGCCGTCGAGCGCGTCGTTGATCCGCGTCGCGCGTACCTCGGCGATCTTCGCCTTGCCGTGGACTGTGTCGGTGACGATGCCGGCCTGGGAGCCGGTGAGGGAGATCGCCTCGTGGCCGAGGTCGTGCACGGCCATCGCGCAGAGCGCGTTCGAGATCCGCTCGCCGACCGAGATGAGCATGTCGTAC
>JBJMKG010000054.1:0-34723 GCA_045805945.1 Gaiellaceae bacterium
CTTCGTCAAGGGCCCGGGCTCGGGCCGCGAGACCGCGATCCGCTCGCTGCAGGCGGCCGGACTCGAGATCCTGTCCGTCAGGGACGTCACGCCCCAGGCGCACAACGGCGTGCGGCCGAGGAAGCGGAGGCGCGTCTAGTGGCACGCGATCTGGGGCCGAAGTGCCGTATCTGCCGCCGCGAGGGGATGAAGCTCTTCCTCAAGGGGGAGCGGTGTCTGACGGAGAAGTGCGCGATCGAGCGCCGCTCGTATCCGCCGGGCGAGCACGGACGGGGCCGTATCAAGCAGAGCGAGTACCTGCTGCAGCTGCGCGAGAAGCAGAAGGCGCGCCGCTACTACGGCCTGCTCGAGAAGCAGTTCCGCACCTACTACGAGAAGGCGTCGAAGCGCTCGGGCGTCACGGGCGAGGAGCTGCTGCGGATGCTCGAGACCCGGCTCGACAACGTCGTCTACCGGCTCGGCTTCGCGGCCTCGCGCGCGCAGGCGCGTCAGCTCGTCCGGCACGGCCACTTCCACGTCAACGGGCGGCGGGTCAACATCCCGAGCTACCAGGTGCGGCCCGACGACGTCGTCACCGTCCCGCCAAGCTCATCGGCGCAGCAGGTGATCCGGGACGCCACCGATCTGGTCTCGACGGTCGCTCCCTGGCTCCAGGCCGATCACGACGGGCTCACGGGCAAGGTGCTGAAGCAGCCCGAGCGCGACGAGATCGACACGCCGGTGCAGGAATCACTGATCGTCGAGCTCTACTCGAAGTAACGGAAAGAGGGAATTTCTTTGGCGACTAGAGAAATGGACTTCCAGATCCCGAAGATCGTCCACGAGGACGTGGACGACCACCGCGGGGTCTTCGCGATCGAGCCGCTCGACCGCGGCTTCGGTCACACCTTCGGCAACTCGCTACGGCGCGTGTTGCTCTCCTCCCTGGAGGGCGCAGCTGTCACCTCGGTCAAGGTCGAGGGCACGGCGCACGAGTTCACGACCCTGCCGGGCGTCCGTGAAGACGTCACGGACATCATCCTCAACCTCAAGAACCTGATCGCGCGGCTGCACGGCGAGTCGCCCGAGATCGAGGTGCACATCGCGAAGAAGGGCCCCGGCTCGGTCACCGCCGCCGACATCGAGGCGCCCGCCGACCTCGAGATCCTCAACCCGGAGCTGGAGATCGCGAATCTCTCAGACAAGGGCAGGCTCGAGGTGACACTGACGATCGGCCGCGGCCGCGGCTACTCGCCGGCCGAGCTCAACCGCGGCCTGCAGCACACGATCGGCGTCATCCCCATGGACTCGATCTTCTCGCCGGTGCGGCGCGTGGCGTACCAGGTCGAGGCGGCCCGCGTCGGCCAGCGCACGGACTACGACAAGCTCACGCTCGACATCACGACCGACGGCTCGGTCGAGCCGAAGGACGCGCTCGCGGAGGCGGCCGAGATCCTGATCCGTCAGCTCGCGATCTTCACCGACCTCGACCGGATCGAGGGCTTCGGCGAGGCGGCGCCGGTCGACGGCGGCGTCACGCCTGAAGCGGCGCTCGCCCACGGGATGGAGAACTTCCCGATCGAGGAGCTCGAGCTCGGCGTCCGTTCGTACAACTGCCTCAAGCGGGTCGGGATCGAGACGATCGGCGATCTCGTGATGAAGACGGAGCAGGAGCTGGCCGCGATCCCGAACTTCGGCAAGAAGTCGATCGAGGAGGTTCGCGAGACGCTGGCGCAGCACGGGCTCCACCTCCGCGGCGAGAACGGCTCCGGCGGCTTCGAGTAGAGAGCGGTTCGATGCGTCACGCCCGCACGGGAAGGAAGCTCGGCCGCGATTCGGCGCACCGCAAGGCGCTCTACTCGAACCTCACGTGCTCGCTCATCGAGCACGGCCGGATCCGGACGACCGAGGCGAAGGCGAAGGCGGTGAAGCCGTTCGCCGAGCAGATGATCACGCTCGGTCGGCGCGGCGACCTCCACGCACGCAGGCAGGCGCTCGCCGTCCTGCGCTCGCAGGAGATCGTGCACAAGCTCTTCGCCGACGTCGGACCGCGAATGGCGGCCCGGCCCGGCGGCTACTCCCGGATCGTCAAGCTCGGGCACCGTCCCGGCGACGCCGCCGAAATGGTCTACCTCGAACTCGTCGACTTCGAGCCGTAGCGGTCAGCTCCCAATCGGGTTTCCGAGAACAGAACCGAGCCCGGCGCTGATCGCGGCGATGAGGATCCCCGCGAACGTGACGATGCCCAGGGCGCGGACGAACGTGTCCTGGAAGAAGCGGTAGCGGAAGTACGCGAGCATCAACAGCTCGAACGCCACCACGGCGACGGCGAAGAAAAGCGCCACCTGGTAGTGAGGTATGAGGAACGGCAGGGAGTGCAGGATCCCGCCCAGGAACGTGCCGCCGCCGGTGATCGTGCCGCGCACCCACGGGCTGCCGCGACCGGTCAGCTCGCCGGTGTCGGAGAGCGCCTCGGAGAAGCCCATGCTGATCGCGGCGCCGAGCGACGTCGCGAGGCCGGCGATGAATGCGTAGCGGGTGTCATGCGAGGCGAGCACGACCGCGAAGATGGGCGCGAGCGTCGAGAGCGAGCCGTCGATCAGGCCCACCATCGCCGGCTGAACACGCTGGAGGAGGAAGGTGTGCTCGTCACTCACGCTGTAGAGTATAACGGTAGATGTGCAAATCAGTAGAGCATAAGGCAAGCCTCACAAACGGAGTCAGGCTTCCCTGACGTGCGCCTCATCCTGACGCTCGAGTACGACGGCGCTCCCTTCCACGGCTGGGCGGCGCAGCCGGGTCTGCCGACCGTCGAGGCCGCTGTCCGCCACGCTTTGGCCGGCACCTTCGCGTCGGCGAAGCACCTCGCGGTCGCCGGCCGGACGGACACGGGTGTGCACGCGCTCGGCCAGGTCGTGTCCGTCGACGTCGAGGGCGGCCCCCCGCCGGAGCGCGCCGCAGCAGCGCTCAACCCACGGCTGCCCGACGAGATCACGGTCCTCTCGGCGGTCGAGGCGCCTGACGGGTTCCACGCGCGGCACTCCGCCCGCTCCCGCACCTACCGCTACCGGATCTTCACCCGCTCCACGCCCTCGCCGTTCGAGATGCGTCGGAGCTGGTGGCTGCCGCGCCCGCTCGACGAGGATGCGCTTGCCGCCGCTGCTCTCGAGGTTGCCGGAGAGCACGACTTCCGGGCGTTCACTCCGACGCAGACGCAGCACGAGATCTTCGTCCGGGTCGTCGAGCGCGCAGAGTGGATCCGGCGCGGTGACCACCTCGACTTCGAGATCACGGCCGACAGCTACCTTCGCCACATGGTGCGCAGTCTCGTCGGCGCGATGGTCGAGGCGCCGGACGCGATTCCCGAGCTGCTCGACCGCCGCTCGCGGTCGGAAGCCGGCGCCACCGCCCCACCGTGGGGCCTATACCTCGTGTCAGTGGCGTACTAGTGATGTGGCCGGTGACGTTGCCCGGCGAACGTTGCCGGTTACATCACTAGGAACGTCGCGATCTCGTTCGGCGCCAGCTCGAGGCCGCGGTCGACGTTCTGCTCCTCGTCGAGGCGGATCCGGCGAAGCGGGACGCTCGAGACGAGCGTTTCCGGCTGGTCGTTCGGGTTGAAGACACGCAGCGCGAGGCCCTTGCCGTCCTCGGCCGCCTTGAGGCACGAGAAGACGACTTCGCCTGCGAGCTCGAGCGGAGGCGCGAACGGGTCGCCGCGGAGGAAGTCGGTGCGGTAGTCCTGGCTCGCCCGCACGAGCGCCGCGTTCGAGAGCCGGTCGCCGTCGAAGAGGAGCGCGTACTCGAGCACGTGCCGGCCGCGGCACTGGCCGTCGGGAGTGAGGATGTCCGGTCCGGCTGCGAGCGGCCGTGTCGGGAGCCCGGCCGGCCTCGAGATCGTGCCGACGCAGCGCAGCAGCGTCAGCCGTAGTCCGTCCGGGGACGCCTCGTACTCGGGAAGCCCCTTCGTCAGCAGGACGAGCGGGCCGAGGGCCACCGCGCCGAGGGTGTGGGCCGTCGGCAGCGGCGGTTCCACCCACTCGGCACGCGTGGGCGGCGGCGCGAGAGGACGGCGGACGACGGCGAACTGACTCTCCGCTCGCACGTCGTCTGCTCCGTCGTCGGAGCGGATGAGGACGCGCAGCCGATGGTCGTCCTTCTCGTTGTCGACGACGCTCGTCAGCTCGACGCGGTCGAGCCCCGGAACGGCACGGATCGTCGTCTCGATCCTGATCCCAGGCAGCTCGTGCTCGAGCACGACCGCGTCGCCGTCCCGCCGAGAGGAGGACAACCGCGCCGGCGAAGGCTTCCCAGCGGGGCAGAACGTGTAGAGGTCGCCGCAGTCGGGCTCGTCCTCGAACGCGAGCAGGTCGGCAATCGCAGCGAGCTCGAACGGCGTCTGTTCCGAAACGACGAGAGGTCCGGGGCGCCCGCCGCTGAAGCCGTCGAGCTCCACGAGCGTGCCGTCGACGAGGCGGCGCCGCCGGAACGGGAGCGTGTTGACGGGCGCGCCGCCGACGCCGAGCGCCTCACGCTCGACGAAGTCGAGCGTCCGATCGAGCTGCTCGAAGCGGACGAGCATGTCCCGGTGCACCTCGTCGCACGAGCAGCCGCAGATCGAGTCGTGCGGGTGATTGCGGAGCAGGTCGCGCCACGCGAGCCTCAGGTCGGCCGCGGGATAGGGGGCGCCCTCGCGTAGCGTCCGTAGCGCTGCCGCCGTCTCGATCGAGAGCAGGCGACGCTGGGCGCGCTCGTTCGCCTGCTTGAGATAGATCCGCGCCGAGTTGACCCCGCGCAGGACGTTCTGCAGCCGGCTGCCGACGAGCTCGCCCTCGTGCTCCGGCAGTCCCTCCGCCTCGGGAGCGTGCTCGTCGTAGCGCCCGATCCGGAACGGCGCACCGAACATGCGCCTGAGCCCGGCGAGGATCTCGGGCAGCTCCGGCTCGATCGGCAGATGATCGGAGCCGTTCGCGAGCACGATCTCGTCGCCCCCGGCGCGGCTCACGAGCTCGCCGAACGCGTCGACGATCGCATGCAGGCGCTGCTCCGCGTCGTGGTGCCAGGTCAGGCGGGCGAAGTTGCCGTAATTCGGCAGCATCTGACAGGCGACGACCTCGTCTGGGCCGCTGCGCCAGCGGAAGACGACGCCGGCATCGTCGAGCTCGTCGCCGAGCCCGCGCGAGAAGAGAAACGTGCGAAGGCCGAAGCCGGCGAGGATCTGGGGCAGCTGGGCCGGATGGCCGAAGCTGTCGGGCAGGTAGCCGGCACCGCTCGGCTCGACCCCGAAGCGGCGGCAGATCCTCCGTCCGAACAGGAGGTTGCGGACGAGCGACTCGCCGTCGACGAGGATCTCGTCGGGCAGCACGTAGGACGGCCCGACCTCGAGGCGGCCCGCGGCGAGGAGCGCCCGCAGGCGCGCCTCGTTCTCCGGCCGCACGTCCACGTAGTCCTCGAGCACGATGGCCTGCCCGTCGAGCGTGAACGACGTGAAGGAGGCGTCGCCTTCGAGCGTGTCGAGGAGGCCGTCGACCACGGCGCCGAGACGCAGCCGGAACTGCTCGAAGGGCAGATACCACTCGCGATCCCAGTGCGTGTGAGGGACGACGAGGAAGCGGAAATCGGAGACCTCGGCCACCGAGTTGAGACTAGTGGGACGCCGATACGATCGGACGCATGCGCTTCCCGACCGTCCTCTTCGACCTCGACGGCACCGTTGTCGACTCGGGAGCGATCATCCTCGCCTCGATGCGTCACGCCACGCGCGAGGTGCTCGGCCGCGACTACTCCGACGAGGAGCTGTTGCAGGCGGTCGGGGGTCCCGGCCTCGAGGCGCAGATGCGGGCGCTCGCGCCGGACCACGTCGACCGTCTCGTGGACGTCTACCGCGCCCACAATTACCCGCTCCACGACGACCTCGAGGCCTGCGTCGGGATGGAGGACGTGCTCGTGCGGCTGCGGAGCGAGGGCCGGCGGCTCGGAGTCGTGACGGCGAAGCGCCGCGACACCGTCGAGCTCGCCTTCGCGAGCGTCCCGCTCGGCCACCTCTTCGAGGCGATCGTCGGCGGCGACGAGACGGAACGGCACAAGCCCGACGCCGAGCCACTCCTCCTCGGCGCAGCTCGGCTCGGGGCCGATCCCGCGGAGACGGCCTACGTGGGCGACTCGCCCTTCGACGTCCGCGCCGCGAGGGCGGCCGGCATGCTCGCCGTCGCCGTGACGTGGGGCCGGATCCACGACCGCGCGCGGCTCGAGGCCGAGCAGCCGGACGCGATCGTCGACCACGCCGAGGAGCTCCTTGCCGTCCTCTAGGACGACGACCGCCGCCGCGCGCGCCGCGGAGCTCCGCGACGTCCTCAACCGCGCGCTCATCGCGTACCACGTCGAGGACGAGCCGATCATGGAGGACGCGGCCTACGACGTCCTCTACGACGAGCTCGTGGCACTCGAGGAAGAGCACCCGGAGCTCGTGACGCCGGACTCGCCGACGCACCGCGTGGGCGGCCTGTCGGACAAGTTCGAGAAGGTCCAGCACCTCGAGTCGATGGGGTCGCTCGAGAAAGTGACGGCCGAAGAGGGGCTCCGGAAGTGGGACGAGGATGTCCGCAAGCGGCTCGGCACCGACGACGTCGCCTACGTGCTGGAGCCGAAGATCGACGGGCTCGCGGTCAATCTGACGTACGAGGACGGCGTGCTCGTGCGCGGCGCCACCCGCGGCAACGGCGTGCAGGGCGAGGACGTCTCACGGAATCTGCGCACGATCAAGGCGATCCCGCTGCGTCTGAAGGGGGAGACGCCGGGGGTGATCGAGGTCCGCGGAGAGGTCTACCTGCCGCTCACCGGCTTCCGGCAGTTGAACGAGCGTCTTGCCGGGACGAATCAGAAGCTCGCCCCGAATCCGCGGAACGCGGCGGCCGGAAGCCTTCGCCAGAAGAACGCCGCGATCACGGCCGACCGTCCGCTTTCGATCTGGGTCTACGGAGCCGGACACCGGGAAGGCGTCGAGTTCGCGACGCAGTTCGAGATGCTCACGTGGCTGCGCGAGCACGGCTTGCGCACCAACCCGTATGCGGAGCGGCTCGAGTCGATCGATGAGGTCGCCGCCGCTTGCGCCGACTGGGAGAAACGCCGGCTGGAGCTCGACTACGAGATCGACGGAGTCGTGATCAAGGTCGACTCGCTCGACCAGCAGCGTCGCCTCGGCGCCCTGCACTCCCGTCCGCGCTGGGCGCGGGCGTTCAAGTGGGCGCCGATGACAGCGGTGACGCGGCTGAGCAAGATCATGATCCGCGTGGGCCGGACCGGCGCGCTCAATCCCTGGGCATTGCTCGAGCCGATCGAGGTCGGCGGCGTCACCGTCCAGCGGGCGACGCTCCACAACGAGGAGGACATCAACCGCAAGGGCATCCGCGAGGGAGACGACGTCATCGTCCAGCGCGCCGGCGACGTCATCCCGCAGGTCGTCGGCCCGGCCGGCCCGCACCGGACCGGGACGAAGGAGTTCCGGATGCCGACGCACTGTCCGCTCTGCGGCACCGAGATCGTGAAGCCGGAGGGCGAGGCGATGCACCGCTGCCCGAACCGTGCGTGCCCGTCTCGCGGCCTCGAGACGCTGATCAACTGGGTCGAGGGGCCTGCCGACATCGACGGGGTCGGCGAGCAGACCGTCAGGACACTGTGGGAGAAGGGGCTCGTCCGCTCCCTGCCGGACCTCTACCGCCTCCAGAAGGAGCAGCTGCTCGAACTCGACGGCTTCGGCGAGATCTCGGCGACGAACGCGATCGAGCAGATCGAGGCGTCGCGGGCGCGCGTGCCGTTCTCCCGTGTCCTGCTCGGGCTCAACATCGCCGGCATCGGCTGGGTGCTCGCGCAGAACCTCGCGCGCCACTTCGAGACGATCGACCGCCTGACCGCGGCGACGCCGGAGGAGATCGCCGAGGTCGAGGGCTTCGGGCCCGACCGGGCCGAAGGCGTCGCGGAGTGGTTCGCGGACGAGGAGAATCGCGCGCTCGTGGACGAGCTGCGCGGCCTCGGCCTCAACTTCGAGCTGACCGCCGCCGAGCGTCCGCGGGAGGGCCCGTTGACGGGCAGTACGTACGTCATCACGGGCACGCTCGAGCGGTTCTCCCGCGAGGATGCCAAGGCGCGCCTCGAGGCGCTCGGCGCGAAGGTCACGGACTCCGTCTCTGCGAAGACGACCGGCCTCGTCGTCGGCGAGGAGCCCGGCGCCTCGAAGCTGACGAAGGCGCAGAAGGCGGAGGTGCCGGTCCTCTCGGAGAGCGATCTCCTCGCCCTGCTCGGCGAGGCCTAGGGCGTGGAGGCCGCAGCCACCCCGGCAAGCACCTGCGCAAAGCGATCCTGCGACGCCTCGGCGCTGCGAGTCCGGACAGGGCGGCCGTTCTCGACGACCGAGAACACGTAGCGGTCGCCCACGAAGCCGGAGAGCGCCGACGAGTTGTCGGTCGTGCCGGTCTTCGCGCGGACGAGGCGGTGGGCGGGGCCGCTGCGCATGCGGTGCCGCAGCGTGCCGGTCTCGCCGGCGACCGGGAGGGCGGGGACGATATAGGGCTGCAGATCGGGGTCGAGCCACATCGTCCGCAGGAGCCCGGCGAGCCCGCTCGGCGTCCAGCGGTCGACGAGCGAGAGGCCCGAGCCGTCGACCATTCGGACGCCCGCCAGCGGCACGCCCGCCTCGGCGAGCAGGCGCCGGGTCACAGCGAGCCCTCCCGCTGCCGAGCCGCCGCCGCCCTGAACGGCGCCGATCTCCTTCAGCAGCATCTCGGCGTAGAAGTTGTCGCTGTAGACGTCCATGTGGCGCACGAGCGAGGCGAGGGGCGCCGACTCGACGTCTGCGAGCGAGACCGCTCCGGTCGGAGCCACGCCGACGGTGGCCCCGCCGTGGACCGTGACGCCGGCACGCCGCAGCTCGAGCCGGAAGAGCTGCCCCGCCATGAGCGCAGGGCGCGGCGTCTCGTAGCGCCCGGTCCAGCCGCGGTCGACGACCAGTGCGGACAGCGCGGGCGACTCGTGGAGATAGAACTCTGCCTTCCAGCCGAGCCCGGTGCGGCGCGCGTCGAACCAGCTCTCGTCGGCGAGGACCCTGCCGCTGACGTGCCTGATCCCGGCCGCGGCGACCTGGCGCGCGAGCGATAGGACGTCCGCCGTCGACAGGGTCGGATCGCCGTAGCCCTTCAGTACGAGATCACCCCGCCATGTCGTTCCGCTCTGGCTCCCGTCGCCGAGCACGTCCGTCTCGATGCGGAACGACGGCCCGAGCGCGGTCAGCGCCGCATAGGTCGTCGCGAGCTTCTCGTTCGACGCGGGCCGCAGCGGGAGGCTTGCATGGCCGGCGAACACCGTCTCACCCGTGCGGAGGTCGAGCACCAGCGCGCCCGTCTGTGCCGGGCTCACATGCTGCGCGCGCAGCGCACGTGCCAACCGCTGCTGGAAAACGTTGCGCGATCCCGCGTCCGCGGCCGGAACGAGGAGGAGCGCGACGGCGATCGCGACTACGGCGGCAAGGCGGACGGTCACTACGTTTCCATTTTTCAAGCGAGGCTGGAAACGTCAAGTCGGGTGGGTCGAGCTGCGCCCGAAGATGGGCCGGGCGGCCCATTCCCGCGGTTTGTTCGCTGTCCGATAATCGTGGGCCGATGCCGCTGCAGGACGAGATCGCGGAACTGCTCAGCCTGCCCGAGAACGGGACGGGCGCGCCGAGCCTGGCCGCGATCGAATCGACGCTGACCGACGGGTACGCCGCCGCGCTCGCGCTCGAGGCAGAGCGGTCGCGGATCGAGCGGCGGCTCGGAGAGGTCGCACGAGATGCGGGCGAGGTCTCGGCGCACAGCGTCGCCGCCGAGCTCGTCGAGCTCTCCGAGCGCCTCGAGACCGCCGACGGAGAGCTCGCCAGGCTCCGCTCGCTCCTCCGCTCGCTCCAGGCTCGCCGCCGGCGTAGCTCGCGAGACCTGCGGTCTCGCTCGCTGGGTTAACCGAACTCCGCGCGGGCGAGAGCGCGGTCTCGCCCGCGCTCCGTGCTGTTTGGTTTTAGATCCGTGGGGCGGGAGGGTTCCGTTGTGCGCTCGCGCGCGGCAGAGGCCGGCGCGAGCGCGGTCCGGCCTCCGGCTAAGACCCGCTACGCGGAGTCTTAGCCTCCGGCCTTTAGTGCTTACGTGGTTCGAGACGTTTCGAACCCGTGTGCGGTCCAGGCGGCGGCGTAACGGTCCGTTACGCCGCCGCGGAGTAGCGGGCGAGCACGCGAAAGCCTGCTCGTCCGCGACGGAACAGCGGCTGGAACCTGCGCCAGTCCATGTGTGCTTTCAGCACGGAGCCGGCCGGAGACCGCGCTCTCCGGCCGGCGGAGTTCCTTTGTCCCGGCTCGCGAAGCCGAAGGCTTCGCGAGCCGCCCCCGGCGAAGAGCGCAGCTCTTCGCCCGGCAGACTAGACTGGCGCCGGCGGAAGGGGGGTTGGAGTGACGGAGCTCGTGGTGACGTCCGAGGAACGGCAGACGGAGGCGCTCCGCGTCCTGCTCGTCGACGACCACGATCTCTTCCGCACGGGTCTCCGGAACCTGCTCGAGGAGCAGGGTCTCGCGATCGTCGGCGAGGCGGGGACCGGAGCCGAGGCGGTCGCCCACGTTCGCGAGCTCACACCCGACGTCGTCGTCATGGACCTCAACATGCCGTCGATGGGTGGAGTCGAGGCGACGCGCCACATCGCGGAGGTCTCACCGCTCACGCGGGTGGTCATGCTCACGATCTCGGACGAGGACAGCGACGTGACCGACGCGATCCTCGCGGGCGCGTGCGGATACCTCCTCAAGGACGCCTCGATCCAGGAGCTCGTCTCGGGAATCCAGGCGGCAGCGAGAGGCGAGGCGCTCATCTCCCCTCACATCGCAGCGAAGGTGCTGCAGCGGATCCGCGCCACGAGCGCGCAGCCCGAGATCGAGGAGATGATCCGCGCCGAGCTCTCCGAGCGTGAGATCGAGGTGCTCAAGCTGATCGCGAACGGCAAGGACAACGCCGTCATCGCGGCCGAGCTCCACATCAGCCCCAAGACCGTCAAGAACCACATCTCGAACATCCTGATGAAGCTCCAGATCGACAACCGGATCCAGGCGGCCGTGTACGCCGTGAGGAGCGGCATCGTCTAGGAGGCGAAGGAGCTGCGCGCTTGCTTTGGCGGAGCCGTTCCCTCAACCCAGCGAGCGAAGCGTCAGCTTCGCAAGCTTTCAGTAGATCGTGATGGTCACGGTGCGGCGGCCCCAGGCTGCGCAGTCGGCGTACGTGGGGAACCACAGGTCGATGACCTGGCCGCGAATGCCGCTGCCGACGTCTGCCGCGACGCCGTCGCCATAGCCGGGAACGTGCAGGCGGCTGCCGAGCGGGATCACCGAGGGATCGACCGCGACGACGCCGTGTCCCACCGGCATGCCCGTTGCAGTCCTGCCGGGCAGGTCGTAGCACGTGGCGCTCACGACGAGCTGCCGGCCGCTCGCGGCCGGCGGGGGTGCCAGCGGTTGCAACTGCTGCGTCTTCTGCTGCGCCGCGTGCGCTGCTGACACGACGCTCCGTACGCGCTCCGCCGGCATCCGTTCCCGGGCGCGCAGCGAGGACACGTACGCGAGCCGCGCCGCGGCGGCGGCCTCGACGCTCCGCTCGGCCTGGCGTGCGGCTGCGAGCGAGCGTTCGAGCCGGACTTGCTCGACGGCGAGGCGGTGTTGCGACCGGAGCAGTCGCCCACGCGCCGCCGTCGTCACCGCGACGATCCGCCTGCTCTGATCCGCGATGCTCGACAGCGCGTCGAGCTGCCGGAGCCCCTTGGTGAGCGAGTCCGCTCCGAGCATGACCGCGACCGCGTCGACGTTGCCCCGCTCGTAGAGGGCGCGCAGGTCGACGGCGAGCCGGTGCTGTCCGGATTCGAGTGACGTCTGGGCGGCGCGGAGCTCCTGCCGGAGAGCGGTCCGTCGCTGCCGCAGGGCGGCCGCCCTTGCCCCGAGCGAAGCGACCCGGCTGCGCCACGCCTGGAGCCGTGCGTCGAGCGCGTACAGCCCGAGGAGCGCCTGGTGCGTCCGCGTGTCCCGCGTCGCCACCTTTCCTTCCGTACGGCTCGAGCTCCCGGGCGCGGCGAGCGCGGTCGACGCGGCGGTCAGGGCGAGAGCGGCGGCGAGAGCTGCAAACCGCGCGGTACGGGGTCTGGTCCGCCCGAGCACGTCGGGGCACCGTAGTCGACCGGGCGACTTTGTGCGGCGGGTGCCGAGAGCCCTTCGCGAGGGCGTGGTGCCAAATTGCAGCATTTTCGCGACGGTTCTCCGCTTGCGGGCATCCGGCAGACTTGTTACCGTCCGCCCCTTGTGACGGGCGGGAGGACGTCATCGGGCGTGCCGAGGCGGCAGGCGGGAGTCTCGGCAGTGCTGATCGGGCTGGTCCTGGCGGGGCTGGTCGCGGCCACCGCGCCCGGCGCGCACGCTGACTCGATCGGCGCCAAGCGCGCCCAGGCTCGGTCCGTGCTCGTGCGCCTGCAGCAGCTCGAGGCGGCCGAGGGGCGGGCGAATAGCCGCTACCAGGCGGCGAGCCAGAAGCTCCGGCAGGTCGAGCACCAGCTCGACGTCAACCGGCAGGCTCTCGGCGTCGCTCGCGGCAACCTTGCTCGCGCGCAAAGTGCGCTCGCCCAGCGGCTCGTCGCGATCTACACGACACAGGACGAGCAATCGTCGCTCGCCGTCATTCTCGGGGCCCGCAGTCTCGACGACCTCATCTCCCGGATTGAGACCGTCAACTCCGTTTCGAACCAGGACGCGGCGCTCGTCCACGAGGTGCTCTCGTTCCGGCACCAGGTCGTGCAACGCCGGACGCTGCTGCGCCGCCAGCGCGTTCGACAGCACCGGCTCGTCGCGGTGCGCGCCGCCGAGCGCGACCGAATACACGCGAACGTCGCCACCGAGCAGCGCCTCTACACATCGGTCCGGTCGCAGCTCGAGACGATGATCTCGCAGGAGCAGGCGCGCCAGCTCGCCGCCGCGCGGCAGGCGCGGTTCGCGGCCCAGACGCAGGCGTCCGCTCCACTCGGCAGCTTCGGGGTCGGCGATCCCACCGGGGCCTCGGTGCCGTCGACCCGGTACAGCGGCGTGGTGGGGATCGCGATGCAGTACCTCGGCGTCCCTTACGTGTGGGGAGGCGCGAGCCCGAGCGGCTTCGACTGCTCCGGCTTCGTCATGTACGTGTTCGCGCAGGTTGGCATCTCGCTGCCGCACTACACCGTCGCCCAGTGGAGCTACGGGGACGCCGTCTCCGTCCCGCGCGGCGAGCTCCAGCCCGGCGACCTCGTCTTCTTCGCGGGCCTGGGCCACGTCGGGATCTACGTCGGCAACGGGCAGTTCATCCACGCGCCGCACACTGGCGACGTCGTCCGCATCGACAGCCTGAGCGAGGGCTGGTACGCCTCCGAGTACGACGGCGCGAAGCGCATCCTCGGTTAGTCCGGCTCGCCGACGTAGAGCTTCTCGATCTCGTCCGCGAAGTGCTCGTGGATCACTTTGCGGCGTAGCTTCAGGGTCGGGGTCACCTCGCCCTCCTCGAGGGAGAAGTCGCGGGGGAGGATCACGAACCGCTTGATCTGCTCGACGCGCGTGCGGTCGCGGTTCACGTCGTCGACGAGCTGCTGTGCGAGCGCCTGCGGATCTCTGCCGCTCGAGCCGACCTCGGCCTCTTCCAGCGTCAGCAACGCCGTCACGTACGGACGACGGTCGCCGATCACGATCGCCTGCGAGACGAAGCGCGACGCCTTGAGGGCGTTCTCGAGGTTCTGCGGGGCGATGTTCTTGCCGCCGGCGGTGATGATCAGATCCTTCTTCCGGTCGGTGATCCGGAGAAATCCGTCGTCGTCGATCTCGCCGACGTCCCCCGTGCGCAGCCACCCATCCGCGGTCAGCGCCGCCGCCGTCGCCTCCGGCTCCTTGTAGTAGCCGGCGAAGACCGCCTCGCTCCGGATCAGGATCTCGCCGTCCTCGGCGAGCCGGATCTCGGCGCCCTCGACCGGTCGGCCGACGCTCCCGATCCGGAAGTCCTCGGGCTCGTTGACGGTCGCGGAGCTGGCCGTCTCGGTCAGACCGTAGCCCTCGATCACCGGCACGCCGAGTGCGTGGAAGAACTCCATCACCTCGGTCGACAACGGCGCCGCGCCGGAGATTCCCAACCGCAGACGCCCACCCAGCCGCTCGCGCACCTTGGCGAAGACGAGGCGCTCGGCGAGCCGCCCCTGCAGGGCGAGGAGGGGCCCCACCCGGGCGCGTTCTCGCCGGGCACGGCTCGTCCGCGCGCCGACGCCGAGCGCCCACAGTCCGATTCGCCGCCGCAGGCCGCTCGCTCGCTCGATCTCTCCGAGCGCGTTCGCGTGGACCTTCTCGTAGACACGCGGGACGGCCGGGAGGATCGTCGGCCGCACCGTCCCGAGCGCCTCCGGCACGCGCATCACGTCGGCGACGGTCGCGACGGTCGCGCCGCGGTGGGTGGCTGCCTGGTGCGCGAGGCGTCCGTAGCTGTGGGCGAGGGGCAGGAAGAGAAGGACGATGTCTCCTGGTCGATGCACGCTCTCACGGACGCGAAGAGCAGCCGCCACGAGGTTGCGCTGGGTGAGCATGCAGCCCTTCGGCGGGCCGGTCGTGCCGGAGGTGTAGATCAGCGTCGCGAGATCCTCCTCCTCGACCGGATCCGGTCGTAGATGCTTCGCGAGCCGCCCGTCCGACTCGAGCTTCTCGAGCCAGTCGAACGGGATGATCTCGCGCAGCGTCGGCAGGGTCCCTCGGATCGAGACGAGCTTCCGCGTCTGCTCGTCGTCCTCCGTGAACGCGAGCATCGCCTCGCAGTGGCCGAGGACGTATTCGCACTCCTTCGTCGAGCTCGTCGGATAGAGCCCGACGACGACCGCGCCAATCGACATCACCGCCCAGTCGAGCAGGATCCATTCGATCCGCGTCCGCGACAGAACCGCTACCCGGTCGCCGTGACGCACACCACGCGCGAGCAGCCCGTGAGCGAGTGCCTCGACGCGCTCCGCGGCCTCGTCCCATGAAACCGGCCGCCAGCCGTCCGCCGTCTCCTCGAGATATGCGGGCTCGGCCGGCGCGTCGCGAACGGCGTCGCGCCAGAGCTCGGGCGCGGTGCGCCGCTCCATACGGACAATCGTATGCAGGGATGCCGATGAGAATCGAGAATTTGGGCGGTCCCTCATTACACTTGGGAACTTCTATGCGGACAATCTGGAACGGATCGATCAGCTTCGGACTCGTGAACATCCCCGTCGGGCTCGCGCTCGCGACCCAGCGGCAGGACGTCTCGTTCCGCACCCTGCACCGGGAGTGCGGCACGCCGATCAAGCAGAAGCGCTGGTGCCCCGTGCACGAGCGCGACGTGGAGCCCGACGAGCTCGTCAAGGGCTGGGAGTTCGCGAAGGGCCAGTATGTCCTCGTCGAGGAGGCCGACCTCGAGGCGGTCGCGCTGCAGCGCTCGCAGTCGATCGCGATCCTCCGCTTCGTCCGGCTCCAGGACGTCGACCCCGTCTACTTCGACCGCACCTACTATCTCGCGCCCGCGGGCGGCGAGGCGCAGCTGCGACCGTACGTCCTCCTGCTGCGGGCCATGGAGGACTCGGGGATGGCTGCGGTCGGCAAGTTCGTGCTCTGGGGCAAGGAGAACCTCTGTCTGATCCGCGCCCGGGCCGGCGCGCTGCTGCTCGAGACGCTCTTCTTCGCCGAGGACGTGCGGGCGAAGGACGAGATCGAGGAGGCCGTCGCGGAGACCGACGTGCAGGAGGCGGAGCTGAAGCTCGCCGAGCAGGTGATCTCGAGCCTCGCCGGTGAATGGACACCCGAGGACTTCGAGAACGACTATCGCCGCGACCTCGCGCAGATGCTCGAGGCGAAGCTCGCCGGCCAGGAGATCGTCGCACCGGAGCCCGTCGCCGAGGCGCCCGTGATCGACCTGATGGAGGCGCTGCGCCAGAGCGTCGCCGACGCCCAGAGCCGCCGCTCGGCGGCCGGCTCCAAAGACGGGAAAGCCGG
The DNA here is from genome assembly GCA_045805945.1 of Gaiellaceae bacterium. Classification (GTDB taxonomy): domain Bacteria; phylum Actinomycetota; class Thermoleophilia; order Gaiellales; family Gaiellaceae; genus Palsa-739. The sequence goes on from JBJMKG010000054.1 coordinate 16,034, forward strand.
CACGAAGGCCGGCTCCGGTTCCCGTTCGCGAAAGACGCCGGCGAAGAAGTCCGCCTGACGCCTGCGATCTAAGACCTACGCTGCGGGCTGCTGCGCGGAGAGTGCCTGCAGCTGCGCCTGGAAGAGGTACTTGTCGATCTTTCCCTGGTAGATCGGCACTCCCTCTTCGACGCACACCCGGATCACCTCCTGCCGGTCGAGACCCAGCTCCTTCGACAGTTCTTCGGGCGTGAGGTGATTCGCCATCGGTTGGGCTCCTTCCCTGGAACGAAAAAACCCGCCGCGCGCAACGCGCTGGCGGGCTAGGTCGCACCCTCGTTTGTCGTCATTCCGGGCCTCACTCGGCCCGCCTCGCAGAGACATCCATCACGCAAAGAATATGCCTCTCGGGTGACGGACAGCAAACACCACTTGGAGGGATTCGAGGAACGCGAGCTGAACTGGCACGGCACGCGGCTTCGTTACGCGGTCGGCGGCCCGCCCGACGGGCCAGAGCCGCCAGTCGTCCTCGTGCACGGGCTCGGCGGCACGATCGAGAACTGGCGTGCGCTCGGGCCGCCGCTCGCCGGCCGACATCGCGTGCTCGTCCCCGACCTGCCCGGGCACGGTCGATCCTCGCCGTTGCGCGACAGTCGCGACCTCGACGCGCTGGCGGGCGCCGTCCTCGGAATCTCCGACGCCGAGGGGATCCGCGGTGCCGTGTGGGTCGGCCACTCGCTCGGCGGCGTCGTCGTCCTCCGCGCCGCCGTGCTGCGTCGGGACGTCGTACGCGGCGTCGTCCTCGCCGCGGCGGCCGGAATCGGCTCGACGTCGCGCGCTGCTCACGTGACGCTGACCGTGCTCGGTGTGGCCAGACCAGGCCGTCTGATCGCACCGTTCCGCCACGCCTGGTCGCGGTCGCGCGTGGGGCGCCGGGTCGCCTTCGGCTGGTGGGGCGCGGCTGATCCCGCCGGGCTCGAGCCCGAGCTCGCGGAGGCGTTTCTCGTCGGGCCCGCACACCACACCGACACGCGCCAGGCGGCCCGCGCCCTTCTCGCCTCGGATCCTCGCGGCAAGCTCGACCGTGTCACCTGCCCCTGCATGTGCCTCTGGGGAGCAAGCGACAACTGGGTGCGGCTCGACGACGGGATGGAGTACGCCCGCCGCCTGCGCGCACCGCTCCGCGCAATTGCCGGCTGCGGCCATCTCCTGATCGGAGAGCGGCCGGATGCGTGCCTCGCCGCGATCCGCGACTTCGTAGCCGCCCTCGGCTAACGGACTGCGGCGGGCGCCTCGAACGGGATCACGTCCGCCCCGGCCGTGTCCATGTCGTCGCGCCGCGGCCCGCCGCCGAGGAACTCGACCCGCCGGGCCACCACCTCGACTGCGCTCCGCCGCTTGCCTTCCTCCTCCCACGAGCGGGACTTGAGCCGTCCGTCCACGGCGATCCGCCGTCCCTTGCCGAGATACTCGGCGCACAGCTCGGCCTGCCGGTCCCACGCGGACACGGTCACGAAATCGGCGCCGCCGTCGCGGCTCGCCCGGTCGATCGCCAGTACGAAGCTCGCGACCTTCTTGTCGGGCGCGACCTCGCGCAGCTCGACGTCGGTCGCGAGGTTGCCGATCAGGGTCACCACGTTCATGCCGTGGAACCTAGGCGGGAATGCCTCACGGCGGGGTCAAGGCTTCGCGACGATTTGCAGATAGAGTGGCGCCGGTCTATGGGCCTCTTCTCTGGATTGACGGGCTTCGGCGGCCGCGATATGGCGGTGGACCTGGGGACCGCGAACACGCTCGTCTACGTGCGCGGACGCGGCATCGTGCTCTCGGAGCCTTCCGTGGTGGCGATCGACCAGCGCTCGGGAGAGGTGCACGCGGTCGGCGTCGAGGCGAAGCGGATGCTCGGCCGGACTCCCGGGACGATCCAGGCGATCAGGCCGCTCAAGGACGGCGTGATCGCCGACTTCGACGTCACCGAGCAGATGCTGCGCCACTTCATCCAGAAGGTGCACCAACACCGCTTCGCGCACCCGCGCGTCGTCGTCTGCGTCCCCTCCGGCGTGACCGGCGTCGAGAAGCGGGCCGTGGAGGAGGCGACGCTGTCGGCCGGCGCGCGCCAGGCCTACCTGATCGAGGAGCCGATGGCCGCCGCGATCGGCGCGGGACTCCCCGTCGCCGAGCCGACCGGGAACATGATCGTCGACATCGGCGGCGGCACGACCGAGGTAGCGGTTATCTCGCTCGGCGGCATTGTTGTCTCGCAGTCGCTGCGCGTCGGCGGGGACGAGATGGACGAGGCGATCATCAACCACATCAAGCGCGACTACAAGCTCCTCATCGGACAGCAGACGGCGGAGGAGATCAAGCTCGAGATCGGCTCCGCGTGGGACCTGAAGGAGGAGCTGCAGGCCGAGGTGCGCGGCCGCGACATGCTCACCGGGCTGCCGAAGACGGTGATTCTCACCTCGGAAGAGGTCCGCCGCGCGCTCGACGAGCCGGTCACGCAGATCATCGAGGCGATCAAGTCGACGCTCGACAAGACGCCGCCCGAGCTCGCCGCGGACATCATGGACCGCGGCATCGTGCTCGCCGGCGGCGGGTCGCTCCTCACCGGGCTCGACGAGCGGCTCCGCCACGAGACGCAGATGCCGGTCCACCTCGCCGAGAGTCCGCTCACGTGCGTCGCCGTCGGCTCCGGCCGGAGCCTCGAGGAGTTCGAGGCGATCCACCGGAGCAACAAGGCTCGCAGCCGCAACGGCCGCCGCTACTAGCTCCCGGCGTCCCGTGGTTATCGAGGAAGTGGACGCGCGCACCGCGCCGGACGAAGTCCTCGCGCGCTTCCACGCGCTCGAGCTCGCCTGTCACGACGAGGTGACGCCCGGCGAGCCGCCGCGCGGCCGCGACGAGGTGATCGCGTTCCATCGGCACCAGCCCGAGACGCACACGAGCTGCCACTGGCTCGCGGACGGCGGCGGTGCCTCGCTCTTCGTTCACGGTCCCACGGCCGCGTTCGTCCGTCTGCTCGTGGAGCCGGCCCGGCGGCGGCGCCGCATCGGCACAGCCCTACTCGACGCGGTCGTCGCGCGCTGTCGCGAGCTCGGCGTGGAGGTGTTGTACGGTCACCACGCGGCGCCGGCGGGAGCCGCATTCGCGGCCCGGCTCGGCGCCGTGGACGGGCAGCGCATCGTGCGCTCCCTGCTCGATCTCCACGCGGCGGAGCTGCCGGAGCCGCAGCTTCCGGACGGATTCCGGCTTCTGACCTGGCTCGCCCGCGTTCCGGACGAGCACCTCGAGGCGTACGTTCAGGCCCGCGCGGCGATGGACGACGCGCCCGATCCCGAGGGGATGGACTACCCCACCTCGACGGTCGAGCAGGTGCGCGCCTCGGAGGAGTCGTGCGCGCGGCGGGAGCGGGAGATGCGCGTGACCGTCGCGATCGACGCGGCCGGCGAGATCGGCGCCTTCACCGACCTCCGCGTCTCGAACGGCTCCACGCTCGGCTTCACCGACGACACGGGCACGGTAGCCGCGCAGCGCCGTAGGGGACTGGCGCGGGCGGTGAAGGTCGAGTCGCTACGACGCCTGCGCGCCGACCACCCCGAGGTCGAGGTCGTCTCAACCTCCAACGCGGAGGACAACGCGGCGATGCTCGGGCTCAACGCGTCGATCGGCTTCCGCCCGACCGTCGTCGAGACGACCGCGGCCCTCGCGGTTGGCTCGGCCGACGGGCGGTCGCGGTAACCTGTCCCGGTGGCTCCACCCAGTCGCAGCGCGCGCGCGGCGGTGCTCGCCTCCTCGGTTCAGCGCTCGAAGCCGACCCCGTACCCCTCCAAGGCTCGCAGCGCGCTCATCCGCCGAGCGGTCGTCGTCGCCCTGGTCCTCGTGGCGCTCACGCTCGTCACGATCTCCTTCCGCTCGCCGACTGCGGGAGCGCTGCACGACGTGCAGGGTGCGGGCTCTACCGCGTTGCGCCCGTTCCAGACTGCGGCGACCCGGGTCGCGCAGCCGTTCCGCGACGCCTACGACTACCTCGACAGCCTCGCGAACGCAAAGTCCGAGAACGCGCGCCTGAAGAAGCAGAACGAGGAGTTGCGGAGGTCGGCGCTCGTCGCCGCGGCGAAGCTGGCCAAGTATCCCGCGCTCGAGGACCTCCTCCACTACGAGCAAGGCCGGGTCTTCCCGAACGACTACCGCGCCGTCAACGCCGCGGTCATCTCCACCCCGGGAGGCCCGTTCACGCACACGCTGACGATCGCCGCGGGCTCGGCGTCCGGCGTCCGCGTCAACGATCCGGTCGTGAGCGGCGACGGCCTCGTGGGGCACGTCTCGAACGTCTTCCCTGACACGGCGAAGGTGACGTTGCTCACCGACCCGGACAGCTTCGTCGAGGGCCGCGACCTCCGGCACCAGGTGCGGGGAGGCGTGCAGCCGCAGCCGGGAGCGGGTGGCACCCTCGTCCTCAACGAGGTCCGGAAGCAGCTCCAGGTCGAGGAGGGCGACGAGATCGTCACGGACGGAACGCACAACGCGCGCTACCCGGACATCTACCCGTACGGCATCCCGATCGGCCGGGTGTCGTCAGTCGGCGCGACCGACACGGCGACCTTCCTCCAGGTGCAGGTGCAGCCCTACGCGAATCTCGGCTCGCTCGACGCGGTCGCGGTGCTCGTCCCGACGAAGCACCGCCGATGACCTTCGCGGACGGCGTCAAGGCCGGCGCCCTGCTCTTCGTGGCGGCGGTTGCCCAGGTCTCGATCTTCTCGGGGATCCACGTCTTCGGCGCCGTCCCCGACCTCCTGCTCGTCTCACTCGTCGCCCTCGCGCTGCTGCGCGGCAGTGTGGCCGGCGCGGTCGGCGGCTTCTGCGCCGGCCTGGTCGTCGACACCGCGACCCTCGGCACGCTCGGCCTCACCTCGCTCGTGCTGACGCTCGCGGGCTACTGGATCGGGCGCTACGGGGAGACGACCGGCCGCGAACGCGCGCACGCGCCGTTTCTCTCGGTCGCGGTCGTGACCGTCCTCTACGAGCTCGGTCTGCTCGTCGTCCATTTCGTGCTCGGCGAGAGCGCTCCCGCCGGTGCTGTCGTGCGCAGCCTCGTTCCGGCGATCGTCCTCAACCTGCTTCTCACCGCTCCGATCTACGCGCTCACGCGGCGGCTTCTGCGTACGGTCAGCCGCGACGAGCTGACGGCGGAGGTGCAGCTGCTTGGCTAGCACCACGACCCGGCACCCCGCCCTGCCCCCGGCGCGGCGTGGTCGCGCCGAGGAGCGCCTGGAGGAGCCCGGCGCCGGGCGGGCCCCGGTCGAGCCGTACAGGGCCACGCCGAAGCTGACGCGGCGGGTCGCGCTTCTCAGCGCCCTCGTCGTGATCGGCTTCGCGGCCCTCCTCCTGCGGCTGTGGGCGCTGCAGGTGCTCGCCGGCACCCACTACGCCGCGCGGGCTCAGGCCAACCAGCTCCGCACCGTGCGAGTCGCGGCCCCGCGCGGACCGATCGTCGACCGCAACGGCAACGTCCTCGTCACGAACGAGCCGGTCACCTCGGTCGACCTCTGGCCGTCGAACCTCCCGAAGTCCTACGCCCGACGAGTCGCCGAGATCCGCGCCGTCGCGCGCATCACGCGCACCCCGGTCCGGCAGGTGACAAACATGATCCTCGAGCGCCGGAGAGCCGGCGACATGCTGGACCCGATCGTCGTCCGTCGCGAGACGCCCGCCCCGATGCTGACGTATCTCCAGGAAAGGGCGGGCGATTTCCCCGGCCTGACGCTCGCGCGCAGCTACGTCCGCCGCTACCCGCACGGGTCGCTGGCGACGCAGCTGCTCGGCTACGTCGCGCAGATCTCCCGGCCGCAGCTGCAGACGCTCGGGAAGGGGGGCTACGAGCCCGGCGACGCGGTCGGGCAGTCCGGAGTCGAGGCGAGGTTCGACAGGTACCTGTTCGGGGTCCCGGGCGCGGCGCGCCTCCGCGTCGACTCCCTCGGACGCCCCCTCGGCGCGCGGACGCTGACGACGCAGCCGCAATCCGGACAGACCGTGCGCCTGACGCTGGACACCGGCCTCCAGCTCGCCGCCCAGAACGCGCTCCAGGACGGGATCCAGCTCGCCCACGACAACGGCCGGTGGGCGGCGGACGGCGGTGCGATCGTCGCCATGAACCCCAGGGACGGCTCGATCCTCGCGCTCGCGTCGTCGCCCAGCTACGACCCCTCGGTGTTTTCGGGCCACGTGACCCAACGCGAGCTGGCGACCCAGGGGCTGACGCGGGGCACAGGGCTCGACCGGAACTACCCGTCGCTCGACCGCACGGTCGACGCCACGTATCCGCCGGGGTCGACGTTCAAGCCGCTCACCGCGATCGCGGCGCTCCAGGAGCATCTGATCAAGCCGTACGCCTTCTATCCGTGCACGGGCACGTACAAGGCGCCGGAGGACCGCTCGCACCACGTCTGGCACAACTGGGACCCGAACGTCTACGAGGGGATGGACCTGCCTACGGCCCTCGCCGAGTCGTGCGACACGTACTTCTACGCCCTCGGCAACAAGTTCTTCCTGCTGCCTACGAAGCGCGGCCAGCCCATCCAGCGCTGGGCGCGCGCGTTCGGCTTCGGGCAGGCGAGCAGCACCGATCTCGGCGACGAGGTGCCCGGGACGCTGCCGACGATCGCGTACAAGCACCAGAGGTTCACTCGCGCGAGCGACTCCTGCTGCTGGCGGGTCGACCGCCTCTGGAAGCCGGGCGACTCGATCCAGCTCGCGATCGGCCAGGGCGACCTGCTCGTGACGCCGCTCCAGATGACGCGCTTCTACGCCGCGATCGCGAACGGCGGCAAGCTCGTCACCCCGCACGTCCTCCAGGATGTCGAGAACCCGAACCACACGATCGTCCCCACCAGCGCCCCGGCGGCGCCACGGCCGGTCGCCAGCCTCGACCCGTCGAATCTCAAGCCCGTCCAGCAGGGCCTCTTCGAAGCGACGCACGATCCGTTCGGCACGTCGTACGGCGTCTTCGGGAGCTTCCCGTATCCAATCGCCGGCAAGACAGGAACCGCCCAGAAGATCGTCACGCTGCCGGGGTACACCGGTGAGCAGGACCAGGCGTGGTGGTGCGGCTATGGTCCCGCGAACGATCCGAAGACCCCGCCGGAGCTCGTCGTGTGCGCCGTGATCGAGAACGGCGGCCATGGCGGGACCGCCGCGGCGCCGGCCGCCGAGCAGGTCTTCGCCAAGTTCTTCCACGTGCAGTCGACGCAAACGGGATACATCCACTCCGACTGATGCTCGAGTACGCGGGATCACAACGAGCCGGGCTGCGCGAGCGCGAGGCGCCAGGCCTCCTCAGCATCGTCCGCTCGCTCGACTGGCTGCTGCTCGGAGGCGTGGCGGGGCTCGTGCTCGTCGGTCTCTGGGGCGTAGCGGGCGTCACGAAGTTCGCGGTCGCGAACGACCCGACCTACTACCTGCACCGCCAGATCCTCTACGCGGCCGTCGGAGGCGTCCTGCTGGTGGCCGCCGCGCTGGTCGATCCGGATCTCTATCGGCGCTACTGGCGCCCGATCTTCGTCGGCACCGCCGTGGTCATCGCCGGCGTCCTTCTGATCGGCCATGCAGCTCGCGGCTCGACCCGCTGGATCAGCCTCGGCTTCTTCACCTTCCAGCCGTCGGAGTTCGGGAAGCTCCTGTTCGTTCTCGCGCTCGCCGGGATGCTGGCCGAGCGCGAGCGGGTCGTGTCCGCCTGGGCGACGACCCTCCGGGTCGTGGGCCTCGGCCTCGTGCCCGTGGTGCTCGTCTTCGCCCAGCCCGACCTCGGCACCGCGCTCGCCTATCTCGCGGCGCTCGGCGCGATGCTTTTCGTCGCCGGGATGCCCTGGCGCCACCTGGTCACGCTTGGCGGCATCGTCGTGCTGATCGCGGTCGGCGTCCTCTGGGCCGGTCCGGCCGCCGGAGTCAACGTGCTCAAGAGCTACCAGCAGCAGCGCCTCACCTGCTTCACGCATCCCTCGAAGTGTCCGGCTGCTGCGGGCTACAACCTCGACCAGTCGATCACGACCGTCGGCTCCGGGCAGATCCGCGGCCGTGGCCCGAACGGCTCGACGCAGGTGAACCTCGGCTTCCTGCCGGAGAGCGGAACCGACTTCGTCTTCGCGGGCTTCGCGGAGCAGCGAGGCTTCGTCGGAGCGGCGCTCCTGCTCGGGCTCTACCTCTTCGTGCTCTGGCGCGGCCTGCGCGTCGTCACCGTCGCGCGCGACCTGTTCTCCGCCGTGGTCGCCGGCGGCATCGTCGTCTCACTCCTCTTCCAGATCTTCGTCAACGTGGGGATGACCATGGGGATCGCGCCGATCACCGGCATCCCGCTGCCGTTCGTCAGCGTGGGCGGCTCGTCGCTCATCGCGAACCTCGCGGCGATGGGCGTCCTGCTCGCGATCCACGCCCGCGGTCGCGTGTCGCGCTACTCGCGGCGACGCTGATGAGGCTTCCGGTCCCGGCCGGGGCGGTCCGCAAGCTCCTGAAGGAGATCGAGTCGTCCGGACGCGGCGAGCATGTGCTCGCGGTCGGCGGAGCGAGCGAGTATGCAGCCGAGCTGCGCCAGCAGTTCCTCAGGGGCGGCGCCGACCGGGAAGCCGTGCGTCTCGGCGGCCCCGAGGGCGTTGACGTCTACGTCCACGTCCTCCTCGGAGCCTCGAGCGAGGGGGACGTCGCGATACTGCAGCGGGCGCGCCGGGCGCGTGTGCCTGTGATCGCCGTCACGCTCGGGTTCGCCGACGACGCCGCGCCGTATGTCCTCGCCACGGACTTCGTGCCCGTCGCCGCGGGCCTGGACTTTCCGTTGGAGCGGATCGCGCGCGCGATCGCGGCGCGGCTCGGCGAGGACGGCGCACCGCTTGCCGCGCGCGTCCCGCTGCTTCGCGACGCCGTTTGCGAGTGGCTCGTCATGTCCGCGGCGCGGAAGAACGGGGTGCTCGCGGCCGCGATCTGGATCCCCGGCGCGGACCTGCCGGTCCTGCTGCTCAACGAGCCGCGGCTCGTGCTCCGGCTCGCACAGGTCTACGGGCTGGACGGGGGGCGCGAGCGGCTGGCAGAGCTCGGGGCGACGCTCGGCACCGGCTTCGGGTTGCGCGCGCTCGCACGCGAGCTCCTCGACTTGATCCCCGTCGCCGGTTGGGCGCTGAAAGGGGCCGTGGCCTACGGGGGAACGCGCGCCATGGGCGAGGCGGCATGCCAGCGTTTCGGGCGAAAAGCTGCGCTTTTCGCCCGGGGCTAAGGAACTCCGCCGTCCGGAGAGCGCGGTCTCCGGCCGGCTCCGTGCTGAAAGCACGTTGGCAGGCTGCAAGGGGTCGAGCCGTGGTTCCGGGGCGGCGTAACGCCGCCGCCTGGACCGCACGAGGGTTCGAAACGTCTCGAACCACACTCGGACCAAAGGCCGGAGGCTAAGCGGAGCGGAGCGAGCTTAGCCGGAGGCCGGACCGCGCTCGCGCCGGCCTCCGCCGCGCGCGAGCGCACAACACACCCCTCCCGCCCCACAGATCCAAGACAGAACAGCACGGAGCGCGGGCGAGACCGCGCTCTCGCCCGCGCGGAGTTCCGCTACCCAGCGAGCGAAGCGTCAGCTTCGCGAGCTACGCGGCCGCGGGGCGCAGCCGCGCGCGACGCGCCCTGATGGCGCGCAGGCGTTGCGACAGGCGGGCCCACGCCCAGGGCTCGATCTCCCGGTAGCGGCTCTCCGACTGGCACCGAGTCGCCTCGAGGTACTCGAACCACGCATCAGCCTCCTCGATCAGCAGGAGCTCTTCGGCCTCGCGTTTCGCCGCCACCGTTCACCTCCCGGTCGTCATGGCCAGGATCGTAGGACCGGCCTCGGACGGACTCCGCCGGGGCGGTTGCTACCCTGCTCACGAGGCCATGCCAAGCCTTTTCATTGACAACGAGCGCGCGCGCACCCCGGACGGGGCTGCCGGCGCGCGCTCCCACGAAGGAGCTTTTTCTTGCCCTGGTTCCGTATCCGGAAGAAGAAATCTTCCGAGAGTTCCCCTGACGTACCCGAGCTCGAGGCCAAGCCCGAGCCTGAGCTGACCGGTTCGGCCGCCGCTGCGGCCGAATCCGAACCGACCGACCCCACGAAGCCCAAGCGTCGCCGCGGCAGCCGCGGCGGGCGCGGGCGGAAGAAGCCCGGCTCCGCCGCCGGCGCGAAGGCGCCCGAGCGGAAGGAGAAGGACGAGCCGAAGCAGCCGCAGCGCCGCGAGCTCTCCCAGCGGCAGGAGCGGCGCCGCGACCAGTCGACCCGCCGCCGGCGCGAGCCACAGCGCCGCGCGCCGCTCCCGGCAGCCAAGCGCGAGCTGCTCGTCTCGGTCGACGTCGGCGAGCGCCGCGTCGCGATCCTCGAGGACGAGCGCGTCGCCGAGGTGTATCTCGAGCGGCCGGAGCGCCGCTCGATCGCGGGCAACATCTACCTCGGCCGCGTCGACAACGTCCTGCCGGGGATGGAGGCGGCCTTCGTCGAGATTGGCCTCGAGAAGAACGGCTTCCTCTACGTCGACGAGATCGTCCGCCCGGAGCTCGAGAAGGGCCACGGACGCAAGATCCAGGACCTCGTCTCGCGCGGGCAGACCATCCTCGTCCAGGCCGTCAAGGACCCGATGAAGACGAAGGGCGCGCGGCTGACCACGCAGATCTCGCTGCCCGGCCGCTTCGTCGTGCTCGTCCCGCAGGGAGAGGGGCTCGGCGTCTCGCGTCGGCTCGACGACGACGAGCGCAACCGCCTGAAGGACATCCTCAAGCGGCTCGACGTGAAGGAGGGCGGCGTCATCGTCCGCACTGCCGCCGAGGGCGCGTCGGAGGAGGACATCGAGCGCGACCTCGTCTTCCTGCAGCGGCTCTGGCGCTCGATCCAGGCGAAGGCGAAGAGCGCGAAGGCGCCGGAGCTCCTCTACCAAGAGGCCGAGTTGCCACTCCGCGTCGTCCGCGACCTCTTCACCGGCGACTTCGAGAAGGCGTACGTCGACGACGAGCGCACGTACAGGCGCGTCGTCGGCTACCTGAAGAAGACCTCGCCGCACATGGCCGAGAGAGTCGTCCGCTACAAGGAGAAGGCGCCGCTGATGGAGGCGTTCGGCGTCGAGCAGGAGATCAAGTCGACGATCAGCCGTCGCGTCGACCTTCCGTCCGGCGGCTACCTGATCTTCGACTACGCCGAGGCGTTCACCGTCATCGACGTCAACACCGGCCGATTTGTCGGCGGCCGCGGCAAGAACGCGGGCGGCCGGCTCGAGGACACGATCACGAAGAACAACCTCGAGGCGGTGAAGGAGGTCGTCCGCCAGCTGCGGCTGCGCGACATCGGCGGGATCATCGTCATCGACTTCATCGACATGGCCAATCCGAAGAACCGCGCGACGGTCGAGGAGGCCCTGCGGTCGGAGCTCGAGCGGGACCGGACGAAGACGTACGTCGTCGAGATCTCTCCGCTCGGCCTCGTGGAGATGACGCGCCAGAACGTGACCGACGGGCCGCGCGAGGTGATGACCCGCAAGTGCCCGACCTGCGGAGGCGACGGGATCGTCTACTCCGAGGCGTCGGCCGCGATCGACGTCGAGCGGCGGCTGCGCGCACTCGCAGCCGGCTCCCGCTCGCAGGCCTTCCGCGTCGAGCTCGCCGATCCGATCGCGAGCGCGCTCGTCGGCCCTGGCGCGAGGCGGCTGCTCGAGCTCGAGGCGCTGACGAAGAAGCGGTTCTTCCTCGACGGCAAGCCCGAAACGCACCTCGATCACTTCGTCGTCCTCAGCGAGGGGAAGCTCGCCGACCTGGCTCCTCCTGCGCCGGTCGCGGAGGACGCCGAGATCATGCTGCAGCTCGTCGAGGTCGACCGCTACGACGGGGCGGCAGCCGTCGGCAAGCTCGACGGACTCGACGTGGTCGTGGCCGACGCCGCGTCCCTCGTCGGCAAGCGCCTCAAGGTGCGTGTCGAGCGTGTGCTCGACGGGCGCGCCTACGCGGTGGCGATCCGGAAGGTAAAGCCGGCGCCCGAGCCGCTGACGGCGGAAGGCGAGGCCGAGAAGCCGACCCGCAAGCCGCCGGCACGGAAGGGTGCTGCGGCCGTGGGGGAGGAGCTCGAGCCCGCCGAGATGGAAGAGCCGATGGCTGCCACCGAGGAGCCGGAGCCCGAGGCCGAAGGCGAGGAGCCTGCCGCGGACGGCGAGCCGGCCGTAGCCGACGGGCCGGCGGACGTCGAGGGGGCGCCCAAGCCAAAGAAGAAGACCAGGCGCGGCTCGCGCGGCGGCCGCAAGCGGAAAAAGGCGGCGACTGAGGCAACAGAGGTTCTGGACGAGCCCGGCCGCGCGTCGGCGGCTGTGCCGCCGACGCTTGCAGCCTCTGTCGAGCTGGAGGCCGGCGGCGCTTCGGAGGAATCGCCGGAACCGCCGCGGGCCGTGACGATCCATGTCCCCGGCGAGGATCTGGGCCGGGAGGGCACGGTCGAGCCGGTGGATGAACCGCAGGCCGAGGCCGAGGCTGTGGCCGCGGACGAGGCCGAGCCTGCGGCCGACGGCTCGGAGGAGGCGCCGAAGCCCAAGAAGAAGACACGGCGCGGCTCCCGCGGCGGCCGGCGGCGCAAGAAGCCGGCGACCGCATCCCAGAACGGCGCCGAGGATGGGACCGAGGCGGTGGCCGCAATCGAGGACGAGCCCGAAGAGGCTCCGGAGGCCGAGGAGCCGTCGAGCAACGGCGACTTCGACTACGTCCCGATGTCCGAATGGGTCGACGAGATCGAGTCCAAGGGTTAGCTACACTGCCGACTCGCGGGCGCAAACGCCCGCGTTTCCACGCCATGAGCTCGTACGCGATCATCAGTCTCGGCGGCAAGCAGTACCGCGTCCGCGAGGGCGAGCGGCTGCTCGTCGACCGCCTGCATGTGGACGAAGGCGCGACCGTCGAGCCGCGCGTTCTGCTCGTCGGCGGCGACGGCACACCGGACCTCGCGCCGTCCGCGACCGTCACGGCACGCGTCGTGGGGCACGAGCTCGGCCAGAAGATCCGCATCGGCAAGTACCGCCGCCGCACGGGCTACAAGAAGCACACCGGCCATCGCAGCCGCCTGACGCGGATCGAGATCGAGTCGATCGGCGCCGCGAAGCGTGCGGCGCAGAAGGCGACCGCGGCACCGAAGCAATCCGCTGCTGCGTCCGAGGCGAAAACCGAGACGGCGCTACCCGAAGGCTATGCGTCGATGACGATCGCTCAGCTCTCGGAGGCGGCGGGCGGCTGGAGCCGCGAGCAGATCGAGGCCGCGCTCGAGCACGAGCGCTCGGGCAAGGCCCGCAAGGGCGCGCTCGCCGCGCTCGAGAGCGCACTGGAGGAGAAGTAATGGCTCACAAGAAGGGACTCGGCTCGTCGCGGAACGGCCGCGACTCCAATCCGAAGATGCTCGGCGTGAAGCTCTTCGCTGGCCAGGACGTGACGTCGGGGATGATCCTCGTCCGGCAGCGCGGTACCCGCTTCCGCCCCGGCCCGGGAGCCGGGATCGGCAAGGACGACACGATCTTCGCCATGCGCGACGGCAAGGTCGCCTTCCGGACGAGCGGCGAGCGTCGCTTCGTGTCGGTCGTCGACGCCGAGTAGCTCCATGTTTCATGACCGCGCGCGGCTGACCGCCGTCGCGGGCCGCGGCGGCGACGGCTCGATCCACTTCCGGCGCGAGAAGTACGTGCCGCGAGGCGGTCCGGACGGGGGCGACGGCGGCCACGGCGGCGACGTCGTGCTCGTCGCCGATCCGCGGCGGCGCGATCTCTCCGGCTTCCGGCCGAACCAGAAGGTTCGCGCCGGACGCGGCAGCGGAGGCGGGGGCCGCCTTTCGAACGGTGCACGCGGAGACGACGCGCTGCTCAGCGTTCCCGTGGGGACGCAGGTGTTCGAAGGTGACGAGCTCGTCGCCGACCTGGCCCATCCGGGCGCGCGCGTCGTCGTCGCGCAGGGCGGCAGCGGCGGTCGCGGGAACAAGCACTTCGCCGGCCCGAGGCGGCAGACACCCCGGTTCGCGGAGGTCGGCCTGCCCGGCGAGGAGCGGGAGATCGAGCTTCGCCTCAAGCTCCTCGCCGACGCGGCCCTCGTAGGCCTGCCGAACGCCGGCAAGTCCTCACTGCTCACGCGGATCTCGAATGCGCGGCCGAAGGTCGCCGAGTACCCGTTCACCACGCTCTCCCCGGTGCTCGGCACGGTCGAGGCGGCGGACGGCCGCCAGCTCGTGGTCGCGGACGTTCCCGGCCTGATCGAGGGGGCGAGCGAGGGCGTGGGCCTCGGCCACGAGTTCCTCGCCCACCTGGAGCGGGCCCGGGTGCTCGTGCACGTCATCGACTCGGCCGAGGGCGATGCCGACGAGCGCTGGAGCACGATCGACGCCGAGCTTGCGGCCTACGGGGCCGGACTCGACGAGCGGACGCAGGTCGTCGTCCTCAACAAGATCGACCTGCGTCCCGAGCCGCCCGCGTTCGGCGTCGAGAACGACCGGATCGTCCGCGTGCTCCGCGTCTCGGCCGCTACGGGCGCGGGCGTCGACCAGTTGCGCAACGCGCTGTTCGAGCTCGTCTCGCAGGACTTGGAGGAGGCCCCGACCGAGGAGGCAGACGAGATCGTCGACTTCCTCGTCTATCGTCCCAAGCCGGCACGGCGGGCGTTTCGGGTCTACCGCACGGAGCGTGGCTTCCGCGTCACGGGCACGCCGCCGGCGGAAGCCGAGCTCGAGCTGATCCTCCGCGCCGCGGGAGCCCGGGCCGGCGACGCGGTCGAGGTCGGCGAGGAGCAGCTCGAGTGGGAGTAGTGCTCTACGGCGGAGCCTTCGACCCGCCGCATCTCGGCCACGTCGCGGTGGCCGACGCCGCGAGGAAGCGCTTCGGCGTCGAACGGCTGGTCGTCCTCGTCGGCGAGCGGCCGGCGCATCGGTCGGTCCACGCCTCGGCCGCGGACCGTCTCGTGCTCGCTCGTGCGGCCTTTCCCGCCGACGACGTCCGCCTCGACCCGCACCCACGCACGGTCGAGCTCCTTCGCGCCGAGTCCTTCGACGACCCTGTCTTCGTGATCGGGGCGGACCAGTTCCGTGGCCTCCTCGAGTGGAGCGAGCCGGGCGAGGTGCTCGAGCGCGCTCGGATCGCGGTCGCCACACGCCCCGGCTTCCCCCGCCAGCACCTGGACGGCGTGCTCGAGAAGGTCGCTCGGCCCGAGCGGGTCGTCTTCTTCGAGATCGAGCCGAATCCGGGCGCCTCGACGGACGTCCGGGCCCGTGCGGCCGCCGGCGAGCCCCTTGACGGGCTGGTTCCGGCCGCGGTGCTGCGGTTGATCGAGGAGCGCGGGCTTTACCGTCCGTGAGTCGGGGATACACTGGGAGGCAGCGATCCGAGGACACGAGCAGACACTGACCTCACTCGAACAGGCCCGCCGTATTGCCGCTCTCGCCCGCGAGAAGCTGGCAGAGGACGTCGTGATCCTCGACATGCGGCCGGAATGCACGTTCACGGACTACTTCGTGATCGCGACGGGGCGCAACGCGCGACAGACCGCTGCGATCTGGGACGAGGTGCACGCTCGGCTGAAGCAGGAGCAGCGGCTGCTGCCGCAGAACGTCGACGGGACGCGCGAGGGCGCCTGGATCGTCGCGGACTACCTGGACGTCGTCCTCCACGTCTTCACGCCCGATGCGCGCGGCTTCTACCGACTCGAGGAGCTGTGGAGCGACGTGCCCGCCGTCGACGTCGACGCTGCCGCGGTCTAGTGATGTGGCCGGTGACGTTGCCCGGTTCCCGGGTCGCGAGCACCAAGCGATGCAAGGACGCAGGGAGCGCTCATAGCCAAAGCTATGGGCGCGACTGAGGACGCCGCAGCGCGCCGTGTGATCGCGGGCCGGGAGCCCGGCGAACGTTGCCGGTTACGTCACTAGGCGGGCTTCAGCCCGCTTCGGGTGAGCAGGACGTTGCCGGTCTGCCTCGGGAGACCGGGCACGAGCTTGCCGCCCATCCGCACGTCGAGATTGGGCGGGTCGCCGACGTCGATCCAGACCGGGCCGTTCTTCAGATTGATCGGCAGCGTCTTGCCCTGCAGGAGCGTGGCCTCGTAGAGGGTCGGCCCGCTCGCGCTGCCCGCGCGCACCCAGAGCCAACAGTCACCGCGCGACGCGACGAGGACGGCGCGGGTCGGAAGCGCAGTCGCCGGCGGCTTCCTCTTGTGGTGCTTCTTCTTCGCCGTGTGCGAGCCCGTGGTCGTCCGATGCGTCGTCGTACCGGTCGTCGGAGCTCCCTGGTGCGTGCCCGAGGAGCCGCTGAGCCGCCACGCGGCGACCGCGGCCACGACGGCGACGATCGCGGCCACCGCGAGCAGCGGTCGCATCAGCCCGCCGGTGCCGAAGCGAATGCCCGGCCGCGCGAATCGCTCCGGCACGAGCAGCGGCTCCTCGGGTCGCGCGAAGCGGTTGTTGTACTCGTCGACGTAGAGGTTCCCGTCGAGGCCGAGGTAGTCGGCGTACGTGCGCAGGAACCCCTTCACGTACGCATCGCCCGGCAGAACCTCCCAGCGCTCCTCCTCGAGCGCCTGGAGGTACCGGTCGCGAATCCGGATTGCCTTTTGGACGTCGGCGGGCGTGAGGTTGCGCTTGACGCGCGCCTCGCGCAGGCTCCCGCCGATCTCGAACATGCTGCATTGTCACGGATGTGGACCGGCCTCGCGCGAATTCGCGGCTAGACTGGGCTGCGAAAGAGGGGCCGTAGCTCAGCTGGGAGAGCGTCTGGCTGGCAGCCAGAAGGTCAGGGGTTCGAGCCCCCTCGGCTCCATAGACTCGGCGGCATGAGCCACGAAAGCCACGAGAGCGCCGAGCTCCTTCTGCGCGGCTACCACGCCTTCGTCGACGGCGACCTCGAGGCGCTCGCGTCGATGCTCGATCCGGACGTCGAGTGGGTGCCCGCCGAGGGGGAAGAGGCGATCGTCGTCAGCCGCGACCGCGTGCTCGAGGTGCTCGCCGAGCGCGTGGAGGAGGACTACCACGTCGTCGTCGATCGGGCGATCGGCCTCGGCGACCGCGCCGTCGTAAGCATGCGGTTCTCGCGCATCGAGGTCGACCCCACCGACGAGCGTCCGCTGCAGAGCCGTCGCTCGTATCTCCTCGGCCGCTGGGCGGGCGTCGTGCACGTACGGGACGGCCGGGTCGCGCGCGTCGAGGAGCACCCGCACCTCGAGGCGGCTCTCGAGGCGGCCGGGCTCGAAGGCGAGAGCGAGTAGGTACAATCTGGATACCTACTACAGCTTGGAGTGTGAGTAAGCCTTGACCGATCTGTTGCTGGTTCCGCTCGAGGACACCGTCGTCTTCCCCGGCATGAACGTGACCCTCACCGTCGACGTCGGCGACGAGGAGCGCGTCGTGCTCGTGCCGCGTCACGAGAGCGAGTACGCCGCGGTCGGCACCGTCGCCGAGGTCACCGACCGCGTCCGCATGCGCGGCGGCATGCGGGCCGTCAGCCTCGAAGGCCTGCACCGCGGAGTCATCGGCGCCGCCCATACCGACGCGCTCGGCCGGCTCCGCGCAGAGGTCGAGGAGCGGCCCGACGAGAACCCGCCTCCCGTGCAGACGCGCGCGCTCGAGCGGGAGTACCGCGCCGTCGTGGAGGAGATCCTCGATCTGCGCGGCGCAGATGACCGCGTGCGCGAGTTCCTGCGCGCGATCAGCAAAGCTGGCGCGCTTGCCGACACGTGCGCGTACGCCCCCGACATCAGCTTCGCCCAGCGCGTCGAGTTGCTGGAGAGCGTCGACGTCGTCGAGCGGCTCGAGCTTGCGCTCGAGCTCCAGCGGGAGCGGCTCGCCGAGCTGCAGGTGCGGCGCCGGATCCGCGACGACGTCGAGGAGGGCGCGCAGAAGCAGCAGCGCGAGTGGTTCCTCCGGCAGCAGATGAACTCGATCCGCAAGGAACTCGGCGAGGACGAGGGTTCCGTCGTCGAGGAGTACCGGGCGAAGGTCGAGGAGGCCGGGATGCCGGACGCCGTTCGGGAGCAAGCCGAGCGCGAGCTGCGGCGTCTCGAGACGATGGGCGACGCGAGCGGCGAGGCGTCGATGATCCGCACCTACCTCGACTGGCTGATCGCCGTGCCCTGGTCGAAGCGGAGCGACGAGACGCTCGAGCCGCGCGGCGCGCGGGAGGTACTCGACGCCGACCATGCCGGCCTCGAGGACGTGAAGGATCGCATCGTCGAGTACCTCGCGGTGCGCAAGCTCCGCCAGGACCGGGGCATCCCCAACGAGAAGAAGAGCGGCGCCATCCTGACGCTGATCGGTCCGCCCGGCACCGGCAAGACGTCGATCGGCGAGTCCGTCGCCCGCGCGCTCAACCGCGAGTTCGTCCGGATGTCGCTCGGCGGAGTTCGCGACGAGGCAGAGATCCGCGGGCACCGGCGCACGTACATCGGCGCGCTGCCGGGCCGGCTCGTCCGCGCCCTGCGCGACGCCGGGACGATGAACCCGGTCATCCTCCTCGACGAGGTCGACAAGGTCGGAGCCGACTGGCGCGGCGACCCGTCCGCCGCGCTACTCGAGGTGCTCGATCCGGCGCAGAACCACTCGTTCCGCGATCACTACCTCGACGTCGAGCTCGACCTGTCGGAGGTCTTCTTCATCGCGACGGCGAACGTCGCCGACACGATCCCCGGCCCGCTGCTCGACCGGATGGAGGTCATCCGCTTCGACGGCTACAC
>JBJMKG010000055.1:0-3479 GCA_045805945.1 Gaiellaceae bacterium
CCCACAGGATCCAAAACAGAACAGCACGGAGCGCGGGCGAGACCGCGCTCTCGCCCGCGCGGAGTTCCGTTAACCCAGCGAGCGAAGCCGCAGGCTTCGCGAGCTACTCGAGCGAGGTGCGCTCGACCTCGCGGGTCTCGAAGACCTCGAGCACGTCGCCTTCCTTGACGTCGTTGTAACCCTCGAGGAGGATGCCGCACTCGAAGCCCTCCGCCACCTCGCGGACGTCGTCCTTGAACCGCTTCAGCTGGTCGATCGTCGTCGTGTAGATGACGGCGCCGTCGCGGATCACGCGGACATTGGCATTCCGCCGGACGACGCCGTCGGTGACCATGCAGCCGGCGATCGTGCCGAGCCGCGAGACGCGGAAGAGCGCCCGCACCTCCGCCTCGCCGATCGTCTCCTCGGTGGTGACGGCGGCGAGCTTGCCGACGAGCGCCTGCTCGATGTCCTCGGTGAGCTTGTAGATGACGTCGTACGTGCGAATCTCGACGCCCTCGCGCGCAGCGAGCTGCCGCGCCTCGGCGTTCGGCCGGACATTGAAGCCGACGATGAGCGCGTCGGACGCCGACGCGAGCATGATGTCGTTCTGCGTGATCGCCCCGACGCCCTCTGCGATCACGTTGAGACGCACCTCCGGGTGCTCGAACTTCGACAGTTCCGATACCACGGCCTCGACCGAGCCGACGACGTCGCCGCGGATGACGAGGTTGAGATCCGAGACTTCGCCCGCCTGAAGCGCCTCGAACAATCCCTCGAGCGAGACGCCGCCGGGCGGCCGCACGGAGGCGAGCTGCTCGCGGCGGAGCCTCTCGCCCCGCCGGTTCGCGAGATCGCGCGCCTCGCGGTCGTTCGCCACGACTCGCGCCAGCTCGCCTGCGGCCGGCGGCTTGTCGAAGCCGAGGATCTCGACCGGGTCGCCGGGCACCGCGCTCTCCCGCCGCTCGCCCTTGTAGTCGGAGAGGGCCTTCACGCGGCCGTGCGCGTCGCCGGCGACGACCGCGTCGCCGACCTTGAGCGTGCCGCGCTGCACGAGCATCGTCGCCACGGGCCCACGACCGACGTCGAGCCGGGACTCGATGATCGGCCCGGAGGCCTCGGCGTTCGGATTCGCCTTGAGGCCCTCGAGCTCGAGGTCGGCGACGAGCAGCACCTTCTCGAGCAGCTCGTCGAGGTTCTGCTGCGTCTTCGCCGAGACCTCCGCGAACTGAGTCTCCCCGCCCCAGTCCTCGGGCTGGAGACCCTCTTGGGCGAGCTCGCCCTTCACGCGGTCGATGTTCGAGTCGGCGAGATCGATCTTGTTCACCGCGACCACGATGGGCACCTCGGCTGCGCGCGCGTGCGCGATCGACTCCTTCGTCTGCGGCATCACGCCGTCGTCGGCGGCCACGACGAGGACGGCGATGTCCGTCACCTTGGCGCCGCGGGCGCGCATGGCCGTGAACGCCTCGTGGCCGGGCGTGTCGAGGAAGGTGATCTTGCGGCCGTCGACGTCGACCTGGTAGGCGCCGATGTGCTGCGTGATGCCGCCGGCCTCGGTGGCGACCACACGGGCGTTGCGGATCGCGTCGAGCAGGGTCGTCTTGCCATGGTCGACGTGGCCCATGATCGTCACGACCGGCGGCCGCGCCTGGAGCGCCTCGTCCGGGTCGTCGAACGCCTCGGGCTCCTCCTCTTCGTCGGCCGCGTGCTTGATCGTGATCTCGCGGCCGACCTCGGCCGCGATCAGCTCGACCTCCTCGTCGCTCAGCGACTGCGTCGCCGTGCGCATCTGGCCGAGCCCCATGAGGATCTTGATGATGTTCGGCATCGGGACACCGAGCGTCTGCGAAAGGTCGCGGACGCTGACGCCGGACTCGACCGAGACCGGGCCGGTCGGCGGCGGCGCGGGCGGACGCGGCTCGCGGCGCTGGCTGTCCTGGCGCGCCTGCCGCTGCTCGCGCGAGGGACGGGCTCCGCCCTGGTCGATGACGACGCGCCGCCGGCGTCCGCCGGCGCCGCCGCCACCGCGCGGGCGGAGCGGGCGGTTCGGTCTGTTGCCTCCGTTAGCCATTGGGGCCTCCAGTGTAAAGGCGCTGCAGCTCGGGCCCGATCCGCACCGGCTGCCGCAGGACGCGTGCGAACGTGCCGCGCATCGCTGCGCGCTCGAAGCAGGCCAGCTTGCGGCACGTGTAGGCGCCGCGGCCGGGCTCGTGACGACCGGTGACGAGGACGCCCTCGCGCGCGGCGAACCGAACGAGCTCGCGCTGCGGCGCCCGCCGGCCGCAACCGGCGCACGTTCTTTCCGGGGCGGCGCGCCGCAGCGCCAGCGGTCCTACGACTCCTCCTCGGGCTGCTCGAACGGGATGCCGGCAGGAACTTCCTCCGGCTCCGCGACCTCCGCATCGGGCGCGACAGGCGGCTCGTCCGAGCCCGCCTCCGCCGGCTCCGTGACCGGCGGCGCCGAGTCCGGCATCGTCTCGTCGTACGCCTCCTGCTCGACGACCTCCGTCTCGGTCGCGGTCTCCTCGACCGGCGGCGGCCCGGCGACGTAGTCGCTGCCGGTGCCCTCGAGCGCCTGGTGCGCCGGCACGCCGCAGAAGCGCGAGCCGGGTAGCGCGGCGTTCGGGCAGCGCTTGCCGTTGGCGAGGATCGCGGCGCAGCGGCCGGAGAAGTCCTCCGCGCCCTCCTCGCCGCCGCCGAAGGCCGCCTCGGCCTCCGCCTGCGCGAACTCGGTGTCGCTCTGGATGTCGACCTTCCAGCCGGTGAGGCGGGCGGCCAGGCGGGCGTTCATGCCCTCCTTGCCGATCGCGAGCGCGAGCTGGTCGTCGGGGACGACGACGGTCGCCTCGCGCGCCTCGTCGTCGAGGTAGACCTCGCGCACCCGCGCCGGCGAGAGCGCCTTGGCGACGAACCTCGCGGGCTCGGGGTTCCACGGGATGATGTCGATCTTCTCGCCGCGTAGCTCGGAGACGACCATGCGGACTCGGGAGCCGCGCGGACCGACGCACGCGCCGACCGGATCCACGCCCTGGGCGTGCGACTCGACGGCGATCTTCGACCGGTAGCCCGGCTCGCGCGCGACGCCGCGGATGTCGACGAGCCCGTCGGCAATCTCGGGTACCTCGAGCTCGAACAGGGTCTTGATCAGCTCGGGGTCGCGACGGGAGAGAATGACCTGCGGGCCCTTCGTCCCGGAGCGCACCTCGGTGATCACGGCCTTGATCCGGGAGCCCTGCTCGTACCGCTCGCCGTCGACCTGCTCGGAACGCGGCAGGAGCGCCTCGACCTTGCCGAGATCCACGAGCACGTTGTAGCGGTCGCCGGCCTGCTGGACGATGCCGGTCACGACCTCCGTCACCCGGTCGATGTACTCGTCGTACATCATCATTCGCTCCGCCTCGCGGATGCGCTGCAGAATCACCTGCTTCGCCGTCTGCGCGGCGATGCGGCCGAAGTTCTCGGGTGTGACGTCCTCGCGCTTCACCTGCTGCTCGGGA
>JBJMKG010000056.1:0-30392 GCA_045805945.1 Gaiellaceae bacterium
CCGATGCGTTCCGTTCCGGCGGCCGGGAGGAGCAGGCGGCGGCGGAGGAGCGCGAGCTCGAGATCCTCGAGGAGTTCATGCCCGAGCCGCTCTCCGAGGACGAGATCGACGAGATCGTCGACGACGTCATCGCCGTGGTGGGGGCGACGAGCATGGCCGACCTCGGACGCGTGATGGCCGACGTCATGCCGCAAATCGCCGGCCGCGCCGACGGCTCCCAGGTCAGTCAGATCGTCCGCGAAAAACTCGCGTAGCTCGCGAGTGCTGCGCACTCGCGAGCTGGGCTAAGGAGCTCCGGGCCGGGGAGAGCGCGGTCTCCCCGGCCCTCCGTGCAGTAGGGCTTTGCTTGGGGTTGCGGGGTTCGAACGTTCGGTTCCGTCGCGGACGAGCAGGCTGCGCGTGCTCGCCCGCTACTCCGCGGCGGCGTAACGCATCGTTACGCCGCCGCCTGGGCCGTAGCAGGGTTCGAAACGTTTCGAACCGCGTAACCACCAGAGGCCGGAGGCTAAGCGGAGCGGAGCGAGCTTAGCCGGAGGCCGGACCGCGCTCGCGCCGGCCTCCGCCGCGCGCGAGCGCACGACAGAACCCTTCCGCTCCACGGCTCAAAACAAGACAGCACGGAGCGCGGCCGAGACCGCGCTCTCGGCCGCGCGGAGTTCCTCATCCCAGCGAGCGAGACCGCAGGTCTCGCTCGCTAAGGAACGCGGCGGGCGCCGTCGAAGCCGCCGAAGCTCGACATGCTGTCGATGCGGACGACGGAGCCGGTGTGGGGCGCGTTCACGAACTGGCCGCCGCCGAGGTAGATCCCGACGTGGCCGAGGCCGTTGAAGAAGACGAGATCGCCGGCCTGCATCTCCGACGACGAGATCGGGATCGTCGCGCTCCACTGCGCGACCGTGTAGTGCGGCAGCGAGATCCCGAGCTGGGCGTATACGTACATCACGAGGCCCGAGCAGTCGAAGCCGCTCGGGCTCGCGCCGCCCCAGACGTACGGAACGCCGAGATACCGGAGGGCGATCTGGGCCGCCTCGGGATGGCCGACGCCCGGATTCCCGACCGGCACGCTCACCGGCGGCGGCACGACACCCGACGAGGACGAGGACGAGGGCGACGGCGCGGGCGCCTGGGCCGCGGCCTGCGCCTGCGCCTCCCGCCTTGCCTCGGCCTGCGCCGCGAGCTGTGCCCTCAAGCGCGCCGCGGCCGCGGCCCTGAGCGCGCGCTCGTGCGCCGCCTCCTGCGCCTGGAGGTGCTCGATCGTCGTGTGGATCGAGGCGAGGAGCCGCTTCTCCTGCCCGAGCTCCGACTGGATGGTCCGCTGCTTCGCCTGGAGCTCGGCGAAGGCGGCCTCGCGCTTCTGCTCCAGCTGTTTCAGCTCGCGCTCGCGCTGCTGGACCGCCAGCTCGAAGTGGAGCGCCTGCTGCCCGAGCGCCGCGTCCTGGTTCGAGAGGACCTGGGCCGACTCGGCGCGGTCGATCATCTGCGAGATGCTCTTCGCGCCGGCGATCACGTCGATCGTGTCCGGTGAGCCGTTCACGTAGAGCGAGTAGATGCGCGCCATGAGGCGCTGCTGCGCCGCATGGAGGTTGCCTCGGGCGACGTGCAGCTTGTACTCGTTCTGCCGCAGGCTCTCCTTGACCCGGTCGAGCCTCTGCTTCGCGTTCCAGGCCTGATCCTCGACCTGCTGCAGGTTGCGGCCGATCTGGTCGACCTGCGCGAGCACGGACCGCTCCCGCGCCTGCTGCGCCCGGATCTGCGGGGTCGAGTGGGCCCGCGCCGTGGCCGCCACGAACGTGGCGAGGGCGAGCGTGGAGAGGAGTACGAGACCGTGACGTCGCATGGAAACGGCGTGGGAAGACGACCCGAGGGCCGAGACGCTACCGGACGGAGCCGACGGAGTCATGTTCGTGGCCCTCGGCACGAGCCCTTCCGCATCGTCCTCGCCATGCGGGAACGCGCCGCAGGCCCACCTACACTGACCCCGTGCAGACGGTTTTGGACGTCTCGAACGAGGTCGCGGCCGAGCTCGCCGGCATCGGCGACGGAGTCCTCAATGCGCTCCGCGACCGGCTCGGCTGCACCGTCAACCTGCGCGGAAACCGGCTCACGCTCGCGGGCGACGACGTGCAGGTGGCGGAAGCGCAGGCCGTCGTCGAGGAGCTCGTCGAGCTCGTCGAGGGCGGGCAGGAGGTCGGCGCCGGCACCGTCGACGCGATCCTGAGCGCGATCGACCAGGCCGAGGACGTGCGCGAGATCTTCGCGGACGTCGTCTGGTCGCACCGCGGCAAGCGGATCACGCCGAAGACGGTCACGCAGAAGCGCTACGTCGACGCGATCCGCGACTGCACGGTGACCTTCGGCATCGGGCCCGCCGGCACCGGCAAGACGTATCTCGCGATCGCGCTCGCGGTCGCAGCCTTGTCGGAACGCCAGGTCGGCCGGCTCATCCTCACCCGCCCCGCGGTCGAGGCGGGCGAGCGGCTCGGCTTCCTCCCGGGAGACGTGCTCGCGAAGGTCGATCCGTACATGCGCCCGCTCTTCGACGCCCTCTACGACACGATGGACCCGGAGCGGCTCAACAGCTATCTCGAGCGAGGGACGATCGAGGTCGCGCCGCTCGCATATATGCGTGGCCGGACCCTTAATGACAGCTTCGTCATCCTCGACGAGGCGCAGAACACCTCGCCCGAGCAGATGCAGATGTTCCTGACCCGGCTCGGCTTCGGCTCGAAGATGGTCGTGACCGGAGACGTGACGCAGGTCGACCTGCCGCGCGAGCAGGCCTCCGGGCTCATCCAGGTGCGCGACATCCTCGCGACGGTCGACGGGATCGCCTTCGTCGAGTTCACGCACCAGGACGTCGTCCGCCACAAACTCGTGCAGCGCATCGTCGAGGCGTACAAGCGTCACGCCGAGCAGACCGGAACCCAGCGGAGCCGGTGATCGACGTCGAGGTCGTCAACCGCTCCGGCGCGGAGGTGGACGAGGCGGCCGCGGTCGACCTCGCGCGCAGCGTGCTCGCGGGAGAAGGCGTGGGGGAGGGTGAGCTCGGGCTCACGTTCGTCGGCGCCCACGAGAGCCGCGCGCTAAAGCGGGAGCACCTCGGCGTCGACGAGGCTACCGACGCGCTCGCGTTTCCACTCGACGGGCTCGCCGCGCTGCCGGACGGCCTGCCGCGCCAGCTCGGCGACGTCGTCGTCTGCCCGGACGTGGTCGGGGATGCGTGGCGCGGGCCGCTCGTCCACGCGCTCCTCCACCTCGTCGGATACGACCACGGGCCCGAGATGGAGGCGCGCGAGGCGGTGTACTCCGGATGAGCGTCACGCCGCTCCCGCGCGGGCCGGAGGACGAGCCGCGCGAGCGCCCCCCGCGCCGATCGCCGCCGCAGGCGCCGGGCCGCGCGCCGTCACTGCTCGACAGCTTCAACTACGCCTTCGAGGGGATCATCCACGTCCTCCGCACGCAGCGGAACCTCCGCATCCACTTCCTCGCGGCCGCGCTCGTCTTCGCCGGCGCGATCGCGGTCGGCGTGTCGCGGCTGCAGCTGATCGCGCTCGTGATCGCGATCGCGTTCGTGCTCGTCGCCGAGATGCTGAACACGGCGATCGAGGGCGTGATCGACGTCTCGACGACCTCCTTCGACCCGAACGCGAAGCTCGCGAAGGACATCGCTGCCGGCGCCGTCCTCATCGCCTCCATCACGGCGGTCGCCGTGGGCTACCTCGTCTTCGAGAGCGCGGCCGGCAGCCGGGCGACGCACGTGCTCGACCGCGTGCGAAAAGGCCCGGCCGACCTCACGCTCGTCGCGCTCGTTCTCGTCGTCCTCCTCGTGATCGCCACGAAGGCCTGGACGGGGCGCGGGACGCCGCTCCGCGGCGGCTTGCCGTCGGGCCACGCCGCGCTCGCCTTCGCAGGCTGGATCGCGGTCACGTACCTCGTCGGCGACCAGCACCGCTTCGTCGTCTCGTCGCTGACGCTGATCATGGCCTTCCTCGTGGCGCAGACCCGCGTCGAGTCGGGCATCCACTCGCTCCTCGAGGTCACGTACGGCGGCGCGCTCGGCGCGCTCACCACCCTCGTCGTCTTCCAGCTGGTCGGGTGAGCGTGGCCGGCGTACGCCTGCTGATCTGGGACTTCGACGGCACGCTCGCGCACCGGCGGGGCGAGACCGGCTGGAGCATCCTGCTCGCCGAGACGCTCGACGCCGAGGAGCCGGGGCACGGCCACTCGGCGGACACGTTCCGGCCGCACCTGCGGGAGGGCTTTCCCTGGCACCGGCCCGAGATCGCGCACCCGGAGCTCTGCGAGCCGGACGCCTGGTGGGGTTCGGTACGGCCGGTGCTCGCGCGGGCGTATGAAGCCGCGGGCTACCTGCCCGCGCGCTCGCTCGAGCTCGCCGACGCGGCGCGGCGGCTGTACGTCGATCCGGCCGTCGGCTGGGCGCTGTTCGACGACACGCTCCCTGCGCTCGAGCGGCTCGCGGAGGGCGGCTGGACGCACGCGATCGTCTCCAACCACGTGCCGGAGCTACGGCAGATCGTCGCCGGGCTGGGGCTCGAGAAGTCGGTCGCGCTCGTCTCGTGCTCGGCCGAGACGGGATACGAGAAGCCGCACGCGCAGGCATTCGCCTCGGTGCTCGACCGGGTGCGTCCGGCGGAGGCGTGGATGGTCGGCGACAACGTCGTCGCGGACGTGTTCGGCGCCGAGGCGGTCGGCCTGCCGGCTGTGCTCGTGCGCCGACCGGACCCGCGCGCCGCGCGTTACGCCGACTCCCTCGCGGGCGTCGATCCGCTCCTCACGGAGGCGGTGGCGGCTTGAGCGACCCGGTGACCGAGCAGAAGCGCTACTACGCCGAGCGCGCGCCGGAGTACGACGACTGGTGGCACCGGCGCGGCCGCTACGAGCTGGAGCCCGAGGCCCTCGCGCGCTGGCAGGCCGACGTCGCGGAGGCGGAGGCTGCGCTCGAGGCGCTCGTGCCGCGGGGCAGCGTGCTCGAGCTCGCGGCCGGCACGGGGATCTGGACACGCAAGCTCGTCCAGCTCGCCGAGCGCGTCGTCGCCGTCGACGCGAATGCCGAGACCCTCGCGCTCAACACGGCCGAGGCCGAGCTCGTCCGCGCGGACGTGTTCGATTGGAAACCCGAGGAGCGCTTCGATCTCGTCTTTTTCTCCTTCTGGCTCTCGCACGTGCCGCAGGAGCGCTTCGACGAGTTCTGGTCGCTCGTCCGCTCGGCCCTGCGGCCCAGGGGTCGCGTCTTCCTCGTCGACAGCGGCGCGGGGGACACCGCGCACACGGGCACCGACCAGGCGGATGAGCAGGAGACGCGGTCCCTCTCCGACGGGCGCACCTTTCGCATCGTCAAGCGGCGCTGGAGTCCGGACGAGCTTGCGGAGCGCGTGCGCCCGCTGGGCTTCTCGCTCGACCTCCGGGACACGGCGCACGGCCACTTCCTGTACGGGGGAGGGTTCGCGGGATGACGGCCGAGGAGCTGCTGGCGCGGGCGGACGCTGCGGCGGCGAACGCGTACGCGCCCTATTCGGAGTACCAGGTCGGCGCAGCGGTGTTCGCGCACGACGGGCGGGTGTTCGCGGGCGCAAACGTCGAGAACGCGGCCTATCCGCTCGGCGTCTGCGCGGAACGGTCGGCGATCGCGAAGGCGGCCAGCGAGGGCGTGCGGCCCGGGGAGCTGGAGGCGATCGCGATCACCGCCTCGCCCTGCGGCGGCTGCCGCCAGTGGCTGCACGAGTGGCGGTTCGAGCGCGTCCACTTCCGCCGGGCCGACGGGACGGTCGCCACCTACGGCCCGGACGATCTGCTGCCGGAGACGTGGGACCTGCCCCAGGCATGACCGAACCGCTGCTGCGGGCGGCGGCTCCGGCCGACTACGAGCGGCTCCGCGAGCTGACCTTCGAGTCGAAGGCCCACTGGGGCTACGACCGCGACTTCGTCCGCCGGTGGGCCGAGGGACTCGGCTTCGAGACCGACTACGAGCGCTGGGTGGCCGAGGTGGACGGCGTGGTGGTCGCCTGGGCGGCGCTCGTGCCGCCGGCGGACGGCGTCGCGGTGCTCGACGACCTCTGGGTCGATCCGGCCTGGCTCGGGCGCGGCCTCGGTAGCCGGCTGTTCCGGCTCGCCGCCGACCGCGCACGCGAGCTCGGGGCGGAGCGCCTCGAGTGGGGAGCGGAGCCGAACGCCGTCGGCTTCTACGAGAAGCTCGGCGGCCGCAAGCTCCGCGACCACGTCACCGAGTGGGGACGCGTCGCGCCGTGGATGGGGCTCGATCTGTGAAGTCGGGCTTCGTCGCCGTCGCCGGCAGGCCGAACGTCGGCAAGTCGACGCTCGTGAACGCGCTCTGCGGCGGCAAGGTGGCGATCGTCTCCGACAAGCCGCAGACGACGCGGCGGCGCATCTTCGGGATCGCGAACGGCGACGACCATCAGCTCGTGCTCGCCGACCTACCCGGCTTCCAGCGGCCGCTCGACGCGCTCACCGAGCGCATGCAGCAGACGGTCGACGCGGCGTTCGAGGAGATCGAGGCCGTGCTCTTCGTCCTCTCGGCACGGGAGCGGATCGGCGCGGGAGATCGTTTCATCGCCTCCCGGGTGTTCGGCCTCGGCGTCCCCGTCGTGATCGCGCTCAACAAGGTCGATCGGCTCAAAGGCGGCCACATCGCGACGCAGATGAACGCGGCGGCACGGCTGGGGAACTTCCATGCGCTCCACCCCGTGAGCGCGAAGACCGGCGACGGCATCCCGGCGCTCCACGAGGAGCTCGCGGGACTGCTTCCCGAAGGACCGCTCTACTTCCCGCTCGAGCAGCAGAACGATCTCTCGCTCGAGCTGCAGCTGGCCGAGCTCATACGGGAGAAGGCGCTCTGGCTCACGCGCGACGAGGTGCCGCACGCGATCTCGGTCGAGCTGGAGGAGATCGAGGAGAAGGTCGTGCGGGCCTCGATCCTCGTCGAGACCGAGTCGCAGAAACAGATCGTCGTCGGAAGGCGCGGCGCGGTCGTGAAGGAGATCGGGACGCGTGCGAGGCCGGAGATCGAGGCGCTCCTCGGGCGCCCCGTCTTCCTCGAGCTCAAGGTCAAGGTGCGACCGAGATGGCGCCGCGACGCCGCGACACTCGAGCGCCTCGGCCTCTAGTAACTAGGAAGGACAGGTCGGTCCGCCGCGGGCGGCGAGCCAGTCCTTCAGCGCCCGGATTCGCGTTGCCGCGTCCGCGAGCCGCGCGCGGAGGCGCGCCGACGCGGCGCCGTCCGCGAGGAGCGTCGAGTACCCGCGCTCGCTCGCGCTCTCGGCGCCGAAGATGAGCAGGTCGGAGCCGGCCAGCATCGCCTTCGTCGCCGTGTGCGGGATCGCCTCGGCGGCGGGAGCGGTGAGCGAGTCTGTCACCGTCACGTCCTCGAAGCCGAGCGTCTGCCGCAGCAGGCCGTCGGCGATCCTGCTCGAGAACGCGGCCGGCTTGCCGGACGGATCGAGCTCGGGGTAGACCGCGGTCGAGATCATCACGAGCTTCACGCCGGCGTCGATCGCGCTCTCGAAGGGGAGAAGGCCCTCGCGGACCTTCCAGGCGGCGGCTCCGATCACGATCCGGCCGTTGTCGGTGTTGCCGCTCGCGAGGCCGAGGCCCGGGAAGTGCTTGGCGGTGGCCGCGATCCCGTTCGCCTGCAGGCTGTCCACGAAGGCGTGGGCCAGCTTCGCGTTCCACGAGCGGGAGCGCGAGAAGGCGCGCGAGCCGAGGAAGTTGGCGGCGGCTCCGGGTGTGTCGACCACCGGCGCCAGGTCGACGTCGATCCCGACCGAGCGAAGCGCGGCCGCAGCACCCGTCGCCTGGGCGCGCGCAACGGACGGGCTCGACATCTCGGCCGGTGCCTCGGTCGGCGGCGCCCACGCCAGCCGCCTGACGATCCCGCCCTCCTGGTCGACCGCGACCAGGAGCGGCTCGCCACGTGTGCAGGCCGCCCGCTGCAGCTGCGACGTCACCCTCGCCGCGGTGCTGCGAGTGAGCCAGCCGTTGCCGAGGAGGACGACCCCACCCATCTTCCCGTTCCGGATCCGCGCGAGGAACCTCCGCGTCGGCGGCGCGACGAGCGTTCCCATCACCGTCTCGGCGGTATCGCCGAAGCCGGTCGCCGCTGTCGTCCGCGCCCTCGTCGCCACGCCCGACCTCGTCGGGCCAGGCCCGACCCACGCAGTCACGACCGCGACCGCCACCACGGCGGCGAGACCCGCCAGCGCCCTCATGGAGCCAGGGTAGCCCTCGTCCCGACGGGGCGCGTCGCGGCGTGGCGGCGCTGAGTCGTAGCGAAGCGAACTCGGGACTAGACTCAGCGCATGGCGCAGGCGCCCGCACTCCCGGCCGGCTTCGAGCTGCCCCTCGAGGCCCGCTTGCCGCGCATCGGGGCGGTCGACGCGGTCGCGCTCGAAGAGCGCGCGGCATCGCTAGCGAAGCGGTCGATCAAGCGCGAGGCGAAGGTCTGGGCGCTCCTGCTCGCGATCCGCACCACGGACCTCACGACGCTCGAGGGGGCGGACACGCCGGGGAAGGCGGCGGCGATCGCCTCGAAGGCTCGGCGCCCGGACCCCGCCGACCCGTCCGTGCCTCCGGTCGCCGCGGTGTGCGTGTACCCGAACCTCGTGCCCGCCGTGAGAGAGCGCTTGGCCGGCAGCGAGGTGAAGGTGGCGGCGGTCGCCACGGGCTTCCCGTCGGGCCAGTACCCGACGGCGGTGAAGGTCGCCGACGTTCGCGCGACCGTCGAGCTGGGAGCGGACGAGATCGACATGGTGATCGACCGGGGCGCGTTCCTCTCCGGCCGCTACGCGAAGGTGTACGACGAGATCGGCCAAGTGAAGGAGGCGTGCGGCGACGCGCACCTGAAGGTGATCCTCGAGACGGGAGAGCTCGGCACCTACGACAACGTGCGGCGGGCGACGCTGCTCGCGATCGCCGCCGGGGCCGACTTCGTCAAGACGTCGACAGGAAAGATCTCGCCGGCCGCGACCTTGCCGGTCGCGCTCTGCATGCTCGAGGCGATCCGGGACGTGTACGAGGAGACCGGCCGCCGCGTCGGCTTCAAGGCTGCAGGCGGGATCCGGCAGGCGAAGCAGGCGGTGCAGCATCTCGTCGTCGTGCACGAGACCCTCGGGCCGGAGTGGCTGACGCCGGCGCTGTACCGGCTCGGCGCATCCTCGCTGCTGAACGACATCCTGATGCAGCTGCGCAAGGAGCAGACGGGCGCGTACCAGAGCGGCGACTACTTCACGCGGGATTGAACAGGCACGGTTTCGTGACACAAGCGGCGCGGTTTCGACCGCCTTTCGGGCCTATCCTTGCCCCCTCCCATGAGGGTGGGGGGTGGGTTTGGGGGCCCGCCCAGCGCCTCGAGCCCGTCCCAACGCGACCTGTCCGGGCCGGACGTGGCTGAGCTCGACAAGCAGAGCCGCGAGGTCGCCGTCCCGAGCGACTGGACGTACGCAAGCGCCCCCGAGTCGCGTGACATCGTCCGCATCGCCGAGCGCTACGGCCACTTCGTCGGCGGCGAGTGGCTCGAGCCGGCCGAGACGTACGAGACGATCTCCCCCCGCGACGAGGAGCCGCTCGCAGCCGTCGGCCAGGGCACGCCGGCCGACGTCGGCCGCGCCGTCGCGGCCGCCCGTGCCGCCTACGCCGACGGCTGGTCGTCGCTGCCAGGCTCCGAGCGCGCGAAGTACCTGTTCCGCATCGCGCGCCTTCTCCAGGAGCGGTCGCGCGAGTTCGCCGTCCTCGAATCGCTCAACGGTGGCAAGCCGATCAAGGAGTCGCGCGACGTCGACCTGCCGCTCGCGGCCGCGCACTTCTTCTACTACGCCGGCTGGGCGGACAAGCTCGAGTACGCCTTCCCGAACAGGCGCCCGCGGCCGGTCGGCGTCGCGGGCCAGATCATCCCCTGGAACTTCCCGCTCCTGATGCTCGCGTGGAAGGTCGCGCCCGCGCTCGCGTGCGGGAACACCGTTGTCCTCAAGCCCGCGGAGACGACGCCGCTCACCGCGCTCCTCTTCTGCGACGTCCTCCGCCAGGCTGAGCTGCCGGCGGGCGTCGTCAACATCGTCACCGGCGACGGCCGCACCGGCGCCGCCCTCGTCGAGAACGAGGACGTCGACAAGATCGCCTTCACCGGCTCCACCGAGGTGGGGAAGGGGATCCAGCGTCAGCTGGCCGGCAGCGGCAAGCGGCTCACGCTCGAGCTCGGTGGCAAGGCCGCCAACATCGTGTTCGACGACGCCGCGCTCGACCAGGCGGTCGAGGGAATCGTGAATGGGATCTACTTCAACCAGGGCCATGTCTGCTGCGCCGGCTCGCGCCTCTTCGTCCAGGAGTCGATCTACGAGCCGCTTGTCGCGAAGCTCGAGCGCCGGCTCTCGACACTGCGGGTCGGCGATCCGCTCGACAAGAACACCGACGTCGGGGCGATCAACTCGGCCGCCCAGCTCGACAGGATCCGGGAGCTCGTCGCCTCGGGTCAGGAAGAGGGCGCCGAGATCTACCAGCCGCCGTGCGTCCTGCCGGAGAAGGGCTACTGGTTCGCGCCGACGGTGTTCACCAACGTCGCCCAGAGCTACCGGATCGCGCAGGAGGAGATCTTCGGCCCCGTCCTCTCCGTCCTCACCTTCCGCACGCCGGACGAGGCGATCGAGAAGGCGAACAACACCCCGTACGGGCTCAGCGCCGGCGTCTGGACGGAGAAGGGCTCCCGCATCCTCTGGATGGCGCAGCGGCTCCGCGCGGGAGTCGTCTGGGCAAACACGTTCAACCGCCTCGACCCTACTTCCCCGTTCGGCGGCTACAAGGAGTCCGGCTTCGGCCGCGAGGGCGGCCTGCACGGGCTCGAGCCGTACCTGGAGTTCGAGCAATGACGCGCCTGCCGGTCCGCAAGACCTACAAGCTCTTCATCGGCGGCGCGTTCCCGCGCAGCGAGTCGGGCCGCACGTACGAGGCTGAGGGCCAGAACGTCGCCCGCGCCTCCCGCAAGGACGTCCGGGACGCCGTCCGCGCCTCCCGGGGCGCGCAGCCCGGGTGGGCCGCGGCGACCGCGTACAACCGCGGCCAGGTGCTCTACCGCGTCGCCGAGATGGTCGAGGCGCGCCTCACCGAGTTCGCGGAGCTGTGCACCGGACGCGACGAGGTGGAGCGCGCGATCGACCGCACCGTCTGGTATGCGGGTTGGGCCGACAAGTTGCCGCAGGTGCTCGGCGGCTCGAATCCCGTCGCCGGCCCGTACTTCAACTTCACCGTGCCGGAGCCGACCGGCGTCGTGGCCGTGCTCGCGCCGAGCGAGCCGCCGCTGCTCG
The DNA here is from genome assembly GCA_045805945.1 of Gaiellaceae bacterium. Lineage (GTDB taxonomy): Bacteria > Actinomycetota > Thermoleophilia > Gaiellales > Gaiellaceae > Palsa-739. The sequence goes on from JBJMKG010000056.1 coordinate 11,328, forward strand.
GGCTCGTCACGCGCCTCCTCCCGCCGCTCGTGGGCGGGAACGCCGTGGTCGCGGTGGCCTCCGAGACGCGACCGCTGGCGGCGATCGAGCTCGCGGAGGCGCTGGCGACGAGCGACGTCCCCGGCGGAGTCGTCAACCTCCTCACGGGTCACCACTCCGAACTCGCGCCCGTGCTCGCCTCGCACATGGACGTGAACGCGATCGACGTTTGCGGCAGCGATGGCGACGTGCCCGAGCTCGAGCGCCTGGCCGCCGACAACGTCAAGCGCGTCGTGCGCGGCCGCGCCGACGTGCAGAGCCCGTGGGAGATCGCGTCCTTCCTCGAGCTGAAGACCGTCTGGCACCCCCTGGGACTCTGAGTTGCGAGAATCGCCGCGCGTGAGCCGGATACGCCGCTTCAGCCACGCCATCGCCGAGGGAGACGGGATCTCGGTGGTCGCCGCCGTCGAGGACGCACAGGCCGCCCGTGCTGCCGAGGCGCAGCGGGCCGAAGCGCTCGTCGTCGTCGGCGACCCGGCCCTCGTGCGGGAGGCGACGGGACTGCCGATTCTCTGGCGCGCCGAGTCGGCACTCGAGCGAGCCGTCGAGGTCGCCGACGCCGTCAATCTCGCGATCGGTGAAGACGACGACGCGGCCGGCCGGCTCCAGCGGCGGCACGAGGAGGCACTCGCGCTCGGGCTCGACTGCGCCGTCGAGGTGCGAAACGAGGAGGAGCTCGAACAGGCGCTCGAGCTCGTGGATCCGGAGATCTTCCTGCTCGCGCCGCCGCCGGGCGATTCCGAGACGCGTTTCGAGGCCATGCTCGACCTGCTCGCGGCCGTGCCCGCGGGGAAGCTCGCCGTCGCCGATCTGAGGGTGACGACGGAGTACGAGGTGCACGAGCTCGAGCGGGCCGGGGTGGACGCCGTCATCGTCCACGCGGCCGACGTCTCCCCGCTCGTCGGCGACGCGCCGCCCGAGGTGTGACCGGCGGCTCCACCGCGATCCCGGAGGTGCAGACGCTCCTGCGCACGCTCGCGGCGGGCCGCGACGTTGCGGAGATCGGAACCGCCTACGGCGAGACGGCGGCGCTCGTCGCCGAGACGGCGCGGTCGCTCGTCACCGTCGAGCGCGATCCCGAGCGCGCCGCGGTCGCGCGAGAGCGCCTGGCCGGACTCGCGGGCGTCGAGCTCCTGGAGGGAGACGCGTACGAGCAGCTGCGCGAACGAGGGCCCTTCGGGCTCGTCTTCGTGGACGGCGGGCTCCGGCCGGTCACGGAGGAGAAGTGGGAGGCGGTCCTCGCTCTCCTCGAGCCGGGCGGCCTGATCGTCAAGGACGACCTGACGCCCGGCCGCCCGGTGGAAGGAGACGACGTCCGCGAGTTCCTCCTCCTCGACCCGCGGCTCGCGGCGGCCGAGATCCTCGCGACACCCGAGATGGCCGTGATCGTCGCGGTCAAACGGCGGTGACGAGGAGCGACGCCGTCAACGTGAGCGGCACGAGCGCGAGGCCGAGGAGCGAGTAGCGCGTGGCGGACGGGTGCGCGCCGTTCGTGCGCCCGATCTGAAGCCAGAGGATCGCCGAGAGCGAGCCGGTCACGGCGAGATTCGGGCCAAGATCGAGCCCCAGCAGAAAGCGCACGCGGATGCGCCGGCAGGTGCGAGGAGAACACCGCCGCCGCAGGGAGGTTGTTCGCGACGACCGAGGCACCGGCTGCGAGCAACGCGGATTGCCAGCGGCCGGCCCCGCGCACGAGGCTGCCGACGGCGCCCGTCGCTCGTCCTACGGTCCCGAATACGACCACGGCGCCGAGCACGCCGAGGAGCAGCCCGGGCTTCGTCGCGGCGACGATCTCCCGCGGTCCCAGTCGCGCTGCGAGCGCGCCGGCGAGGCCAAGCGCCAACACCGGAAGCGCGGGGTGCGCAAGCACCAGCACGAGGATCGCGGCGAAGACGACCCCAACGCCTCCGGGGCCGATCCTGACGCGGATCTCGTCGCGGCCGCTGCGGTTGCCGCGCGCGAGGTCGCGGCGGAAGACGACCACGACGAACGCAATCGTCAGCGCCACCGCCGCGGCCCACGCGGGTGCCAGTCGCGCAGCGAAGACCGAGCCCGGCACCGGCGCCTGAGAGAGCACGATGAGGTTGGTGAGGTTCGAGCCCGGAAGCAGTAGCGAGGCCGAGTTGGCCACGAAGACCCCGCCGTAGAGGAACGGCTCCTCCGCCACTCCCTGCTGCCGGGCCGCGTGCAACAGCACCGGCGTCATGAAGACGACGGCGGTATCGAGGTTGAGCAGTGCGCCGACGACGGCGTCCACGGACAGCAGTCCCACCAGGAGCGCCCAGGGAGCGCAAGGGGCCCGGGCGAAGAAGGCCCCGGCCGCGGCAAACACGCCTTCACGCGCGGCCGTAGTGCCGACGAGCAACAATCCCGCAACGAGCGCGAACGCGGGCCAGGCTTGTGAGAACGTGGCTAGGGTCGCGTTGACAACTTCACTTAACAATAAAGTTAGGTTAACTAATGGCGCGACCCCGCCGCGAACGCGTGCCGCACGCAGAGGCTTCGGACCGTCTGGCCAGCGTCGTGCCGCACCTGGCTCGCTGGATCGAGCGGCTGCTGGCCACGCACGAGCCGCCGCTCACGGTCGCACAGCTCCTCGCGCTGGAGGGGGCGGAGGAGGGTCTGGCCGGCGCGGAGCTCGCGGAGCGTGCAGCGGTCTCGCCGGCGGCGGTCTCACAGCTGCTCGCGGGGCTCGAGCACGCTGGGCTCGTCGAGCGGCTACGTGCAAGCGAGGATCGGCGCCGGCAGACCGTCGCCTTGACCCCGGCCGGCCGTCGCACGCTCCGCTCGGTGCGCGCCATGCTCAGAAGGGGCCTGCTGCCGCTCGTCAACGTCCTGCGGGGACCGGAGGCCGAAGCGCTCGCGGCGGCACTCGACCGCTTGGCGCCGGCGGTCGGCGCTACACCGCCGCCGCGCCGCCCGCCTCCACCGCCCCGAGGCTCGCGCCCGCACCGCTAACGCGAGGGTGCATACTCGCCGCGTGCGGATCGTCGACCTGTCGCACCACTACGCAGACGACATGCCGCTCTATCCGGGCCTGCCGGCACCGTCGTTCCACGACTTCGCGGAGGTTGAGCGCGACGGCTACGCGATGTCGGAGTACTACCTGCTCAACCACCTCGGCACCCACGTCGACGCGCCCGCCCACCAGATCGCGGGCGGCGCCACCCTCGACGAGATCCCGCTCGAGTCGCTCGTCACCGACGCGGTCACGGTCGACCTCGCCGGCCGTGAGCCGGGCGCCGTCGGATGGCTCGAGCTCGAACCGCTCGTCGGCGACCTGCGCGAAGGCGACTGGCTGTTCCTCCACTCAGACAACGGAGGGAACTGGGGGAGCGACGACTACTGGACCGGCTGGTCGTATCCCGACGCCGAGGCGTCGCGTGCCCTCGTCGAGCGCGGCATCGTCGGCATCGGCTTCGACGGCCCATCGGCGGATCCCGTCGACACCGAGACCTTCGACCTGCACAAGGTCTGGCTCGGCGGGGGTCGAATGATCCTCGAGAACCTCACCAACCTCGACCTTCTCCCGGCGCGGACGCAGGTCGTCGTCGCGCCGCTGAAGGTCCGCGCGGCCAACGGGGCTCCCGCGCGTGTCCTCGCGTTCGTTCCCGACTAGCAGGGAGGGAAAGATGCTCGAAACGCTCGGCCGCGTCGGATCCCTCCGCCGCGGCATCCTCGGGCTGGGAGAGACCTTCGGGCTCTCGCTGGCCCTGCTCGCGCTCGTGATGGCGAGCTCGCTGGCCACGAGCCAGGCGGCCGGCTTCGCCGGTGCGACCGTCCCGCTCGTGTACCTCACGGCCGGCGTTGGCTCGCTCTGCCTCGCCTCGGTGATCATCCGCTTCACGCGGCGGATGGCGAGCGCCGGCGGCCTCTATACGTACACGTCCCGAGGTCTCGACTCCAACGCGGGCTTCATCGGCGGCTGGCTCTACGCCTGGGGATTCGCCGCCGGCATCTCCTTCGTCCTGATCATCGCCTCGTTCTTCCTCTCGACGGTGCTCACGGTGCACACGTCGATCGACCTGAGCTGGTTCCAGTGCTTCTGGATCCTCGTCGCCCTGCTGAGCGTCTTCGCGCTCGTCGACATCCGGCTCTCGACGCGCACACAGCTCGTCTTCGCGGCGCTCGGTGTGCTCCTGCTCGTGATCCTGGCGTGCGTGATCCTTGGCAAGGGCGGTGCCTCGGGCGTGACGCTGCAGCCGTTCAACTTCCACCACGCGCACAGCGCGCACGACTTCTTCTACGCGATGGTGTTCGCCTTCACCGGCTTCATCGGTTTCGAGGCGGCCGCGGCGCTCGGGGAGGAATCGGCCGAGCCGCTCAAGCTGATCCCGAAGGCGATCCTCTCGGCGGTTCTCGTCGCCCTCGTCTTCTACGTCTTCCTGACGTGGGCCATGTCGGTCGGCTTCGGCGTCGCCAACGTGGGCGCCTGGGCGAGCAACCCCGGAGCGCTCGACGCGCTCGGGAGCCAATACGTCGGCAGCTGGTTCGCGACCCTGGTCGACGTCGCCGTCGTGGTGGACGCGTTCGTCGCTGCGCTCGCCGGCACGGCCCTCGTCTCGCGCACGGCCTTCGCGATGGGACGCGAGGGCGGGCTGCCGAAGGTCTTCGCGTGGACGCACCCCCGGTTCAAGACGCCGTGGGTCTCGATTCTCGCCGCGCTCGCGCTGACCGTGATCCTCGTCAGCTGGCTCGCACGCGGCACGTGGAACGACCCGTTCACGTACTTCGCCTTCATGGCGACGACGGCGACCTTCGGGATCCTCGGCACGTACATCCTCGTCGCGCTCGCCGGCATGGCGTACTTCTGGCGAACGAGGGCCGCGTCGGAGATCGCGTACAACGCGCTGCTCGACGTCGTCCTGCCGGCGGCCGCGATCGTCGTCTGCGGCCTGACGATCTACTGGTCGATCACGCCGCGGCCGCCCGCACCCATCAGTTACTCGATCTGGGTCGCGCTCGGCTGGCTCGGGCTCGGAGCGGCGTACCTGCTCTGGCTGCGCTGGACGGCGCCGGGGAGGGTGGCGCAGTTCGGCTCGGTGCTCGCGGAGGGAGGTGAGACGGCCGCGCCGCCGCCCCAGGCAGCGCCGGTCCCGCGGCCCGGCTAGCTGAAGAACGCCCGCGCGACGTCGTACCACTGGCGCGGCACGACCTTCAGCTGGGCGGTCGCTTCTGCCAGGGGGACGGCGACCACGTCGTCCCCCTGCAGCGCGGCCATCCGGCCGAAGTCTCCGGCGAGCGCGAGGTCGGCGGCCTTGAGCCCGAAGCGCGTCGCGAGCACGCGGTCGCGAGCCGTCGGCGAGCCGCCGCGCTGCACGTGACCGAGCACGGTGACCCGCGTCTCGAAGCCGGTGCGCTGCTCGATCTCCCGCCCGAGCGCCTCGCCGACTCCCCGCTTCGCGAGGATCACGTGGCCGAACTGGTCGGTCTCGCCCGCGTCGGCGAGCCCCGGCAGCTCGCAGCCCTCGCTGACGACCACGATGGAGAAGTTCTTGCCGCGCGCGTGCCGCTTGCGGATCGACTCCACGACCTCCTCGAAGTCGACCGGCACCTCGGGGACGAGGATCACGTCGGCGCCGCCGGCGATGCCGCTCATGACGGCGATCCAGCCGGTTTGGCGGCCCATCACCTCGACGACCATGACGCGGTTGTGCGACTCGGCGGTCGTGTGGAGACGGTCGATCGCCTCGGTCGCGATCGAGACGGCGGTGTCGAAGCCGAAGGTGTAGTCCGTGCCGGAGAGGTCGTTGTCGATCGTCTTCGGGACGCCCACGACCGGGAGCTCGTGCTCCGCGTACAGCCGCGCCGCCACGCCGAGCGTGTCCTCGCCGCCGATCGCGACGAGCGCGTCGAGATCGCGGTCGGAGAAGTTCCGGAGGACCCGCTCGACCGCGCCCTCGAGCTTGAACGGGTTCGTGCGGCTCGTGCCGATGATCGTGCCGCCGCGCGGCAGGATCCCCGAGACCTGTTGCGGCCCGAGCTCCTCGAAGATCGGCTCCACGAGCCCGCGCCAGCCCTCTCGCACGGCGACCGCCTCCCAGCCGCCGGCGTCGGCGCGACGGACGACCGCTCGGATGACCGCGTTCAGCCCGGGGCAGTCGCCGCCGCCGGTGAGAATGCCGAGGCTCTTGGCCACAGCGTGTAGTCCTAGCGGTTCGCGCTCTTCCATGCCGAAGGTGGGACTCGAACCCACACGGCCCGAAGGCCACCGGATTTTGAGTCCGGCGCGTCTGCCAGTTCCGCCACTTCGGCCTGCCGCAATGGTACGTGCGCCTCCGACGGGCTACCTGCCGTAGGGCCGGTCCGCGCCGACGCTGACCGGGAAGTACGGCGGCGCGAGGAGGAAACCGATGCGCGCATCCTGGCCGCGGTGGCCGCGCGCCATCTGGAGCGCCCCACCGATCCCGCCGATCGGGACGAAGCCGAGCTGCCGCACGGCGGCTGCATCCCGCGCGCCTGCGACGTAGACGGCACCGAGCTGCCGCAGCGCGGGCCCGCAGGCCTCCCAGTCGCGGAACGGCAGCAGTGGGTGGACAGTGCGCCCGGCGCGGTATTCCTCGACCGAACGGGCGTCCGCAGCGGCCGCCTCCTCCGCGGCGGCGAGCAGCACCGGGTCGCGGGCGATCGGGTCGGAACGGAAGAAGACGAGGTAGGGCTGCTGCGTCGGCCGCGGGAAGACGCGCCGGAAGCCGTGCACGAGGATCACGATGCCGCCCTCTGCGACGGGGAAGGCGTCGCGCCACAGCCCGAGCGCATGCGCGAGCCCGAGGTGGGCAGCGAGGAGCGGGTTCGGCGTCTCTCGCGGCAGGGACGGCGTCGTGCCGGGAATCCCGATCACGAGCGCGTCGAGGGGCTCGTCGAGGGTCGCCAGCCGCAGCTCGATCGCGCGGAGGAGCGCCTCGGCGTGTGCGACGGAGGGCGGTCCCGCGAGCACGGTCGACACCGTTCTCGGACCGGCCAGGGAGCGGAGGACGCGTCGCCGCGCAGCCTCCGGCGCCGCCGCGAAGGCGAGCCGCAGCGGCGAGCGTGCGATCCGATCGGCTGCCCCCGGCTCGTAGGGATAGCCGCGGAGCGGGCCCGTGTAGTGCGGATGGTTGAGGACGAGCGAGACGCCGAAGAGCGGGACCTGCGCCGCCAGCGTCCGCTCGACGAGCGTCGCCGTTCGCCAACCCTCCGAGCCTCCGGTCTCGAGGAGCGAATCCGCCGTCCCGCGCCGTTGCGTCTCGGCGTCGGTGGCGGCGAGCAGCGTCGCCGGGCCTCCGTGCAAAACCGTCTCCGCGGCGCTCACCACGACAACGAGGTCGGTCTCGACGAGCTCCCGGGCGACGCGCACCCGCGGGGCGCCTGCGGGGATCCCGGCGAGCTCGGGATCGGCCGCGTCGTGCACGGCGACCCTGCCGTGGAAGCGGCGGCGCAGCTCGGGGGTCACGAGGGCCGCGATCTCGCGCCTGCTGGTGCGGCGCGCCAGGCCGCCCGCCACGAGCAGGGTCTGGTTCCCGGTCGGCACGCCGAGCTGCTCGAGCGTCTCGCTCACCGCCGCGATCGCCTGCCGGCGCGGGTCGCCCTGCACGCTGCCGATCGGCAACGCGGGCGGCTCGACCACGATCGTCGCCCGGGTGGCACCTTCCGCGACCGTCTCGAGCGGCTCGCCGGCGAGCGGGAAGCGCAGGGCCTCCCGCGTCGCCGCCTCCACGTCCGTCGCGCGGCCGGGCTGCGGAGGCCGCAACACGCGCGCGTCGGCCGGAGCGGAGGCGACGACGAGGCGCGTGCCGGAGAGGAGCGGGACGCGCGGCACTACGGGATCGAGCGGTACAGCCGTAGGAAGACCGCCCGGAAGCCGCGCCCCGGCCAGAAGCGCGAGGCCCAGAGGTTCGTCATCCGCCAGTCGGTCGTCATCGTCGGATGGCCGTGCTCGTACGCCCAGCGGATCACGTGAGCGGTCAGGGCGCGGCCCACGCCGGTTCCGCGCACTTCCGGCTCGGTCGAGGCCTGCGCGAGGTCGATGCTGCGGTCGGGCACCCGTAGGTCGGGCGGGCGGCGGAAGAGGAGAAACTGCCCGACGATCCGCCCCTCGCGCTCCGCGACGAACAGCTCGAACTCGCCTTCGTCTTCGAACCACTCCGCGAGCACCTCCTCGGTCGTCTGCAGCTCGATGCCCGAGAAGCTCGGCGACGGCTGCATCGAGCGGGACATCTCGAGCTCGAGCCGCGCTGCCTCCGGATAGTCGTCGCGCGTCCCGTGCCGGATCTCGACGCCCGCGTCGAACGGCTCCTCCGGCGTCGTCTCGCGCAGCGCGAGCGCGGCCGACGCGCCGAAGGAGAGCCGGAACCAGGCGTCGATCAGCGCAGCGTCGTGCGAGGGGACGAAGACGAAGTGGCGGGTGAGGCCGTCGTCGACCCAGCGTTGCGCTGCGACGGCGTAGAGATCGCGGACGAGCTCGGGATCGCGGACGGCATGCCCGGCGACGTGGCTCCACACGTGCGCTCCCATGAAGTTCTCGCGGCGTTGGCCCAGCAGGAAGCCGGTGACCGCGCCGTCCTCGAGCGCGACGGCACCGGTCGCGTTCTCCCGCTCCTTCTCGATCTGCGCCGCGAGGTCGCTCCGGTCGGGCAGGAGGGGCTCGACGGCGCGGTGGGCGGCGTGGCGCTCGGCCAGCAGCGCAGCCGCGCCAGCTACGTGCTCGTCTGCGAAGGGGACGATCTCCACTGATCTGAAATTCACTGGGCCGTACACTCGCAGAGATGTCGCCGAAGACCCTTACTGGTGTGGAGCTCGACCTGAACGACGCGCCGGCGCGCGACGCCGAGCTCTTCCTCGTTGACGGCAACAACCTCGCCTACCGCGCCTTCTTCGCCCTGCCGGAGGAGCTCGCGACGACCGAGGGCTTCCCGACGGGTGCGCTGCTCGGCTTCACGAACATGCTCTTCAAGCTCCTATCCGATTACCGGCCGAAGGGTGTCGCCGTCGCCTGGGACACGCGCCCGGTGCACCGCCACGCACAGGCGGAGGCGGCCGAGGTCGTGTACAAGGAGGGCCGTCGGCCGATGCCGGACCTGCTCGCCGAGCAGTTCCCGCACTTCCGGCCGATCGTCGAGGCGTTCGGCTACCGGAACCTCGAGTTCGAGGGCTGGGAGGCGGACGACGTGATCGCGACGCTCGCGACGCGAGCCGACGATGCGGGCATCCGGACGTGCGTCGTCTCGACCGATCGCGACTCGTTCCAGCTCGTCTCGGAGAACGTCTGCCTGATGATGACGCCGCGCGGCGTGAGCGACGTCAACGTCTACACGCCCGAGCGCGTCGAGGCGCGCTACGGGATCCGGCCGGAGCAGATCCCCGACTTCATCGGGCTGAAGGGCGATACCTCCGACAACATTCCCGGCGTCCCCGGGATCGGCGACAAGACGGCGGGGCAGCTCGTCGCGCAGTACGGCTCGTTGGAGGACGTGCTCGAGCACGTCGAGGACCTGTCGCCCGCGCGGCGCAAGAATCTGATCGAGTTCGCCGAGCAGGCGCGAGCGGCGAAGGTGCTCGCAACGATGCGCCGCGACCTCGACGTCGACTGCGATCCGGCAGCCCTCGTGCTCGCGCCGCCCGACCGCGCGCAGCTGCGGGAGACGTTCCGTCGCTTCGAGTTCCGCGCGCTGCTCGGCCGCGTGGACGAGCTCGACGAAGCGGTGCCTGCGCGCGAGCGCATCTCGGCGGGCACGGCGGTGCGGTGGCGCGAGGAGCCAAGTAACAGTTTGTTACTAAGCCCGGATCCGGTCGGCATCGCGGCCGACGAGGGCCGCATCGCGGTCGCGCTCGGCGACGAGGTCGTCGTCTCGCCACGCTCGGAGCGGCTCGAAGGCACCTTCGTCGCCCACGACGCGAAGGCGTTGCGCGTCGAGGCCGTCGACGACACGATGATCCTCGCCTACCTGATCGAGCCGGCCCGGAGCGAGTACCTCCTCGACGATCTGGAGGCCGAGTACGCGGTCGAGGCGAAGCCCGAGCCGGAGGCGGAGGAGGAGACGGCGCGCCTCGTCCGCCACGCCGCCGTGACGCTGCGCCTGCGCGAGCCGCTGCTCGAGCGCGTCCGCGAGCGCGGCGCCGAGCCCCTCTACCGCGACGTCGAGATGCCGCTCGTCGGCGTCCTGCGCCGGATGGAGGAGGCGGGCGTCAAGATCGACACGTACCGGATGGGTGAGATCACGGCGCGCCTCGCCGACCGCGTCGAGGAGCTCGAGTCGAGCGCGTACGAGCTCGCGGGCGAGGAGTTCGTCCTTGGCTCTCCGCAGCAGCTCGGTCGCATCCTGTTCGAGAAGCTTTCGCTCACGCCGGGGCGCAAGGGCAAGACGGGCTACTCGACCGACACGAAGGTGCTGCGCGCGATCCGCGCGGAGCACGAGATCGTGGAAGTGATCGAGGAGTGGCGCGAGCTGTCCAAGCTCCTCAACACGTACCTCGTGCCGCTCCCGTCGCTGCTCGGCGAGGACGGCCGCCTGCACACGACGTTCAACCAGACGGTGGCCGCGACCGGCCGCCTCTCGACGTCGAACCCGAATCTCCAGGCGATCCCGGTCCGCACCGAGCTCGGCCGCGAGATCCGTTCGGCGTTCGTCGCGGAGCCGGGCTGCCGGCTCATCTCCGCCGACTACTCGCAGATCGAGCTGCGCATCCTCGCCCACGTCTCCGGCGAGCCGAAGCTCCGCGAGGCGTTCGAGCGCGGCGAGGACATCCACACCGCGACCGCCGCGGAGGTGCTCGGCGTGGAGCCGGCAAAGCTGACCTCGGCACAGCGGTCGATCGCGAAGATGATCAACTTCGGGATCGTCTACGGGATCTCGGCCTTCGGCCTGTCGGAGAACCTCGAGATCCCGCGCGAGCAGGCGCAGGAGTACATCGACGCGTACCTCGCACGGTTCCCGCTCGTGCAGGACTTCATCGAGCGCACGATCGAGCAGGCGGAGCGCGACGGCTACGTGACGAGCCTGCTCGGGCGGCGCCGCCCGGTGCCCGAGCTGCGGGTGCGAAACCGCGCGACACGGGCGTTCGGCGAGCGGGTAGCGGTCAACTTCGTGATGCAGGGCTCGAACGCGGACATCATCAAGGTCGCGATGGTCGCGATCGAGCGGCGGCTGCGCGAGGAGGGGAGAACCGCGCGGCTCGTTCTCCAGGTGCACGACGAGCTGCTACTGGAGACGCCCGATGCGGAAACGTCGGCGGTGAAGGAGCTCGTGCGGGAACAGATGTGCTCGGCGTATCCCCTCGACCCGCCGCTCGCCGTCGACGTGGGCGCGGGCGACTCCTGGGCGGACGCGAAGAGCTAGTCGGGGGGCGTCCAGGTGCCGATGGTGTTGCCGGCGGCGTCGTAGCCGGTGACGGACTCGAGCACCGAGCCGTTCGGAATCGCGCCGAGGAAGTAATGCTCGACGACGGGCAACGTAAGGGTCGGCCCTTCCTCCAGCTTCATCTCTACGGTCGTCTCCGCGCCCGTCGCCCAGCCATAGACGATCCACGGCTCGGGTAATTCCGAAAAGAATGTCGACGCAGCGAGCGGCGGCTCGTTGCCCTGCAGGCAGCCGCTCGTGCCAAGCTGGAGGTCGGAGCCGAGCATGTCGGCTTCGTAGCCGACGAAGAAGCAGGTTCCGCCCTGCGTCGACGGAGCGGCCCAGAGATCGAGCGGACCGGCCTTGGTCTGGACCTGCACCACACCGTGAGCCTTGTCGAGGTCGGCCTGCGGAAGTTGTCTGCCGAGGTATTTGGCCGCCTTGGCGGTGGCCTGGTTCGAGAAGTCGAAAGCCTTCCGGACCGGCTGCGGCGCCGGTGTGCCTTCGAAGGCGCGGATCGCCGCCCACGTGGCCGGAACGAGCACGAGCGCCGCGACCGCGACGACGATCGCGATGTATCGCCGCCGGCCGCGCCGCGCACGGACGAGGACGTCGCCCCACGCGTCGCTCGGCTCCGCCGTCACGAGCTGGTCCAGCAAGCTGTCGAGGGGCGCGTCGTTCATCGTGAGACCTCCTTGCTGAGCGCGCTGCGCAGCGTGTCCCGTGCCGCGGAGAGCGTCGCGCCGACGGTGCCCGAACTGATTCCGAGGGCGTGCGCGATCGTCGAGTAGTCCAGATCCGCGTAGTAGTGGAGGAAGAGCACCTCCCGCTGCCGCTCCGTCAGAAGCTCGAGCGGCAGGCCCAGCTCGTCGGCGCGTGCCTCCAGCGGTGTGGGGTCGGCAACCCTTCTGCGCGCCTTGCGCCCGGCATCCCGGGCCGCGTTGACCACGATCCGCCAGACCCACGCCTCGAGGCTTCCGTCGCCGCGGAAGCGGCGACGCTTTCGAAGCGCCTTCGCGAACGCCTCCTGGACGGCGTCGAGTCCGGACTCCTCATCGCCTGCGATGGCCGTCGCCGTGCGCGTGAAGTCGACGAGCCGCTCGCGGTACAACGCCTCGAGGTCCTCGGTCATCACCCCTATGACGCTAGAGGAGTGGGTGTTTCTTTAGGGGGTCGTCGCTACGAGCTCGACGAGACCGCGTGCCGGCGCCGCTCGGCCGTTGCGCGGCCCCAGCGCGAGAACGCGTCCGCCGCGGAGGCGAGGCCGCCGAGCCAGCGGAACATCCCGATCCCGAGCACATACAGGGCGACTATCCAGAGCCAGGTCAACATGCGGGCCACACTACCTGGGTGCTTGTTAGGGGCGTATGAAAGTTCAGGCGTACCTGAGCTCGGCGAGGAGCGGGCCGGCTTCCGCCTCGACGTCGGCGATCTGCTCCCGCGTCAGCTCCCGGCGCCACCGGCCGATCGAGGAGTCGCGGAAGCCGTCGAGGGCTCGGTGGGTCGAGGTCGAATTCGCGCCGAGGAACTCCGCGAGCCGATCGGCCACCCGGGCGAGCTGCTCGTAACGCACCTCGAGCAGGCGGTCGTCCGCGCCGGACGCGAGCACCGCCTCCACGTACCGCCGCCAGGCCCACGCGCATCGCCGAGTATCGCTGACCTGTGAGAACTCCTCGCGCCGCTCAGGCTCGACCCAGAAGCGGGGCTCCGACCCGTACGCGAGCCCGGCGTCATCCCTGCCGTCGCGGCTCGCGTTGAGCCAGCCACGCTCGAGCAACGAGCACACCACGTCGCGGCCGTCGCGCTCTGCATGCACGGCGAGCGCCTGCGGATAGGCCTCGAGCGCCGCCGCGAGCACGTGTGCCGTCTCGGGAGTTTGCTCGACGCCCCGCAACCCCCAGGCGAGCCCGATCCGGCGGATGCGCTCGAGAATGCGGCGCAGCTCGTCCGCTGACGGACTCATCGGGAGCGCCGCCTTCCACGGCGTCACCTCGCCGAAGTCGACGAAGCCCGGCAGGCCGCCGATCGCGCGACCGAGGAACGTCGTCCCCGAGCGCGGGCAGCCGACGACGAACACGAGCCGCTCCTCGTGCCCGAATCTCGGCCGCTGCGACAGTGCCCGCTCGGCGACCTTGGCGCCCGCCGTGCAGTAGTCCAGCACGCTCACAATGCCTCGGGCAACGAATCGGGCACGAGGCCGAGCCCCTGGCGGAGCGTCTCGATCAGCCGTTGCGCCTCGGCGAGCAGCTCCGCGAGCTCGTCGACCTCCTCGCGCGGCACCTCGAGCGTCACGCGCACCGGCGAGCGAGCGGTGGACGAGAGCGCGAGCGTCTCGGCGTCGTCCGTCGCGAGCGCGGTGACGTCGAGGTATTCGTCCCGCGCGAGACGGCGGCCCGGCACGAACCGATCCGCAGCAACGCGAAGGCGGTCCGCCAGCACGCCCGCATAGTGGCCGGGCACGCGGATCGTCGCCTCGCCGCTGCGGAGCCCGATCGTCGCCGACCAGCCCGCATAGCCGCTTCCGCCGCCGTCGTGCCGCAGGACGTGCACCGCGCACGACGACGTCACTCCGACCGTATAGCGCTCCTCCACGCGGCCCAGCCTAGCCCCGACGGCCGGACGAGCTCGGCGGACGGCGGCTATATTGGCTCGCCGCATGGCGAACGAAACGATCAACGATCCCCGTCTCGAGGAAGGCGTCTGGACGACCGACCCCGAGAGCGGAGAGCTCGTCCCCGATTACGAGTCCACCTTCCCCACCATCGAGGAGGGGCAGGTCGTGAACGGGACGGTCGTTCGCGTCGACAAGGACGAGGTGCTCGTCGACATCGGTTACAAGTCGGAGGGCGTCATCCCGATCTCCGAGCTCTCGATTCGGCGCTCGATCAACCCCCAGGACGAGGTCACAGTCGGCGACGACGTCGCCGCGCTCGTCCTGACGAAGGAGGATGCCGAGGGCCGGCTGATCCTGTCGAAGAAGCGCGCGCGTTTCGAGATCGCGTGGAAGGCGATCGAGGGCGCCCATGAGAACGGCGAGCCCGTCACCGGCCGCGTGATCGAGGTCGTCAAGGGCGGCCTCATCCTCGACCTCGGCGTGCGCGGCTTCCTGCCGGCGTCGCTCGTCGACATCCGCCGCGTGCAGGACCTCGACGAGTTCCTCGGGCAAGAGCTTCAGTGCAAGGTCATCGAGCTCAACCGCTCGCGCAACAACGTCGTCCTCTCGCGCCGCGCCGTGCTCGAGGAGGAGCGCAAAGAGCAGCGGCAGCGGATCCTCGACCGGCTCAACCCGGGCGACGTCGTCGAGGGCACGATCTCCAACATCGTCGACTTCGGCGCCTTCGTCGACCTCGACGGGATGGACGGCCTCATCCACATCTCCGAGCTCTCGTGGAGCCACGTCAACCACCCGTCCGAGGTGCTCGAGATCGGGCAAACGGTCCGGGTGCAGGTCCTCGACATCGACCGTGACCGGCAGCGGATCTCGCTCGGCCTCAAGCAGACCCAGAGCGACCCGTGGCAGCAGGTGCTCGAGAGCTACCAGGAGGGTGACGTCGTGCAGGGAACGGTGACGAAGGTGGTCACGTTCGGTGCCTTCGTCGAGATCCTGCCGGGCGTCGAGGGGCTCGTCCACATCTCCGAGCTCGCGCAGCACCACGTCGAGAATCCGCGCGAGATCGTCTCGCAGGCCGACCAGGTCAACGTCCGGATCCTCGAGGTGGACGCCGAGCGGCGCCGCCTTTCGCTCTCGCTCAAGCGCGTCGAGGACGGCATGCCCGTGCAGCCGAAGCCCGGCGAGGAGGCTGCGCCGCCCGCGCTCGGGCTCTCGGACGAGGTGTTCGCCGACGAGGTTCCCGCCGCCGAGGCGCTCGAGGTTCCGGCGGAGGAGCTTGCTCCCGAGGAGCCCGGCGACGAAGAGCCTGCCGCCGAGGCCGAGCCTGGCGAAGCGACCGAGGAGCCGGAGGCGGCGGACGAGGAGCCGGTCGCGGAGGCCGAGCCCGAGGCGGAAGCGGAAGCCGACGCCTCCGACGAGGCCGAGCCGACGGAGTAGTGAAGCGACCGCTCGCGGTCGCGCTCACGGGCGGCATCGCGGCCGGCAAGAGCGAGGCTCTCGGTGCGTTCGCGCGCCACGGGGCGGCCGTGATCTCCAGCGACGACGTCGTCCATCGCCTCTACCGCGAGGACGAAGGGCTGCAGGCCGCGCTGCGAGAGCGCTGGGGCGACCGCGTCTTCCGCGACGGCGAGGTCGACCGCGCGGCGATCGGCCGGATCGTGTTCGCCGACGCCGCCGAGCTCGCCTGGCTCGAGGCAGAGCTCCACCCACGAGTCCGGGCGGCCGTCGACGAGTGGCTCGCCGCCCAGACGGCCGAGGTCGCGGTGGCCGAGATCCCGCTCCTCTACGAGACCGGCGGCGAGGGGCGCTTCGATCGCGTCGTCGTGGTGACTGCGTCGCCGGAGGTGAGGGAGGCACGGCGCGGGGCGGTGGACGGGAGGGAGGACCGGCTGGTGCCCGAGGAGGAGAAGGTGCGGCGGGCGGACTTCGCCTATGTGAACGACGGGCCGATCGCGGAGCTCGAGGGGTTTGTCAGCGCAGTGCTGGAGGAGCTACGAGCACCCCGCTGAGGCGCTGGCTCGTCGCGGCCGCCGTCGTCTTCGCCGGCGTCGCCGTGTTCCTGTACCTGCAGCGGACGGAGCCGCCGTGGTACGCGCGAATCTGGTACCCGCTCCGCTACGCGACGATCGTGCGCGTCCACGCCTCCGAGAACGACGTCGATCCGGCGCTGCTCGCGGCGGTGATCGAGTCGGAGAGCAAGTTCAATCCGGACGCCCGCTCCAGCGCGGGCGCCATCGGGCTGATGCAGCTGACGCCGAGCACCGCGAAGGGCATCGCGCTGTACACGGGCGGCAGCCGCTTCCGCGTCTCCGACCTCACCGACCCGGACATCAACATCCGCTACGGCGCCTGGTATCTCCGGCATCTGCTCAACAGGTACGGCGACGACGAGCGGCTCGCCCTGGCCGCGTACAACGCCGGCGAGGACAACGTCGACCGCTGGCAGAGGGCGCACGAGGGAATCCAGTTTGGGGAGACGCGGAACTACGTCTCGCGCGTCGAGCGGCTGAAGAAGATCTACCGCCGCGCCTACGCAACCCAGCTCGGCTACTAGAGGCTTGCCGCCCGCGCCTCCAACTCGTTCGACTTGTTGGTGAGTGCGGCGAAGGCGGCCTGCAGGAAGTCGTTCAGGCCCGCGGCGCCGAGCGTCCAGCTGAGGAGCCGCCCGAAGCGCGGCGCGACGATCTGCGTCGCTCCGAGCCCGGCCGCGATCCAGGTGCCGGCGCAGCGGCTGCAGGTCACGAGCTCGCCGATCGCCTGGCGCATCCCGCCGCTCTCTAGCGGGTGCTCTTCGCCTTCGTGCGCGTGGCCTTCGACGAACGGCTCGCGGAGGAAGCTCGTCACCTCGTCGCCGGAGAGCGTGTGCGCCGCCTTGAACGTCGCGAGACCGAGCGCCACGAGGTCGAGCGTCGTGTGCTCGTGCGGGTCGCGGTCGAGGACCCGGGCGAGCGCGCCGGCGCCTGCGAGCCCGCCGGCGAAGGCGGCCATGATCGCGGCGTACGCGCCGTAAGGAGGCGACTGTTCCGGATTCACCACGGCCTTCTGCGCATCCGCGCCGTTCCGGAAACTGGTATGACCGCCCAAGGGGTGAAGACGATTTGAAGATCCGGGCGGCGGTGCTGGAAGAGTTCGGTCGGCCCCTCGAGGTGCAGGAGGTCGACCTGGCCGAGCCGAAGGCAGGCGAGGTCCTGGTGCGCCTCGTCGCCTGCGGCGTCTGCCATACGGACCTGTACACGGCGTCGGGGGCCGACCCGTCCGGCTACGCGCCGACGGTGCTGGGGCACGAGGGTGCGGGCGTCGTCGAGCGGGTCGGCGAAGGCGTCGGCTCGCTCGCGGTCGGCGACCACGTCGTGACGCTCTTCTCGCCGCAGTGCCGGGAGTGCGTGCATTGCCGCGACCCGCGCACCAACCTCTGTCTGGCGATCCGCGAGCAGCAGAACCAGGGCTTCCTCCCCGACGGGACGACGCGGCTGTCCCGCGACGGCGAGCCGATCCGCCACTTCATGGGTACGTCGACGTTCGCGGAGTACACCGTGGTGCCCGAGATCGCGTTGGCGAAGATCGCTCCGGAAGCTCCGCTCGACCGGGCGTGCGTCTTCGCCTGCGGTCTGTCGACCGGGCTGGGCGCCGTTCTGAACACCGCGAAGGTCGAGGCCGGCTCGACGTGTGCCGTGTTCGGCGCGGGCCTCGTCGGCCTCGGAGCCGTCATCGGCTGCCGGCTCAGCGGTGCGGAACGCATCGTCTGCGTCGACCCCGCCGAGCAACGTCTCGAGCTCGCGCGCGCCCAGGGCGCAACCGACACGCTCACCGGCGGTCCCGACGCCGTGGAACAGATCGTCGAGCTGACCGGCGGCTTCGGCGCGGACTACACCTTCGAGGCGACGGGCCTCGTCGAAGTGATGCGCCAGGCCGTCGAGTCTGCACGCATGGGCTGGGGACTCGCGACCGTGTGCGGGGTGGCCGGAAGGGGCGAGACGCTCGAGGTCGTGCCGCGCTTCCTGATCACGGGTCGCCGCGTCGCCGGTTCGTCGTTCGGCGGGGTGAAAGGCCGCGACCAGGTGCCACAGCTCGTCGACCGCTACCTCGCCGGCGACATCGACGTCGACCCGCTCATCTCGCACACGCTCTCGCTCGACGAGGTCAACCGCGGCTTCGATCTGATGCACGCACAGGACGGCATCCGCAGCGTGATCTCGTTCGACGGCTGAGCCCCGGACCGGGGATACGCTGTGTCCCCGTGCCGCCTCTCCAGACGACTTCCACGTACAGCCCGACGGGCGACCAACCGCGGGCGATCGAAACGCTCGCCGGTTCGATCCTCGGCGGCGAGCGCTTCCAGACCCTCGTCGGCGCGACCGGAACCGGCAAGACGGCGACGATGGCGTGGACGATCGAGAAGACCGGCCGGCCCGCGCTCGTGATCGCCCACAACAAGACGCTCGCGGCGCAGCTCTGCAACGAGTTCCGGGAGTTCTTCCCGCACAACGCCGTCGAGTACTTCGTCTCCTACTACGACTACTACCAGCCCGAGGCGTACGTCCCGCAGGCCGACCTCTACATCGAGAAGGACTCGTCGCGGAACGACGACATCGCGCGGCTGCGACTCGCCGCGACCTCGTCCCTCTTCACGCGCCGCGACGTTGTCGTCGTCGCGTCCGTGTCCTGCATCTACGGGCTCGGCTCGCCGGAGGAGTGGCGCGAGCGGATGATCTACGTCGAGGTCGGCGCCGAGCACGATCGCGACCTCCTCCTGCGGAAGCTGATCGACTCGCAGTACGTCCGCAACGACACGATGCTCGGCCGCGGCCGCTTCCGCGTCAAGGGCGACGTGGTCGAGGTGCAGCCGGCGAACCAGGAGACGGCGTACCGGATCTCCTTCTTCGGCGACGAGGTCGAGGGGATGACGCACTTCGACCCGCTGACGGGCGAGGTGCTCGCGAAGCTCGACAACCTCTCGATCTGGCCGGC
The DNA here is from genome assembly GCA_045805945.1 of Gaiellaceae bacterium. GTDB lineage: Bacteria > Actinomycetota > Thermoleophilia > Gaiellales > Gaiellaceae > Palsa-739. The sequence continues at coordinate 30,261 of JBJMKG010000056.1, forward strand.
GACGGAGTATGTGACCTCCCAGCCCACGGTCGAGCGCGCCGTCGACGAGATCCGGCACGAGCTCGAGCAGCAGGTCGCGATGTTCGAGGAGGAGGGGAAGCTGCTCGAGGCGCACCGGATCCGGCAGCGCAC
>JBJMKG010000057.1:0-1823 GCA_045805945.1 Gaiellaceae bacterium
TCGAGGCGCCCGGCGAGGAGGCCGTGCCACGCACGCGGCGGCGGGCGTACACGCAGGGCGTGTTCGTCAACCTGACGAATCCGAAGACGATCGTCTTCATCTTCGCGTTCCTCCCGCAGTTCGTCGACCCGGATGCGCAGCACGCCTGGCTGCAGGTGCTCGTGCTCGGGCTCAGCTTCACGCTGCTCGGGTTCCTCAGCGACAGCATGTACGCGCTCGCCGCCGGCACCGTCGCCGACCGGTTGCGGGGCTCGGCCGGGATCGCCGGCGTGCAGCGCTGGTTCGGCGGCGGCGTCCTCGTCGGGCTCGGGATCCTCGCCGCCGTTTGGTCGCCGAACCACGCTCGATGATCGTGCGGGATCTCCGCGCCGATGACTGGCCGGCGGTGCGGGCGATCTACGAGGTCGGGATCCGCAGCGGCAACGCGACCTTCGAGACGGAAGCGCCCTCGTGGGAGGACTGGGACGCGGCGCACCCCACGTTGCGGCTCGTCGCGGAGCGCGACGGCTCGGTCGTCGGCTGGGCCGCGCTGTCGCCGGCCTCGTCCCGGCCGTGCTATCGCGGCGTCGGCGGGGTGAGCGTCTACGTCGCGGCGGACGCGCGCGGCGAAGGCATCGGCCGCGCGCTCCTCGAACGGCTCGTCGAGCGCTCGGAGCAGGAGGGCTACTGGACACTGACCGCGGGGGTGTTCCCGGAGAACGAAGCCTCGCTGGGGCTCCACCGCGCGTGCGGCTTCCGAACGATGGGCGTGCGCGAGCGGATCGGCGAGTCGAGAGGCGTCTGGCGAGACGTGATCTGGCTCGAGCGCCGGTCGACGCTCGTCGGCTAGCTCCCCTGCGTGTAGCCGAGCTCCCTCAGCTTCGTGAGCGCCTCGTCGCCTTCCCGGCCGCCCTTCGAACCGCCGAGGCGCTGCAGGGACGTGAAGGCGTCCTGGACGGACTTGTACTTCGACAGCTTGGGCAAGAGCGCCCGGATCTCGTCCGCGTCGTCATGCTGGCCACGGGCCAGCTCCGCATTCGCCGCCTTGGCGTCGTTCGGCACCTTCAGCTTCGAGAGTTCGTCTCCGATCCGATCCTCCGCCCCGGCGAACCGTCTCAGCGCGGCCTGCAGCTGAGCGACCGTTGTCGCGGTCGGGCCGTCCCGCTCCAGCTGCGCGTGCGCCGTGCCGGCCTGCTTCGAGATCTTCGCCAGCTCGCTCCGGTATTCGTCCTTGGAGACCCCGTTACCACCGCCGCCGCACGCCGCGAGCAGAAGCAGGATCGTCGTCGCCCCGGCCCAGCAGATCCGCATGGCGTCCGAATATAGCCTGACGGTTCGATGAGCTATCCCGTCCAGTTCGTGGATTGCCGGTGGGAGCTCGGGAACCCGGCGCGGGGACGGGAGCTCTATCTCGCCGGCCACGTGCCCGGCGCGTCGTTCCTCGACGTCGATGAGGACCTGTCCGATCGGTCGGTGCCGGACGCAGGACGGCATCCGCTGCCGCGGGCGGAGAAGTTCGCCGCCGCAGCCGGACGCGCCGGGATCGGCGCCGGAGTCTTCGTCGTCGCGTACGGCTCGCTGGGCGGCGCGGAGCGGCTCTGGTGGCTGTTGCGGCATTTCGGCCACGACGGCTGCGCCGTCCTGCTCGGCGGGATCGACGACTGGGGCGGCGAGCGGCGGGCGGGAGAAGAGGGGATCGAGCCGGTGCGCTTCGTCCCGCACGAGCGCGACGGCGACACGATCGACGCGGAGGAGATCGTGCGCCGCCTCGCCGACCCGTCACTCGCGGTCGTCGACGCGCGCACGGCCGACCGCTGGCGCGGCGAGCCGAACGAGATCGACGA
>JBJMKG010000058.1:0-19645 GCA_045805945.1 Gaiellaceae bacterium
CGGACCGCGCTCGCGCCGGCCTCCGCCGCGCGCGAGCGCACGAAACAGTCCTCTCGCCAAGAGCATCAAAAGCAAGACTGCACGGAGCCTGCCGGAGACCGCGCTCTCCGGCAGGCGGAGTTCCTTTTCTAGCCCGTGGAAACGCTTCGCGTTTCCACGGGGACCCAGCGAGCGGGTGCGCAGCACCCGCGAGCTACTAGCCTTCGCGCCGTGTTTCGGATCGTGCAGCTCTCGGATCTGCATTGCGGGCAACAGTTCTTCCTCCCGCAGCACCTGGAGCGCGCGATCGCCGAGGTGAACGAGCTCGTGCCGGACGTCGTGGTGATCTCCGGCGATCTCACCTCGCATGGGTTCAAGGACGAGTACGTGCTAGCGCGCGAGTACCTGAACCGCGTCGAGTGCGAGGCGATCGTGGTGATCCCGGGCAACCACGACTCGCGCAACGTCGGCTACGTCCACTTCGAGGAGCTCTTCGGCGACCGGAACTCGGTGCTCCGGGTCGGCAATGCGACCCTCGTCGCCGTCGACTCGAGTGAGCCCGACCTCGACAACGGACAGATCGGCCGCGGTCGGTACCGCTGGATCGAGGAGTCGTTCGCGGAGCCGGCGGATCTGCGCGTGTTCGTTCTCCACCATCACCTGCTCCCGGTACCGGGCACGGGCCGCGAGCGCAACATCGTCAACGACGCGGGCGACACGCTCGAGGCGCTGCAGCGCGCCCAGGTCGATCTCGTGCTCTCGGGCCACAAGCACGTCCCGTACGCCTGGCGGCTGGAGAACCTCTTCGTCGTCAACGCGGGGACCGTCTCCTCCTCGCGCCTGCGCGGCAACGGGCGGCCCTGTTACAACGTCGTCGAGGTCGAGGGGACGCACGTCGACGTGTGGCGCCGCTACCCGTTCCACGGCCAGGAGAAGATCATCCAGTTCTCGACCGACACGAAGACGTACGAGAAGTACACGGCCCGGATCGAGGACGAGGTGCGTTCCACGTGACGGCGCGCGCGTTGGTTCTCATCGACGGCGAGCACTACGCCCCGGTCGTGCGGGACGCGCTGGCGGGGCTGCCGTACGAGGTCGTCGGAGCGTTGCTCGTTGGCGGAACGGAGAAGTTGCGGGGGGTGGAGGAGTACGGCGTCCCGCTCGTGGAAGCGCTCGACGCGGTCGAGGCGGATCTCGTGGTCGACCTCTCCGACGAGCCGGTGCTCGGGCCGCGAGAGCGGTTCCTCTGGGCGTCTCGCACGCTCGCGCTGGGGCTGCCGTACGTCGGCGCCGACTTCCGCTTCGACCCGCCCCCCTTCCATCCGGTGGGGACGCCGTCGCTCGCGGTGATCGGGCTCGGCAAGCGGATCGGGAAGACCGCGGTGGCCGGGCACGCCGCGCGCCTGCTTGCGCGCGACCGCCGCGTCGTCGTCGTGGCGATGGGGCGGGGCGGCCCGGCCGAGCCGGAGCTCGTCGAGGCTCCGCCGACGCTCGAGGACCTGCTCGCGCTCTCCCGTTCGGGGAGGCACGCCGCCTCCGACCATCTCGAGGCGGCGACCCTCGCGGGGGTGCCGGCGATCGGCTGCCGCCGGGCCGGCGGAGGTCTCGCCGGAGCGCCGTTCGAGTCGAACGTCCTGGAGGGAGTGGCGATCGCCCGGGAGCTGGAGCCGGAGCTGCTCGTGTTCGACGGGAGCGGGGCAGCGCTGCCCCCGGTCGAGACCGACGCGCGCATCCTCGTCGCCAACGGCGGCCACGACCCGCGCGCCGGACTCAACGCTTACCGCGTGCTCGTCTCCGACCTCGTCGTCGACACCGGCGGGACGGACCGCGAGGCGATCCGCTCGATCTCGGACGTACCAGTCGTCGCCGCCGAGCTTCGCCTCCGCTCGACCGAGCCGCTGCGCGGCCGTCGCACCGCCGTCTTCACGACGGGCCCGGCGCCGGTCGACGAGCTCGACGCGGAGGTCGTTCACGTCTCGCGCAACCTCGCGCGGCGCGATCTTCTCCGGGAGGAGCTCGAGCGCGTCGACGCCGAGGTGTACCTCGTCGAGCTCAAGGCCGCCGCCGTCGACGTGGTGGCCGAGGCGGCGCTCGCTCGCGGCGCGGAGGTCGTGCTTGCGGCCAACGACGTCGTCTCGGACGAGCTCGACGAGCGGGTGCTCGCGCTCGTGCCGGACCGGAGTCGCGCGTGAACGCGCCCCGCCGGATCATGCCCCTTCCCCTCGGTGGGGGCGATCTCGGGCTGCCCTACTCGCGCGGGCTGATGGCGCGGTCGCTCATGGCCGCGGGTGTGGCGGGTCATCGTGCGTACGCGCTGGCGACCCGTGTCGGCGACGAGCTCCTGGAGCGAGGCCGGGGCGCGATCGAGCTCGAGCGTCTCGAAGCACTCGCCGTCGAGGTGCTCGGGGAGGAGGAGGGACGCGAGACGATCCAGCGCCTGCGCCGCTACCAGGAGCTCCGCGAGCTCGACCTGCCGATCATCGTCTTCATCGGGGGCGCGACCGGCACCGGCAAGTCGACGGTCGCGACCGAGCTCGCCTACCGCTTCGGCGTGACCCGCGTGACGTCGACCGATTTCGTCCGTCAGACGATGCGTGCCTTCTTCTCGAGCGACTTCATGCCCTCGATCCACCAATCGAGCTTCGAGGCGGGAGACGCCTATCCCGACGCCGACGATCCGCTCGAGTTCGGTTTCCTGCAGCAGGCGCGAAACGTCCTCGTCGGCGTGCGCGCCTCTTCCGAGCGCGCGCTCGAGGAGGGCTGGTCGCTCGTGCTCGAGGGGGTCCACCTCGTTCCCGGAATGTTCGAGCTGCCCCGGCCGGACCTGGCCGTCTCGGTCTTCGTCCTGCTCTCGATCGAGGCCGAGGAGGAGCACATGCGGCACTTCCACTACCGCGACGAGGACTCGGAGCGTCCGGAGTCGCGTTACCTCGAGCGCTTCGGCGACATCCGCCGGCTGCAAGAGCTCCTGGTCGCGCGCGCCCACCGCGCGGGCGTGCCGGTGATCGAGAACGAGGACGCGGACCGCGCGGCCCGCACGGTCGCCGACCTCGTCCTCGACGCCGCCGAGCGAACTCGCACGGTGGCCCGGTGACCGAGAGCCCCGCCGCCTACGCGGCCGAGGAGGAGCGGCCCTGCCAGTGCCAGGCGTACCTGCGGGCGACGGAGCGGGCCGCGCTCGTCTCGGCACGCTGGCTCGGCCGGGCGGACGAGGACGCGGCCGAGGAGGCGGCGGCGACGGGCATGCGCGCCACGCTCGACGTGCTGCCGATCAGCGGCCGCGTCGTCTTCGGCTCGCTCGACGACTCCGGCGGTCTCACGCCCGGCGCGATCGTCGGCACGGGGGGCAAGGAAGTCGACCTCGCGCTCGATCCGCTGGAGGGCCGCGGCGTGGTCGCGCGCGGCGGCAACGGTGCGATGTCGATGATCGCGGTCGGCGACCCCGGCCGCTTCACGACGCTTCCCGACATCTACATGCGGAAGATGGCCGTCGGCCCGCGCGCCCGCGGCTCGATCGACCTCCTCCGGCCCGTCGGCGAGAACATCGAGGCGATCGCCGAGGCGTTCGGCCGGCGGGTGAACGACGTGACGACGATCATTCTCGACCGGCCGCGCCACCACGACCTGGTCGAGGAGATCCGCAACTCCGGCGCACGGATCAAGCTCATCCAGGACGGGGACGTCACCGCCGCGATCTCCGCCGCGATCCGCGGCACGAACGACCACCTCGCGATCGGGATCGGCGGCACCCGGCAGGCCGTACTCTCGGCGGCGGCTCTCCGCTGCCTCGGCGGCGAGCTGCAGGCGCAGTTCTGGCCAACCTCCCGGCGCGAGATCGACGAGCTGCGCGAGGCGGGGATCGACGACTACGAACGCGTCTTCCGGACGGAGGACCTCGCGCCGGGAGAAGTGATCGTCGCCGCGACCGGCGTCTCGAACGGCGATCTGCTGCGCGGCGTCCGCTTCCTCGCCGACAGCGCGCGCACCCACTCGCTCGTCATGTGCACGCGCTGCAACTGGGTGCGCTTCGTCGACGGCATCCACTTCTTCGCCCGCGAGCGGCGCGAAGAGGTGCGGCTGCTCGGGTACTGAATCGGACGCCGAAGGATCGTTGCCTTTCGCACGAGACCGGCATAGCATCGCCCGCAACCAACCCGGGGGAGGGGAGATGGCTGTTTCCGTTGAGGGTCTCGCGTCGGCGATCAAGGGGCGGGTCGTCGAGCCCGCGGATGCCGACTACGACGAGTCGCGCGCCCTCTACAACGCAATGATCGACAAGCGTCCCGCCGCGATCGCATACTGCGTCGACGAGGCGGACGTCGCCGCGGCCGTGCGCCACGGCGTCGAGCAGGGCATGCGGATCGCCGTGCGTGGCGGCGGCCACAACGGCGGAGGACTCGGCTCCGTCGACGACGGGCTCGTGATCGACCTCTCGCCGATGAAGGCGATCGAGGTCGATGCGCCGTCGAAGATGGCGCGGGTGGGCGGCGGGGCGCTGCTCAAGGAAGTCCTCGAGGCGACCCACCAGCATGGCTTGACGATTCCGGTCGGGATCATCGGCACCACCGGTGTGGGCGGCCTGACGCTCGGCGGCGGGGTCGGCCACCTCACGCGCGCGTTCGGGCTCACGATCGACAACCTCGTCGCGGCGACGGTCGTCCTTGCCGACGGCTCGATCGTCCAGACTGACTCCGAACGCGAGCCCGACCTCTTCTGGGCGCTGCGCGGCGGCGGAGGCAACTTCGGCGTCGTGACGTCGTTCTCGTTCCGCTGCCATCCCGTCACGACGGTACTCGCCGGGCCGGTGCTGTACGACCTCGACGACACAGCGGAGGTCCTTGCGTGGTATCGCGACTTCCTGCCTGCGGCGCCCGAGGAGCTCGGCGGCTTCTTCGCCTTCCTCTCGATTCCGCCGGCGCCGCCGTTCCCGGAGGAGCTGCACCTGCGCAAGGTGTGCGGTGTCGCGTGGACGCAGGCCGGGGAGGAGGAGTCGGAGGCGCTCCGCGAGGCGCGCTCGTTCGGGAAGCCGCTCCTCGACGGAATCGCGCCGCTGCCGGTTCCGATGTGGAACACCGCCTTCGACGGCCTGTACCCGCCGGGCGACCAGTGGTACTGGCGCGGCGAGTTCATCCGCGAGATCCCGGACGAGGCGATCGCCGTGCATGCGGAGTACGGCCCGCAGATGCCGACGTGGAAGTCGACCATGCACCTCTATGCGATCGACGGCGCCGCCTCGCGGGTCGCGAACGACGCGACTGCGTGGTCGTACCGCGACGCGAAGTGGGCGGGCGTGTTCGCCGGAGTCGATCCGGATCCCGCGAATGCCGGGGCGATTCGCGAGTGGTCGCGCAACTACTCCGACGCGATCAAGCCGTACGCGATGGGTGGCGGCTACGTCAACTTCCACATGGACGAGCCGGACCGCGTCCGCGGCATGTACGGCGCGAACTACGACCGGCTCGCGCGCATCAAGGCGCACTACGACCCGGGCAACGTCTTCCGGGTCAACCAGAACATCGCACCCGCGGCCTAGCGGGCGAGCTACGTGGGCGGGCGGCGCCTTGCCGCCCGCTCGCGCTCCTCGTAGCGCTTCCCTGCGCGGAGGAACCACCAGGCGAAGACGCCGAGCCCGATGATCGGCAAGATCGACGAGAGAACGATCACCCACTCGACGAACACGGTGCCGTCTGCGACGAGCACGTGGGGACGTTAGCTCGGGGCGAAGAGCTGCGCTCTTCGCCCGGGGATGGCTCGCGAAGCCTTCGGCTTCGCGAGCCGGGACAAGGAACTCCGCCCACGGGAGAGCGCGGTCTCCCGTGGGCTCCGTGCAGTAGGGCTTTGCTTGTCGTTCCGGGGTTCGGACGTTCCGTTCCGTCGCGGGCGAGCAGGCTTTCGCGTGCTCGCCCGCTGGTCCGCGGCGGCGTAACGTGCCGTTACGCCGCCGCCTGGATGGCACACGAGTTCGAAACGCTTCGAACCACGGAACGACCAGAGGCCGGAGGCTAGGCGGAGCGGAGCACGCCGGAGGCCGGACCGCGCTCGTGCCGGCCTCCGCCGCGCGCGAGCGCACAACAGAGACCATTCGTCCACAGCCAAAACAAGACAGCACGGAGCGCGGGCGAGACCGCGCTCTCGCCCGCGCGGAGTTCCGTTGTCCCAGCGAGCGAAGCGTCAGCTTCGCGAGCTTCCTTACACTGGCGCTATGGCGACGCGCGACGACGTGCTCGAGGTTCTCCGCCAGGTCGAGGACCCCGAGCTGGGCATGGACATCGTCGATCTCGGGCTCCTCTACGAGGTCGAGGTCGAGGACTCGACCGCCAAGGTCACCTACAGCCTCACCTCCATGGGCTGCCCGGCCGGACCGCTCATCGCGCAGGACATCGACAGCGCCGTCCGGCAGGTGGAGGGCATCGAGAACGTCGAGCTCGAGCTCACGTTCGACCCTCCCTGGACGCCGGACAAGATGTCCGACGACGCGAAGTTCATCCTGGGCTTCGGCTAGTCCACGAGCAACCGGCAACGGAGTATCGTCGTTCCATCGGGGATGCTCGACGTGGAACGCGAATCTCCCGATTCCCGGCCCGACGCCGCGCAGATCGCGCGAGAGGCGAACGCTCACATTCGCGAGATGGCCGAGGGGCTGAACGCGCTCGTTCCGGATGGACGGCCCATCGGGTTCTTCTGCGAATGCGGTTGCCTCGAAATCGCGACCATGACGCTGGCCGACTTCGAGGCAGCGGGCGGGGTCTGGCTGGACGGGCACAGTCCGGGCCCCTCGGGCCCGTAAACGATTCGTAAATCCGACGCCTTGCGCGAATACCCACGCCCACGGCGAGAAGGACAAGCCGTATCCGTCCTCGGAAAAGGGGGAGATATGCGGCGCCTTCTCGCGCTTCCGCTCGCGGCAGCGGTTGCGCTACTCGCGGCGGGGGTCGGTAACGCAGGCAGGGAGCAGCAGACGCTCACCTGCAGCGGCCTCGGCACGATCACCGTGACCGTGACGACGACGAAGACCGACCACTCGGTGGCCTGGGGCACCGGCAAGGTGTCGTCGTCGTTGCACGGGATCCCGGTCAGCTTCTCGGGCACGGTCACCGACCTGACCACGAACACGACGCTGTTCACGTTCTCGCAGGCGAAGGGCAAGGGCCACGGCATGCACCGTCAGTCGGCGGTCCTCTGCACCAGCCCGCCGGAGACCACGACGGCAGCGCAAGCGGGCATCCCGGGAGTGAACCCGACTGACATCGTCGAGTTCGACTTCTCGGCAATGGTGGTCATCAAGCAGCACAGCCACTGAGCTGCGACAGGACTGCGGAAGCCCCGGGCCAGTGCCCGGGGCTTTACGCGTTCACGGACGGGTGGAGGAGCGGCACGCTCCCCGTCCAGCCCGAGGCGAGGACGCGCAGGCTCGTCGGCGGCGTGACCACCTCGGCGCGGCCGCGCGGACGGCGTCGCCGATCCGCGTAGCCGCCCGGCGTCCAGCGCAGGAGCGCCGTGCCGAGCACGAGGTACGCCGCGCCCTCGAGCAGCACGAACGCTCCGTCGGGGAGGTCCTGCAAGCGCCGCTCGTGCAGCCGCCGGTCTGCGACGTCTGCTCCCATTCGTTCGGCCTGCAGCCGGCGGTCGAGCTCGTCGGCGCCGGCGGCGCCCGTGAGGCCGAGGAAGCTGCGGTAGTCGTCGCGGCGACACTCGGCGCAGGGCCGATGTCCTGCGGAAAGCGCGGTCGCGTCGTCGAGGAAGAAGAGACCCGTGTAGCGGCCCGGCGGCATCGGCTCGCGCCGTCGTCCCCGGAACTCGAGCCTGCAGGCGATCCACCGACGGAGGTCGTAGTGCCGGCGGATGCGCCGCTCCTCGTCGTGAAGACGGCCACGGTTGCCGAAGACGAGCCCCCGCTCGGGCGTCTCGATCAGCTCGCCGAGGGGCGTGACGCGGTTGCGGAGCGGCATCAGATGGTGAGGACGATCTTGCCGAGCTGCTCGCCGGCCTCGAGCCGCTCGTGCGCGGCTCGGATCTGCTCGAGCGGGAGGACCGTGTCGACGACCGGCTTGGCGCGGCCGCTCGCCACGAGCTCGTAGACGCCGGTGAAGTCCTCGCCGGTTCCCATCGTCGAGCCGAGGATCGAGAGCTGCTTCCACCAGATGCGGTGCAGCGCCGCCGGCGGGTTCGGCCCGGTCGTCGCGCCGCAGACGGCGATGCGGCCGGCCGGTGCCGCGACCTGGAGGGAGGTGGTCCAGGTGGCCTCGCCGACATGCTCGACCACGACGTCGATGCCGTGACCGCCCGTGGCCTCCTGCGCCGCCACCCTCACGTCGCCCGTTGCGTGGTTCACGGTTGCGTCCGCGCCCAGCTCGCGCGCCCGCTCGAGCTTCGCGTCGCTCGACGAGGTGACGAGCACCTTCGCGCCCAGCGCCTTCGCGATCGCGAGCGCAGCAGTCGAGACGCCGCCGCCGATGCCCCACGCGAGAACCCATTCCCCCTCGCGCAAACCGGCTCGAGTCACCAGCATCCGGTAGGCGGTCTCGAAGACGAGCGGGAAGGCGGCCGCCTCCTCGAAGCTCATTCCCTCGGGGATCGGGTGCACGTTCGTCGCCGGCACGGCGATCAGCTCGGCGTTCGTGCCGTCGCCGTGCTCGCCGATCACGTGGATCCGGCCGCCCCCGATCTCGATGCCGGGGTTGAGAACGACGCGGTCGCCGACCTCGAAGCCGGTCACGTCCACGCCGAGCGCCTCGACCACGCCGGCGCCGTCGGCGCCGAGGATGCGCGGCTTCGGTACCGACGGCAGCCCCTTGCGGATCCAGACGTCCAGATGGTTCAGCGCCGAGGCCCGCAGCCGGACGAGCACCTCACCGCGGCCCGGCTGCGGATCCGGAGCCTCCTCGAGCACGAGCACCTCCGGGCCGCCGTCCTCGTGGATCCGAACCGCGCGCACCGCGGCAGACTATCCGCGTGACACAAGCCGAACTAGAGGCGCTGGCGCGTGAGCTCGGGCTCGACGCGATCGGTGCGGCGCCCGCTGAGCCCTACGTGGAAGCCGAGCGCCACATCCGCGAGCGGCAGGCGCGCGGCCTGTTCGCCGACATGCGTTTCACGATGGCGCATCCCGAGGAGTCGTGTCATCCCGAGACGCTGCTGCCGGGAGCCCGCACCGTCGTCTCGGCGGCGCTCTGCTACTGGCTCCCGGAGCCGGAGCGTCCGCCGGGTCACGGCCGGCTGCCCCGGTACACGTGGTTCGACGCCTACACGCAGCTGCGGGAGAAACTTGACCTCCTCGGTCGGAAGCTCGGCGGCGCCTACCGCGTCCTCGTCGATGCCAACCAGCACGTCGACCGCGAGGCGGCGGCGCGGAGCGGCGTCGGCTTCTACGGCAAGAACACGCTCCTCATCACGCGCCGGCACGGCTCGTGGGCCGTCCTGGGGACCCTCGTGACCGACGTCGAGCTGGAACCGAGCCCGCGGCTCGAGCTCGACTGCGGCGACTGCCGGCTCTGCATCGACGCCTGCCCGACCGGCGCGCTCGACGAGCCGGGGACCCTCGACTCCACGCGCTGCCTCTCCTACTGGACGCAGGCGCCGGCGGCGCCGCCGGCCGAGTACCGCGCCGCGCTCGGCGCGCAGGTCTACGGTTGCGACATCTGCCAGGACGTCTGCCCGTGGAACCGCGGCATCGAGAAGCGGCGCGCCGGCGAGCCGCTCCCGGAGAACGCGACCCCGCACGTCTCGCTCGTGGACTGGCTGCGCGGCGACCCGGACGAGCTCAGACGCCGGTTCGCGAGGCTCTACGTGCCGCGCAACGACGGCCGTCGCCTCCGGCTCAACGCGCTCGTGGCGGCAGGCAACGTGGGTGGGGACGGCGAACGGGATGCGGTGATGGACTGCCTCGACGAAGAGGACGAGACGACGCGCGAGCTCGCGGCGTGGGCGCTGGCGCGACTGGAGGAACGGGATGCTTGACCGGCCGGGACGGTGGCTCGTCCTCCTGCGGGCGGCGCTGGTGGTCGCAGCCGTCATCGCGGTAGGCGTCACGAAGATGCCGGCGTCGTATCGGCCCTGGGGATGGGCCGTCGTGGGCTTCTTCGCGGCGGAGACCGTGGCCTCGGGGATCCTCTCGGCGGTCGAGCTCGAACGGGTCGCACGCGTCCGGGCGCGGGCGATCCTCATCGCCTTCGACGCCGTCGTCGGCATCGGGATCGTGGCGGTCTTCTCGTACCAGGCGGGTCAGCCGTATCGCCCGCTCTACCTGATCCCGATCGCCGAGGCGGCGCTTCGCTTCGGGCTCGCAGGGGGCGTGTTCGCAGGCGTCGTGATGACCGGCGCCACGATCGCGATCGACGATCTCGGGCCAGGCCTGCAGTGGCGGTCCGTGTTCGTCCGCATCCTCGTCGGCATGCTCTCGGGCATCGTCATCGGCCGCCTGCGCGACGCGATCAACGCCGAGCGGAGCCGGGCCGAGTCACGGGCGGCCGAGGCGGAACGACTCCGCGACGAGCTCGGTCACCGCGTCGACGTCCTCGAGACCGCGAACCGGTGTGCCCGGGCGCTCGGATCCTCGCTCGAGCTCGACGAGGCGTTCGGCGCGTTCATCCGCGAGCTGCGCGGTCTCGTGCCGTTCGAGCGGACGGCGATCGTCCTCGTGGAGGACAACACCGCGACCACGATGGCGACGGCCGGCCGGGGGGCGGGCGAAGTCTTCCCGCCGGGCAACCGCGACCCGATCAAAGGCGGGGTGCTGGAACGCGTGCTCGGCGGCGGGCTCGTCGTGCGTCGGGACCTAGCCGAGCGCGAATTCGGCTCCGATGAGCAGCTCCTCGCGCTCGGCCTCCGTAGCGAGCTCGTGGCGCCCCTCCAGCTGGGTGCCCGGACGATCGGGATGATCAGCCTCTCGCGGGACCGGCCCGACGCGTTCAGCCAGGACGAGGTCGAGCTCGTCGCCCTCCTCGGCCGCCTCGTCGCGACGGCGGTGCAGAACATCCGGGCGTACGAGGCTGAGCGGCGGCGGGTCGAGGAGCTGGCGCGGCTGTCGCGGCTGCGCGCCGACTTCGTGTCTCTCGTCTCGCACGAGCTGCGTAGCCCCATGGCCGCGGTGATCGGCGCGGCCCGTACGCTTCAGGACCGCTGGCGCATGCTCTCTGCCGCGCAGCGCGAGTCGTTCCTCGCGCTCATCGGCGACGAGACCGCCCGCCTCGCGGAGCTGGTGGCCGACGTCCTCGACACGTCGCGCATCGAGGCGGGGACGTTCACCTACCGCTTCGAGGAAGTCGAGCTCGGTCGCGTCGTCGCCGAAGCCGTCGACGCAGCGGTGCTCGCGCAGCAGGAGGTGCCGGTCCTGGCCTCCGTCAGAGGCCGACTGCCGACGATCCGCGGCGACCGCACGCGGCTCCGGCAGGTGCTCGGCAACCTGATCGAGAACGCCGTGAAGTACTCGCCGGAAGGCGGCGACGTGCGTGTGTCGGCGTCGGCGGGGAACGGCGCGGTCCGGATCGCGGTCCGGGACTCCGGCCCGGGCATCCCGCGCGACCAGCAGGCGCGCATCTTCGAGAAGTTCGGGCGGGCCGAGGTCGAAGGCGGCTCGAAGCCGGGTACGGGGCTCGGCCTCTTCATCGCCCGCTCGATCGCCGAGGCCCACGGCGGCTCGCTCGAGGTGAGCTCCGGCGCAGAGCCGGGCTCGACCTTCGTCCTCACCCTGCCGGTGGGCGACTAGAGGCCACGTCTCCTGCGGCTTCCGTCGCTGCGTACAGCCGCCACGTTCCGGGGACGCCCTTCAGCTCCCGCTCCCCCCGCTCCTCGAGCGCCAGCCCAGTGCCGGCGACGAGATCCTTCACCGTCTGCGAGACGAGCACTTCGCCTGCGCCGGCGGCCGCCGCAACGCGTGCGCCGATCGAGACCGCAAGGCCAGCGACCTTGCCGTCGTGCAGCTCGCACTCGCCCGTGTGCACCCCGGCGCGCAGTTCCAAGCCGATCTCCCCGACTGCGTCGACGATCGCCTGCGCGCAGCGGATCGCGCGCGCAGGACCGTCGAAGGTCGCGAAGAAGCCGTCGCCTGCGGTGTCCTGCTCCTCGCTGCGGAAGCGGTTCAGCTGCCGCCGGACGAGTGCGTGATGCCGTGCGAGCAGGTCCCGCCACGCGCGGTCGCCGAGCCCCGCGGCGCGTTCCGTCGAGCTGACGATGTCGGTGAAGAGCAGCGTCGCCAGAATGCTCTCGCGCACCTCGGGCTCCCGCTCGCCGCTCACGAAGCTTTCGATCTCGTCGGCGATGTCGAGAGAGAGGAAGAGCCCGAAGTAGTCAGTGCCGGAGACCGGAACACAACGTGCGCCGACGATCTTCCCCGCCACCTCGAGCGCGGGCTCCTCACCGTCGCTGCCACGCCGGTAGAGGATGAGCGTCGGCGCCCTGACGGCGGGCAACACCTCACCCAGGTCTGTCTCGACGAACGCGCGATTCAAGGCATATGCGACGGCCGGGCTCGCGCCGAGGCGGAGGTGATTGGCGAACCATTCGCGATCCTCTTCGCTCGCGTACAGCGTCGGACAGCCGCCTTGCAGGAGCTCGTCGCTGTATGCGCGCATGCCCCAGCGGTCACGGAGCTCCGCCAGGGACCGCTCCACGCCTGGGTCGTAGCTCCGAATGTCGGCACCGGGGTGAAAGAGGACGAGCGCACGCACGCGCTCTGGGTAGGTCGCGGCGTAGAGCGCCGCCATTGCGCTCCCTTCGTGCGCTCCGAAGACGACTGCGTTGGTCGAGCCGACGTCGTCGAGGACGGCTCGCAGGTCGTCCATGCGTGTCTCGAGGGCTGCGAACTGCCCGCCGTGATCGGAGAGTCCGGTTCCGCGCTTGTCGAACAGGATCAGCCGGAACGACTGCGCCAGGCGTTCGTAGAAAGGCCGCAAGCGCGGCCATTCCCAGCCGTGCACGAGGTTGGAGACGTAGTCAGGGACATAGACGAGGTCGGTGTCGCCCTCGCCGACGACCTGGTAGGCGATTGCGATGCCACCGCTGCGGGCGTACCGGACGTCGAGCCCCACGATCCGATCCTCGCGCAGATCGGACACGGCGGCAAACGACTGTGGCGCGCTACGCGCGCACGCGGAGCCGCTCGACGCCCAGCTCCTTCGCGAGTGCCTTGGCCCGGGCGGCGATCGTGTGCCGGAGCTCCTCCGGCTCGAGCAGTATCGCCCAGCCGCGTAATGAGAGCACCTCGCTCTCGAGCCACTCGTCACTGCCGACCGGCAGCTCGCGGATCGCGCTGCCGTCCGCGAGCGGACGCGCGCCGCGCTCGATGGCCCAGCGGGCGATCTCCTCGTCGTACAGGAGCTTCGCGGTCCGCGCGTCGCGAAGCCGCGTGGGCTCGAAGCCTTCCCGCGGCTCGAAGCGTTCGCGCGTCAGCTTCGCGCTCCGCATCCGGTCGAGCCGGAACGACCGGGGTCCGTCGCTCGTGCGGTCCCACGTGTGGACGTACCAGTTCGGCAGCTGCCGCTCGAGCGAGTACGGCTCGACGAGCCGCGTCGACGGTGCCGCGTCGGCCTCCTTCTGGTACTCGATCTCGACGAGCTTCCGCTCGCGCATGCCGCGGGCGAGCCTCGAGACGAGGTCGACCTCCTCGGTGGCGACGTGCGGCTCGGGAGTCTGGGCGAGCTCGAACTGCCCGAACGTCTCCTCGAGCTTCTTACGGACGCGGGAAAGGGGCGTGTGCGCGTCGGCCGCGATCATCGGCCCGACGTACTCGAGCGCGAGGCGGATCGCACGCGCCTCGAGCGGGGTCAGCCGGGGCGCGGCCCTGAACGTGTCGCCCCACAGCTCCTTGTCGACGTGGACGGAACCGTCACGGAGTTCCGCGTACACCGTGTAGCAACCACCGCCGAAGTTGACGAGGTTGAGGAGGGAGAGATGCTCCTCGAGCTCCTCCGCCGGTATCGACGGGAAGCGCTCGAACAGCTCGGATGCCGGGATCTCGGCTTCCGGCTCCTCTCCACATGCTGCGAGGAGATAGGCCAGCAGCGCTTGCAGGACGGCGAAGCGCTCGGGCGCGACCGGACCGGCCAGCCGCTCGACGCTCCCGTCGGCGGCCGTGGCAGGAGTCTCGGGCGCCGGTTGCGGCGCGTCGCCCTCGTGCAGCTCGCGCACGCGACGGAGCGCCGTCGCCACGTCCCGCTTGAGCTCCGCCGGCTCGAGCGGAACGGCGCGCCCGTTCTGGCGCAGTACCCACGACGCGAGCTGGGGAATGGAGGAGTACTCGGTCACGAAGGCGCCGTCCACCAGCCGTCCTGTGTCGCCGTACGCGCGGCGCACCCACCACGCCGTGTCGCCCCGCACCTCGATCCGCGCCGTGCCGACGATGTCGCCGATCTGCCACGGCGGCCGCCCGCGGTAGAGCTCGACGTCGAAGTCCGTCGGCGCGCGGAAGTCACGCTCGCGCCGCGTCGCGAACTTGATGTCGCCGCGAATCCGCGAGACGCGGAAGGTGCGGATCTCGTCGCGGTCGAGGTCCTGGCCCACGACGTACCAGAGCCCGTTGTCGCTCAGCAGAGCGTACGGGTTGAGCGTCCGCTCGCCCACCGAGTCCCGCGAGATCGACCAGTACTCGAAGCGGACCGTCCGCTGCTTCGAGATCGCGTTCTCGAGCTTCGCCAGCCGACCAGGCGTCTCGGGCGAGTAGTCCGGATCGAGCACCTCGACGCGGCTAGCCGTCTCGGTCCGCGCCTCGGCGAAGCCGGGCCGGCCGAGCGCGAGGTTCTGGAGCGCCAGGCGAAGCGGCTCGGCGTACGCGAACTTCCCCTCGAGGAGGTAGAAGGCGGTCTGGAGCGCGGCGAGCTCCTCGTCCTCGAGCTCGAGCTGGGGGAGGAAGTACTGCTCCGAACGGAGCGTGTACAGCTCCTCGCCCGTGAACTCGTCGCGCTGCGACTGCAGCGGAACGCCGAGCGAGAGAAGCTCTGCCCGGTCGGAGTAGAAGCGCCGCGCGAACGCCTCGTCCGACATCTCGGAATAGCCCTCCACGTTCGACTTGACGTCGCGGGCGGTGATTGCCCGCCGCTCGGCCATCAAAAAAGCGACGAGCGAGAGCTGCCGAATCAGCTTGTCAGTATCGTGCGACACCCGCGCCGGACACTACAGCGGTAAGGCTGTGGATAGCGAGTGTGGAAAGCGCGTGGAGGACACGCGGCGCCTAGGCAGCTGCTCGCGTCTCCAAATGTTGATGGGACGGGCAGTAGTCGCGGTCCGGCAGCGGCGTGCGCTGGCAGGGCTTGCCCTTCCGCGTCGTCGCTCGGCAGCGGGCGACTCCGCCGTCGAGCAGGCCCGATTCGATCTGCTCCTCGATGAAGTCCGAGGCCGCCTTGACTCCCTGCTCCACCGCCCAGGCGACCTGCGCCTGCGCGGTGATGGGGAAGTGGCGCCGGATGTCCTGGAACAGCGCCCGCTCGGGCTTCGCGAAATAGAGGGGGTCGGTGGCGAGACGTTCCATCGTCTGCTCACACGCGACGAGGACGGCGCGGCGCGATTCGAGTTGCGTCTCCCGGTCGCCGTACGGGTCGACCATGTCCTTCACGGAGCGGTAAATGGCCCGTGAGTATTGATACATGCACTGCTGCAACTGGGCGGTTCTCTCTTCAATCACTTGCGTCTACGTCTCCTCCCGCAGACCCCGCAAGGCCTTTTCCGAAGCCGATTCCCCGACGGGCACGCCTTTGCCCAGGACTCGATCCTACATCGTACCGAGCGCTGTCACAAAGTCGCCGGATTCGTTGTCTTCCGGGCAAACGTCCTCAGACGCGGGGTTGGTGACCGACGTCCCTGTCCCGGCCGACCGCGCGGCGGCCGAATCCGGCCACCCAGAGGACCGCGAGCACGAGGCCGACGATGCCCACGGCGATCCCCACCCAGGGGATCACGAACAGGAAGATCAGTCCGACGACGATGAAGGCGATCCCCAAGCCGATCACGGGTGTGGCCTCCCCATGCGCATTAAACGGAAAACGTCAGGCCTGAAGGACCACGAGCCGCTCCTCGGTCATCTCACGGATCGTGTAAGCCGGGCCCTCCTTCGTGTTGCCCGATCCCTTGACGCCGCCGTACGGCATCTGGTCGGCCCGGAAGGTCGGGGCCTCGTTGACCGTCACCCCGCCGAACTCGAGTGCCTCGGCGGCCGCGAGCGCGCTCGCGATCGAGCCGGTGAAGATGCCGGCCTGGAGCCCGTACTCGGTGGCGTTCGCGCGCTCGTAGGCCTCCGAGAGGGAGTCGACGGCGTTCACGACGCAGACGGGGCCGAAGACCTCGTCGCAGACGACGCTCGCCGTCTCGGGGGCCTCCGCGAGCACGATCGGGCGGAGCGGGTCGGCGTCGGTCGCACCGGCGAGCAGCTGTGCGCCTTCGCCCTGAGCCTCCTCGACCCACGCCGCGATCCGGGCGCGTGCGTCCTCGTCGATCACGGGCCCGACGTCCGTTGCCTCCTCCGCCGGATCGCCGACGACGAGCTTCTCCACCCGCGGGAGAAAGCGCTCGAGGAAGCCGTCGAGCGCGGGCCGCTCGACGTAGATCCGCTGCACGGAGATGCAGCTCTGTCCGGCGAACGCGAAGGCGTTCGCGGCAAGCTTCGAGGCGGCGAGGTCGAGGTCTGCGTCGGCAGCAACGACGACAGGTGTCGAGTTGCCGAGCTCGAGCCGGACCCGCTTCTTCGCGGCGCGCTCGGCGATCCCCCAGCCGACGCCGCTCGAGCCCGTGAAGGTGATCAGCCGGACTCGGTCGTCCTCGACGAGCACGTCGCCGATCTCGCCTGAAGGGCCGACGAGAACGTTGAGCCAGCCGGCCGGGAGGCCCGCCTCCTGCTCGAGCTCGGCGAGGAGGAGGGCGGAGAGCGGCGTCTGGCTCGCCGGCTTGAGCACGACCGGGCAGCCGCCAGCGAGCGCGGGCGCCAGCTTGTGGGCGACGAGGTTGCACGGGAAGTTGAAGGGCGAGATCGCGCCGACGACGCCCACCGGCCGGCGCAGGGTGAAGGCGATCTTGCCCTCGCCCGCCTCCGAGGCCTGCATCGGAACGACGTCGCCCGCGAGCTTCCTCGCCTCGACCGCGGCGAACGTGTATGTCGAGACCGCGCGGGAGGCCTCGACGCGCGCGGTGCGGATCGGCTTGCCGGCCTCGGCGCAGATCGTCTGTGCCATGTCCTCGTGCCGCTCCCGCAGCAGCTGCGCGACCCGGTCGAGGATCGCCGCCCGTTCGTGCGCGGGCACCGGAGACTGGAGCGCTCGCGCGGCCGCGTCGACCGCGCGACGGGCCTCGGCGGCGCCCGCCTTGGCGACCCGGCCGACGACCTCGCCGGAGTAGGGGGAGCGGACCTCGACCGAGTCGTCGGTCTCAATCCACGCTCCGTCGAGGAGGAGTTTCTGCGTATCGGTCGTCGTCGCCATATGCTCGGCTCGTGACGATATCGGAGCTCGCGAGACCTGCGGTCTCGCTCGCTGAGCTGAGGAACTGCGCCCACGGGAGAGCGCGGTCTCCCGTGGGCTCCGTGCTGTAGGGCTTTGCCTGGGGTTGCGTGGGTTCGGACGTTCGGTTCTGTCGCGGGCGAGCAGGCTTTTGCGTGCTCGCCCGCTACTCCGCGGCGGCGTAACGCACCGTTACGCCGCCGCCTGGACCGCAGCAGGGCTTGAAACGTCTCGAACCTCAATCAGGCCAGAGGCCGGAGGCTAAGCGGAGCGCAAGCGAGCTTAGCCGGAGGCCGGACCGCGCTCGCGCCGGCCTCTGCCGCGCGCGAGCGCACGACACAAACCTCTCGTCCAAAGCCAAGACAAGACAGCACGGAGCGGGCCGGAAACCGCGCTTTCCGGCCCGCGGAGTTCCGTTGCTCCAGCGAGCGGGTGCGCAGCACTCGCGCGCTTAGTCTTCGGGGATCCGCGCGGCGAGCGCCGCGAGCACCTTGTCCTGGATGGTGGGGACGTCGCGCATCAGCGTCCGGAAGCCCGACGCGGTGAGGACGAGGATCCGCGACGGCCCGCGCGTGCTCACCGTCGCCGTCCGGGGCGCGCCGGTGACGAGGGCGATCTCGCCGACGAAGTCGCCCGGGCCGAGCTCGTTGACCACCTCGCCGTGGCGGACGACGTCCGCCTCGCCCTCGACGAGCACGATGAACTCCCAGCCACTCGTCCCCTCGCGCGTGAGGTTCCGCGCACTCGGGAGGTCGAGCTCGTCGGCGAGGGAGGCGATCTCCGCGAGCTCCCGCTTCGAGCAGCGCTCGAAGAGCGGCACGCGCTTCAGGAGCTCGATCTTCGCGTTCTTGCGCAGCATCGACCGCGGTACAGTCTCTTGCATGGCGCTGCCCGGCGCAATGATCGTCGACGCGGTCCGCAGCCCGATCGGCAAGAAGAACGGGACGCTCGCGCACATCCGCGGCGACGAGCTCTCCGCTCAGGTGGTCAACGCGCTCCTGTCGCGCAACGGAGTCGACCCGGTCGAGGTCGAGGACGTGCAGTGGGGTTGCGTGACGCAGGTCGACGAGCAGGCGTGGAACATCGGCCGTAACGTCGCGCTCACCGCGGGTTGGCCAGCCTCTGTCGCCGGCACGACGGTGGATCGCCAGTGCGGATCCTCGATGCAGGCGAACTTCAACGCTGCGGCTGCAGTCTGGTCAGGCCAGCTCGACCTCGTCGTCTCGGGCGGCGTGGAGATGATGTCGCGCGTCCCGATGGGCTCGAACAACGGCTCGATGTCGCCGCTCGTGCACGAGCGCCACGAGATCGTGATGCAGGGAATCTCGGCCGAGCAGATCGCGCGACAGTGGGGGCTGTCGCGCGAGGAGCTCGACCGGATCGGCTACGAGTCGCACATGCGGGCCGCGCGTGCGATCGACGAGGGCCGCTTCGATCGCGAGGTTGTTCCGATCGAGCTCGACGTGCCCGAGGGCGGCGGCGACGGCGGTGCGGCGACGGTCACGCGCGTCCGCTTCGCGGTCGACGAGGCCGTGCGCGGCGAGACGACGCTCGAGAAGATGGCAGCGCTCCAGCCCGCGTTCATCCCCGACGGCGTCGTGACGGCCGGGAACTCGTCCCAGATCGTCGACGGCTCGGCCGCGGTGCTCGTCGCCTCCGAGGCGAAGGCGTCGGAGCTCGGGCTCGAGCCGCGGGCGCGCTTCGTCTCCTTCGGCGTCGTCGGCGTCGACCCGCATCTGATGCTGCACGGCAACCCCGAGGCGTCCGCGAAGGCGCTCGCGAAGGCGGGGCTGACCTGGGACGAGATCGACGTCATCGAGGTGAACGAGGCGTTCGCGTCGGTGGTGGCGCAGTTCCTCGCGGACACGGGCCTGCAGGAGCGCTACGAGGCCGGCGACGTGAACCCGAACGGCGGCGGCATCTCGCTGGGCCATCCACTCGGCGCCACGGGGGCGCGGATCACGGCCACGCTCGTCTCCGAGCTCGAGCGGCGGCAGGCGCGCTACGGGCTAGCGACGATGTGCATCGGCTTCGGCCAGGCCATCGCCGCCGTGATCGAGCGCGTCTAGCTCGCGAAGCTGACGCTTCGCTCGCTGGGAGACGGAACTCCGCGCGGGCGAGAGCGCGGTCTCGCCCGCGCTCCGTGCCTTGCCTTTTCATGCGTTGGGCGCGACGGTTCCGTCGTGCGCTCGCGCGCGGCAGAGGCCGGCGCGAGCGCAGTCCGGCCTCCGGCTAAGCTCGCTGCGCTC
>JBJMKG010000059.1:0-56877 GCA_045805945.1 Gaiellaceae bacterium
CGACCTCCGCCACCGGCGGATCTCGCTCATGCACCTCCGTGGAGTCCCCTGGGCCAGGATCGGCGAACACGTCGGCCAAAGATCCGTCGCCATCACCGCCGACACCTACACGCACGTCCTCCTCGACGAAACCGAGCTCGACTACGCCATCCTGCTCACACAGGACCGCCCGGTGCTGTCCTCCGTGCTGACCAACCTAGAAGAAGTCGCCCATTAGCAGGACGGTCCGACCCCCGTTGGGGGCACTTCTTCGGAACGGCCGGCTACCCTCAATGCGTGACCGAGGTCGAGAAGCCGGAGCGCGAGTGGCGCGAGCAGTTGACGCCGGAGCAGTACCGCGTCCTGCGCGAGAAGGGGACGGAGGCGCCGTTCAGCGGCGAGTACGACCACGTCTTCGAGCCGGGCACGTACCGCTGCGCAGGCTGCGGCGCGGAGCTGTTCGACTCCGACGCCAAGTACGACTCCGGCTGCGGCTGGCCTGCGTTCTCCGCCCCCGCGGGTGCCGAGGCGGTGGAGGAGGAAGTCGACACGACCTACGGGATGGTGCGCACCGAGGTGCTGTGCGCCGCCTGCGGCGGGCATCTCGGTCACGTCTTCCCGGACGGTCCGCAGCCAACCGGGCTCCGCTATTGCATCAATAGCGCCGCGTTGAAGCTGGACGAGCGGTAGCGGTACGCTCCGTGGGTCCGGGCGGTTAGCTCAGCTGGGAGAGCGCCTGCCTTACAAGCAGGAGGTCGCGTGTTCGAGCCACGCACCGCCCATATGCTGCGCAGCCTTCACGGGAAGCTCAGGCTCCTCGCCGTGGCCGCGCTCGCGGCCGTGGCGGTGGCGACTGCGGCGGGCGCGAGCGGAGCGGCTTCGACGGGCTTCAGCGCACACGTCAGCAATCCGTGGTTCCCACTGCTTCCCGGGACGCGCTATCTCTACGAGGGCGTGAAGGACGGCAAGCCCTCCCGCGACACCGTTACCGTCACGCACCGCACGAAGACGATCCAGGGCGCTCCCTGCGTCGCCGTTCGCGACCGCCTTTACATCCGCGGCCGGCTCGAGGAGCGCACCACCGACTGGTACAGCCAGGACTCGCGCGGCAACGTCTGGTACTTCGGCGAGAAGACGGCCGAGCTCGACGCGCACGGTCGCGTCACCACGACGGAGGGGACCTGGCAGGCCGGAGTCCACGGCGCCAGGCCGGGCGTCTTCATGCCGGCCCATCCGCGCGTCGGCCAGGCCGGCCGGCAGGAGTACTACAAGGGACACGCCGAGGATCACTTCGAGGTCATCGGGCTCTTCCGCCCGGTGACCAGGCTCGGCGGAAGGACAGTGCTGCTCACGAAGGAGTGGACGCCGCTCGAGCCGGGTGTCGTGGACCACAAGATGTACGCGCGCGGCATCGGCACGGTGTTGGAGCAGACCGAGGCCGGCGGGAGCGAACGGAACGAGCTCGTCAAGGTCACTCGATCCAGGCACCCTCGGCCCGCCGCTTGACTTGTCCGGTCGGCCGCTCTAGCGTCGGCCCGTGGCGTGCAGCGTGGTGTGTGTCTCGCATTCGACCGGCTCGGGTGGTGAGGAGGTCGGGAAGCGGGTTGCGGAGCGGCTCGGTTACCTCTACCTCGACGAGGAGATCGTGGCCAGGGCGGCCGCCCGGGGCGGGCTCGAGCCCCGAGACATCGCGGATGAAGAGCGCCGGAAGTCCTTTGCAGGCCGGCTCCTCGAGAGCATGGCCGAGGGCGGCGGCGACGCCTTGATGCTCAGCGCGCCCGTCGCCGCTGCGATGGAGGGCGTACGACCGGCCGACATCCGCGACCTCATCCGCGAGACCGTCGCGCAGACCGTGGGGCGCGGCAACGTCGTGATCGTCGCGCACGCGGGCTCGCACGCGGTCGAGCACGGGCCACGGACGCTGCGGGTCTTCGTCACCGCGTCCCCGACCACTCGGGCAGAGAGGGTCGGGGCTGTCGAAGGGCTCGAAGAAGGGCAGGCCGCGCGCCTGATCAAGGAGTCGGACGCCGGACGGCGCGACTACCTCAAGCGCTTCTATTCCGTCGATCGCGAGTCTCCCACCGACTACGACCTCGTCGTGAACACCGATTCCCTCTCGGTCGAGCAGGCCGCCGAGATCGTGCTTCGCGCGGCCGACCGGTAGCGACTCGTTCCGGGCTGCCACACTTGCGCGGTGGAAGCGGCGCAGGTGAGCCTTCTTCGCTGGCTGCGGCGGCAGCTGCGCCAGCCGATCCCGATGCGCGAGCACCTCGAGGCCGCGGTCGAGAACGACGACGTCGCCGAGGCGCGGCGCCTGCTGGCGCGCTTCGAGTTCAGCGACGAGCAGCGGCGGAACGTGGAGCAGCTCCTCGACGCCTGGGAGCGGCAGCACGCGCGGTAGCGGCGTGCCAAGCAGCAGCGGCCAGCGCGACCGCGATCAGCACCGACCCGACCGCCTCGACCGACGACTCGAGCGAGAAGAGCGAGCCGAACAGGCCGCTCGCGATCACGAAGCTCGCCACGAGGAAGTAGATGCAGGCGATGAACGCGGCAGTCACCTCGCCGCGGCGCTCCTTTGGCGCGAGTTCGTTCAGCTCCTGCTGTGCCGTCAGGAACGCGATGCCGTGCCCCAGACCCGCGACGAGCGCGCCGCCGACCAGGAGCGCGAGCGATCCGGTCGGCGCGGCCGCGACGAGCCCGCCGAGGCCGAGGGCGAGCAGGACGCAGCCGAGCGCCTGATCCCGCCGGTGCGAGCCTTGGCGCCGCTCCATGACGGCCTGCGCCGCGAACGAGGCGAGGAGGGCGAGCGCGGCAATCGCGGCGACGAGCGCGAGGTTCCGCGTCGACAGGAACAGCTCGGCGTACGAGGGGACGATCGAGAGGAAGAGCGCCATCGCCGCCCAGACCGCGCCGGCTGTGAGCCCGACGCGGAAGAACCGGAGACGGGTGTCCGCGGGAACGCGCGGCCACTGCGGCCGCCACTCCTCGCGCGCCGACTCTCCAGGCTCGGGCAGACGCAGCACGAACGCGGCCGCGACCAACGTGAGTCCGAGCGTGACCAGGTAGCAAAGCCGCAGCGGGTCGGGCGCCCACTCCACGAGCACGCCCGCCGCCAACGGCCCCAGCGCGCTGCCGCCGGCCTGGGCCAGCCCGGCGCCGAGCGCCGCGCGGCGGCGGTTCCCCTGCGGATCGAGCTCGACGAGGGCAGCGGTGGCCGCGCCGCTGATCATCCCGACCGCGAGCCCCTGCACCGCGCGGGCGGCGAACAGCCAGGCCTCTCCCTCCGCGGCGGCGAACAGCGCAAGCCCGACGCATGCCGTCGCGAGGCCGCCGGCGACGACCGGCCGTCGTCCGAATCGGTCCGAGAGGCGACCGAAGAGCACGAGCGCGGGCACGAGCACGATCGCGTATGTCGCGAAGATCGCCGTCAGCACGAGGGGCGAGAAGTCGAATCGCTTGGCGTAGACGGCGTACAGCGGGGTCGCGAGATTCGCCCCTGCTATGAGGACGAGCCACGCGAACCAGACGGTCAGCAGCCGGCGCATCCAGTGCGCCTACCACGAACGACGCTAGTAGAACCCCTCGCGGCGCCGGTACCGCTCTGTGCGCGCCTCCTCGTACTCGTCGACGTCGAGCTCCGGATCGGCGACTGCGCGCAGGATCTCGCCGGAGCTCGGCAGATCCGACCGGTCGACGTGCCGTTCCGGGTTCCAGAGCTCCGAGCGGACGAGCGCCTTCGGGCACTGCGTGTACGCCTCCTCGACCTCCACGAGGATCCCGAGCTGCGGCGCCTTTCCCTCGACCGCGCTCCCGGCGAGCAGCTCAGCGTCGTCGACGATCCGCGCCCGGCCGTTGACGCGGAAGGTGTCGTTTACGCCCGGGATCAGGAAGAGCAGCGCGATCCGGTCGTCGGCGAGGAGGTTCGTGAGCGTGTCCGCGAGCTTGTTGCCGGGCCGGTCGGGCAGGAGAAGCGTCCGCTCGTCGAGGATGCGGACGAATCCGGCAGGGTCGCCGCGCGGCGAGACGTCGAGCCCGCCATCCGGGCGCCCGGACGCGACGACGACGAAGGGCGACCGCTCGACGAACTGCCGCGTGAGTGGGTTGAGCCGGTCGGCGATCTTCCCCTGGACGAGCTCCGACGGCTCGCCGAGGATTGACCGCAGCTGGGTCTCGTTCACGAGACGAACCTCGGCGCCCGCTTCTCGCGCACGGCGGCTACGCCCTCGCGCACGTCAGGACCGGTCATGTCGAGAAACTCGAGCTCGAGCGAAGCGTCGAAGATCGGGCCGGCCCGGACCAGCCACTCGTTGAGCGCGAGCTTCGTGTGCGAGATCGCCGCTCGCGAGCCCGCGGCGAGCCGGCGCGCGATCCCGAGCGCCCGCGCCTCGAGCTCCTCCTCCGGCACGCACAACGAGACCAGCCCGATGCGCTCCGCCGCGGCGCCGTCGAGCTCCTCGCACAGCAGCAGGTGGTATTTCGCCTTCGCCATCCCGCAGAGCAGCGGCCAGACGATCGCCGCGTGGTCGCCGGCGGCGACGCCGAGCTTCGTGTGGCCGTCGACGATGCGCGCGTTCGGGCTCGCGAGCGAGACGTCGGCGAGGATCCCGACCACGAGCCCTGCGCCGACCGCGGGGCCGGTGATCGCCGAGACGATCGGCGTCGGGCAGGCGAGCATGTTGTAGACGAGATCGCGCGCCTCGTGGAAAACGCGATGCCGCGTATCGGCGTCGTCCGCGATCGCGAGCACGAGATCGAGGTCACCGCCCGAGCTGAACGCGCCGCCGGCGCCGCGGACGAGCACCGCCCGCGTCTCCTCGTCACGTCCGATCGCCTGCCAGACCCGCGCGAGCTCGCCGTGCTGTGCCTCGCTCACGGCGTTGAGCCGACCGGGCGCGCGCAGCGTCAGCCGCAGAATCCCCTCCTCGGGCCGGTCGAGGTCGAGCGACGGGAACTCCGTCTCGTACGGATAGGGCGCCACGAGGCAGATCCTACGGCGCGGCGCTACGCTCGCCGGACGAGGGCCGGTAGCTCAGTCGGTAGAGCAGGGGACTTTTAATCCCAAGGTCGCAGGTTCGATCCCTGCCCGGCCCATGGTCGCAAGTCAGCTTGGGAGCTCAGCCGGGCGGCCTGGTCTTGATTAGCTGCCCGGTAGGTGAGAGCACCCACCAGAGATCGATATAGGCCTGGCCGTTGACGTCGCCGGCCTTGGTGTCACCCGGTGCCGCAGGTGCGTTACCGCCGGAGGCAAAGCCGGCGAAGGTGTAGAGCGGATGATGCTTGTAGCTCACCTGGACGGTTCCGTCAGTCCGCTTCACGGTCGTCAGCAGCGAGGCGTCGACGCCCTTTCCCGCCTTGGGCGTGCCGTGAACGAGCAGCGGAAGCCAACCCTTCGAGCAATGGTAGGTGGCGTCGTCGTAACAGCTCGGTGTGTTGGAGATGTCCATGTCGAACTCGTAGAGCGTCCGGCCGCGGCTGTCGACGAGGATCGTTGCCTTGAGAGGCTTGCTGACGGCCGTGTTCACGTCCCTCTTGGTCGACGAGCCTCCGCACGCAGCCAGCAGTCCCGCCGCTGCGGCAGCCGCACCGATGCCGAGCGCCACGCTCGAGAGACGATTCACCCGTCCGAACGTATGCCCCTCGGCAGTCGCGGTCAAGCAGGCGGGAGCCGTGCTCCCGCTCTAGGCTCCGCATGCTCCCGTCGCGCCCCAGGCCGGGCCGCTGCAGAAGAAGACGTGCGTGAGCGTGTTCGTCACGATTCCGTTCCTCAGGCGCAACCTGCCGACATCACCCGCGCGGAGCCTGCGCACTCCGCTCTCGTGGCGCCTGAACGAGGTCACGCGGTACACGGCGCTGGCTCGCGTCAGCGTGCCGCTGACAGAGAGGATCTCGAGCCCCAGCCGGTACACGCGGGTGCAGCATCCGTCGTCCGCGACTTCGCGGCCCCGGCCGGTCGGCGTGATCGACAGGCCGCGGGTGTGTCCTCCCCAGCGGCCCGCGAACGTCGCGAGGTTCGCCGCCGGTGGAGTCCGCTTCGGCGTGGCCTGTGCGGTCCCGGAGCGCAGGCAGCGCAGGACGGTGTTGCGCATGCTGCGGCTCGGCGTCGATTGCTGGGCCCAGGTGACGACGACGTTCCGGACGAGCTTGCCTCCGTAGAGCGAAACGAGCGTCTTCAGAGATGCACGCGCGTCGCGACGGCTCTTGAAGAAACTGAGCAGGACGCCCTCGTAGCTGCGACTGCCGGACCAGACGCCGAGCTGCCTGTGCGCACGCGGTCGAGGGCCAATCCCAGAGGCGGTGGAGACGTCGTCGTGGGCGAGCGCGTAGACGAAAAGCACTCTCGAGACGGGCGGCTTCGCCGGTGGCAGCCCAGCAACGGTGTTCGGCAGCTTCGTCAGACACGCCTGGGTGGCGGCGAAGGTGTAGAGCGGCGCCCGCGAGGCGGCTCCCGGCGCGGTAAGTGCTAGCGCGACTCCGCCGAAAGCCAGGAGCGCCGTTAGAGGCGCGCGTGCCACGTCGCCCAGAATACGACGCGGGCTGTCGCAAGCCGCCGACTGAGCTGCATTGCCGGGGCCCTGGACAAACAGAATCCATCGGGTAACAATCCAATCCGCGCTCCGCCGAAGGTCGGGGAGCGGGGTCTTGCAACTATCTCTGAGGAGGGGTTTGACATGGCAGGTCGTGGCTTGCGGGTCTGGGCGAGCCTGGGTGGGCTCGTCTTCGTAGTGCTGGCGGTGGTCGGTGCCCTGCTGCTCTTCGACGGGCCGAGCGACTCGTCGCCGGCGAAGATGGCCGCCTGGTACGGGAGCTCGAGCAATCGCGTCCACGTGAACATCGGCTGGCTCCTGGCGGGGCTCGGGCTGTTCTCGTTGATCTGGTTCGTGGTCGCGGTGCGGGAGCGCGTGCGCGCCGCCGAGCAGGCGTCGCCGGAGGAGGGGACGTTCCTCTCGACGATCGTACTCGCCGGCGGGACGATCTACGTCGCGGTCGCGATGGCCGGGATCGCGCTCGCCGACGGGATCAAGACGATGAGCGACGACACGTACCAGCACCAGGTCTACAGCGGTGTGATCCACGCTGCGAGCGACGCCAGCTATCTCATGGTGACGACCGGAGGAGCCGCGATCGCGACGCTCATCTTCGCCGTCTCGGCCGCGGCGCGCCGCTTCGACATCCTGCCCCGCTGGCTCAGCTGGTTCGGCTTCGTCGCCGGCGTGGCGGCGATCGCCTCGATCATCTTCTTCACCATGATCGTGTGGATGCTCTGGATCGCAGCCGCGTCCGTCGCGCTCTTCCTGCGCAGCGGGGCGAGGGCCCCAGCAGCGGAGCGGGTGCCTCTTCCGGCCTCGTAGTCGAGACTCGAGTCGCAGGGCCGGGGCGTGTCGTCGCCTCGGCCCTGCTGCCGAAGCGGGGTAGGATCGCCGCATGCCGTTCCTGCTTCGCCTCCTCGTGGCGTGGGCCGTCGACGCGGCGGCGCTCGCGGTGGCGGCCTGGATCTTCAGCGGCGTCTCTGTCGGCGGCTCGGGCGGCACGCTCGTCCTCGCGGCTCTCGTCTACGGACTGCTCGCGTCGTTCCTCAAGCCGGCGCTGAAGCTCGTCACCTTCCCGCTCGCGATCCTCACCCTCGGCGTCGCCTGGTTCGCGGTCGCGATGTTCGTCCTCTGGCTGACGGACGCGATCGTCGGCGGCTTCCGGATCGACGGCTTCTGGACGCTCGTCGGGGCGACGGTCGTCGTCTGGGCGGTGGGCGCCGTCGCCGACCACTGGCTGTTCCCGCGTAGGCACGGGTTGAGGCGTCTCGCGCGACCATCGTCGCGTTTCGGGCGCGCCTGAGCGGAAAACACGTCGGGAGCATGCGGTCGGCTCCGCCGGTGCGCGCGTGCGGGACGCCGCGCCGTGAGGAGCCGACCGCGGCTTAGGCTCCCGCGATGCGGCTCTTCCTCGTTGCCCGGCACGGGCAGTCGCTCTTCAACGTCGACAAGGTCGTGAACGGCGACCCCGCGCTCGACCGGGGACTCTCGGAACAGGGGATCGAGGAGGCGCAGCGGCTCGCGGGCCAGCTCGCGGCGCTGCCCCTCGACCTCGTCGCCGTCTCGCCCTTTCCGCGCGCGTTGCAGACGGCGAACATCGCGCTCGCGGGCCGCGAGGTCCCGCACCTCGTCGACGAGGAGCTCGGAGACATCCGCATCGGCGAGCTCGAGGGCGAGTCGCTCGACGCCTACCGCGCCGCGCCCGCGCACCACGACCGCAAGGAGCGCTTCCCCGGCGGCGAGAGCCTCGACGAGGCGGCTCTCCGCTACGCCGGCGCACTCGAACGGCTGCTCGCCCGCGACGAGCAGGTGACGCTCGTCGTCTGCCACGAGATCCCCGTCCGCTACCTCGTGAACACCGCCGGAGGCAGCCACGAACTCGACGGCCCGCTCCACTACGTCGCGAACGCCGCTCCGTATCTCTTCGACGAGGCGTCGCTGCGCCGTGCCGTCGAGCGCATCCGGGAGCTCGCCGGGTAGCGTCGGGTCATGGCGGCGGCGGACACCCTGGCCCTGCTCGACTGGAAGCGGCGGGTCTTCGCCCTCTACGACCGCGTTCGCGGGATGGAGGCCGAGGCGGGCTGGGCGCTTTGGCGCGAGACGCGGGACGAGCTGTTCCGCTCGCATCCGCAGTCGCCGCTGCCCGCCGATCGTCGCGCCTCGTTCGAGGGCCTCGAGTACTGGCCGTACGACCCGCAGGCGCGCGTGCTCGCCGAGCTCGAGGACATCGAGGCGCCGCCCCAGCCGATCGAGACGAGCGGCACGGAGCAGATCCTCTTCCGGCCGTTTGCCCGCGCCCGCTTCGAGCTTCGCGGCGAGCAGCTCGCGCTCGAGGTGTCCTGGCTCGCCGGCTACGGCGGCGGCGCGTTTCTCTGCTTCCGGGACGGAACGAGCGGGCGCGAGAGCTACGGAGGCGGCCGCTACCTGCTCGACACGGTGAAGGGCTCCGACCTCGGGGAAGTGGACGGGCAGCTCGTGCTCGACTTCAACTTCGCCTACAACCCGTCGTGCTCCTACGGCCCGGGCTGGGTCTGCCCGCTCGCGCCGCCGGCGAACCGGCTGCCCCTCGCGGTAGAAGCCGGGGAGCGGCACACGTGAGCGAGCTCGACGAGCTCCGGAGCGAGATCTCCGAGCTCGACCGGCGCGTGCTCGAGCTCCTGAACCGGCGGCTCGAGCTCGTCGCCGCCGTCCGCGGGTACAAGGACGCAGCCGGCGAGCGCTGGATCGATCCCGACCGAGAAGCGGAGCTGCTGCAGTCGCTCGTGGCCGCGAACGCCGGGCCGCTCTCCGACCGAGGAGTGAACTCGATCTTCTCGGCCGTGCTAGACGTGCTGAAGCAGGAGGTCGCAGCCGAACGCCGGTCGCCCGTCCCGCCGGCGAGAGCGCCCGAGCGGAAGCGCCCGGTCGCTCGCCTGGCCGTCGTCGGCACCGGGCTCATCGGGACGTCGGTCGCGCTCGCCGCCGCACGCGCCGGCACCCGCTGTCGTGGCTTCGACTCGGATGGCAGCATGCTCGAGCGAGCGGCGGCGCGCGGGGCGGTGGAGCCGGCGACGTCACTCGCCGATGCGGTCGCGGACGCGGAGCTCGTTGTCGTCGCCGTTCCCGTCGGCGCTGCTGCGGCCGTCGCGCAGGAGGCGCTGGATGCCGCCGGGCCGGACGTGATCGTCACGGACGTCGCCTCGACGAAGCGCCCGCTCGCCTCGCTCACCGACCCGCGCTTCGTCCCGGGCCACCCCGTCGCCGGCGGCGCCAGCGGAGGCCCGGCCCGAGCCGCGGCGGATCTCTTCGACGCCGCCACCTGGTTCCTGACGCCGACCGACGCCTCCGCCGCGGAAAGCGTCGCGTTCGTCGAGCGGTTCGTCGCCTCGCTCGGAGCGCGGGCGGTGCGGACGGACGCCGACGCCCACGACCGCCTGCTCGCGCTGACGAGCCACCTCCCCCACGCGCTCGCGAACCTGCTCATGCTCCGCGTCGCGGAGGCGGCGGAGGAGGACGACGCGCCGCTCGCCTTCGCCGGCGCCTCCCTGCGCGAGATGACGCGCCTCGCCGGGGCGAACGCCGCCGTCTGGATCGACATCTTCCTCGCCAACGCCGACGAGATCGCCGCGGCACTGTCCGGCTTGCGCGCCTCGCTCGACGAGCTCGAGCAGGCACTCCACGCCGGCGACCGCGGCGCGATCGAGGCGTCGATCGCCGCGGCAGCTGCGGCGCGCGAGCGGCTGGAGACGTTCGCCTACCGCACCGAGCCGGCGCAGCTGAACCGGATCCGCGTCCGCGTCCCGGACCGTCCGGGCGTGCTCGCCCGGATCACCCAGATCCTCGGCGCGGCGCAGATCAACCTGGAGGACTTCGAGCTCCGCCACGTCTCGCCGGATTACGGCGGGGTGCTCGTCATCCTCGTCGCGGGCGCCGACAACGCCGCGAGGGCACGCGAACTCCTCCGGCGCGAGGGCTTTGCGGCGGCCTAGCTCGCCGGGCCGGCTAGAGCTCGCCGGCGGTCGCGGCCTCGCGGCACGATCTCTTGTTCGACCTCTAGCTCGTCCAGCCGAGTTGGCGAAGCGCCCAGCCGTCGTTCCAGATCTTCGTCATATGGCGGATCCGGCCGTCGGCGAAATCCATCACGTAGACGTAGTCGGTGCTCGCGCTCTTGCCGGTCGGCGGCACCGGCCCGCCCTCGCCGGTATGCGTGCCGTGGAAGACGGCGTAGGCGGCGACGTTCTGACGCTCGGTGTCGACGGCGAACGACTTCAGCTCATACCGCGCATCCGGAAGCACGGCGAGCATCCCTTTCATCCATTCGGCGTAGTCCCTCAACGTGAGCACGTTCGCTAGCGCGTCCGCCTGCGCCTTGAACGTCGCGTCTCGGTCGCAGTAGGCGCTGCACGCCTCCCAGCCCTTGCCCGTTTCCACGGCATCGAAGAACGCCATCGCGTTCTCGGTAAACGATGCGGTGTCCGTTGCGGCCATAGTCCATCCTCCTCCCTCATCGGGGCAGAGCAGCGAGCCTAACAACGGACTGCTTCGCTGCCTAGCCGTGCTCGGCAGCAGGCAGCGGCGTTCGGTCTGCCGCTCAGCGATCTTGCGCTCGACGGATCCGATGCTGAGCGCGATCTGACGTGAGGAGCGTCGGCTGCGCGAGGGTCCCACGCCTGAGACCCGCCAGCTAGGCCGCTTCGAGTTCGTCAACGCCTGCTTCGGCCTCCGCTATACAACGGTCGAACTCAGCGAACGCCTCCGCCCACGTCTGCGGGTTGCGGAGGTCGACGCCGAGCTGCGCGAGCAGGTCCTGCGGCGCGCGCGAGGCTCCGCTCGCCAGGAACTCGAGGTAGGCCGGCGCGAAGTGCTCCGGATCCTCGCGGTAGCGGGCGAGGAGCGAGAACGCGACCAGGTGCGCGAATGCGTAGGCGTACGTGTAGAAGCGGACGTGGATGAAGTGCGGGATGTACGACCAGCCGAGCCGGTAGCCCTCCGGCAGCTCGAGCGAGTCGGCGTAGTACCGCTCGTTGGCCTCGATCCACATCTCGGCTAGCCGGTCTCGCGTCAGCGCCTTGCCCTCGCCGCGGACGGCGTAGGCCTGCTGCTCGAACCGCGCCATCATCGTCTGGCGGAAGATCGACGCCATCGCGCCCTCGGCGCGGTCGGCGAGGAGCATCACCCGCGTCGCCGGGTCCTCCTCCTGGTCGATCAGCCGCTCGACGGCGAGGAGCTGCGCGAAGGTCGACGGCACCTCCGCGAGCGCCAGGCCGGTGTGGTACGAGCGGTACGTCTGCCGCTCGAGCGAGAGCGTCCCGTGCACGGCGTGGCCGAACTCGTGCGCCAGCGTGACCACGTCGCGAAGCTGGTCGGTGAAGTTCAGGAGGACGTACGGGAGGATGGTCTTCGAGACCGAGCTGCAGTACGCGCCCCCGACCTTCCCGGGCCGAGGCTCCGCGTCGACATGTCCGCGGTCGAGGCAGTTGCGGAAGATCTCGCCCAGGCGCGGCTCGAAGTCGCGGAGGGAGTCCTCAACCATCCCGACCGCCTCCGTCCACTCGACGCGGCGGTCGCTGCCGACCGGCGCGTACTGGTCGGCGAGCTGCAGCTTGTCGAGCCCGAGCACCCGGGCCTTGCGCACGAACCAGCGCCGGCCGAGCTGATGGTGCTCCTCGACAGCGAGCATCATCGCCTCGACCACCTCTCCGTCGAGCTCGTTGCGCTGGTTCGTCGGCCACATCGTGTCCGGGATCCCGCGCAGCCGGTCGAGCGAGAGCCGGTCGCCGACGATCGCGTCGTAGCAGGCCGCCTGCACGTCCGCCACCCGCTCGAGCGCCTCGTAGAGGACGTCGAGGGCGGCGAGCCGGAGCTCGCGGTCGGGATGGTGGATGTACGAGAGCAGCCGGTCGATGGTGTGCGGCTCCGGGCCTTCGCCGCCGTCGAACTCGACGGTCAGCGTCGCGAGCTCCCGGCCGTGGAGCGACTCCCACGCCGAGATCGCGGGCCGCCGCGCGTTGAGCGCCTGCTCCTCGCCTTCCGGCCGGACGTACGGCTTCTCCTCGCGTGCCACCCGCAACCGGTGCGCGTACGGCTCGAGCTCCGCCGCTTCCAGGAGCGCGTCAGCCTCCGTGTCCTCGAGCGCGAGCCACTCGAGCTCGACGAAGAGGAGGAGGCTCTCGAGGTCGGCCGCCCGGTCGCGCGCGAGCGTCGCGAGGTCGTTCGTCTCGGCGTCCGACGCCTCGGTGTGCTCCCGGGCGGTCGCGTAGAAGTGGACGCGGGAGATGTCCTGCGTGAGCTCGTCGAGCTCGTCGAGCAGTTCCCGCAGCACCTGCGGGCCGGCCGAGCCGACGGTGCCGCGCCGCCGTTCCGCGAAGTCGCGGGCGCGCGC
This sequence comes from Gaiellaceae bacterium, assembly GCA_045805945.1. Taxonomy (GTDB): domain Bacteria; phylum Actinomycetota; class Thermoleophilia; order Gaiellales; family Gaiellaceae; genus Palsa-739. The sequence goes on from JBJMKG010000059.1 coordinate 12,868, forward strand.
GAGCAGCTCGTCCCACTCGCGGCGCGCCTGCTCGGCGTCCGGCTCGAGATCGCTCAGATCCCAGCGGACGCCGGTGGCGCTGAGGGATGAGCTGACGGCCACGGCCGGAGAGGGTATCTGGCCGCTGCGATACTTGGATAGGTGTCCCGCCGCCTGTACTGGCTCGTCCTGGGCGTCGCGCTCGGCATCGGCGTCGGCATCGGCGCCGTCTTCGAGGTCGTCCGATCGTCCGGCGCGCCGGCGAGCCCGGTCCTCTCGATGCCGACCGTCACGAGCCCGCAGGTCGACTCCGGAGTCGAACTCGCCGGTGCCGCGCCGGGCTTCACGCTGACCGATCAGTTCGGGAAGCGCGTCTCCCTGCGCTCGCTCCGCGGCAACGTCGTGGTCGTCTCGTTCAACGACCCGAAGTGCACGACGATCTGCCCGCTCACGACGACCGCCCTGCTGCAAGCCAAGAAGCTCCTCGGCCCGGCCGGCTCGCACGTCGAGCTGCTGGGCGTCGGCGCCAACCCCGAGGCCACGCAGGTCAAGTGGGTCCGGGCCTACTCGCAGGCGCACGGGATGATGCACAAGTGGCGCTTCCTTACCGGCTCGCTGCCCGAGCTGAAGCGGGTCTGGCGCGCCTACGGCGTCGAGGCAGCCGTCGTCAACGGCGCGATCGACCACACGCCGGCGACGTACGTGATCGACACTCGTGGCCGCTTCTCGCGCCTCTACCTGACGCAGATGTCGTATTCGGGCGTCGACCAGCTCGGGTACACGATCGCTCAGAGGCTCGCGGCGCTCCTCCCCGGGCATCCGCGCGTCCACGGCACGGTGTCCACGGCCCCGGTCAGCCTCCTCGGCCCGAAGAGACAGGTGACGCTGCCGCGTTCCGGCGGCGGCAGCGTCAGGCTCGGCCGCAGCTCGGGTGCGCACCTCGTCCTCTTCTTCAACACCTGGGAGACCGAGGTGACCGACCTGAGCGCGCAGCTCGTCGCGCTGAACCGGTACCAGGCGGCCGCCCGGCGTGACAGGCTCCCGTCGCTCGTCGCCGTCGACGAGGGCGGAGTCGAGCGGTCGCCCACGGCGCTCCCCGCATTCCTGCGCGGCCTGCCGCACCGGCTCTCGTATCCCGTCGCGGTGGACGACAGCGGTCGCGTCGCCGACGGCTACCGCGTGCAGGACTCGCCCTGGCTCGAGCTCGTCTCCGCCTCGGGCCGCTTCCTCTTCTACGAGGATCTCGCGGACGGCTGGCCGACCCCTGACCAGCTGGTCACGAAGGTGCACGCGGCGCTCCCGCGGGCGAAGAGCTGAGTCCGGGGAGCCGGCGCGCCACGCGGCGGCCGCCACGACGCCGCCGACCGCGACCACGTAGAGGAGGCGCAGCCAGCCGGCGCCCCTGTAAGGATCTTTCGCGGAACCTACGCGAACCTACCGGAGGCTTCGTCTCACTACCCGAACGGGTGAGTCGCCACGCACGCGCTTGTGCTCAACTGGCGCCCACGCCGAAAGCGAGCGGCCGCACATTCCGACGGCCGCGCCCATCGACGGGAGCCTTCGATTCTCATGCGGCCGATCCGCCTCCTCATATTGCTGCTCGCCCTGGCCGTCGCCCTGGTGCTGGCGCTCGTGCGGCCGATCCAGGGCCTGGCGACCCGGCCGACGAAGAGGGCCAGAGCGCATCACGCGAGGCTGCTCCCTCCGCCCATCCGCCTTCACTTCCACCACCGAGCTCCGGATCCCCGCCCGAGGTTCGGCGATCGGATCGTCCAGTACGCACGCCACTTCCTCGGCATCCACTACAGCTGGGGCGGCACGAGCCCACGCAGCGGCTTCGACTGCTCCGGGCTCGTGCGGTTCGTCTACGGCCACTTCGGGGTCGCGCTACCGCACTCGAGCTTCGCGGATCTCGGGCTCGGCCACCGGGTCCCGCGCCGCTGGCTCCGGCCGGGCGACCTCGTCTTCTTCTCGGGCGCGAGCCACGTCGGCATCTACGTCGGCCGCGGCCGCTTCATCGACGCGCCGCACACCGGAGCGGTGGTGCGCATCTCGACGATGCACGAGTACGGCTCGAGCTACTACAGCGCGCGCCGCTTCCATCGCGGCTAGCGGACGCCTACTTCATCTTTTCGGCCATCGCCGTGAGCAGCTTCCACGCGATCGTGGAGTTGCTCTCGACGAGCGGCCGGAAGTCCCACGGCGTCATGCCGTAGCAGAGCATGTCCGTGCGCGCTGTGAGCGTCGCGGTGCGCGGCGACTCGTTGATCAGCGCGATCTCGCCGAAGTAGTCGCCTGGCCCGACCGAGCCCCTCGCCTCGCCGCCGACGTTCACCTCGGCCTCGCCCTCCTCGACGACGAAGAAGCCGACGCCGCCGGAGCCTTCCTGTGTCACAACGTCCCCGGCCTTGAAGCGGCGCTCGCGCATGCTGCTCGCGATCTGGTCGAGCTCCTTGTTGTCGAGGCCCGCGAAGAGCGGAACCTTCCGCAGCGTGTCGGGTGAGGCCTTGCTCATGCGCGCAGTTATATACGGCGGCGCTTCTTCGTGCGAGCATCGCCGATTGCAGCGAGGATTAGACCGATGCGGGTCCACGTCGTCGGCTGCTCTCCCGCCTGGCCGAACCCGGGCGGCGCCCAGTCGGGCTACCTGGTCGAGGAGGACGGCCGGCGGCTTCTGCTCGACTGCGGCCCGGGCGTGCTGCCCCGGCTGCGGCGGCTCGAGGCGTGGCCGCGGGTGGACGCGATCGTGATCACGCACTTCCACCTCGACCACTGGGGCGACGTCGTCCCGTGGGCGTTCGGCGGCCTCTTCGGCGCGGGCCGCGAGGTCCCGGCCCCCGAGCTGTGGCTACCCCACGGCGGACGCGAGACGCTGCACGGGCTCGATCCCGTCCTGTACGCGAACGCGATCCTCGAGCACTTCCCCGTGCACGAGTACGCGGAGGAGACGCCGTTCGTCGCAGCAGGCTTCGAGGTCGTCCCGTACCGGATGCTCCACTACGCGCTCGAGAGCTACGGGCTGCGCGTCTCGGACGGCCAGCGGACGCTTGCTTACAGCGCCGACTCTGCCCCGTGCGACGGCCTCGTCGAGCTCGCCCGGGATGCAGACCTGTTTCTCTGCGAGGCGACCCTCGCCCAGCCCGAGCAAGGGATCCGCGGTCACCTCACGGCGGACGAGGCACTCGACGCGCACTCGTCGTCAGGCGCCCGTCGGCTCGTGGTCATCCACCGGCCGGACGAGCTCCCGCTCCCGGACGGCGTCGAACGGGCATCAGACGGGATAAGCCTGGACGTATAGCTCGCGAGACCTTCGGTCTCGCTCGCTGGGAAAGGGACTCCGCGCGGGCGAGAGCGCGGTCTCGCCCGCGCTCCGTGCTGTTCTGTTTTGGATCCTGTGGGGCGGAAGGGTTGTGTTGTGCGCTCGCGCGCGGCCGGACCGGCCTCCGGCTAAGTCGCCGCTGCGCGGCTGTCTTAGCCTCCGGCCTTTGGTCGTACGTGGTTCGAGACGTTTCGAGCTCTCACTTCTGTCCAGGCGGCTCGCCCCACCGGGCGATTCGCGCGGCTAGCTCGCCAAGGAGCCGGTGGCCGTCGATGGACGGGTGGTCGCCGTCGTCCGTCAGACCTTTGCGCATGCGGGTTGGATCGGCGGGATCGACCAGCGCGTCGTGGAACGGGAGGAGCGTCGCGCCGGCTGTCGCGGCGACCTGGCGGATCAGTCCGTTGAGCCGCTCGATCGCCGCCGCGGCCCGCTCGTCTCCGTTGTTCCACGGGAGCACGTCCGCGACGGCGAGCGCGAGACCCGCCTCCCTGCCGCGGGCGAGCATCGCCTCGAGGTTGCGGGCGGCCTCCTCGACCGGCCGCCGCTGCACGACGTCGTTGATGCCGCCCTGGACGACGAGGACGTCCGCCCCGGACAGGACGCGATCGAGCCGGCGAGCGATCTCGTCGGTCCGTTCGCCGTAGACGGCGGTCGTCCGGAACTCGAGCCGGGTGTCCACTCGCGCCGCCCACCATTGCCACTGGCTCCGCTCGTCCGCTGCGGCGATCCGCGCGCGGACAGCGGGCTCCGGGTCCCACAGCGGCGAGCCTGCCGAGATCGAGTCGCCCGCGACGGCGATGACGAGGCGAGACAGGTCGGTCAGCTACGCGGCTCGAGCTCGACGACGAGCTCGCAGTCGAGTGCCTCCGCGATGCGGAGCAGCGTGTCGATCCGTGGCGGGCGCCCGCCGCGCTCGAGCCGGGCGATGGCGGACTGGGTGGTGCCGCACAGCTCCGCGAGCTGCCGCTGCGAGAGGCCCATCGCGCCACGGCGCTCGGCGACTCGGTCGGCGATCTGCGCGAAGAACCAGCCGCGGTCACCCGCGACGATCCGCTCGTGCAGCCGCTCGACCGGCCCCTTCGCCTCTGGACGCGCCTTCGCCGCCATATCGGGAGGATAGCGACTCTGCTATGCGCGCATGGGCGCCGCAACCAGCCGCACCGCATCGCCGACTCGCACCCGTCCCGGCTGGACGACGGCGGCGTGCACGCCGAACGGCAACGGCTCGGTGCGGCCCTCGCGGCGATACGCGGCGAGCGTCCCCAAGGTGTCGAAGTCGGTCTCGCCCGTATCGGGGTTCTTCGTCGTCACCGCGCACCGCCCCACGTCTCCGACAGGAGTGACGACGGCGTCGCCGATCGCGACGCGCCGGCCGAACCACTCGTCCTCCTCGTGCGGCCCGACGCCGTCGATCTCGAACAGCATCCGGAAGCGGCGTCCGTCGACCGGATCGGTCACGCCCGCCTCCTCCATCAGCCGCTCGATCGAGGCGTGAGAGACGAGGGTCACCGCGCCGCCGCCGACCCCGCGGTCGACGGCGCCGCCCTCCGACCAGAGGAACGTCAGCGGCTCGCCGAGATAGTCCGACAGCGCCTCCTGCCACGGGCCCGGGACGGCTCGCGACGGATGCGGCCGGTCGTACAAGGTCGCCTCTACGGCCTCGCCCGGCTCGACGACGCCCTCGACCCGACCGAGGCCGTCCGGAAACTCGAGCCCGAGTCGCCGGGTCGCCTCGTCCCACTCCGCGCGCACGCGCAGGAGCTGCGGACGGCGCTTGTCGTTGACGAGCCTGCCGCCTCGGTCGACGAGCCAGAAGCGACGGTCGCCGGCGACGCCGCCGGAACCGACTTCCACCTCGTCCGGATTGACGACGTGCAGCGCCTTGACCGGCGCGATCGAGATGCGCGCAACGCGGCCCTCCATGTCGCCAATCTAGTGATGTGGCCGGTGACGTTGCCCGGCGAACGTTGCCGGCTACATCACCAGCTATTGGGGTGGCTCGCGCACCTCGACGACCTCGCCTCCGCGCCGTACCCCCGCCCCGTCGAGCTCGAAGATCCAGAAGTTGCGGCCCGTCACGTGGACGGCGACGTTGTAGACCGGGATGTCGCCGATGCAGCCCTCGAAGGAGCCGGCGTGGGCGTGTCCGTGCAGGACGAGGTCAGCGCCGTTCTCGGCGATCGGGGTCGCGAGCCGCTCGCAGCCGAGGTAGGTATGGATTCCGGGCGGCTCGCCGTCGAGCGTGTCCGGCACCGGCGAGTAGTGGAGGAGCACGACGCGGAGGTCGCAGTGGACGATCTCCTGCAGGCCGCGCGCGATCGCCTCGGCCTCGGCCGTCGTCTCGGCATAGACGCGCCGGAGGATCGGTTCGCCGAAGTCCGGCAGTGCAGAGCCGGGGAAGCCTCCGACGAAGCCCTTCGCGCCGACGACCCCGAGCTCGAGGTCGTTCACCTCGCAGCTCGCGCACTCGCGGTCGAGGACGCGCACGCCCGCGGCGCCGAGCACTTCCTCGAGCTCGCCCGTCCGCTCTCCGTGATGGTCGTGGTTGCCGAGCACGGCGAAGATCGGCACGTCGAGGGTCCGGCACGCCGCCGCGATCACCTCGGCCTGCTCGGGCTGGCCGCTCGTCGTCAGGTCGCCTGCGAGGAGGACGACGTCGGCCTCTCCCTCCAGGTCCGCGAACGCGCGCTCGACGCGCTCGCGACTCGCGTCGGAAGCGTGGATGTCGGCTGCTGCAGCGATGCGGATCACGCCGCCTCATGTTGCGCGATCGGACAAACCGGAAACGACCTCGCGATGCCGGAGCCCACCTTCGAGGAGCTGCTCGACGCGATGAAGACGGGCGCGGGAGCACTGCAGCGGCGCGAGATCCCGTTCGTCCTCGGTGGCGGACTGGCGGCCTGGGCGCGGGGCGGCCCGAAGAGCGAGCACGACGTCGATTTCATGATCCGCCCAGAGGACGCCGACGCGGCGCTCGAGGCGATGGACGAGGCGGGACTCCGCACCGAGCGCCCACCGGAGGGCTGGCTTTATAAGGCCTGGGACGAGAGCGGCGCGCTCATCGACCTCATCTTCGCGCCGTCCGGCGGCCCGATCACCGACGAGACGATCGAGCGGGCGCCGCTGCTCGAGGTCGCAGCGTTGCGCGTCCACGTCTTCACCCTCGAGGACGTGATGTCGACGAAGCTCCTCGCCCTCAACGAGCAGGAGCCCGACTTCACCCAGGTGCTCAGCTACGCGCGGGCGCTGCGCGAGCAGATCGACTGGGACGAGGTGCGCGCCCGCAGCGAGGCGTCGCCGTTCGGGCGCGCCTTCTTCACGCTCGTCGAGGGCCTGGGCATCGTCGAGGCTGCCCGCTCAGAAGAAGAAGCTCGACCACGCTGACCACCAGTCGTCGCCCCGGACGACAAGGCTGCGCGGGCCGGTCACCTCGACGCACTTTCGGTTCGCGTACTCCCGCAGCCGGTCAGGCGTCGTGAAGTCGATCTCGATCTCGCATGGCCTGCCCGGGTCGTACGGAGGAACGGCGGACAGGTCGGACAGCGCCTTCTTGGCGCTCGCCTCGATCAGCCCACGAGCCTCGCGCGGCGTCTTCATCCGCGCGCTGAAGCGGCCGAGCCCCTCCTTGACCTCGACCGTCGTGAGCCCCTCGCCGAGCAGCTCCCTCGCCTCGCGGCAGACTGCGCGGTCGCCGGTGACGAGGACGACCGGCACGCCCCAGTGGCCGCACAACGCGGCGTTGATCCCGGTCTCGCCCACGAGGGTGCCGTTGAAGCGGAGGTTCTGCCACGCCTGCCCCGACACGGTGTGCGACATGACGCCGCCCGCCGTCCCTGACATCGCGTGCATGCCAACGAAGAGCGCGGCGTCGCAGCCCGCCTCGAGGAAGCCGGTGTACTCCGTCCACTCCTGCTGCACGACGTACTCGCAGTCCGGGTCGAGGAGGTCGGGGAGCAGCGAGTTGAAGTCGTACGCGCCGCCCGCGCCGTGACAGTCCATGACCACGATCTCCGTCGCTCCGGCTGCCTTCGCGCCGCGCACGGCCGCGTTGATCTCCTCGGTGTAGAGCACGCGGCCCTCGTCGTAGAGCTTCTCGCCGCCGGAGACCTGCTGCCATTTGACGATCCCGGCAACACCCTCCATGTCGCTGATCACATGAACGCGCACGGCGGGACGATAACGTCACGCCGGTGGAGACGGGCCTGGCCGGGAAGGGCGTCCTCGTGACAGGGGGCGCGGGCGGAATCGGCTCCGCGTGCGTGCGTGCCTTCGCGGGCGAGGGCGCGCGGGTGGCGATCCACTACCGCACCAGCCGCGAGCGGGCCGAGGAGCTCGCGCGTGATGCGGGCGGCGTTGCCCTGCAGGCCGACCTCACCGTGGAGGAGGAGGTCAGCGGCCTGTTCGAGGAGGCGGAGCGCACGCTCGGCGGCGTCGACGTCTGTGCGGCGGTGGCGGGGTTCTGGCCCCGCGAGGACGAGCCGGTCTGGCGCCTGCCGCTCGAGCGGTGGGAGGCGACGCTGCGCACGAACCTCACCGCGACCTTCCTCACGGCGCGCGCGTTCCTCCGCCTCGTCGCCCGCAGCGGCCACGGCAGCCTCGTCCTCGTCGGCTCGACCGCCGGGCGCTTCGGGGAGGCCGGCCACGCCGACTACGCGGCCGCGAAGTCCGCGATCCAGGTCGGACTGCTGCTCAGCCTCAAGAACGAGATCGTCCGCGTCGCCCCGCGCGGGCGCGTGAATGCCGTCGCCCCGGGCTGGACGTACTCGCCGATGACGCGCGGCGAGCTCGACGAAGAGCTCGTGGCCCGCATCAGCCGCACGATGGCGCTGCGCAAGGTCGCTCGGGCGGAGGACGTGGCCCGCGCCGTCGTCGTCCTCGCCTCCGACGAGCTGTCCGGTCACGTCACCGGCGAGCTCGTGACCGTCGCGGGCGGGATGGAGGGCCGAACCCTCCACGAGCCGGGATGAGCCGTTTCCTCGAGCGGCTCGCGTCGGAGGCGCCGGTCGTCGCCGACGGCGGCATGGGCGCGCTGCTCTCGAGCGCGGTGCCCGGCCTCCGCTGCCCCGAGGACGCGAACCTGCGGGCGCCGGAGAGCGTGCTCGAGGTGCACCTCGGCTACATCCGGGCCGGCGCCGAGCTGATCGAGACGAACAGCTTCGGCGCCAACCGCGCCAAGCTCGCGCGCCAGTTCCTCGCGGAGGAGCTCCAGCAGATCAACGCCGCCGCCGTGCGCATCGCACGCGAGGCGCGGGAGGTCGCCGGCCGCGACGTCTTCATCGCCGGCTCGATCGGGCCGCTCGGCGACCTCGAGCTGGCCGGCCTCGACCCGGCCGAGCTCTTCGTCGAGCAGGCGCAGGTGCTCGAAGGGCGCGGAGTCGATCTGTTCATGGTCGAGACGTTCTTCGATCTCGACGAGCTCGAGACGGCGATCGGCGCGATCCGCTCCGTCTCGGCGCTGCCGCTCGTCGCGCTGCTCACCTTCGACGCCCACGGCGAGACACTCGCGGGCGTGAAGGCGGAGGATGCGGCCGCACGGCTGCGGCCGCTCGGCCTCGCGGCCTACGGCGCCAATCACGGTGCCGGCCCGGCCGCGGCGCTCGAGGCTCTGGCCCGCATGGGCGGCGACGGAGCCGTCCTGGCGGCGTTGCCGAACGTCGGCCTCGCGAGCATGACCGGCCGGCGCATCGTCTTCCCGCACGCGACGCCGGCCTACTTCGCCGAGTTCGCGGCGCAGGCGCGGGCGCTGGGCGCGCGCCTGATCGGCGGCTGCTGCGGGACGACGCCGGCGCAGGTCGCGGCGATCCGCGAGGCGGTCGACGCGGACCGGCGGCCGGCGGGATCCTTCCTCGTCCACGAGCGCGACCAGGCGGCACCGTTCGAGCCGGCGACGGGAGAGACGCACCTCGCGCGGCTGCTCCGCGAAGGCGAGTTCGCGATCTCCGTCCAGGTCGACCCGCCGCTCGGGGCCAATCCTGAGGCGCTGATCGAGACAGCCCGGGCCGTGCGCGAGTCGGGCCGCGCGCAGTTCCTCGACGTCAACGACAACCCGCGGGCGCGGGCCCGTATGAGCGGGATCATGGCCTCCGTCGCGATCGAGCGCTTCACGGGAGTCGAGACGATCCCGCACCTGACGCCGCGCGACACGACGATCACCGGGCTCGAGTCGCTCCTGCTCGGCGCGCACGCGGAGGGCGTCCGCAACATCCTCGCCGTAACCGGCGACCCGCCCGAGGCGGGCGACTATCCCGGGACGCACGCCGTGTACGACGTCGACTCGATCGGGCTCGTCGAGCTGATCGCGAAGCTCAACGCGGGCGAGGACTGGCACGGCCGCGCGATCGACGCGCCCACGACGTTCTTCGCCGGCGTGGCGGTCAACCCGACCGCCGACGACCTCGGGCTCGAGGCGGAGCGGTTCCACCGCAAGGTCGCCGCCGGCGCCCGCTACGCACTGACGCAGATCCTCTTCGACCTCGAGTCGCTCGAGGCGTTCCGGGAGCGGATCGGCGGCTGGCCGATCCCGGTGCTCGTCGGCGTCTGGCCGATCCGGACGACGGAGACGCTCGTCCGGGTGCACAACGAGGTGCCGGGGATCGTCGTGCCGGAGCACGTGCAGGAGCGGTACCGCGCCGCCGGCCGCGGCGCGCGCGAGGTCGGGCTCGCGCTCGGCGAGGAGCTGATCGCGGGCGCGCGCGAGCTCGCGAGCGGCGTCTACGTCGTGGCGCCGTTCCGGCGGCCGCTCGACGTCGTCGAGTTGCTGCCGGAGATTCCCTAGGGAGCGCAGGCACCCGTCGGCACCGGGTTCGTGCCGGCGCGGGCGAGGTCGTCTCGGACGATCGAGGGCGGGACGCCGTACCCGCTCGCGGTGCCGACGCGGGCGGCGAAGATCGTCGACTCGACCTTGCCGGCCTCGTCGATCGCCGGCCCGCCGGAGTTGCCGTGCTCGACCTGGCCCGCGACGGCGGTGATCGTCCTGCCGACCGGCCCTCGGCCGAGGGCGTCCTGCGTCAGCACCGTGGCCGTCAGTCCGATCCGGCCCGCGATCGCGGTCAGTCCGCGATCGAGCGGGTAGCCGAGGATCGCGACCTCCGTGCCGGGGTGCGGCTCGGCGAGCCGCAGCGGCTTCACGTCGATTCCCGACACCCGGAGGACCGCGATGTCGTTGTGGACGTCGAGCAGGACGACGTCCGCCGGGCGGGGAAACGCCTCCCCCGGGATCGTCACGACCGTGTCGCGATCCTCTCCCGCGACGACGTGCGCAGCCGTCACGACAAGGTCGGGCGCGGCGAACCAGCCGGTCCCCTCGACGCCGACCCCGCAGGCGGTGCCGCGAACCTTGACGACGCGAGTCGAGGCGGCGCGAATCGACCGGTCGCGGAGGATGCCTCGGCCCGGCGGCAGGGACGGCGCCCTCGGACCGACGATCGACGGGAACGGGTCGATGCGCGCGAGGATGTTGAGCAGCGTGCGCGGCGGAAGCGCGTCGTTGAGCCGGTTGACGATCGCCGAGCGCTGGACCTCCCGCCGGAGCCCGGTCTGGACCGGCGAGAGCAGCGCCACCGAGGCACCGACCCAGACGATCGCGAGCCCGATCGCGCCACCGAGGAGGAGCCCGCCGGCCGTGTCCAGCAACCGCAACGGCGTGAGCCGCATGCCGCCGCGGACGAAGGAGCCTGCAAACAGCGCGGCAAACTGGAGGAGCATGGCGCCCACCACCGCGCCGATCAGCCCGGCGACGGGCGTCCACGTCGAGCCGGATCCGCCGTGCAGGAGATGCGGCGCGACGCGGGAGCCGGCGTAGGCGCCGACCGCGAGCCCCACGAGCGAGAACGCGCTGAGGACGAGGCCGCGCCGCATCCCGCCGAGCGCCGAGAGGAGCACGAGCGCAATCGCGATCCAGTCGGCAGCGTTCACCGCCGCAGCCTAGAGCCGAACCGCCGTCACAGCCGCCGGCCGGGGCCGACGCCGCTAGACTGGGCCGTCCCCGGGGGCGTAGTTCAGTTGGTTAGAACGCCGGCCTGTCACGCCGGAGGTCGCGGGTTCGAGTCCCGTCGCTCCCGCTCCACATCGGGCGAACGCGCGTGCGCTGCGCTCGTCCACCCCCTCGGCTCGATGGATTTCGCGTTCGGCTAATCGATCGGCGGGGTTCTTCGCTGCGGCGTAAGTTGAACGGCCTAGGTGACCAACGGGTCAGCGCTGATATCCGCCCCGTCCGGCTGCTGCTGCGGACGACGGGCGGGCCGATGACTCCCGCGGCTCGGTGCGGTCATGACGACGAAGCCATAACGAGGGAGGACATCCGTGACCAGACCGTTCCGATTCGGGGTCGTCTGCCCGCTGACCACCGACCTGCGGGCGTGGCGAGATCGGGTTCGTCGCATCGCAGACAGCGGCTACTCGACGCTGCTGATGCCCGACGTCCCCGGATGGCAACCGGCGCCAGGCCCGACGCTGGCGCTCGCAGCGGAGCTCGCCGAGATACGGGTCGGCACCTGGGTGTACGCCTCGCCCGTACGCCCCGCTTGGACCACCGCGTGGGAAGCGCACTCGCTGTCGGTGCTCAGCGAGGGCCGCTTCGAGATGGGCATCGGCATCGGGCGGCCAGGGATCGAGGACCAGCTCCGCGAACTCGGCCTGCCCGTTGTCCCGCGAGGCGAGCGGTTCGCCCAGGTACGTGACACCGTCGCGGCGCTACGACAGCTCGACGGCCCCGACCTGCATACACCGGTGGTGATGGCAGTGCGCGGGCCGAAGGGTCGAGCACTTGCAGCCGAGTTGGCGGACACGGTTACCTTCGTCGCGAAGGCGGATGACCCGGGCGTCGCAATCGCGCAGCTCGCCCGTGACTTCCGCGCTCTCCGGGACGTCGAGCTCGCGCTCCACGTGCCGGTTGTCGGCGACGTGGTCGCGCCGTTCATGACCGCGCCGGACACCGACCCGGCCGCACTGCGCGCCATAGACTCACTGGCCATCCTCCCCGCCGACCCGGCGGCGGCAAGCGAGGAAATCCAGAGGCGACGGGAGGAGATCGGCTTCTCCTACTTCGTCATCGGCGCAGGCTCTGCCGACACGCTCGCGCCGGTCGTTGCTGCGTTGGCCGGCCAGTGAACCTCATTACGACGGTAGAAGCCAATGGCGTCACGCTCGGGTTCGAGCACTCGCCCGAGGCGGACGTCACGTCCGCCCGAGGCGGACGTGACGTCCTGCGATGCGATACGACTCTGCGCGACAGCTCGGTCATTACTTGCCAGGCACGCGCCTCAGTCGTTGCCGGGTGGGCTGAAGCTGTACGGCCCATCCCAGGAGCAGTCCGGATAGGCCGGGCACGCGACGGCGATCGGTCCGGCATGGAAGTGGGCGAACACTCCGGTACCGCCCGAGAACGTGACGGTGCCCGACAATGTCGACAGTTGGAGGACGACATGCCCGAACGCGGTGTTCTGGCCCGGCCCCTCGATGGCGAGGTCACTGTCCAACACGCCCAGATCGAAGTCGGCCGCCGAGCTATAGACGACTCTCGAACCGGGCTTGATCGCGTTGATGTTCGAGGACGCGATCGTGCAGAAGGAACCGCTGGCGCCCGTGTATTGCGAGCAGTTCTTGGTTACATGGAGAGCTCCGCTCCGCGGCGTGGCGGAGCCGGCGGTCGCCACGATTCCAGCGGAGGCGAACGCCACCACTAGGGTCAAAGTGCGCTTCATTGCGCGTCTCCCTTCTCGGTAGGTCCTGGTTGCTCGATGCCAATCTCCTCGGCGGTGACGATCCGCGCGAACGGCACCCCGGCGCTCTCGTTCGCGTCCCGGACGTTCTCTGCGCTCGCGGCCTCGAACCGGCAGAAGCAGGAGTCGTCTTCAGGGACGTAGGTCGAACCGAGATACGCAGCCCCGGTGCGGTCTTTGCGGAGTCGTGCGAGCGCCGCGTCGAGCCAGGCGCGATCGCGTCCCGGCAGGTAACGCTCTACGAGGTACGTCGGCATCGCACTCCACGATCGCGCCTCGCACCTCGCTGAACAACCGCACGAACTTGTGGATTTAGGCCTGTGGCGTTGCGGTCATGTGCGCCGCGAGCGCCGTTCGCGAGCTGACGCCGAGCTTGCGATAGATCTTCGAGAGGTTCCACGCGACCGTGTTCGGGCTCAGGCTGAGCTCGGCCGCCACCTCGCTGTTCCTCCGTCCGGCGATGACGAGCTCGACGATTCGCCGCTCGGTCTCCGACAGCTCGCTTTCCGATGCGGTGCGCCCGCCGATCCGGCGACGCTCCGAGCGCGCCTTTTCCGCCCAGACGCGGGCGCCGATGCGCTCGAAAATCGCGACGGAACGTTCGAGCGTCTCACGCGCGGCGCGCTTGTGCTGCTCGTGGCGCTGCAGCGTTCCGAGCGCGAGGAGCGTGCGGGCGAGCTCGAAGGGGTTCACTCCGTGCGGCGGGTCCGGCGGGAGAGCAGCCGCCTCGAGCGACGCGATCGCGCGCTCGTGATCGCCCTGCGCGGCGAGCAGGAGACCGCGGCAGCGGAGGACGAGCGGGCGGAGACCCGTGTCACCATCTGCAGCGCGTCGATCGATCAGCGCGAGCAACCGCTCCGCCTGGGGAAGATCGCCGGTCGCAAGCAGAGCCTCGATCGCAGCGGAGCCGGCCAGCTGCGCGAGGTATCCGTCGAGCTCCCCGACCTCGCGGAGAAGCGGCGCAGCCTGCTGCCAGCTCGCGGCGCCGTCGTCGTAGGAAAGCTCGAGTACCGCGAGCGCGATCCGCAGTCGGAAAGCGCCCCAGCGAAATCTGCCTGCCTCGACGATCGGGAGCAGCCGGGGGATCGCTCTGCGCGCCCTTTCGGTCTCACCTCGGTAGGAGTCGATCTCGGCCAGAATCGACAGGCAGAGCGGCTCGAACAGTTCCAGCCCGATCTGGCGCGTGAGCTGGATCGCCTCGCCGCACAATTGCGCGGCCGTGTCCCATCCGCCAGATGTCATCTCCGTCTGCGCCCAGTGGAACAGGCACCTGACGAGGTCGGGATCGCCTCGCTCGCGTGCCTCGGCGGTCAACGTTCGCCACAGGGCGCGTGACTCGTCGTGGCGGTCGGACCGGCCGAGCAGAAGCGCGAGCGTGACCCGTGAGGGCGACAGGCGCACCGGCAAACCGGCGTGCCAGGTCCAGGTCGACCAGCGATTGGCCGCGTAACCGTCCCGATCGAGGGTGTGCTCGAGCTCCCGCGCGCGGTCGAGCAGATCGTGATGGACAACACCCGTGCGCGCGAAGGTGCTCTGGGCTACGGCCGCGAGGGCGATCGCGAGGCTCGCTGGGTCGGCGAGCTGCTCGGCGAGCGCAAGCCCTGCCTCGGCATGGCGGGCCCCGGCTCGGTTGTCACCTTCGAGCTGGGCCATCCACGCGAGCTCGCAGAGGATGTTCACCTCCTGGGTCGGCTCGAGCCCGGGCTCGGCGAGAGCGTCGTTCAAGAGGCTCATGGCCATGGGGAAGCCCTCTGTCATCCCGCGCACACCTGCGAGCTGCGTGAGCGCGTCGGCACGGATCTGCCCGGGGTGAGAGGAGGAGACGACCTCGTCTAGCAGGACCGCCGCCTTGTCCGGGGCGCCCGCATACCGGAGGTGCTCGGCTGCGGCGATGCGGCGTCGGTTGATGCTCTCGACCGCAGCCACCGGAGTGAGCGCGACGGCGCGCTCGGCGAGCTCTGCCGCTGCCTGCGCAGCGCCGCGTGCACGCGCGTGCGTCGCCGCTGCATCGAGCGCCACCGCGATCTCCCCGTCGGGATCGGTGGCGGCGATCGCAAGATGGCGGGCGCGCTCTTCGAGATCGACGTCCAGTTCGGCGAGGCGGCGGTGCAGCCGACGCCTTCTGTGGAGCGGCATCGCCGCATAGCAGGCGGGCGCGAGGAGTGGATGCGTGAAGCGGATCCGGTCGCCGGCGAGTTCGACCACGCCTTGCTCCTCCGCGAGCTCGATGTCGTCGACCACCCCAGCCGCGAGCGGCTCGAGCAATGTCACCGAGGGAGCCGCAAGAGCGGCGACCGCGACGAGCGTGTCACGGACGCGCGGTGGCAGCGCCCCCAACCGCTCGGTCACGAGGGCGCTCAAGCTCTTGGGCAATACGACATCCGCGCTATTCAGGCGGATCGCGCCCCTGGTGATTGCGCGGCCGAGCTCGAGCGCGAAGAACGGGTTGCCACCCGCGATCTCATGCACGCGCACCAGCTCGGGTCGTGGCAGATTGAGCGCAAGCCGATCCCAGAGCAGCCCATGGGTCGCTCCGACGGAAAGCGGCTGAACCGCAAGCCGCCGGAACTCGCCGAACGCCCGGTCGAGCTCGAGCGGCACGTCCACGGGCCGCCCACGCACGGTTGCGAGAACGGCCACCGGCGCACCCTCCACGCGCCGCATCACGAAGCTGAGGACCTCGGCCGAGCTCGCATCGACCCATTGCACGTCATCGAGGCCGAACAGAACCGGCCCGTCGCGAGCGAGCGCCTTCACGACCGAGAGAAGCGCGAGCCCGAGCAGGCGCACCTCCGGTGGCGGCCCGTCCGGCTCCCGCAGCAACAAGGCGGTTTCGAGCGCATCCCGTTGAACCGGCGTCAATTGCGGCAGCGCCTCCTCCACGACCGGCGCGAACAGATCGCCGACGGATGCGAACGCCATCTGTGTCTCGGAATGCGCAGAGCGAGCCGTCAAGACGCGGAGGCGGCGATCGCGCGCAAGCCGATTGGCCTCTTGCCAGAGCGCGGTCTTGCCGATTCCGACATCGCCCTCGAGCAGCAATGCTTGTCCGCCGGCGGGAACGGCGGCAAAGAACCTGTCGAACGCCAGAAGTTCCTCGCGCCTGCCGATGAGCTCCCCTGCCATCACACCCCGTCCCGTCCGCCGGGCGATCGCGCCCGACTCCCTTCGCCGATTATGGACTCCGCTCGTCCGGTTTTCGTCGTCCGCGCGGGTCGCAGCCGTGAGACGCGGCTCCCGGCCAGGTCACGCCTCGCCGAGCCCTGCCTCCGGTGCGTGCACTGGAGCAACCCTCGTCCGCAGGAGCGCGGCACCCGTCGCCGCCGCGACCAGGGCGAACAGTGCGCCGATCACGAAGGCGATGTGGTAGCCGCCGGCGAGCGCCGACGCGCTCGAACGGCCGATCGCAGTGAGGTGTGACGTCCGCGACGCTGCGACGCTCGCGAGCACGGCGAGGCCGAGCGCGCCGCCCATCATGAACGCGGTGTTGACGATGCCGGAAGCGAGCCCGGACTCCTCGGGCCTGACCTCGCTCATCGCGGCGAAGAGCACCGGGTTGAAGGCGATGCCGGCACCGAACCCGAGCAGGATCATTCCGGGCAACACGTCGAGGACGTAGTCGCCGCCGACCGGCGCGCGCGCGAAGAGGAGCAGTCCGGCCGCCGCGACGAGAAGCCCGGC
Organism: Gaiellaceae bacterium; assembly: GCA_045805945.1. GTDB lineage: Bacteria > Actinomycetota > Thermoleophilia > Gaiellales > Gaiellaceae > Palsa-739. The sequence continues at coordinate 29,566 of JBJMKG010000059.1, forward strand.
CGCGAGCGGCTTCCGGACGCCGTAGCGCATGACGAGCTTCGCCGAGACAGTGATCGAGAGGAAGCCCATCACGAGGTTTCCCGGCAGGAACCCGAGCCCGACCTGGAGTGGCGAGTAGCCGAGTACGAGCTGGAGGTACAGCGCGGCGAGGAAGAACCAGGCGAACATCGCGCCTGCCCACAGCACCCCGACCGCGTTCGCCGTCGACAGGTTGCGCAGGCGGAAGAGCCCGAGCGGCATCAGCGGCGCCGCGACGCGGGTCTCGATCACGAGGAACGTCGCGAGGAGCGCGACCGAGAGGCCGAGGCGGCCGAGAGTCGTGGCGGACGTCCAACCGTCTCCGTTTCCGTTGACGATCCCGTAGACCGCCACCATCAGCGCTGCCGTGACCGTGATCGCGCCGCCTACGTCGAGGCCGCGACCGCGCGCAGCGGTTCCGCCTCCGCCGGGGACCAGCCGTAGCGTCAGGAGGACGACCGCGACGCCGATCGGCAGGTTGACGAGGAAGATCCAGTGCCAGTTGATCGTGTCGGTGAGCACTCCGCCGAGCACGACGCCGATGCTGCCGCCACCCGAGGCGACGAAGCCGAAGAGGCCCATCGCCTTCGCGCGATCGGCGGGCTCGGTGAAGAGCGCCATCATCAGCGACAGCGACACCGCCGAGGCGACCGCGCCGCCGATTCCCTGCACCGCGCGCGCGGCGACGAGCATCCCCTGCGACGTCGACAGGCCGCAGACGAGCGAGGCAACGGTGAAGAGCGCGATGCCGAAGAGGAAGAGCCGGCGCGGGCCGTAGAGGTCGCCGAGGCGTCCGCCCAGCAGGAGCAGGCCGCCGAACGTGAGCGTGTAGGCGTTCACGACCCAGGCGAGCGAAGACTCGTCGAAGCCGAGATCGTCTCGGATCGAAGGAAGGGCGACGTTCACGATCGTCGCATCCAGGACGATCATCAGGCTGGCCGCACAGAGCGTGTAGAGGGCAAACCAGCGGGTGCGGTCGTCGGCGATGGTCACTCGGAAGGTCCTCTCGGTCGTGTCTCAACAGTTCGACTGGTTCGATCTGCCTAATTCACCGGTGCCCCGGCTCACGGTCGTCACTGCTGATCGGGGAGCTCTCCGCTCTCATCCAGTGTGCACCTCGTAGCGGAGATGCAGCATGCCCGGTGCCTCCAACGACCGGGCGAGGTCGAGCTCGATGTGCTCCGGCGGCAGACGGTCGAACCAGGGCAGGAACGGCTCATGTCACCACCCGGTACTTGATGTGCGTGACGCCGGGCGCCTCGACCGCCCGGACCTGCTCGAGCCGGACCTGCGCGTCCCCGGATTCGGGGAAAGGCCGCGAGCCGCCGCCCAGCAGCAGCGGGACGACGTGGAGCTCGAGCTCGTCCAGCAGTCCCGCTTCCAGGTACTGCTGAATGATGTTGCCGCCGCCCCACAGCATGATGTCCTTGCCGCCGGCCGCGTCCCGTGCCTGTTCGAGCGCGGAAGCGATTCCGTCGGTGACGAAGCGGAACGTGGTTCCTCCTTCCATCTCCACGGGCTCGCGCGGGTGATGGGTGACGACGAAGACGGGATAGTGGTAGGACGGGTTGTCGCCCCACCAGCCCTTCCACTCCTCGTCGCCCCAGGGGCCGCCGCCGATCGGGCCGAACATGTTGCGCCCCATCAGCCCGGCGGCGATGTTCTCGCGCGATTCCTCGACGATGCGTGTGCTCGCGTTCACCTCGCCGCCTTGCGCCTCGTGGGCCTGACGCCAGGCGGCCAGCTGAACCACCCAGTCGTGGAGCCGCTCCCCGCCCTCGCCGAGCGGGTTCTCCTCGCTCTGGTTCGGGCCGGCGACGAATCCGTCTGCCGAGATCGAGATGTGACACCTGAGCTTGCTCATCGCGGCCGGTAGACGTGAATGGCTGTACCTGTCGCATAGGTCGTCGCTTCGACAAGCTCCAGGTGCAGCGGGGCAGGGAGGTCTTTGAACAGCGGGAGTCCGTCGCCGAGCGCGGCCGGCTCGATCATCAGGCGGTACTCGTCGACGAGCCCGAGGCGTGACAAGGACTGGTCGAGTCTCGCGCCGCCGTAGGCGATCAGGTCGTTGCCCGGTTCGCGCTTCAAGCGCTCGACCTCTTCGGCGAGGTCACCGCGGGCGATCCGCGTCTCCGGCCAGTCGGCGCTTTCCAGGGTCTTCGAGAAGACGACCTTGGGGATCTCGTTCATCGGCCGCGCGTACTCGCTGTCCGAGGTCGGCCACGTGGCGGCCATCTCCTCGTACGTGACCCGACCCATCAAGTGAGCGCCCGCGGCCCAGACCGAGTCGAGGATCCAGCGCTTGAACGCCTCGTCCTCCCCGCGCCCTTCACCCCACGGATGCGACCCGTCGAGTGCAGCCACGTAACCGTCGATCGAGATCCCTGTCTGGAGAATCAGTCTGCGCACGCAGTCCTCCTGTCCTCGTGGGCCGTCACCGCGGTTGGGAGCACATAGGCTCCGGCTGTCAACCTACGGCCGCAGCGAAGTCCCGCGGCGGACGATTAGCCGAAGACGAAATTCACGCGAGGATTGTGCCGACGATCCGGTTCCACTTTCCCGAAGACGCGGAGCAGGGGGTGCGGGTTGCGTACCAGCCGGTGCTCGAGTCGCTCTTCAGCCTCTCCGTGCTCGCGGAGCCTCAGCTCTACCCCCTTCGCCATCCCTGGGTGCGGGAGATGCGCCGCTCGCTCCCGCCGGCACTTCGCCGGGAGATCGCCGCCTGTTCCTTCGCCCTCGGCAAGACCTCCGCGACCGGGCTGTCCTGGCTGCCGAATCCGCTGGCGACGTTCCCGTTAGAGACCGGCGACTCCGGTTCCTTCGCCGCGACCATGCAGGCGTTCGCGAACCTCGCCGACGACACGGTCCTCCGATGGCTCGAGCCGCTCGAGGTGATGGACGGCAACGGTCGCTCGGGTGACGCGCGTGCCGCCCTCACCGCCGCCCGCCGCGACCCATTTGCCTTCTGGCAGCGCCTCTGCAACCTGATCACCGCCTACTGGGACGCCGCCTTCGCGGCCGAGTGGGAACGAATCGAGCCCGTCCTCTCCGACAGCGCCGCAGAGGCGAACCGGGTACTTGCCGCCGGCGGCATCTCCGCGCTCGCTGCCTCAGTCGGGCCGCGCGCCCACGCCACGCGCGAACGCCGCGGCATCCGGCTCGACCTCTGGGTGTGCCGGCCACGGGAAACCAACGGCGTGACGCTCGAACCACCTGACGTCAACGTCGAGATCGAGGAGACCTTCGCGCTCGTTCCCAGCACGTTCACCTGGCCACGCGTCTGGTTCAACATCGAGCCGCCGGTCCCGTCGGCATCACCTTCGGGGCACCTTCTGTCCTGCGCGACGCGCGTCTCCCTCCACCTTCGAACGATCTCGTCCTGCTTCTGCGGGCCTGCGCGGACGAGGTCAGGCTGCACGCGTTGCGTTGGATCGCGGAAGAACCTCGCAGCACACAGGAGCTCGCCTCGCTCATCGGGATTACCGACGCGGGGATGTCGAAGCACCTCCGCGTGCTCACCGAGGCCGGACTGGTCGAGACAGACCGCCAAGGTCGCTACGTCCTCTACCGCCTGCGAGACGGCAGCCTGAGGACGGTCGTGACACACCTGGGGCGCTACCTGCAGGTCGACGACGAGTAAGACGGGAGGTTGTGGCTAGCCGACGAGCAGCTTGAAGCCGTGGTCCCAGGCGCCACGCGCGCCGCCGATCTTGACCCAGGCAATGCAGATCGCCTCGAGCTCGCGCGCGCCATCGATCCCGCCGATGTCGACCACGTCCGACCAGCCGAAGTCGGCCAGCACGTCGCCGACAGTGCGCTTGGCATCCTCGTCGTCACCGGCGATCAGCATCGTCGGCTGCCCCTCGCTGAAGCTCGGGTCGACGAAGTACTGGTTGCCGATCGTGTTGAACGCCTTCACCACCTTCGCCTCGGGCAGCGCCCGCTGCACGCGCTCGCCGAGCGAGTCTTCGCCGCTGATCGAGAGCTTGGGCGGAAAACCGCCCGAGTAGTCGAGCGGATTCATGGCGTCGATCACGACCTTGCCCTTGAAGTTGCCGATCCCGGCGTCGGCGATCACGTCATCCGCGGCATCACCGAGCACCGCCAGCACGAGCAACTCCCCGTAGGCGGCCGTCTCGGCGAATGCGCCCGCTTCGACGCCGGCTCCATCGCCGGACAGCCAGTCGCGCAGCTCCGGCTTGCCGGGATCGCGCGAGCCGATCATCACCTCATGGCCACGACCGGCAAATCCGGCCGCCAGGCGCCGGCCGACCTCGCCGGTACCCAGAACGCCCACTCGTGTCTGCGCCAGCCGATCGCTCACCACGCCCGCCCCTCTCTTTGGAGTGCGCGCAATCTAGCTCACCCCTCGCGACCAGAGGATGTGCACGCGAGAGGGGCTCCGACCGCCTGCAAGGATCGAGTGGCTCAGCCGGACGGGCGGCCGATGTCCTTGTTCTCGGGCACGAACGCGGTCGCAGAGAACGTCGCTCCCTGCGGGTCGCGGAGCACGGTCAGGCGGGAGTACGGTGCGTCGACCGGAGCGACGAGCACCGAACCGCCGAGCTCGGCCGTCTTCGCCGCCGTCGCGTCGGCGTCCGCGGTCGAGAAGGTGACGCTCCAGTGGGCGGAGGTGTCCGCGTCGTCGGCGGCGAGCGGGGTGAGCGCCGCCACCACGTCCTCGAAGCCCGGTGCCCCGAGTTCCGCCGTCCGTTCACGAGTGCCGGGCGTGAGCTCCTCGAGATGGTCGCCGTAGGCGCGCAACGTCCAGAACTCGCCGCTGCCGAGATCGAGCGTCGTCCAGCCGAAGACGGCACCGTAGAAACGCTTCGCGGCCTCCGGATCGCGGGTATTCAGGACATTGAAGTTCAGCGATCCCGGCTCGTTGACGACCGTGGCGCCCCGGTGCACCCGCGCCTGCCACACGCAGAACACCGCTCCCTCCGGGTCGGCGAGCACCGCCATCCGGCCCGCGTCCATCACGTCGAAGGGTTCGGTCAGAACGCTGCCGCCCGCGTCGCGCGCCTACGCCGCCGCCTCGTCGGCGTCCTCGACCCAGATGTAGGTGTTCCAGACCGCCCGCAGCGGCGCACCCTCGGACGGCGACGACACCGCCGCCACGTCGCCACCGCGGAGGCGGGCGATCAGGTACTCGCCCGGCGACCCCGTCGGCATCGCATCCTCGAACTCCCAAACGAACAGGCCGCCGTAGAACGCCGCGGCCGCATCGGGATCGGGCTGCGACGTGTCGACCCAGCACGGTACGCCGGCGATGTACCCGTCACGATCAGGCAAGACAGCTCCTTCCGCTCGTTCTCAGTCGCCGCAGCCTAGCCCTGCTTCGGGTCGCGACCGAGGGCGAGCCCGTGCGGATCTCGATGTGCCACTGCCTCGCCTGCCAACGTCGAACCGGCAGCGCCTTCGGCATCCAGGCCCGCTGGCCGCGGGAGCGCGTCGACGTCAGCGGTCGCTGCCGGGAGTACGTCCGCATCTCCGACGCCGGAGAGGAGCGGATGTTCCGCTTCTGCCCGGATTGCGGCTCGGCGAGGCGCCGCCGAATCCGCTCTTGTACGACATGGTGCGTAATCCGATCGGTTCGCGCCGGCGAATGGGATCAATGACATCCACGGAGGAGGAGATGTGAAGAAACTAGTCGCAGGGATCGTGGTCGCCGTCGCCGCCTCGTTGGCGGTCGCCGCACTCGCGTTCGGCGCTCGCACGAGCACGATCAGCGTCCAGGCGAAGCTGAACGCGAAGCAGGAGGTGCCCGCCCAGGTCGTAAAGGACACGAAGGCGAAAGGCCTGTTCACGGGCAAGATCGTCGGCAAAAAGCTGACCTGGAAGCTCACGTTCTCCGGTCTGACCGGAAAGGCGACCGCGGCGCACATTCACATGGGCGCCATGGGCAAGGCCGGCAACGTCGTGATCTCGCTATGCACCCCGTGCAGGAGTGGCGCGCACGGCAAGGCGACCTTCACGAGGGCTATGAAGAGAGCACTCGCGCACCACAAGCTGTACGTCAACGTCCACACCGCCAAGAACCCGAACGGCGAGATCAGAGGCCAGCTCGCCAAGATGTAGCGGTCGGGGGGTGTGAGCGGCGCCGCCGCCACATCCGCCTGGCCGACGAGTAACAACGCGGCAGTCGCAGCGCTGCGGTCGGGGTGTGGGATGCTTTGGTGGCCTTCTTCAGGACATCAAAGCATCCCGTCCTCGAGTTCGGTAAGGAGCCCGTGTGCGGCGGGCGCATTGGGGTAACACCTCTAGTGCGGTGGGGTGACAGGGTGCCGTGCTTCGAGAGAGCCCTAGAAATCCCGTCCCCGGCTATTTCGCAGAACCCTCCTAGGCCGCGAGCATGACGACTCGCGCTCTGGCGAGTTCCGTTGCGAGGCTTCCGATGATCGTCCGATCTGCGTGAAGCGGGACGCGCGCAACGCCACGGACCCTCGGCTGGGCCAGTGTTCCGGAATGACGCCTGACAATGGGGCCTTGGCGAGGAGGATCGTCTCGCCAGCGCACGGCTTCACTCCGGATGAACGCGACCTCGTCATCGGTTAGCTCCGAGAAGGCGGTCTCGACCGCGGGACTCCGTCAGGCCGCAGGGCCCTGCTGCCAGACCCCGATCACGTTCCCCGCGGGGTCGCGGAACGTCGCCACCCGTAGGTCGCCCTCCGGTTACGGCGGCGTCACCACCTCCCCGCCCTGCGTGACCACCTTCTCCAGCGTCTCGTCGACCCGCTCAACGAACACGTACGGCAGGACGCCCGCGTCTCCGGCTACCGGCACGTCGCTCACGAAGTGTCCGATCACATGGCCGGTTCCGTCCTCGAAGCTCGGATCGTCGCGGTCGACGTCCACTCGCCAGCCGAACACGGCCTCGTAGAAGGCTGCCGAACGGCGCGGTTCCGCGGCTGGGACCCGCAGATACGAGATCCCGCCCCGTCGGAAGACGCGCGGCTCTTCGCCGGCCATGACGCCATTATGGGGCCGAGCGACGGCATCCCTCCGCCCCGTACGATTCGGGTGTGGAACGCAAGGTCGCGACCGTGCTGTTCGCCGATCTCGTCGACTCGACCGGGCTCGTGTCGAGTGCCGATCCCGAGGTCGTGCGTGGGCGTGTGAACCGCTACTTCGAGGTGGTTTCGGAGCGGCTCGAGGCGCACGGGGGCACGGTCGAGAAGTTCGCGGGCGACGCCGTGATGGCCGCTTTCGGGGTCCCGCTCGCACACGAAGACGACGCCGAGCGTGCCGTTCGTGCGGCCCTCGAGATCGTCCCCAGGGTGGAGGAGCTGGAGCTCTCGGTGCGGATCGGGGTCGAGTCGGGCGAGGTCGTGATCGAGGACGGCGAGTCGACGTTCGCGACGGGCGAGGCCGTGAATCTCGCCGCGCGCCTGCAGCAGGCGGCACAGCCGGGCGAGATCCTGATCGGTCCGGCCGCGCGCCGGCTCGCCGCGAGCGCCGTCGAGGTCGACGACGCCGGTCCGCTCGAGATCAGGGGACGCCCGGCGCCTCTCTGGACCTGGCGGGCGGTTCGGGCGCACGACGCCATGCGGCTCGTCGCCACGCCGTTCGTCGGCCGCGAGCCGGAGCTCGAGCTGCTCCACAACGCGTTCTCGCGTGCCGTCCGCGACCGCCGCGCGCAGCTCGTGACCGTCTTCGGCGAGCCCGGCCTCGGCAAGACGCGCCTCGTCAGCCAGTTCGTCGAGGGCCTCGAGCGGGTGACGATCCTCTCCGGACGATCGCTCCCCTACGGCGAGGGCGTGACGTACTGGCCGCTGGCCTCGATGATCAAGGCGAGCGCGGCGATCAGCGACGAGGATCCGGCGGGCGACGCGTTCGAGAAGCTGCGCGCCTGCTGCGAGAGCGAGGCCGTCGCCGACCTGCTCGCCGCCGCCCTCGGTGTCCTCGGCCTGGCCGAGGGCGAGCGTACGCCCGGGCAGCTGAGCTGGGCCGCCCTGCGCTGGGCGGAGCAGCTCGCCGACGGGCAGCCGCTCGTCCTCGTCTTCGAGGACATCCACTGGGCCGAGGATCCGCTGCTCGATCTGATCGAGCACCTCGCCCGCTCGCTCCGCGACGCCCCCGTGCTGATCGTGGCCATCGCGCGACCCGAGCTGCTCGAGGCGCGGCCTTCCTGGGGAGGCGGCATCCGCAGCGCAAGCTCGATCGATCTCGCTCCGCTCGGCGAGCGCGAAAGCGAGGAGCTGGCGGAGGCGCTTCTCAGCCGCGACGACGAGCCGCCGGGGCAGCGGGGGCTCGTGCTCGAGCGGGCGGAAGGCAACCCGCTCTTCCTCGAGGAGATCGCGCACGCGCTCCGCGACGGTCGCGGCCTGGCGGGGATCCCCGACTCCCTGCAGGCGCTGATCGCGGCCCGCATCGACGGGCTCGCCGCCGAGGAGAAGTGCCTCCTGCAGGGCGCCGCACTCATCGGCCGTGTCTTCTGGCAAGGCGCGCTCGAACGGCTCGAACCGGATCTCGACGTCGCGGGGCTCCTCGACCGGCTGCTCGACCGAGAGCTGATCGTTCCCGAGGTGCGGTCGACCATCTCCGGCGACCGTGCATTCCGCTTCAAGCACGTCCTGATCCGCGATGTCGCGTACGGCGGAATGAGCAAGGCGCGGCGCGCCGACGAGCATCAGGCCTTCGCAGCGTGGGTCGAGGAGCACGCCCGCGACGAGCTGGCGGAGATCCGCGCCCACCACCTCGACCAGGCGGCGGGGCTCCTCGCCGAGCTCGGCGGACCCGTCCCGCAGGATCTCGCCCGGTCGGCGGCGAAGGCGCTCGAGGAGGCCGGACGCCGTGCGCTCCGGCGCGGCGCTCTCGGCGTTGCGCGCCGGATCCTGCTGCGCGCGGTCGAGCTCGAGCCGAGCCCCGAGCGCCGCTACCTCGCGGCCCACGCGGCCTGGCGGCTCGCCGACGTCCCGACAGTGGGCGAAGAGGCCGAGGAGGTGCTCGCGGAGGCGCGTGCCGCAGGCCTGCGAAACATCGAGGGGCGCGCCCTAGTCCTCCTGGCCGACCTCGCCCTCCACGCGGACGGCGACGTGTCGCGGGCCCATGACCTCGCGGACGAGGCACTTGCGATCCTGCCCGAGGACGAGCTGGCCGGGCTCTACGACGCCCATTCCTTGATCACGACGATCTTCTGGTGGCTCGGCAACGGCGATGGTGCCGCTCGCCATGCCGAGGCGATGCTCGACCTCGCTCACCGGGCCGCACGGCCCGAGCTCGAGAGTCTCGCCCTGACCCAGCTCGCCTCGATCGCCGGGGTGCGCGGGGATGCCGCCCGCTCGCTCGCGCTGCTCGAGCAGGCCGAGTCGCTGGCCGAGGCGAGCGGCAGCCGCGAGGCGATGGGATACGCGCTCGCCATCCAGGGACGCCGCGGCGAGGAAGCCGGGGCCGACGAGGCCGAGACCTACATGCGCCAGGCGCTGGAGGTGTTCGAGGAGATTGGAGCGGCCGGCCGTTACGGCTGGACGCTGTCCAACCTCGCCTTCTTCTACCGGCAGCGCGGCGACCTTCCTCTGGCGGAGAAGACCTTCCGGGAAGCCGTGCGGCGGCTCCGTCGAACGCACGAGCAGGGCTTCCTCGCCGAGGCCGAGCGGGGGCTGGCCGAGGTCTTCGTCGAGCAGGGCAAGGTCGACGAGGCGGACCGGCTCGTCTCCGAGGCCGAGGGCCGGGTCGGTCGCGGGGACGTCTGGACGCGCGCCTCGCTGCTGCACGCGCGTGGTCTCGTCCTCGCCGCCCAGGGCCGTCCCGGCGAGGCGGAGACGGCGTTCCTCTCGGCGCTCGAGGTCATCGAGCCCACGATGTACGAGATCCTGACGCGAGAGATCCGCCGGTCGCTGGAGTCCCTCCGGGACCTGCAGGACGCCGCCGAGACGCTGTCTCAGCCGCGATGATTTCCACCGCGCGCCGCGGTCACCACCAACGACAGCTAGATCGGACGAGGGAGGATCGAAATGGGCAAGTTGGCGGTGACGGAGTTCGTGTCGGTCGACGGGGTGTTCGAGGATCCGGGCGGCGGGGAGAGCTACGAGCACGGCGGCTGGACCTTCGAGTACGACCGCGGCGAAGAGGGCAACCAGTTCAAGCTCGACGAGCTGGTGGAGGCGAAGGTGCACCTGCTCGGGCGCGCGACCTACGAGGGTTTCGCAGCGGCGTGGCCGTCGCGCGAAGGGCCGTTCGCCAACAAGCTGAACAACGACCCGAAGGTGGTCGTCTCCTCCACGCTGACCGACCCGGAGTGGCACAACACCACCGTGATCTCCGGCGACGTGGTCGCCGAGGTCACGAAGCTGAAGGACGAGACCGACGGCGTCGTCCTCGTCGCGGGCAGCGGCACGCTGGCCGGGACGCTGCTCGAGGCCGATCTCGTCGACGAGCTGCGGCTGATGGTCTTCCCGACCATTCTCGGCCGCGGCAGGCGCCTCTTCCCGGACGGGATCGACCGGCTCAAGCTCGAGCTCGCCGAGAGCCGAACCGTCGGCCCCGACGGCGTCCAGATCCAGATCTACCGAAGGAGCGGCTGACAGTGACGAAGGTGCTCGCAGGGATCACGGTCTCGCTCGACGGCTACTTCACCGGCCCCAACGACGGCCCCGGAGCCGGTCTGGGCGAGGGCGGCGAGCGGCTGCACTACTGGGTCTTCGGCGGTCCCTGGGAGTACGGCAGCGAGCGCGGCGCTCCGTCGCCGGTCGACCAGGAGTTCCTGGACGAGTCCTTCGGCTCGGCCGGTGCCTGGCTCGTCGGCCGGACCATGCACGACGCCGTCGACGGCTGGGGCGAGGACCCCGGCTTCGGCGTCCCGGTCTTCGTCGTCACGCACCGACCGCACGAGACGGTCGTGAAGGGCGACACCAGTTTCGAGTTCGTCACCACCGGCATCGAGGACGCCCTCGCACGCGCCCGCGCGGCGGCCAGGGGGCAGAACGTGATCCTGATGGGAGGCGGCGACCTGCTCCGCCAGTACCTCGCCGCCGGGCTCGTCGACGAGCTCACCCTCACGATCGCGCCGGTCCTGCTCGGGGCGGGCAAGCGCCTGTTCGACGGCATCTCCCGCGCCGACATCGGCTTCGAGCGCACGGCCGTGATCGAATCGCCGTTCGCGACCCACCTGCGGTTCCGGGTCTCCGCCACCGGATGATCGCGTTCTTCGCCCGCGGCATGTCTAGTCAGCCGGACGTCTCGACGGCACCGACCGAGCCGTTCCAGACCAGGAAGCGTGACTTCGGCCGCGCCGCGATCTGCTCCGCGACGCGCTTGGTGTCCCGGCCTGCGCCTCCGATCAGCATCGACGCGAACGAGTGCAGGAACGGCAGTCCGACGAAGTACAGGCCGGAGGTCGTGCTCGCACCCCGGTACTGCACCGGGTAACCGTCGTCGCCGATCTCGAGCGGAAGACGGATCCAGCCGAAGTCCGGGCGGAATCCCGTGCACCAGACGACGTTCCTGACGTCGAGGACGCGGCCGCCGTCGAGCACGGGCAGCCCGTTCTCGACTCCCACGGTCCGCTCGAGCACCCGCTCGACCCCGGCGGCGCGGAGATCCGAGCGCCGGTAGCGGAGGAGCGGCGCGCCGCTCTCTCGGACGTGCCTCCGCATCTTCCGCCCCAGCGGCGTGTCGACCGTGAGGATGTGCGTTCCGGCGAAGAAGAGGCCGCGGAAGACCATCCGACCGCGCCGGCTCTCGATCGAAGCCGGAATCTGGCCGGTGTCGCGGCCCGACAGCACGACCTCGTGCCGCGAGGCGGCTTCGTACGCGATGTCCGAGCCCGAGTGACTCGCGCCGACGACGAGCACAGGGCCGTCCTGAAGCTGGCCCAGGTTCCGGTACGCGCTCGAGTGCAGCTGCGTGATCGTGGGGCTCAACTCGTTCGCGAACGCCGGAACGTACGGCTCCCCCCACATGCCCGCGGCGACGACGACCGTCTCCGCCTCGATCCGGGAGCCGCCCGTGTGAGCGACGAAGCGGTCGTCTTCCTGCGTCAGCGCCTCGACGCCGGTCCGGAGCCGGACGGGCAGCTCGAAGCGCGCCGCATAGGCCTCGAGATAGTCGGCCATCTCGTCCTTCGTGGGATACGACGTCCGGCCTGCCGGGAACGGCATCCCCGGCAGGCCGTCGCGGCTCACGGGCGAGTAGAGCTTCAGCGAGTCCCAGCGAGCACGCCAGCTTTCCCCGATCCGCTCGCCCCGGTCTACGAGCAAGACCTGCCGGCCGCGGCGCTGCAGGTGGTACGCCAGCGCCAGGCCGGACTGGCCCGCACCGACGACCAGGACTTCCGTGTGCTCTGTCGATTCCATCGTCGCCTCCTCGATTCGCTTCCGATGCGGCGGACGCTAGGACGGGCCGGGCCCGCTCGCATCGGCCGAATCCGCCAACTTCAGCCGGGCGCGGCGTGGTGATTTCGGACTATGCGGCTCAGACGAGCTCGTGCTCGAACGCGAACGCCGTCGCCGCGGTGCGGGACGCGACCCGCAGCTTCGCGAAGATGTTCTGGACGTGCCGGGCGACCGTGTGCTCGCTGATCACGAGCGCCCCGGCGATCTCGCGGTTGCTCTTGCCGGCGGCCACCAGGCGGAGCACCTCGAGCTCCCGTGGTGAGAGATCCTGCCCGGCTCCGGCTTGCTTGCGCCCGAGCAGACGCTCGACGCGGCCGGCGTCCGGCAGCGCGCCGAGGCGGACGAACTCGGCGAGCGCTGCCTCGAGCTCGAGCGCGCAGGCATCGGTGTCGTCGAGCATGCGGCACGCCTCGCCTATGAGGACCCGCGTCCTCGCCACCTCGTAGGGCGCCTCGAGCGTCCGCCAGGTCTCGAGCGCTCGACGCAGGAGCTCGAGTGCCCGACCCGCGTCCCCAGCCGCGAGCTCGACCGCGCCGCGCTCGTAGGCGGCGATGGCGTCGAGCATCGCGCTCGAGAACTGCCGGGCGACGGTGTCGAGCTCGTCGCAAGCCGAGCGCGCCTCCTGGGTCTCGCCGGAAGCGAGCATGATCTCGACGTACGCCGGCAGCAGCACTGCCCGGCGCAGCGGATCGGAGCTCTCGGTCGCAGCGCGGCGGATCGCCGCCGCGGCGGCATCGACGCGACCCTGGGCGAGCCGCAGCTGCGCGAGTCCCGGTTGCGGCTCCCAGCCGGCGCGGCTGGCAGCGCGATACCCGGCTTCCGCGCCGTCGAGGTCTCCCTGCAGTCGAAGCAGCTCGGCCTCGCGGTAGAGGGCGAGGCCGGCCGTCGGATTGTTGGTTTCGTCGAATCGCTGCCAGGCGCTCCGTGCCTCTTCGAGCGCTTCGGGCCAGGACCCGCCGAGCTGCAGGATCTCGGCGCGGTGAACGCGGCAGCGTCCGGTGAAGGCCACGAGGTCGGGTTGCTGCCGGCACCAGCGGTCGAGCGCCGCCGTCCACTCCCGGGCTCGGCGAAGCTCGAAGACCTCCTGGCAGGTGAGGATGACGGCGCAATAGACGAGCCCGGAGACGAACGGCGAAAGATCCTCGGTCGTCACCGCGACCATCGCCTCGTCGAGCAGCGCAAGTCCCTCGCTCACACGCGCGTCGACGGCGGCCGCCTGGCCGTCCAGCAGCAGCGCGAGCGTGGACAGGTCACGATTCCCGAAGCGGCGTCCGACAGCGGCGGCTTCCGACGCGGCGCCGGCGGCAGCGGCCCCGTCGCCCGCCGCAAGGAGCCCGAATCCGTACGGGAGGAGCAGGAATCCCCGTTCCACGCAGTCGCCGCAGCTTCCCTCGTCGAGGATGCGCTGGGCTCGGCCGAACCAGCCTTCGGCCGGGCCGAACTCTCCGCGCAGGACGAAGCTGAGACCGATCCAGAAGGCAGCTCGCGCAGCATGCTCGAAGTTGCCGGCCCCGAGATGGAAGTGGTGCGCACGCTCGTGGGCGGCGACCCACTCGTCCTCACGGCCGCGCATGTACGCAGCCGTCGCCAGGAGCTCGAGATCCGGCGGCCCGAGCGGCTCCGCCTCGTCCGCGCGACGCAACAGCTCGTGCGCGTCGGTCCAAGCGCGCGCGGCGTACGCGTCGCGTCCACGCTCGAGTGCGCCCGCCGCCTTCCCCTGCCGCGCCATCGGCGCCGCCCAGCCTAACGCGTGGTCGGACGGGCGGACCGACGCATCGCCGGCCCGCCCGCCGAAAGGACTACTGCTCGAACGCGAGGACGATCTCGGGCAGCTTGTGCACGACGCCGTCGGACGTCGTGTAGATGCTGATCTCGCTGCTCGTGTAGATGATCGCCGCCTTGTCGGTCAGCGGATCCTCCGCCACCTCGAACAGGTCGAGCAGCTCGCGATTGGTGTTGCCCGCGCAGGCCGAGCCCTCGGTGCAAACGGCGCCGACGCGATTCGGCGTGTTGCTGACGAGGTTGTCGAGCGACCAGGAGCCGCCGCTGAGCTGGGAGTCGTACGTGTTCCAAACGGCCGACGTGTCGTCCTGCGCCGACGTCGAGCCGTAGAACACGACGTCCACCTTGCCGTCCCGGGCCGCGACCCACGGCATCAGCGTCGTCGCGAGACCCGTGGCCTGATCCGTCGAGACGTCCAGCGGATCACTCCATGTCTTGCCGTGGTCGGTCGAGCTCGAGACCCAGACGGCCTGCGAGTCGGTCCACACCGCGTACACGGTCCCCGTCGTCTGGTCGACGGCGAGCGACGGGAAGATGTTGTTCAGCGCCGTGCCCACCGGCGCGCTGTGCACGAGGTTCGTCTCCCAGTGCTTGCCGCCGTCGGTCGAGCGGGAGACGAAGACGTTGTTGAAGTCCGCCGAGTGCGCCTTCGACTTCTGCGTACCGGAGGCGTAGACGTCGTAGAGGTAGTCGCTGTTCGGGTCGGCGACGATCGGACCCTGGTCATTGTTGAACGTCGCCTTGCCGGTGTCCGAGCCCTGTCCGGTGATCGGGGAGGAGACCTTGTGCCAGGTCCGCCCGTCGTCGGTCGACTGCTGCACGTGGATCAGCGTGCTGTTGCCGGAGTCGTGGTACGAGACCCAGACCGTCGTGCCGCGGTGCGTGATCCACGGCCGGTCGGAGTCCGTCTGGTCGAGTACCGTGGTCGTGCAAGTGGACGCGTCGTTCGGATCGGTGCAGCGCGTCACGTCCACGCCGAGCTGCGCATTGTTGAACTTCGGGTTGATGATCACGTTCAGGTCGGCGAGCAGCAGCGTCCCCGCCGACGTGAACTCGATGTCGGCGTCCTCGTCGCCGAGCGTCAGCCGGTTCCCGTGGCTCGGCACCACCTGGTCGAGGCCGCCGAAGTAGGACGGAGTCGACCCGAACGTGCCCGTCCAGACGTTGACCTGGAACGGGAGCCAGCCGAGCCCGTCGACGGCCATCGCGCCGTCGTCCGCGAAGGCGATCGCCGGCTCGCTGTCGCCCGTGCTGTTCGCCGGCGTCCCCGAGCCCGGGAACGCCGGCCCGATGGTCAACCCGGATCCTGTTGGATCCCAGGTGCCGAACAGCGTCTGATTGCTGAACGACGTGGTCGACGCGCCGGCGAACGAAGCCGAGAGAGCGAATGCCGCAACGGCGATGCCGAACGGCACCAAAAGGCGCTTCCGTACCCGCATGCCATCCCCCTTCAGATAGGACTGTCCCGCAACCTACACGTCGGCTACGCGCTGAAGCGAGAAGCGGATTCCGCTGGGGTTCGGCCTCGCGCCTCGAAGCGGTGGCGGCAGTGGTCGGAGCAGAAGTAGAAGGTCTGCCCCGCGCTCTCCGAGCGCGCGCCGGCATTCGCCACCTCGATCTGCATTCCGCAGACCGGGTCGATCGCGTAGCCGCCGCCACCGCCGAGGCGCTGCTGGTTGCGAGCCAGCCACCAGAGGCCGGCGAAGACGGCAAGGAAGACGATGTTCAGGTAGGTCGTGTAGTTCCAGTGGAAGCTCGTCGGCGCGACTACGACCGGCCGCTTCGTCGGCTCGATCGCCACCGCCCGGAACAGGTACTCGACGGCGAGGCCGGCAAGGCTCATCACCGTCCAGAAGATCGCGAGCAGCTTCAGCGTCAGCCGGCCGCCGTAGTAGCGGCGGTAGATGAGGAGCAGTGGCAGCGTGATCAGATCGGCGAAGACGAAGCTCACGACGCCGCCGAAGCTGATCCCGCCCTGCCAGAGCGCCGCTCCGAGCGGCACGTTCCCGACCGAGCAGACGAAGCTGACGATCGCGATGAACGGGCCGACGACGACGTTCTCGAGCGACGTCCAGAAGCCGTGTCCGCTGACGAAGACGTCGTGCCAGAGACTCGTCGGCACGAGCACGGCGAGGAAGCCGGCGACGAGGTAGCCGGCCGCCATCTCCTTCCGCAGCATCTTCGCGTCGGCCAGCGTGTAGCTCGCCGCGTCGGCCCAGCCGGCCGGCGAGGTCAGCCGCTCCCGCCAGCCGGTGCCGGCCGCGGCGGAGCCGTGCACGTGCTCACTGCGCGCGTCGAGCCGGTCGCGCGCCGCCTCGATCTCCCGTCGCCGCAACGCGAATCGGGCCACGAGGGAGAAGAGGACGATCATGATCGCCCCGCCGACGAGCTCGGCGAGCGCGAACTCCCAGCCGATCAGCACCCAGAGAACGATCCCGAGCTCGATCACGAGGTTCGTCGACGCGAACATGAAGACCATCGAGCTGATGAAGTCGGCACCTCGCTGGAAGAGCGTCTTCGCCATGGCCGACGCCGCGTACGAGCACGAGGACGAGGCCGCGCCGAGCACGCTCGCCCGCACGATCTCGCGCGGGCCGCTGCTGCCGAGGAGCCGCTCCATCTCGGAGCGGGAGACGAACGCCTGCACGGCACCCGCGAGCCCGAAGCCGAGCACGAGCGCCCAGAGCGTCTCCCAGAACATGAAGAAGCCCTCGCGGAGCGAGTGGGCGACGTCGACCAGGACGTGCATCAGACGGACGGTAGCTCGGCGGTCTCGCGCGCCCGCCCGCCGCCGCCGCGCAGGAACAGTCCGCCGACGAGGAGCAGGACCAGCTCGACCGCCGTCAGGGCGAGGCGGTTCAACGCGACCGCGCCGAGCGCTTGGCCCGGGGTGGCAACCGCGAGCAGCAGCCCGTACATCGACGCCTCGCGCGGGCCGAGGCCGGACGGCGCAAAGACGAAGAGAACCGCGACGATGGCGCCGACGGCCGCCGTCCCGCCGAGGAAGACGATCGACACCGGCTCCGGATGGGCTCCCACCGAGCGCAGCAGCAGCCAGACCGCGAAGCCGCCGAGTACCCATGTGCCTGCGTAGAAGACGAGGAGCGCGCTGAGCGTCCTCGCGCGCATGTTTGGCAGCTCCCGCCGGTAGCCGAGCCGCCGCAGCACCTTACCGGCGAGTGGCCGGAAGACGCGCGGCTGCAGGAGCACGGCGAGCACCGCGCCGAAGACGACAAGTGGTGCGAGCGGCGCGTCCACATCGTCGACGAAGGCGAGGCCGAGCACGAAGACGATCACGCCCGCGACCGCGGAGATTCCTGCTTCGAGCAGCATCGAGGACGTGACGAGCGCCGCGTCGGTCACGCCGGCCCGGCGCGCAGCGACGACGCGCGCGGCCGGCGTCCAGATCCCGCCGGGGACGTACTTCGCGAGCATCGACAGCATCTCCGCGCGCAGCGCGGCGGGGTAGGAGAGATGGATGTCCCACTCAGCGAGGATCCGCATCCAGCCGAGCACGAACGCGAGGTAGTACGCCCCGAGCGCGGCGCAGCCGAGCGCGAAGAGGACGAGGTTCGCGTCGCCGAGGTCGTGCGCCGCCGAACGGACCGAGCCCCGCAGCGCCCAGCCGAGGCTGAGGAAGAACGCGGCGAGCAGGAGCAGCTGGACCGCTCCGAGGAGCCGGCGATGCCGGGACGCGAAACTCGCAAGGTCCGAAAGCCTGCTCATACCTCCACTCTTAGCACGGCGGCACCCCGGATCAGGCCGCGGCGGAGCCGGTCGAGCGCCTCGTTCGCCTGTTCGAGCGCGAACTCCTCGACCTCCGTTCGCACCGGCACCCGCGGCGCGAGCTCGAGGAACTCCTCCCCGTCGCGGCGGGTCAGGTTCGCGACCGAGCGTACGCCGCGCTCGTGCCAGAGGAGCTCGTACGCGAAGGCCGGGATGTCGCTCATGTGGATGCCGGCGCAGACGACGACGCCGCCGCGGGCAAGCGCGCGCAGAGCGGCTGGGACGAGCCCGCCGACCGGTGCGAAGACGATCGCCGCGTCCAGCTCCTCGGGCCCGGGCTCGTCGGATGGGCCTGCCCACTCGCAGCCGAGCTCGAGCGCGAAGGCCGCCGCCGCGGCGTCACCGGGGCGCACGAAGCCGAAGACGCGCCGCCCCTCGTGCCGTGCGACCTGGACGACGATGTGGGCGGAGGAGCCGAACCCGTAGAGCCCGAGCCGCTCCGGGTCGCCGGCGAGGCGCAGCGAGCGGTAGCCGATCAGGCCGGCGCAGAGCAGGGGCGCGGCCTGGAGGTCGTCGTACTCCTCCGGGATCGCGAGGCAATAGCGCTCGTCGGCGACTACGTACTCCGCGTAGCCGCCGTCGAGGTCGTAGCCGGTGAAGCGGGCGGCTTCGCAGAGGTTCTCGCGGCCGGAGCGGCAGTAGCGACACGTCCCGTCGGTCCAGCCGAGCCACGGCACGCCGAGCCGCCGGCCGTCCTCGGTTCGCCCGACGATCTGGTGCCCGGGGACGAGAGGCAGCTTCGGCTGTGTCAGCTCGCCGTCGACGACGTGGAGGTCGGTGCGGCAGACGCCGCAGGCAGACACGCGCAGCCGAACCTGGCCTGGCCCCGCCTCGGGCACGGGAGCCTCCTCCAACCGGAGCGGCTCGCCTGGAGCGTGGAGCACCATCGCGCGCACCACGACATCGTCTCATCCGGACACGTCCGGTAGCTGCTACCGGACGTGTCCACCGGAGACAGGCAGCCCAGCGAGGGCCAGCACGGCTCGCCCTCGGCGTGGAGCGGGATTGCACATCCAAGGACTCGTCCGATCCAGACACGTCCGGTAGCTGCTACCGGACGTGTCTCGCGGAGACGGGTACGCTCGCGCGGTGGAGACGACCCTGCCGTACGGCTGGTACTCCGATCCAGACGTCCTGCGGCGCGAGGAGGAGCGGATCTTCCGCGCAGCGTGGCAGTACGTCGGCCACACGGCGCAGCTCGCCGGAGCCGGAAGCGTCGTCGGCAAAGCCGACGACTCCCGGCCAGAAGCCCCCGGCGCCGCGGGCGCCGGTGGGCCCGGCTACTTCGCCACAAACGTCGGCCGTACGCCCGTCGTCGTCACGCGCGACCGCGAGGGCGTGCTGCGTGGCTTCGTCAACGTCTGCCGCCACCGCGGCTTCGCGCTCGCCGAGGGCGAGAGCACCCGCGAGACGCTGCAGTGCCCGTACCACGCGTGGACGTACGGCCTCGACGGCCGACTCCGCGCCGCCCCGCGCAGCGAGGAGGAGCGCGACTTCCCGCAGGACGAGCTCGGCCTCGTGCCGGTCGCGGTCGGTACCTGGGGCCCGTTCGTCTTCGCCAACGTCGGGCCCGACCCCGAGCCCCTTGAGCAGGCGCTCGGCTCATTGCCGGCGCAGGTCGCCGAGCTCGGGCTGGGCGTCGACTCGCTCGTCCACCACTCCCGTTGGGAGGCCGAGCTCGACGCGAACTGGAAGATCGTCTGCGAGAACTTCCTCGAGTGCTACCACTGCCAGGTCGCGCATCCCGCCTTCAGCGAGCTGATCGACGTCTCGCCGGAGGCCTACGTGCTCTCGACGGACGGACGCCTCTCGACCCAGCACGGCCCCCTGCGCACGGCGACTCCGGCCGACGAGCTGCCGCGGGCGCAGTTCCACTTCCTCTGGCCGAACCTCGGGATCAACATCTTCCCCGGGCGGCCCAACATCTCGATCGGGCCGATCGTGCCGCGGACCCCCGAGCGGACGTACCGCTTCCTCGACTACTTCTTCGGCCCGGACGTCGAGCCCGCGTGGATCGACGACCTCCTCGCCTTCGACGACCAGGTCGGACGCGAGGACCGGACGCTCGTCGAGGGGGTGCAGCGCGGAGTCGCCTCGGGCGCACTCGAGCACGGGATGCTGATGAGCCGCAGCGAGCAGCTCATCGGCCACTTCCAGGCGCTGACCGCCGCCGCGCTCGCAGACTAGAGCTTCCCGGCGCAGCGCGGTAAAGTCCTGCCTCTCGCTCGGTTTTCAACGTAAGAGGAGGGCATTCGTGAAGCGTCTACTCCCGCTGCTCGCAGCCGCAGCGCTCGTTGCCGTTCCGGCTGCGGCGGCTACCACCAACAGTTCACCGCCGGTCAAGCAGAAGGGCAAGCTCATCGTCGCGTTCGGCGACGCTGCTCCCGGCTTCGCCGCGGGCCATCTCCGCGGCAGCAAGATCATCAACCCACGGGGCTACGAGGTCGACCTCGCGTCGAAGATCGCGTCGGCGCTTCACCTCACGCCGGTCTGGATCTACTCCCCGTGGACTGGCCTGTTCGCGCCGGGCACGAAGAAGTTCGACATCTCGTTCCAGGAGGCGACCATCACCGCCGAGCGAGGGAAGAAGATCGACTTCACCGCGCCGTACATGAACGCGAACCAGGGCGTCCTGCTCTCGAAGACGGCGCCGATGATCCACAGCCTCTCCGACCTGAGGAAGCTCCAGACGTGCGCGCAGGCCGACACGACGGGCCTGCAGTACATCCAGGACCAGCTCAAGCCGACGAAGAAGCCGTTGACGTATCCGACGACCACTGCGTCGTACCAGTCGGTGTCGAACGGGACGTGCCAGGCCTTCGTCCTCGACGTGCCGCTGATCCTGCTGCAGAAGAAGCAGACCCCCACGCGGTTCGGGCCGGTCGCGGGTCAGATCGTGACCCACGAGAAGTACGGCGCCGTCCTGCAGAAGGGCTCGAAGTTGACCCCGATCGTCGACCGGATCATCAAGCGGTTCACGACGAACGGAACGATCGCGAAGCTGCAGAAGAAGTGGTTCAATATCAGCTTCTCGAAGCTTCAGGTCCTGAAGTAGCGAGGTAGCTCGTGCACGCGCTGCACCAGGTCCTTCATCAGTTCTTCAACCCGCACAGCTTCACGAAGACGATGCCGGACGTGTGGGCAGGCTTCCAGATCAACCTGAAGATGATGGTGGTCGCGGAAGCCCTGGTGCTGGTGCTTGCGCTCGTTCTCGCGCTCGTCCGCGGTCTGCCAGGGCCCGCAGCCAAGCCGCTGCGGGCCCTGGCGATCGCCTACACCGACTTCTACCGCGGCACGCCGATCATCATCGTGGCGCTGTTCATCGGGCTGGGGTTCCCGGCGCTGAACATCCATTTCGTCTCGACCCTCTCGATCACGACGTACGGGGTGATCACCCTGACGCTCGTCTACACGGCGTACGTCACCGAGGTCTACCGCGCCGGCATCGAGTCGGTGCATCCGAGCCAGCGGGCAGCGGCCCGCTCGCTCGGTCTCACGTACATGCAAACGATGCGCTACGTCGTGCTCCCCCAGGCGGTGCGGCGGGTGATCCCACCGCTCCTCAACGACTTCATCGGCCTCCAGAAGGACACCGCGCTCGTCTCGGTGATCGGGGTCGGGGAGGCGGCCGCGCTCGCCCAGCAAGCCTCGTCGACGGAGGGCGACTTCGTCAGCTACCTGGTCGCGGCGGTCTTCTTCATCCTGATCACGATCCCGCTCGCACGCTTCACCGACCACCTCGTCGCGGTCCGCGAGCGTCGCGAGCGCGCGCAGGCGTTTTGACCGTCGCGCAGACCGCGAGCAGCGGGAACAGCGGCCTGTCGTTCGTCCACGTTCGCGGCCTCTCGAAGTGGTTCGGGAGCCTGCAGGTTCTGAACCGGATCGACCTCGACGTTCCCGAGCACGGAGTGGTCTGCTTGATCGGCGCATCCGGCTCCGGCAAGTCGACGCTGCTCCGCTGCCTCAACCTGCTCGAGCAGGTGCAGGAGGGCGAGATCGTCGTCGACGGGCAGCCGTTGACCAACGGCCAGGTCGACGTGAACGTGTTGCGCAAGAAGATCGGGATCGTCTTCCAGGCCTACAACCTCTTCCCGCACATGACCGTGCTCCAGAACGTCACGCTCGGTCCACGCAAGGCGCTCGGCGTTTCGCGCGAGCGGGCCGACGAATATGCGCGGTCGCTGCTCCGCCGGATCGGCCTCGAGGAGAAGGCGGACGAGTTCCCGGACCGGCTCTCCGGAGGGCAGCAGCAGCGTGTGGCGATCGTCCGCGCCCTCGCGATGGGGCCGAAGCTGATGCTCCTCGACGAGATCACGAGCGCGCTCGATCCGCAGCTCGTCTCGGAGGTGCTCAGCCTCGTGCGGGAGCTCGCCGAGAGCGGGATGACGATGATCGTCGCCACGCACGAGATGGGCTTCGCACGCGAGGTCGCGGACAAGGTCTGCTTCCTCGACGCCGGCCGCATCCTCGAGGAGGGGCCGCCGGCGCAGATCTTCACCCAGCCGCGCGAGCCGCGCACCCGCGAGTTCCTCGCGCGGGTGCTCGAGGCGGAGAAGCTCGCGTGACCACTTCTCCGGCGATGTACATCCCGCAGGACCCGGGTGCCGCCGTCCTGCCGGTGGAGCTCCCGTCTGCGCGCGGCCGCGCCCCGCTCGGGATCGCTGCGTTCCTCGCCATCCCGCTGTTCTTCTCCTCGCTGATGGCCTCGACGCTCGCGCAGGAGAAGCCGGTGAAGATCCAGTGGCAGGGCTGCCACAGCGGGCTCTGCACCGTGTGGGGGGACCCTGCCGCGTCGACGGAGGCCCGGATCTGGCTGTGGGCGCTGCTTCCGTCTGTGGTGCTCGTCGTCGTCGGGCTGATCGCGGTGCGGCTGCCCCTCGGGTTCTACGTCTCATGCGTGGCCGCGATCGTGATCTCGATGGCCGTCGTGCACAAGACGGCGACCTGGGCGCGCCACCACACGTTGCGCTATCCGGTCGGCATCGACCTGATTCCTCCCCGGGAAACCTTCTCCGACCACTGGTCGCGAGGACAGTGGGAGAAGGACGCGCTCGGGACGTCGCTAAGCCTGCAGCACTGGACGATCGGCGTCGCGCTCGCGGCGATGCTGGTCATGGCCTTCCTTTGGTTGCGTGCACGGCGCCACGCGGCCCGGCGGCCGCAACCGCTGCAGCCTCCAGGCGTCGCCGACCTTCCGGTCGAGGGCGTGCACGCGCCCGACATCACCACGCCCGGGCTGTAAGCAAACCGTTAACCCGGTTAGGCATTTTGCTAACCTGGTTAGCGAATGCCGAGGGCGACGAAGCAACAGGTCGATGCGATGGCGGTGGCCGACAGCCTCCGCCCCACGCTGCTCCGCCTGGCCGGCGAGTTGCGCCGCGAGAAGATCGCCGGCGTCTCTCCTCACCAGGTCGGCCTGCTCGGCTCGATCAAGTACGCGCCCGGGGTCACCGTCGGCGAGCTGGCCGCGAAGGAGCGCGTCTCGACCGCGGCGATGTCCAAGCGAGTCTCGCGGCTCGAGCGCGACGGCCTCGTCGCCCGCACGCAGAGCGAAGCCGACCGGCGCCGCGTCGGCCTGACGCTGACCGAGGAGGGTCAGCGGACGCTCCGCCGCGTGCGTTCCCGCCGGACGGCCTGGCTCGCGAGCCGGCTCGCCGCCCTCTCCCCGGCGGAGCTCGCCGCGGTCGGCGCCGCAGCCGATCCGCTCGCCCGGCTGCTCGACGAGGGACGCGCGTGACCACGGCCAGGCGCACCTTCCATAGCCTCCGCTACCGCAACTACCGCCTCTTCTTCGGCGGCCAGATCGTCTCCCAGACGGGCTCGTGGATGCAGCGGATCGCCCTCGGTTGGTACGTCCTCCAGCTCACGCACTCGCCGTTCGACGTCGGCGTGATGGCGTTCGCGCAGTTCATGCCGTACATGGCGTTCGGGCTGTTCGCGGGCGTCCTCACCGACCGCCTCGACGCGCGCCGCACCGTGCTCGGGACGCAGGCCGCGCAGCTCGTCGCGGCGGCAGCGCTCGCGTGGATTGCGCTCGGCGGCTTCGCGGAGCCGTGGATGCTCTACACGATCGCCTTCGTCAACGGCACGGTGCTAGTGCTCGACGTGCCGTCGCGCCAGCAGCTCACGTACCGGATGGTCGGGCGCGAGGACCTGCCGAACGCGATCGCGCTCAACTCGACGCTGTTCAACGCCTCCCGCATCTTCGGCCCGGCCGTCGCGGGCGTCGTGCTCGTCGCGGGTGCCGGGATCTGCTTCCTCGTCAACGCGATCAGCTTCGGCGCCGTCCTGCTCGGCCTGCTCGCGATGCGCGTCTCGGAGTTCTTCCCGCTGGAGGAGTTTGAGCGGCCGAGCATCCTCGCCGGCACGCGCGAGGGCCTTGCGTGGGTCCGGGGGCAGCGGCGGATGGTCGTCCTCCTCGGGCTGACCTTCGTGCTGAGCACGTTCTGCTTCAACTTCAACGTCACGCTGCCGGTGCTCGCGGCCGTGACCCTGCACGGGCACAGCTACGTGTACGGCCTGCTGTCGGCCGTGTTCGGCGCCGGCGCGCTGGTGGGTGCGCTGGCGGCCGCAGCCCTCGGGCGCGCGTCGACGAAGGTCCTGCTCATCGGCGGCATGGTCTTCACGGGCGGCGAGCTGCTGCTGGCGCCGGTGCACTCGGCGGTGCTGGCCGGCATCCTGCTCTTCCTCATCGGCGCGGGCTTCACCGCCTGGTCGGCGAACTCGAACGCGAGCATGCAGCTCGCGGCGCCCGACCACCTGCGCGGCCGGATCATCGGCCTCTACTTCTACGCCTTCAACGGCACGGGCGCGGTGGCCGGGATCATGACCGGCTGGCTCTGCGACGCGGGCGGCACGGAGCTCGCCTTCGTCTTCTCGGGCATCGTCGGCCTGGTCGCGACCACGGCAACCGCGCTGACCCTCGCCGGTCCGGGGCGAAGAGCTGCGCTCTTCGCCCCGGTGAACGGCTCGCGAAGCCTTCGGCTTCGCGAGCCGGGCTAAGGAACTCCGGCAACGGGAGAGCGCGGTCTCCCGTGGGCTCCGTGCTGAAAGCACATAGGAGTGGGCAAGGGTTCGAGCCGTTGTTCCGTCGCGTCGGCGTAACCAACCGTTACGCCGCCACCTGGGCGGCACATGGGTTCGATACGTCTCGAACCACGTACGACCAGAGGCCGGAGGCTAAGACAGCCGCGAAGCGGCGACTTAGCCGCAGGCCGAACCGCGCTCGCGCCGGCCTCCGCCGCGCGCGAGCGCACGACAGGACCCTCCCGCCCACAGATCCAAAACCAAACAGCACGGAGCGCGGCCGAGACCGCGCTCTCGGCCGCGCGGAGTTCCTTATCCCAGCGAACGGGTGCGCAGCACCCGCGAGCTAACCAACGACCCAGGTCTCGCCGGAGTGGAGTAGCTCGGCGAGATCGCCCTTCCCGCGCTTCTCCTCCGCCGCCGCGAGCTGCTCGGCCATCAGGTCGTCGTAGACCGGGCGCTCGACGTTGCGGAAGATCCCGACCGGCGTGCCGCCGTGGGTCGCCTGCGTCACGCGCGACAGCGCAAACGCCAAAGCCGGCTCCGCATGCGACGAATCGTGGACGAGCACGCCGTCCTCCCCCGCGGCGCAGACCTCGATCGTCCCGTCCGAGCGCTGGCGCAGCGCCTTCTCGCTGTCCTTGCCCCAGGTGATCGGTTCGCCGTGGCGGAGGGGGATCCGGTTCACGCCCTCCTTGTCGTCGCGGACGTAGTCGAACGCGTCGTCGTTGAAGATCGGGCAGTTCTGGAAGATCTCGACGAACGCGCTGCCACGATGCTCGGCCGCGGCGCGCAGCACCGCGGTCATCCCCTTCTTGTCGGTGTCGATCGCGCGCGCGACGAACGTCGCCTCGGCGCCGATCGAGAGCGAGATCGGGTTGAAGGGCCAGTCGATGGAGCCCATCGGCGTCGACTTCGTCTTCATCCCGAGCTCGCTCGTGGGCGAGTACTGCCCCTTCGTCAGCCCATAGACCCGATTGTTGAAGAGGAGGATCTTGAAGTTGACGTTCCGCCGCAGCGCGTGGATCAGGTGGTTGCCGCCGATCGAGAGCGCGTCGCCGTCGCCGGTCACCACCCAGACGGAGAGGTCGGGCCGCGTCGTCGCGAGGCCGGTCGCGATCGCCGGCGCGCGACCGTGGATCGAGTGCATCCCGTACGTGTTCATGTAGTACGGGAAGCGCGCCGCGCAGCCGATCCCGCTGATGAAGACGGTGTCCTCACGCGCGATGCCGAGCTCCGGCATGAACGACTGGAGCGCGGCGAGGATCGCGTAGTCGCCGCAGCCCGGGCACCAGCGCACCTCCTGGTCGGTGCGGAAGTCCTTGGCGGTCAGCGCACCGTTGCCGTTCTTCTCGGTCATGCGGCATCCACCAGGGACTCGGCTGCCTCGGCCACCTCCGCCGCGCGCAGCGGGAAGCCGCGCACGCGGTTGTAGCCGATCGCGTCGACCAGGAACTGCGACCGGACGAGCTGCAGGAGCTGGCCGAGGTTCATCTCCGGGATCAGCACCTTCTCGTAGCGGCGCAGGACGTCGCCCGTGTTGCGCGGGAAGGGGTTCACGTGGCGCAGATGCGCGTGCGCGACCTGCTTGTCCTTGGCGCGGACGCGCCGCGCGGCCGCCGCGACCGGGCCGTACGTGCCGCCCCAGCTGAGCACGAGCAGCTTCGCCTCGCCATCCGGATCGTCGACCTCGAGCTCCGGGATGTCGCCCGCGATCCCGGCGACCTTCTGCGCGCGCAGCCGCGTCATCAGGTCGTGGTTCTCGGGGTCGTAGGAGATGTTCCCGGTGCGGTCGGCCTTCTCGAGGCCGCCGATCCGGTGCTCGAGGCCCGGTGTCCCCGGCAGCGCCCACGGCCGCGCCAGCGTCTGCTCATCGCGCAGGTACGGGAGGAACTCCTCGCCCGCGTTGGGCTCCGTGGCGAACGTCGGCGTCAGGTCCGGCAGCGTGTCGAGGTCCGGGAGGAGCCAGGGCTCCGATCCGTTCGCGAGGTAGGCATCCGACAGCAGATACACCGGCGTCCGGTACTTGAGCGCGATCCGCGCGGCCTCGATCGCCGCGTGGAAGCAATCCGACGGCGACCGCGCCGCGACGACCGGCACCGGCGACTCGCTGTTCCGGCCGTACATCACCATCAGCAGGTCGCCCTGCTCCGGCTTCGTCGGCATCCCGGTCGACGGGCCGGCGCGCTGGATGTCGCAGATGACGAGCGGCAGCTCGAGCATGATCGCGAGCCCGATCGTCTCGGCCTTCAGCGCGATGCCCGGCCCTGCGGACGTCGTGACGCCGAGCATGCCGCCGAACGCAGCACCGACCGCAGCACCCGCGGCTGCAATCTCGTCCTCCGCCTGGAAGGTGCGCACGCCA
>JBJMKG010000060.1:0-30799 GCA_045805945.1 Gaiellaceae bacterium
CGCCGGTGCGTGAGCCCGGCGAGCGAGTTCGTCTGGTCCATGAACTGCGACAGCTGCGAGGAGCCGAAGAACTCCTTCAGGGCCGCGACGACCGGGCGGATGTTGATGATCGTCTGCGGCGTGATGGTGTCGACGTCCTCCGTCGTCATCCGCTCGCGGACGACGCGCTCCATCCGGTACAGGCCGACGCGGAACGCCTCCTGGATCAGCTCGCCCACCGTGCGCAGGCGCCGGTTGCCGAAGTGCTCGTACTCGTCGAGGTCGTTGACGATCGGCGCGCGAGAGAGCGCCATCCCTTCTGCCGCGAAGTCCTTTGCGTCCTCGGGTACGCCGATCTTGACCGGCAGCTCGAGCAGCTTGCGGACGAGCGCGACGATGTCCTCGGTGGTCAGGACGCGGACGTCCTCCGGCACCGAGACGCCGAGCCGCTGGTTGAGCTTGTAGCGGCCGACCTTCGTCAGGTCGTAGCGCTTCGGGTCGAAGAACAGCGCCCGCAGGAGATTTCGCGCGTTGTCGAGCGTCGGCGGCTCACCGGGACGCTGCTTCTTGAACACCTCGATCAGCGCCTCCTCCTCGCGCGTCGAGGGATCCTTGTCGAGCGTGTTGACGATGTACGACGAGTTGTCGAACAGGGCGAGGATCGCCTCGTTCGTCGTCGTGTCGAGCGCGAAGCCGGTCGAGGGATCCTCGGCCGGCAGTGCCCGGAGGAGCGTCGTGATCGGCAGCTTCCGCTTGCGGTCGATGCGCGCGTAGACGATGCCCTTCTTGTCGATCTCGAGCTCGAGCCACGAGCCGCGGCTCGGCATGAGATTTGCCGTGAAGACCTGCTTCGTCGGGTCCTTCGGCTCCATGAGGTAGGCGCCCGGCGAGCGGACGAGCTGCGTCACGATGACGCGCTCCGTCCCGTTGATGATGAAGGTGCCGTGCTCCGTCATCATCGGGAAGTCCCCCATGAACACGGTCTGCTCGCGGATCTCGCCCGTGTCCTTGTTCACGAAGCGGACGGTCATCGAGAGCGGAGCCTGGTAGCTGAGGTCCTTCTCGCGGCACTCCTTGATCGAGAACTGGGGCTCGCCGAACTTGTAGGCGCCGAACTCGACGGCGAGCGAGCCGGTGTAGTCCTCGATCGGCGAGATGTCGTCGATCGTCTCCCGCAGTCCCTCGTCGAGGAACCACTGGAACGAGGCCTTCTGGATGTCGATCAGGTTCGGTAGGTCGAGAACGTGCTCGAGACGACTGAAAGACGTACGAGCGCGGGGCGAAGCGACCGTGGTGGTCAAGTAGAACAGCCTCCCTTGAAGCGTGCGAAAACGGGCAAGAAATCGGCGTCGGAGCTGCGAGCGGCCAGACGTAGGCGCAACCCGCCAGGGTACCGGAACGACCCCCCTCGCCGCAAGCCGAAGCAGCGGCGGCCGCCGGTATCGGCCGAAACTGTAGCGAATGGCAGCGCCATTCGCTACAGAAGAGAAGGAACTGCGCCTGCCGGAGAGCGCGGTCTCCGGCAGGCTCCGTGCTGTATCCCAGCGAGCGAGTGCTCGCTACTTCAGTTCTACTGTCGCGCCGGCATCTTCCAGCTGCGACTTGATCTGGTCGGCCTCCTCCTGGGCGACTCCCTCCTTGACCGGCTTCGGCGCCGAGTCGACGAGATCCTTCGCCTCCTTGAGACCCAGCCCGGTGACCGCCCGGACGACCTTGATCACCTGGATCTTCTGGCCGCCCGCCGCGGTCAGGACGACGTCGAAGGAGGTCTTCTCCTCCACGGCGGCGCCGTCGCCCGCTGCCGCCGCACCGGGTGCGGCGACTGCAACCGGAGCAGCTGCCGTGATGCCCCACTCCTCCTCGATCTTGTTCTTCAACTCGACCAGCTCGAGGACGGACATCTTGCCCAGGCTCTCGAAGATCGTGTCGACAGACGAAGCTGCCATCTAGCTCTCCTCCTCGGGGGTTTCGTCGGCGGACGTCGTGGCCTCCGCCTGTGTGGTCTCTTCCGCCGACTCCTCGACGGCAGGCTCCTCCTCCGCAGCCGGCGCTTCCTCCGCCGGTGGCGAGGCGGCCTCGGCCTCCTCGCCGCCGAGCTGCTCGACGCGGGCGTCGATGAGCCCGACGAGGTTCCGCAACGGCGCGTCGAGGAGGCCGGCGAGCGTCGTGAGCGGCGCGACGATCGCGCCGAGCACCTGCCCGCGGAGCACGTCCTCCGGCGGCAGCGCCGCCAGGGTCTCGACCTCAGCCGCCTTCACCGTGCGGCCCTGCAGGAGGCCGCCGCGGATCTCGAGCACGCGCGTCTCGCGCGCTGCGTCCGCGAGCGCCTTCGCCGCCGCGACCATGTCACCGTCGGCCTCGAGGAAGGCGATCGCACTCGGCCCGTCGAGCAGCGCGAGCAGCGCTTCCGCGCCGGCCGCCTCGGCAGCCAGGCGGGTGAGCGTGTTCTTGACCACCGTGAAGCGCGCGCCGCTCTCGAGCAGCCGCGTGCGGAGCTCGTCGATCTGCGGCATCGTCAGCCCGCGGTAGTCGGCGACGAGCAGCGTCTCCGCGGCCTTGAGGCGCGCGGTCAGCTCTTCGACGACCTGTTCTTTCTGTTCTCTCTTCATCTCACCTCGACTGGTCTTCCGTCCTCGCAGAGAGGGCTGCCAGTGGTCTTCGGCGGGTCAGTTGCTAGGCCGGAACTGTAGCGGCCTCCGGCGTCGACTCGTCCAGCTCCTCGACGATTCCCCGGACGCGGGCCGGGTCGACGTGGATGCCGGGGCCCATCGTGCTCGTGAGCGTGATCTGCCGGATATAGCGGCCCTTCGCGGCCGACGGCTTGGCGCGCACGATCTCGTCGAGGACGGCGGCGTAGTTCTCCACGAGCGCGCGCTCGTCGAAGCTCTTCTTGCCGATCACGACGTGGACGTTCGCGCCGCGGTCGGTCCGGTACTCGAGCTTGCCGGCCTTGGCCTCGGAGACGGCCTTGCCGACGTCCATCGTGACTGTGCCCGTCTTCGGGTTCGGCATCAGGCCGCGCGGCCCGAGGATGCGGCCGAGCCGGCCCACGTTGCCCATCTGGTCCGGCGTCGCGATCGCGACGTCGAAGTCCGTGAAGCCCTCCTCGATCTGCTTCGCGAGGTCGGCCGAGCCCACGATGTCCGCCCCGGCCTGCTCCGCCTCGCGCGCCTTGTCACCTTCGGCGAAGACGGCGATGCGCACCTCCTTGCCGCTCCCGTGCGGCAGCATCAGGGTGCCGCGCAGCTGCTCGTCGGCGTGGCGGACATTGAGACCGAGCCGGAAGTGGAGCTCGACCGTCTCGTCGAACTTGGTGGCGCCCATCGCCTTGAGCAGCCTGACCGCCTCGACCGGCGAGTAGACCTGCTCGCGCTCGAAGGTCGCGTGCGCGCCGCGATATCGCTTGCCGTGCTGTGCCATCAGAGGTCCACCTCGACTCCCATGCTACGGGCGGTTCCAGCGATGATTCGCGCCGCCTGGTCGATGTCCCGCGCGTTCAGGTCTGGCATCTTGGTCTCCGCGATCCGGTGTACCTGGTCGCGCGAGAGCCGGCCGACCTTCAGCCGGTTCGGCTCGCCCGAGCCCTTGTCGAGCCGCAGCGCCTCCTTGATCAGGACAGCGGCCGGCGGCGTCTTCGTGATGAAGGTGAAGGAGCGATCCTCGAAGACAGTGATCTCGACCGGGGTGATGCGCCCGTTCTGGTCGCCGGTCTGCGCGTTGAACGCCTTGCAGAACTCCATGATGTTGACCCCGTGCTGGCCGAGTGCAGGGCCGACCGGCGGCGCCGGGTTCGCCTGCCCGCCCGGGATCTGGAGCTTGATCAGCGTGAGAACTTTCTTGGCCATCTACTTCCTCAGTCGAGCTTCTTGACGTTGTCGAATCCGACCTCGACCGGCACCTGCCGCTCGAAGATGTTCACCATCACCTGCAACTTCTGCGCGTCCGGGTTGACGTCGGTGATCTCGCCGTCGAAGTCCGCGAGCGGGCCCGAGGTGATCTTTACCGACTCACCGAGCTGGAACTCGACCTGCGCCCGCGTCTGCAGCGCAGTCGCGGCGCCGGTGTGGAGGATCCGGTCGACCTCCGGCTGGGAGAGCGGCACGGGGGTCGCCCCCGCGCCGACGAACCCCGTCACGCCGGGCGTGTTCTTCACGACCGTCCAGGCGTCGTCGTTGAGGTCCATGTTCACGAGCACGTATCCCGGGAGCGTGCGCTTCTCGGCCTGCACCTTCTGGCCGTCCTTCGTCTCGACCACCTGCTCGGTGGGGACGACGACGCGCCGGAAGCGGGCGCGCTGGTTCATCGACTCGATCCGGTGCTCGAGGTTGGTCTTCACCTTGTTCTCGTGCCCGGAATAGGTGTTGATCACGTACCAGCGGAACATTGGGTCTCGTTCGCCTCCGGCCTTATCGAAGCAGTACGTGTTTGACGACGTAGCTCCACAGCTGGTCGTTCGCGTACAGGTACGCGCCGACGATGAGGCAGGCAATGAGGACGACGGCGGTGCCGCTGATCACCTGCTGCTGGCTGGGCCACTCCACCTTCCGCAGCTCGGCGAACGACTCCTGGAGGAAGCGGATGCCGGGCGTGCCGGGCCGGACGTCGTCCCTGCGCTCCGGGCGCGGCGCCGCGGGCTCCCTCCGCGGTTCCTCCTCGGCGGTCGGGCGGGGCCGGGGAGCGGGCCGCAGCGGCGGAGTTCCGGCGGCCTGCGCGCGGCGCTGCCGGCGTTGCTGGCGCGTCGACCTGGCCACTAGCGGGTCTCCCGGTGCAGCGTGTGGTTGCCGCACCAGCGGCAGTACTTGCGGAACTCGACGCGGTCGGGCGAGTTTCGCTTCGACTTCTGCGTCTGGTAGTTCCGCCGCCTGCATTCGGTGCAAGCGAGCGTGATTGCGACTCTGACTCCGGTTGCCATTCCTCTATCTCACTCCGGGGGACGCGCTCCAGTAGCGCCGGGTGGGCTCGAACCACCGACCTCTGCATTATGAGTGCAGCGCTCTGACCAGCTGAGCTACGGCGCCTCGCGCCGGCGCATAGTAGCGGAGACCACGGCGACGGTTCCGACGGCCGCCGCGGCCCTCGCGGCTCGCCGCGCCAGCGACGGCTTGGGGCGCACCTGGTAGTAGAGACGCTCCGGCCGCGGCCCCGGCGGCCCTCCCGCTCCGTGCTCGTGCGCGAGCTTCAGCACCTGCGCGAGGTGAAGCGCGCGCCGGCCGGTCCCTCCCTCCTCGATCTGTGTCTTGCACGAGAAGCCGTCCGCCACGACGATCGTCTTCTCGTCGAGCGTGCGCACCTTCGGCAGCAGCCCCTGCTCGCCACACTGCATGGAGATCTCGTGGTGCCCGGCCTCGAAGCCCCAGGAGCCGGCGAGCCCACAGCAGCCCGCGTTCAGCGTCTCGACCTCGACGCCCATCTTCTCGAGGAGCTCGACCTCCGGATCGATGCCGCCGGTCGCCTTGTGGTGGCAGTGCCCCCAGACGAATGCCTTGCGCTCCAGTCGTGGCGGTTCGACCTCGAACTGCTCGAAGAACTCCGCGAAGTGATACGTGCTCTGCGCGAGCCGCTTCGCATCGTCGTCGTGCGGGAGGAGCTTGCCGAGCTCGTCCTTGAACACGGCGACGCAGCTCGGCTCGAGCCCGACGATGGGGACGCCGTCGCGGTACCACTCGCGCAGCTGCTCGAGGCTGCGGTGCAGATAGCGCTCGGCGAGGTCGAGGAGTCCGTAGTCGTAGAGCGGGCGCCCGCAGCAGATGTGCCCGTCGGGCATGAGGACGCGCCATCCGGCCGCTTCGAGCGCCTCGACCGCCGCGACGCCGACGTCGGTGTGCATGCGGTTGTTGAAGGTGTCCGGGAAGAGGACGACCTTGCGGCCGCCCGGATTCGTCGTCCCACCCCGCTGCCGGAACCACTGCTGGAGGGTGAGCGGCGCGAACTCCGGCACCGCGCGCTGCTGCGTCATCCCGGCCGCGAGCTTGAAGGCCTGCGCGAAGGGCGGCGTGTGGGTGAGGAAGTTGACGACGCCCGGCGCCCGCGACGCGACGCGTGCGACCTGGTCGATGAGCCCGAAGGCATACGCGTGCCGCGGGCGCAGGCGATGCTTCCAGCGCTGGTGGAGGAACTCCGCCTTGTACGTCGGCATGTCCACGTTGACGGGACAGTCGTTCGTGCAGCCCTTGCACGCGAGGCAGAGGTCGAGGGCCTCCATCACCTCGTCCGACTGCCAGCCGTCGGTGATGACCTCCCCATCGAGCATCTCGAACAAGAGGCGGGCCCGACCACGCGTCGTGTGCATCTCCTCGCGCGTCGCCATGAAGGACGGACACATCACGTCGACGCCGCCGGGGGTACGGCACTTGCCGACCCCGACGCAGCGCACCGTGGCGTGCGCGAAGTCGCCCTTGTCCTCCGGATAGGCGAACTTGACCTTCGGCCGCCACGGCTCGTAGTCGGCGCCGAGGCGGAGGTTCTCGTCGATCCGGTACGCCCGCACGACCTTGCCGGGGTTCATCTTCCAGTCGGGGTCCCAGATCGACTTGAACTCCTCGAAGGCGTGGACGAGGTCGTCGCCGAACATCTTCGGCAGGAGCTCGGCCCTGGACTGGCCGTCGCCATGCTCCCCCGAGAGCGAGCCCCCGAGCTCGAGCACGAGGTCGCTTGCGGCGTCGAGCCAGCGGCGGAACTTCTCGATCCCGGGCTTGGTGACGAGATCGAAGTTCCAGCGGGCGTGCACGCAGCCCTGGCCGTAGTGGCCGTACAGGGAGCTCTCGTAGCCGTACTCGTCGGCGATTTTCGAGAGGCGACGGAGGTATTCGCCCAGCCGTTCGGGCGGGACGGCCGAGTCCTCCCACCCCTCGTGCGTGTCCTCCTTGCCGGGGATGAAGGCGGTCGCGCCGAGTCCCGCCTCGCGCACCTCCCAGATGTGCTGCTCGGCCTCGGGATCGTCGTACAGCTTCATGCCGGAGGGCGGCTGGCCGTCCTTCTCGAGGTCGTGCATCAGCGCGCGCGCCTTCGCGTCGGACTCCTCCTTCGTCTCGCCGCCGAACTCGACGAGGAGCCAGCCGCCCCCGTCGGGCAGCATCGAACGCTCGTGCTCGTGGATGCCGAGCAGCGTCATGTCCTCGATCAGCGTGTCGTCCATCCCCTCGATCGCGATCGGCTGGTGCTCGCGGGCGAGCGTCACGTGATCGGCTGTGCGGAACTTGTCAGGATAGGCGACGGCGAGCAGCGACTGACACGGCGGCTTGGGGATCAACTCGAGGGTCGCCCCGAGCACGGTGACGCAGGTCGACTCGGTGCCGACGAGGGAGCGCGCGACCTCGAAGCCGTTCTCGGGCAGGAGCTCGTCGAGGTTGTAGCCGGAGACGCGGCGCGGAATCCGCGGATAGCGCGCCCGGATCTCGTCGGCCTGCGCGGTCGCGAGCTCGCGCAGCCGGTCGGCGATCGCGTCGGGCACGCCGCCGCCGCCGGGCCCGATGCGCAGCCGCTCGCCGCGGTACGTGAGCACCTCGAGCTCGACGAGGTTGTCGGCCATCCGCGGGCCCGGCCCGTGGAACTCCGACTGGACCGAGTGGCGACCGCAGGAGTTGTTGCCGAGCATCCCGCCGATCGTGCAGTAGGCGTGGGTGGACGGATCGGGCCCGAAGGTGAGCCCGTACCGCTCGCTCGCCGTCTCGCGGAGATGGTCGAGGACGCAGCCCGGCTGCACGCGGGCGAGGCGGCGATCGGGGTCGAGCTCGAGAATCTGGTGGAGGTATTTCGAGAAGTCGATCAGCACGGCCGTGTTGCAGCCCTGGCCGGCAAGGCTCGTCCCACCGCCGCGCAGCACGATCGGCGCGCCGTGCTCACGACAGACGCGGTGGATCTCCACGACCTCGTCGACGTGGCGCGGGACCACGACGCCGATCGGGGGCATCCGGTAGTTCGAGGCGTCGGTTGCGTAGAGCGCGCGGCTTGCGGTGTCGAAGCGAACCTCCGCGTCGATCGCCGCCCGCAGGTCCGCGGCAAGCGCGCGCCGGTCGAGCTGCTCGCGGTCGGCCTCGTAGCCGCGTACACGCCCGTTCGCTCGCTTCGGGATCGTGACGCTCACGCTGCCGCCCCTGCCCACTCCACGGAGAACGGGGCCGCGTCCTGATCGCGCAGCTCGAGCCCGTTGCCCGGCCGCGAGCGATCCGGTCGTAGGACGCCTCCTTCGGGCTCGGGAACGCCGTCGAAGAGCATCCCCTCGATCCGCACGTGGTCGTGGAAGTACTCGAGGTGCCGCCGCCGCTCGACCGCGCAGAAGGCGTGGGCCGAGATCGCGGGCGCGCAGTGGGCCGAGACGTCGATGGAGTGCGCGTTGGCGAGGCCGGACGCGGAGAGGAGACCCGTGATCCCGCCGCAGCGCGTGACGTCGGCCTGCAGGCAGTCGACACAGCCGACGAGGTTGCGGAAGTCGGCGGGGACGTACGCGTACTCGCCGGCCGCTATCTCGAGGCCCGGCGGACCGTGGTCGCGCAGGAGCCGCAGCCCGTCGAGGTCGGCCGAGGAGACGGGTTCCTCGAGCCACGTCACGTTCCACTCCAGCGCGTACCGCTCCGCCCAGGCCAGCGCCTCCTTGCGGGCGAAGGCGCCGTTCGCGTCGACGAAGAGGTCGGCGTCCAGCCCGATCGCCTCCCGCGCGGCGTCGAGCCGCGCCGGATCGCGCTCAGGGTCGCGTCCGACCTTCATCTTCACGCGCGGGATCCCGGCCGTAACCCAGCCTCCGAGCTGCGCGCCGATCCGGTCGAGCGAGTAGGAGCAGAAGCCGCCGCTGCCATAGATCGGCACGTCCTCGTGAGCGGCGCCGAGCAGGACGACGAGCGGGACGTCGAGCAGGCGCGCCTTCAGGTCCCAGAGCGCCTGGTCGACGGCGGAGATCGCGCAGAAGCCGATGCCCGGCCGGCCTGCGTTGCGAATCTGCGCACCCATGCGGAGCCACGCAGCGCGGACGTCCATCGCGTCCTCTCCCTCGACGACGCCGGCAAGCTGGGAGGAGACGACCTCGGCCGCCGCCGCGTCGCAGTACGTGTAGCCGATCCCCGTGCGGCCGCCGGCCTGCGCCTCGACGACGACGATTGTCGTCGAGTCCCATTCGAGCGTTCCGTCCGACTCCGGCTGCTCGTCCGTCGGGATCGTGTACGCGTGGACGTCGAGCCGTTCGAGCCGCGTCGCCGCAGCCATTACCTCAGGCGCTCGGTGAACTCGACGAGCTTCCCGCGCAGCGACTTCTCCATCACGCCACTGCGCTCCGGGTCGCCCTTGACCATCGCCTTCGCCATCTTTTCCGCCTGCTCGAGCCGGATGTGCGGCGGCAGCGGCGGGATCTCCGGGTCCGTCTTGACCTCGAGCACGACCGGGCGATCGGCCGCGAGCGCCTCCTCCCAGGCAGAGCGCATCCGGTCGCCGTCGTCGCAGAAGATTCCCTTCAGCCCGCAGAGCTCGGCATAGCCCGCGTAGTCGAAGTTCGGGAGCCACTGCGTGGCCGGGTACTTCGGGTCGCCCTCCATCACCCGCTGCTCCCAGGTCACCTGGTTCAGGTCCTGGTTGTTGAAGACGCAGAAGATCAGCCGCTGGTCGGGCCAGCGTTCGCGGTACCGCTTGACGGTCAGCATCTCGTTCATCCCGAGCATCTGGAAGGCGCCGTCGCCGACGAAGCAGATGACCGGCCGCCCCGGATGCGCGAACTTCGCGGCGATCGCGTAGGGGACGCCGGGGACCATCGTGGCGAGCGTGCCCGAAAGCGAGGCGAGGTTGCCCTTGCGCAGCTTGAGCTGACGCGCGAACCAGTTCGTCGAGGAGCCGGAGTCCGCCGTCACGATCGCGTCGGCGGGCAGCACCTGCGAGAGCTCGTGCACGACCCGCTGCGGGTTCATCGGGTCGGCGTCCATCATCGAGCGGCGCTCGACGATCTCCCACCAGTCGCGGACGTTCTCCTCGATCTGCTCACGCCAGCCGCGGTCCTCCTTGCGGACGAGGTGCGGCTCGAGGGCCTTCAGCGTCTCCTTCGCGTCTCCGATCAGCATCACGTCCGCCGGGTAGCGGATACCGATCAAATCGGCTCGGATGTCGATCTCGACACAGCGCGCCTGGCCCTCCTTCGGCAGGAACTCCGCGTACGGGAAGCTCGTACCGACCATGAGCAGCGTGTCGCAGCCCTCGATCATGTCGTAGCTCGGGATCGAGCCGAGCAGACCGATCGCGCCCGTGACGTAAGGCAGGTCGTCGGCGAGGACGTCCTTGCCGAGCAGTGCCTTCGCGACGCCGGCGCCGAGCAGGTCGGCGACGCGCTCGAGCTCCTCGGCGGCGCCGCGGACTCCCTGGCCGACGAGCATCGCGACCTTCTCCCCCTCGTTGAGGATCTCGGCGGCGTGCTCGATGTCGGACTCCTGCGGCAGCACCCGAGGGCGCCGGTAGCCGACGCTGGAGTAGACCGAGCCGTGCGTGCGCGGCGGCGACTCGACGGCGTCCATCTCCGCGACGTCGTTCGGGACGATGATCGTGCAGACGCCGCGATGGTCGAGAGCGATCCGGCACGCGCGGTCGACGAGATGCCTCGCCTGCGCCGGCTCCATGCAGTACTGGACGAACTCGGACACGTCCTTGAACAGGACCTGGAGATCGATCTCCTGCTGGTACTGGGCGCCGAGCGAGGTGCGCTTCTGCTGGCCGATGACCGCCACGACCGGAACGTGGTCGAGCTTCGCGTCGTAGAGGCCGTTGAGGAGGTGGATCGCGCCGGGCCCGGAGGTGGCCATGCAGACGCCCAACTCGTCGGGACCGGCGAACTTCGCGTGACCGCACGCCATGAACGCGGCCATCTCCTCGTGGCGGGTCTGGATGAACTCCGGGTCGCCGTCGGCGCGGTCGAGCGCGCCGAGGAAGGCGTTGATCCCGTCGCCCGGGTAGCCGTAGATGCGGTGGACGCCCCACTCGCGCAGGCGCTTCAGGACATAGTCCGCGACGAGCTCGGCCATGGTCGTCCCTCCTCGGAGTGGCTTCGAGAACGTTGTGGTCGCATCGCCCCAACGGGAAACTCCAGGCTGTGGGTCCGATGCACGATCTCGCCGTGCGCGCCGTCCGGGCGGGAATGGCAGCCGTCACGGTGCGTACGCGTGACGCCGATCGCAGGGCAGAGTGGCGATCCTCGACGTCCTCGGCATCAGCGACTGGCCGGCAGACGTCGTGGTCGCCGGCGCACCCCACGCGTTTCAGGAGCTCCGCGACAGTCAGCTAGGCGCGTAGCTGCAGGAGCACGTCACGGCCGTAGACACTGAGCGCGCCGTGCAGGTCAGCGCCCAAGCGTTCTCAGTTACCGACCGGCCCACGGCACGAAACTACGCGTGCGCGGCGATGAACTCGAGCGTCCGGCGCCACGCGTCGTCGGACGCCTCCGCGAACTCTTCCTGCTTCCGGTCGAAGAAGCTGTGCGGCGCGCCCTCGTACTCGATCAGCTCGTAATCCTTGCCCGCCTGGCGCAGGGCCCGCTCGAATTCGAGGTTGTCCTCGTGGCTGATGGCCTGGTCCGCCCCGCCCTGCAGAGCGAGGATCGGCGCCTCGAGCCGCGGCACGAGCTCGATCATCCGGCTCGGCCGGCCGTAGAACCCGACGGCGCCCGCCAGCCCGTGTCCGTGCGCGGCCGCCGCCCACGAGCCGCTGCCGCCGAAGCAGAAGCCGACCGTGAAGAACGCGTTACAGCCGAGGGCGCGGAGGTGGCCGACGCAGGCGCCGACGTCCGCCTGGACCCCGTGCGGCGTCGTCTGCTCGACGTGCGGCCCGTAGTCGAAGTCGCCGCCGCGTTTCTCGACGCCCGCGGTGCGGCCGAAGTAGTCGAACGCGACGGCCGCGTGGCCGCGCTCGGCGAAGCGGAGCGCGAGCTCCTCGTAGAAGCGGTACAGGCCGCGGACGTCGGGCAGGATCACGATCCCTGCTCCCAGCTCACCCTCCGGAAGTGCCCGGAACGCGGCGAAGCGGTTGCCGTCCTCACCCTGCAGCACGAGGTCGTCGTGTGCGACGGCTGCGCCCGAGATCCGGGGAATCGGCGGCTCGGAGTCGAGCTCGAAGCACATCGCGGCCGGAGCCTAGCGAGAGGAGGCGGCCTTCCTATGTCGTACGTCGAATGCGTGACGGAGGAGTCCCAGCGCGACGAGATGAACGCGGCGATCCGCGCCCAGCGCGAGCGGGGAGCAGTGCCGCGGTCCATGCTCCCGCCCGAGGAAGAGCCGGTCCCGCAACCGGCGCCCGGCCCGTCCGAGCCGCCCGCTCCGGAGCCTAAGCGCGGTCTGCTCGTCCGCTGGCTCCGGCGCTGAGGCGTATCCAGGGGCCGCCCTCGACGTTTACCCGACGTCGCATGGGAGATGCGAACGCGCGCAGGGGGTCGCGCATGAAGCGGGGGCTGCAGATCGCCGCCGCCTGCGTCGTCGTGCTCGTGGGCGCCTTCGCAGTCGGAGCCGCGGTCGCCGGGCCCTTCTTCTGGTACTCCTGCAGCCTCAACGGCCTCGACGCCCACGGACCGGCGCACGCGAGCGTCCTCCTCGCCCGCGACGGCACGCGACTCGGGCTGCTCGGCGCGAGCGGCGACCGGTTGCCCGTGTCCTTCCGGAAGATGAGCCCCGTCATGCGGCGGGCGATCATCG
Source organism: Gaiellaceae bacterium (assembly GCA_045805945.1). GTDB lineage: Bacteria > Actinomycetota > Thermoleophilia > Gaiellales > Gaiellaceae > Palsa-739. Next base: position 12,627 of record JBJMKG010000060.1, read on the forward strand.
ATACCGAGGACCGCCGATTCTACGAGAACAACGGGATCGACTACATCGGGATCCTGCGGGCGCTCAGGAGCGACGTCACGTCGGGCCAGCTCACGCAGGGCGGCTCGACCATCGAGCAGCAGCTCGTCCGCAACCTCTACCTCAGCCCGCGGCAGACGCTCGGCCGGAAACTCACGGAGGCCTGTCTCGCCGTCCAGCTCGACCGGCGCTGGAGCAAGAACCGCATCCTCGCGACCTACCTGAACGACGTCTACTTCGGCCGGCAGGCGTACGGAATCGAGGCCGCCGCGGGCACGTACTTCGGCGTGCGCGCGAAGGATCTCTCGCTCGAGCAGGCGGCGCTCCTCGCCGGGCTGCCGCAGGCTCCGTCCGCCTACGACCCGATCACGCGGCCGGCTGCCGCACGCGCCCGCCGGGCGGAGGTGCTCCAGGGGATGGTCCAGGCCGGCGACATCTCGGCCACCCGCTACAGACGCGCGCTCCACAGCCCCCTCGGCCTCCACCCGCGACGGACGCCGGGACTGACCGCCGGCCAGACGTACCTCGGCGATTTCATCACCTCCCAGCTCGTGGACGAGTACGGAGCCGAGCGCGTCCGACGCGGTGGACTGCGCGTCTACTCGACGCTCGACGCGAAGATGCAGCAGGAGGCGACACGGGCGATCCTCGGCACGCTCGACCGGGAGAGCGACCCGGCCGGCGCCGTCGTCTCGATCGATCCCGGGACCGGTCAGATCCGCGCGATGGCGATCGCGCAGACCGGGAGGAAGATCTCCTACGACATCGCGGCCGACGGGCAGAGGCAGGCGGGATCGACCTTCAAGATGTTCGTTCTGACCCATGCCGTCGAACGGCAGATCGACCCGTGGACGACCCGCTATCTCTCGGCGCCGTTCGTCGGGCCGAACAACTGGCGCGTCCAGACCTTCGAGCACACGTACTACGGCCGAATCCCGCTCACACAGGCAACACTGCTCTCCGACAACACGGTCTACGCCCGCCTCACGCTCGACGTCGGGCCGAAGCCGGTCGCCGACCTCGCGCAGAGCATGGGCATCCAGTCGCACCTGAAGCCCGTGCCGTCGGTCGGGCTCGGGGCGGATTCCGTGAGCCCGCTCGACCTCGCAAGCGCGTACGCGACGCTCGCGGCCGGCGGCGTCGCGCACCAGCCGACCATCCTGACGAAGGTGGTCTTCCCGGGCGGGCGCAACGAACCGGCGTCCAATCCCCCGGGCAAGCGGGTCGTCGACGCGAAGGTCGCCTCGGTGGTCACGCGGATTCTCGAAGCGAACGTGCGGGGAGGCACCGGGACCGCCGCAGCGCTCGCCGGCCGTCCCGTAGCCGGAAAGACGGGGACGACGGACAGCTTCGCGGACGCATGGTTCGCGGGCTGGGTGCCGCAGCTCACCACGGTCGCCTGGATCGGCTACCCCACGAGGGAGCGGCCGATGCGCGGCGTGCACGGGATCGCCGGCGTCACCGGCGGCACCCTGCCGGCGCAGATCTGGCACGCGTACATGACGGCGGCTCTGCAGGGGAAGCCGGTCGAGCAGTTCGCGGACGCGGGATCTCCGGGGTACAAGCCGTGGTGCGGACGGTTCGAGTTCGCGCGCACCTGGCGCGACGCACGCAAGCAGGACGGCACGTGCAAGCACCACCAGGAGGCGACGACGAAGAAGAAGAAGAAGACGACGACGCAGAGAACGACCACGGAGAAGACGACCACTGTCCGCACGAGGACTCGGGCGACGACCACGACGAAGACGCATCCCGGCACGACCGCCCCACCGCCGACGACCACGTCGCCGCCCCCGACGACGACCACAACGACCACGACGCCGACAACGACCACGACGCCGACGACCACAACCACGACCCCTACTACGACGGCCCCTACGACGACCCAGGGCTGAGCCGGGGGAGCCCGGTTCGCCGAGCTCCCCCGGGGCCGGGCGCCAAGGCCTACGCGGCCCGCTTCCTGCCGAGCATCTTCGCCCACCACTCGTCCTCGTCCACGAGCGTCGGGGCGAACTTCGGCCCGCTCGGCCAGCGCGGCACACCGGGCCGGTGGTGGCCGGCGAGCTGCTGAAGCATGCTGGCGCGGAGCGCATGCAGCCGATCCTGCTGTGCGGCAATCTCCTGGGCGAGGTCGGTGCGTGCGACCTCCCGCCAGGTCTGGTGGTGCTCGACGTCGCCGACCAGGTTGTCCCTGTGGCTGAGGCTTTCCTGAATGGTGCTGGACATGCGGCGCTCCTCCTCCACTCGCTGTGCTAGCCGGACGCCGCAGATGTCCGTGGCCGAATCGTCGTCACGATCGCCCTAGGGGGCCATCCCTCGAACAAGCGTTTCTGCGGTGCGGACGGCGCGAAGTGGCAGGAGTAAAGTCCGGCGCTTCGGAAGCCGATAGAAGCGGCGTGACTCGGCTGCGGCAGGTCAACTCCTAGGTATGAGCGCCTCTTCCGAGAGAGAGCGCATGCCGCAGCGCCAGCTCGGCGAGCTGATGACCGAGCTCGGGCTCATCAGCCAGGAGCAGCTCGCCACGGTGCTCGAAGTGCAGCAGCAGTCGAAGCGCCCGCTCGGCCAGATCATCGTGGAGCTCGGCTTTGCGTCCGGCGCCGCCGTTGCGCACGCCTTGGCGATGCAGAGCGGCGGCGCGCTCCGGACCGAGTACGGCTTCGCGCTCGGCCTACACCCGACGCACGCCGACGGCGCCGACGAGAACGCGGCAGGCCTCCCCAAGCTTCGGCTGGCGGCCACGGCGGTGGCGCCGCCCGTGCGGGTGGACGAAGCCGCCGAAGACGCGCAGGCCGAGGCCGAGACCGGCGACGCCTCTGCGGAGGCCGTCGAGGAAGTCGCTGAGGTCGAGGAGATTGCCGAGGAGGTTGCTGATGAGGTCGCAGCCGAGCCGGACAGCGAGAGCGACGAGACCGTCGCCGCGGAGGCCGAGGAGACTGTCGACGACGCCGAGGAGAGCGCGGCGACGCCGCCCGCGGTCGAGCCCGAGACCGAGCCGGAGTCGGAAACCGAGCCGGAGTCGGAAACCGAGCCAGAGCCGGAAATCGAGCCGGAGCCGGAAACCGAGCCAGAACCGGAAACCGAGCCACAACCGGAAACCGAGCCGCAGCAGGAAACCGAGCCGGAGCAGGAAACCGAGCCGGAGCCGCTGGAGCTGGCAGAGCTCCGCGTCGAGATCGAGCGCCTCGAGAGCGCACTCGCCGAGGCGCACACGGCAGGCGCCGAGCAGGAGCGGCCCGAGGCAGAGGTCGCGAGGCTCGAAAGCGTGCTCGCCGAAACCGAGACCGCGCACGCACAGAACTTGAGCCGGCTGCGGGAGGAGCACGAGCAGGCGGCGGCCGAGCTCGAGCGGCTCCAGGCATCCCTGACCGAGACCCACACCGAGCGCGAGCAGGAGCTCAGCCGGCTGCGGGACGAGCACCAGCAGGAGCTCGCGCGGCTGGAGGAAGAGCGCCAGCAGGAGACCGCGCGGCTGCGAGATGAGCATGAGCAGGCCACGGCCGAGCTGCAGCGCCTGCAGGCGTCGGCCGCCGAGACCCACGCCGAGCGCGAGCACGAGCTCACCCGGCTCCGAGAGGAGCACGAGCGCGCGACGGCGGAGCTCGAGCGCCTGCAGACGGCGTTCGCCGAGGCGCAGACGACGGCCGCCGAGCAGGAGCGCCGGCTGGCGGAGGAGCAGGAGCGGCATGCCACCGAGCAGAACGAGCTCGCCGCCCAGCGCGACCGGCTCCAGGAGGAGCTGGGAGCCACCTTCGAGCGGCTCGCCGACCTGGCGCCCGCCGCCGAGGAGCGTGACGAGCTACGCGAGCAGGTCGGGCGATTGGAGGCTTCCCTGGCCGAGACTCAGTCCGTTGCCTCCGTCGAGCGCGAGCGGTTGCTGGCCGACGTCGATAGGCTCGAGAACGCCGTCGCCGAGGCGCAGACGTTGCACGAGCAGGAACTGAACCGGCTGCACGAAGAGCGCCGGCACGCGCAGGCAGAGGTCGACCGTCTGCAGGCCGTGCTCGGCGAGGCGCAGACGGCTACCGCCGAAGCGCAGAACGCGCTCGCAGAGGCGCAGTCGGCGGCCGCGGAGCATGAGCGCATGCGCGCCGACGAGCAGGAGCGGCACTCCGAAGAGCGCCGGCACGCGCAGGCAGAGGTCGACCGTCTGCAGGCCGTGCTCGGCGAGGCGCAGACGGCTACCGCCGAAGCGCAGAACGCGCTCGCAGAGGCGCAGTCGGCGGCCGCGGAGCATGAGCGCATGCGGGCCGAGGAGCAGGAGCGGCATTCCGGCGAGCTGGAAGAGCTGATCGGCCAGCGCGACCGGCTCCAGGAGGAGCTGGGCGCCGTGCTCGAACGACTCGGCGAGCTGGGACCGGCCGCGGAAGAGCGGGACCGCCTGCGCGGAGAGGTCGAGCGGCTCGAAGGCATCCTCGTCGAGGTGCAGGAGAGCTGCGCCGTGGAGCTGCACGGCGTCGCCGAGGAACGCGACCGCTTGACGGCCGAGCTGGCCGAGGCGCGGGAACTGCTGGTCCAGGCAGAGCGGGTGCGCGAGTCGCAGATCGCGCTGACCGCGGAGCGCGACCACGCGCTCGCCGAGCTAGAGCGGATCCAGGACGTCGCCGCCGAGGCCCAGACGGCAGCCGAGGAGCAGACGCGCCTTCTCGCAAAGGAGCAGGATCGCCGCCGCGAGGAGCGGGAGTCGCTTCTGGCCCAGCGCACGCTGCTCGAGCAGGAGCTGGGCAGCGCAATCGAGCAGCTCGCAGCCGCCGCTGGACTCGAGAATCGGCTCCAGCTGGCCGCCGAGAGACTTCACCAGATGGCGGCCGAGCTCGTAGCCCCCGTAGCGGAGCCCTCGGACGCAGAGCCCGAAGCCGAGATCGAACCGGGTCGGGCGGAAGCCGACGCCGAAGCAGTCACGAACGGCACCGAGGCGGAGGAAATCGACTACTCGCTGTTCGTCCCCGGGCCGAACGGATACGAGCTCGTGCCTCAGACCGGTGTGCCCCCGCAGGCCGGCCAGACCGTCGAGCTCATCTTCCCCGACCGGGACGAGCCGGCAGTGTTCGAGGTGCTGCGCAGCAGCCGCACGCTCCCCGGCGGCGAGGTCTGCGTCTATCTCGCGCAGGTGTAGACCCCTCCGCGCCTAAAGAAGGGCGCCGAGACGGCCGATAACGGGCCAGATACGCGAACTGGAGGCCTACCGTGGACGAGTATTTCGAGAGCGAGACGATGTTCGGCGAGGAGCAGCGCGTCGAGCCGGGTGACGAGCGCAGCGCGGCGATCGACACCGCGCGGAGCTGGGAGCTCCCCTACCTCGACGACGAGCCCCTCGTAATCGACGGGGAATCCGCCGCCCGCGTGGGCGGCGAGGAGCTCGCGCGCATCGGCGCGGCGCCGGTCCGCTGCGGCGACGGCCACGTCCGCGTCGTCCTCGCGGACGCGACGCCCGAGCGGATCGCAGGCATCCGCGAGCATTTCTCCGGCGCCATCGAGATCGGCGTCGTCAAGCCGTCGACGCTCGTCTCCTTCCTCGACGCCGCGAGCATCGCGGTGGCGTCGGGAACCGACAACATCAGCTCGGGTGCGGCGACTGCGGCGCCCGTCTGGGGACGGACGCTCGAGCGCGTCCTCGGCCTCTTCGACGCCGAGGCGACGCGCCTGCAGGAGCTGCGCGGGAAGCTTCATGAGCTCGGCGGCGAGATGGCAGCGCGCGAGAGCCGCATACAGGAGCTCGAGACCGAGCTGCAGCGGATCCGCGTCGAGCGCCTGCGCGACCAGGAGGCGGTCGACCGCCTCAAGCACGAGCTGGCCGACCGCAACAGCCGCCTCGAGCGCGCCCTGTCGAAGACGCAAGAGCTCGCAGCCATCATCCAGGGCGGCCACCTGCGGTGAAGAACCCGCCGGCCAGGACGCTCGCTGCGGCGGGCACTGCCGGCACCGGAGCGGCGGCGGCGGCGGCTGCCTACGTGATCGTGGGCGGCCTCCCCGGCATGCTCTACGCCGCCGGGATCTGCCTGGCGGCGGTCTTCGGCGTAGCGGCGATCGTCGCCCGCCGAACCTCGCAGAGGCGCGGGGAGCCTGAAGCGGTTGCCGCTCTGCGGACGTCGCCGCGCTGGCGCCGCAAGTCCCGGATCATCGCGGAGCTCGAGGTGGCGCTCGCGGAAACCGGCACGGAGCTCGAGGAACACCGGCAGGCGCTGGCGAACCTCGCAGCGCAGTTGGCGCGCGAGTCGGAGGCGGCCAGCCGGAACGCGCAGCAGCTCGAGCAGCGAATCCGTGAGGTCGAGGCCGAACGGGAAGGCCTGCTCGAGCTCCTCGACCAGGAGCGCGAGCACTTCGAGCAGACGCTCAACGCGCTCGGCGGCGGGCTCGGACGGCACGGCAACGCGCTTGCCGAGCTCGAGCGGGAGCTCGAGGCGCTGATCACGCGGTAGCGACGTTCGTCCGAAGGAGGGATGGGCCGCGGGCCCTTCCCGTGCCGACAACAAGGCGAACAGGTCGTCAAGGAGAGCCGTTGCTGCTGAAGATCCTCATCGTTGGCGCCCTTGCAATCGGGTTGATGGCCGCGATCAGGGACGGGCGCGTGCTCCGAGACGCCGGGTTGCTCAGTCACTGCAGCCCGGTCTACGTCAACGGTGCCTCGGACGCGACGCTGCAGCAGTGCTCCAAGGGGCGCCTCGACGGCTACCCGGACCTGACGAACAAGTCGTGCCGCATGATCGCGCAGCACCGAAAGAGCGAGATCTGGAGCTGCGAGGCGCCGATCGTCTCGTCGCAGGCGCCGAAGGGATGAGCGACGCAACTCACGGCGAGCCCGTCCGGGGGATGGGGCTAAAGCCCACGCCGTATCCGGCCGAATAGGAGGCTTGCCGATGGATCTCGAACTCGTGCTCCGCCGCGCCGTTGAGATGGGCGCCAGCGATATCCACCTCAAGGTGGAGCGGCCTCCGGTCGTCCGCTGCGACGGGATGCTCGCGCCGCTCGACGGCGAGGCCGAGCTGAGCGAGCGCGAGCTCGAGCTCGCGCTCGAGCACGTCTGCGCCGAGACTCCGAAGCGGTTGCAGACGTTCCTCGAGACGGGCGAGCTCGACAGCGCGTACTCCCCGGCAGGCCTGCCGCGATTCCGCGTCAACGGCTTCCGGCAGCGCGGCTCGATCTCGATCGCCTTCCGCGTGATCCCGCGCGACGTCCCCGACTTTTCCGACCTCTCGCTACCGCCCGGCGTTCGGCGCCTGGCCGAGGAGCATCGCGGGCTCGTTCTCGTCACCGGCGCGACCGGCTCCGGGAAGACGACGACGCTCGCGGCCATGATCGACCACATCAACCGCTCGCGCCAGCAGCACATCGTGACGATCGAGGACCCGATCGAGATCGTCCACGGCGACCACGGCTGCATCGTCAACCAGCGCGAAGTCGGCCTCGACACGGCGTCGTTCGCCCAGGCGCTGCGGCGCGGCCTGCGCCAGGACCCCGACGTGATCCTGATCGGTGAGCTCCGCGACGCGGAGACCGCCGAGACGGCGCTCGGAGCCGCGGAGTCGGGCCACCTCGTGCTCTCGACGATGCATACGGTCGACGCCGCAGAGACGCTCGGGCGGATGGTCGAGTTCTTCCCGGCAGTCAAGCAGCAGCTGATCCGGTCGATCCTCGCCGGCGTCCTGCGCGGCGTGATCAGCCAGCGCCTGCTGCCCCGCATCGGCGGTGGGCGCGTCCCGGCCGTCGAGGTCATGGTCGGAAACGCCCGGATCGCCGACCTGATCCGCGACAACAAGCCGGACGAGATCACCGAGGCGATCGCGGAAGGCGACTTCTTCCAGATGCAGACGTTCAGCCACGCGCTGATCGAGCTCGTGCTGGATCACAAGGTCGACCGCGAGGTCGCGGCGAACGCCGCGTCGAACCGCCACGACTTCCTCATCGCGCTCGAGCGTGCCCTCAAGGAGCGTGCGCTCGCGGCGCCGCCCGAGCCGCACGAGGATCCGGAGCCCGAACCGAAGCCGGAGGCAGAGGCAGAGGCAGAGTCGCAGGCGCCGGAGGACGGCTCGGAGCCGGCGGCCGACGCGGACGCCGACGCCAACGCGGACGAGGAGCCCAAGGCGCTGCCGAGGCTTCGCGTCGCCGGCCAGAAGTAGCCGTGAGACGGCTGATCCCCCTCCTCGGGGCCGTGCTCGCGCTGGCCCTGTCGAGCAGCGCGGGGGCGGACACGTTCAGGGTCGCGCGGTCACATGGAAGCGGCGGTGACGCCGCCGTGGCGTTCACTTCCGCTGCCAAGCCGATCCCGTTCACGGGTGCCCAGGCCGGGCCGATGTCCTTCGCCGCCCTGCGCGGCATCTGGCAGGCGGCCGGCGACACCTACGGCATCCCGTGGCAGGTGCTCGCCGCGATCAACAAGGTCGAGACCGACTTCGGGCGCAACCTCGGGCCGAGCTCCGCCGGAGCCGTCGGCTGGATGCAGTTCATGCCGTCGACGTGGGCCCGGTGGGGCGTCGACGCGAACGGTGACGGTGTCGCGGATCCCGACAACCCGACGGATGCGATCTTCAGCGCGGCCCGCTACCTCGCGGGCTGCGGCGGGCAGTTTGACGTCGCGCGCGCCGTCTACTGCTACAACCACGCCGACTGGTACGTGAACGACGTGCTCGGCCTCGCCGCCCAGTACGGCCAGGGCGGAGGCACGGGCGTCTTCGCGATCGACGGGCTCCAGGCCCGGCTGGACAAGGTGAGTGCCCGGGTCGCCCTGGCGAGCGAGCGCCTAGTGGCCGCCCTCGCGAAAGCGCGGCAGCTCGGACGCGCCGAGCGGAGATTCATCCGTATCGCCGCCCGTGCCAAGCTCCTCTCGGACCAGCTCGACGCGCACAAGCACGCCGTCCTCCTCGGCATCCGCCGGCAGGCGGCGGAGGCGCGCGCAGCGCACTTCCGCCAGGTTCGCGAGACGGCCACGCAGCAGCTCAACAGCGCACAGGAGCAGGTGAGCTCCGTCCCGCTCACGGCGATCGGCGGTCTGCAAGTCGGGCGCATCGACCAGGGTGTCGACTACACGTCAAGCAGCCCCTACACCGCGCTCGCAGCCGGCACTGTGGTCTACATCGATCCGAACTTCTGGCAGGGCACCCCGGCCGTCTACGAGAAGCTCGACGCGCCGATCGTCGTCGACGGCCGCAGCTACGACGAGATCTACTACTCCGAGACGCCGGCGCTCGTCCACACGGGCCAACGGCTCGTGCCGGGGCAGCCGGTGACCGCGCCGGGGAACGCCGAGATCGGCTTCGCGTACGGGAACCTGCCGGCGGCCCACGCGATCTACCACGAGGGCGACGCGACCCAGGCCGGGCACGACTTCTACGCGTACATGACCGCCGGGAGGCCGGGTGGCGGTGCCGCCCCCGCGCGCTTCTTCCTGCTCAGCAGCCCGCTCGACAGCTTCCAGGCGAGCTTGGGCGGCCCCGGCACGTTCACCTCCGACGTCGTCTACTTCACCCGTTAGAGGGTCATGGACGTGCGCCAGCCTTCCGATGCACGAGCCGTGTCCGGGCGTATCCTCACGCTTCCCCGCCTGACGGCCGTCGCCGCCACCCTCCTGCTGGTGAGCGCGACGATCAGCCTCGCCGCCGACAAGCCGGTGGCCCGGAAGCCGGCCTCGCACGCAAGCAACGGGCGCCATGTGCTCGTCGTCCCCGACGTCCGCAACCAGGCATTCGTGTTCGCGTCCGGGATGCTCGAGGACAGCGGCTTCGGCTGGCATGTCAGGGGTTCCGTCCACGGCTATCCGGCGAACGTCGTCGTCTCCCAGTCGCCAAAGCCCGGGATGCGTGTCGTCGACACGGGCGCGCCTGCCGTCACGCTTCGGCTCGCACCCGGCCAGAACGCCGAGGTCGGCCAGCCCCAGGACCGGTCGTCCTACGGCGCGAGCGTGATCCGGCCGGCGAGGCACGCGAAGTCGGGCTAGGCGTGGTCGCGCGGCTCCGGGCACGCCTCAGGGAGGAGGACGGCATGACGCTAATCGAGCTGCTGACCACGATGTCGATCCTGGCCTTCGTCCTGACGGGGGTCGTCGCGATGTTCGTGTCCGGCCTCCATGCCGAGGTGGACATGAACCAGCGCTTCCAGGCGCAGCAGGACGCGCGGCTTGCGCTCTCGAGCCTGCGGAACGAGGTCGGCTCGGCCTGCTCCGAGACCGTGTACACCTCCGCGGGCGTCCCCGCGGCAAATGGTGCCGCCGGCAAGATCCTCACCCTCGGCGAAGGCTGCACGGACGGCGTGTCGTCGACCACGGTCACCTGGTGCGCCGACTCGTCGGCCGGCGCCCCCTACAGCCTTTACCGCCAGACCGGCACGAGCTGCACCTACAACGGCGGCGGCATCACGAAGGCGGGTTCCCTCACGACGAACCTCGTCTTCACGAAGCTGGCTCCCAGCGGGCAGCGGCCGCAGCTCCAGGCAACGTTCCCCGTCGACGCGAACCTCGCGAAAGCGGGAGGCGCCTACACGCTCTCCGACACGATCATGCTCCGGAACGCGGCGGTGTCGTGATGCAGAGGCGGCGGCTCCCCATCCGGCCTCTCGCCGACGAGCGCGGGCAGTCCCTCGTGATCGCGATGCTCGTGCTCTTCGTGCTCGCGGTCTCGCTTGCGAGCGTGATCCTCTTCACGTCGGGCAACCAGCGCAACTCGAACTACCAGAAGTCCGCCCAGGTCGCGACCTCGCTCGCGGAGGCCGGAGTCAACAACGCCGTCTCGATCCTCTCCAACCCGGCCAACGCGAACACCCTCGAGCTCAGCACGTTGATGCCGAGCACCGAGGCGACCGCGTACTCGAAGCCGTACTCGGGCGGCACCGTCAAGTGGTGGGGCAACCTCGACACCGCCACCGAGGTCTGGACGCTGCACGGGAAGGCGACGGTCGCGAATCCGACGGGTGGCTCGTCGATCGTGAAGACGATGAGCGCGCAGGTGCAGGTGCACCCGCCGAACCCGAGCAACCTCAAGGTCGGCGTCTGGAACACCATCTACTCGCCGTACGGCCCCTCGAGCACCTGCGACACGACGGTCGCGCAAGGCGTGACCATGTCGGTGCCTCTCTGGGTCGGCGGCAACCTGTGCCTCGCGAACAGCGCGATCGTCAATGCGCCGGTCTGGGTGGGCGGCTTCTTCTTCGCGAACAACAAGCAGGCGTCGATCGGCACGTCGAGCAGTCCGGTCACGTCGCGGGCACAGGCGGGCGCCAACCCGGTCCACATCAGCAGCTATTGCAAGGTGCAGAACAGCGGCACGATCGTCAACCCGTGCGTGAAGGAGCCGGCGAACCCGAGCACCAACGTGTTCCTCAGCATGACCGGGGTCTGGAATCCCCAGATCGCCCAGGCCAGCATGCCGGACTTCGTGGACGTCACGGCCCCGGCGATCTGCTGGAACGGGGCCCAGACCGGCTGCGGTGCGAACGTACCGCCCGGCGGCTGGTACACGTACGCCTCGCCGGGACCGCTGCATGGCTGCGACGCCGCGACGAAGACGGGCACTCCTCCGACCTTCGACACCAACGGGGTCATGGACGAGAGCGTGCTCCCGGGAGGGACCTTCAACCTGACGCCGACCACGAGCTACACGTGCAGGACCGCGCAGGGCGAGCTGTCGTGGAACGCGACGACGCGGACCCTCACGGTCTACGGCACGATCTTCATCGACGGCAGCATCACCGCGTCCAGCAGCAGCAGCGCCCCGATCACCTACGGCGGCGGGACGTGGAGCACGTGCACCACGACGCTGCCCTGCGACGGGGTCATCTACGTGAGCGGCACCGTCTACATCACGGGCGAGAAGCTCTGTGCCAAGGTGAACGCCGGCAACACCGACTGCGACTGGACGAACTGGAACCCGAACCAGAGGATCCTCGTCTTCCTCGCCCACGACCAGGGGACGCAGTCGGGAGTGTCCAACGGCCAGGGAATCGTGGTGGGACCCTCGCAGACCTCGTTCCAGGGCGGCCTCTACGCCGACTACCAGGTCAACACCGGGCAGGGCGCCGCCACGCAGGGGCCGCTCGTCTCGGGCACGCAGACCGTCGTGACCGGCCAGCAGTTCCAGGGCTCGTTCCCCTCCATCAACATCCTGCCGATCTCGATCCAGGGGCCGCCGCAGGCGTTCTGGATCGACCCGCCGAAGAACTTCACGTACGGCGGCTGAAGCGGCCAGCGCTCAAGCGGCGCTCCCCGGGTGTCGATAACAAACGGGATGGTCCTCGTGCTGCCACTCGTCTTCGTGCCCGGCCTCGCGCTGGGTAGCTTCCTCGGCGTGGTCGCTGCGCGCGTGCCGTTGCGCCGCTCGGTCGTGCGGCCCGGCTCGGCGTGCATGAGCTGCGAGGCGCCGATCCCCTGGTACGACAACGTGCCGGTCCTCTCCTACGCCCTCCTACGCGGTTGCTGCCGCCGCTGCGGCACCCGCATCCCGCCGCGCGACCTGGCGATCGAGCTCGCGACCGCGCTCCTTCTTGCGGGCTGCGTGCTCGCCTTCGGATTCACGCTGAAGGCCGCGGCTGCCGCGATCGCCTGCGGCGCGCTCGTCGTCGTGACGGCAACCGACCTCGAGCGGCGAATCGTCCCGAACCGCGTCGTGTTGCCGGCGGCGGCGGCCGTGCTCGCACTTCAGACCGCCTCGCATCCGTCGCCGGAGTGGGCGCTCGGTGCTGTCGGAGCTGCCGGCTTCCTCCTTCTCGCGGCGCTCGCCTATCCGGGCGGCATGGGGATGGGTGACGTCAAGCTCGCGCTCCTGATCGGCGCGCTGCTCGGCCGGACCACGCCGGTGGGGCTGTTGCTCGGCCTGTTCCTGGCGCTCGTCCCGAGCCTCGTGCTCCTGGCCCGGCACGGGTTCGGCGCCCGGAGGCTGGCGATCCCGTTCGCGCCGTTTCTCGCGTCCGGAGCCGTGGTGGCGCTCTTCGCCGGCCACCCCATCCTCCACGCGTATCTCGGTGTCCTGAGTTGAGGCGACTGCGGTGTCTGCTCAGCCTGCTGTGACCCGCGACGGGAGCCAGGCCTCGAAGGGCCCGGCCGCTCCCGCCCCTATCTCGCAGCTCATGGGCGAGCTCGTCATCGACCTGCTCGAGACGACCGGCCTGATCCCGCAGGAGAAGCTCGAAGCCCTCCGCGAGGGCGCGCGGGACGCGCCGGTCGTTCAGGTGCTCGTCGACCAGGGTCTCGCCTCGGGCGAAGCGATCGCGCGGATCGTTGCCGCGCAGCACGGGCTGCAGGTGGTTGAGCTGGGCAACGTCGGGATCGACCCCATCGCGGCGAGCACGGTGCCGCTGCATGTCCTCGAGCAGGTCCACGCCATTCCGTACGCCTTCGACGGCGACAGCCTCTGCGTGGCGGTCGCCGACCCCCAGAACATCCACGGGATCGACTCGCTTCGCCTCGCGAGCCGTCACCCGATCTCCCTCAGCGTCGCCGCGAGCGAGGACATCGCGAACGAACTCGGCCGGCTCGCCCGTACCGCCGAGGCCTTCGGCACCCGCTCCGGCCTGGGCGAAGGGATCGATCTAGAGGTCATCGACGACGAGGTCGACGATCTCGAGGTCGACGACGGCATCTCCGACGCGCCGCTCGTCCGCCTCGTCAACTCGATCATCTTCGAAGCGGCCGAGGACGGCGCCAGCGACGTCCACTTCGAGCCGCAGCCAGACGCGCTCGTCGTGCGCTTCCGGATCGACGGCGTGCTCCACGAGACCCAGCGGATCCCGAGGCGGAGCGCGATCGGCGTCACGACCCGTCTGAAGGTGCTCGCGAAGCTCGACATCGCCGAGCGCCGGAAGCCGCAGGACGGCCGCATCTCGCTCTCCGCCTCCGCTGCGGGACGGCTCCTCGACGTCCGCGTGGCCACCCTGCCGACGGTCGAGGGCGAGTCGGTCGTCATGCGTCTGCTCGACAAGTCGAAGAAACCGCCGACGCTCGAGGAGGTCGGGCTAAACACCGCGATGCAGGTGCAGCTGTCGGAGCTGATCCAGCGACCGACCGGCGCCCTGCTCGTCACCGGGCCGACGGGCTCGGGCAAGTCGACGACTCTGTTCGCCGCGGTGAGCCAGATCAACCGCTCGGAGATCAACGTGATCACGGTCGAGGACCCGGTGGAGTACCGCCTCAACGGCCTGAACCAGGTCCAGATCAATCCGCGCGCCGGGCTGACCTTCGCCACGGCGCTGCGGTCGATCCTCCGCTCGGACCCCGACGTCGTGATGGTCGGCGAGATCCGCGACGTCGAGACCGCCAAGATCTCGATCGAGGCGGCGCTGACCGGCCACTTCGTCCTCTCGACCCTGCACACGAACGACGCCCCGAGCGCGCTCACGCGCCTGAACGAGATGGGCGTCGAGCCGTTCCTGACCGGGGCGGCCGTCACCGGCGTGCTGGCGCAGCGGCTCGCACGCCGGCTGTGCGAGCACTGCAAAGAGGTCTACGTCCCGAACAAGGAGGAACTGTTCGCCGCACGCATCCCCGAAGAGCTGCGGCAGGGCAAGATCGAGCTCTTCCGCCGCAACGGCTGCGTCCGCTGCCGGCAGACCGGGTACCGCGGCCGCCTCGGCGTCTTCCAGCTCCTGACGATGAACGAGGAGATCTCGGCGCTCGCGTCGCGGAAGGCGAGCCACGAGGAGCTCGAGCGCGCGGCGATGGGGAGCGGAATGGCCACGCTGTGGGACGACGGGATCGAGAAGGTCGTCGCGGGCCTGACGTCGCTCGAAGAGCTCGCCCGCGTCAGCACCATGTAGGTCGCCGTCGCCCTTAGGCGGTGCATCATCCGCGGTGGTGGAGGTCAATTGGGAGGCGGCCCGGGCGCGCCGCATGCTGCGTTCGTCACTGAACGAGCGCGCGAGCGCCGACCAGCTCGAGGCGGTCGCCGGTGCTCTATGCGGCGTGCACGCGCAGGTGCAGGCCTCCGCCGAGTTGCAGCTGGCCGTCCGGATCACGGGGATCGTGCAGGCCGATGTCCGAGCGGCGCTGTGGGAGCGACGATCGCTCGCCAAGGCGTGGACGGTGCGCGGAACCCTTCACCTCCACCCGGCGGAGGAGTTGCCGCTGTGGTTCGCGGCGCGGCG
The DNA here is from genome assembly GCA_045805945.1 of Gaiellaceae bacterium. Lineage (GTDB taxonomy): Bacteria > Actinomycetota > Thermoleophilia > Gaiellales > Gaiellaceae > Palsa-739. Next base: position 27,705 of record JBJMKG010000060.1, read on the forward strand.
AGCGGTTCTGCGCCCGGCGGACGGGGGACTGCCGACGTGGCGTGATCCCGCGGGCGTCGTTCATCCGGCGCTCGGCGCCGACGAGGTCGCATCCGCTCGGGCTGCAGTCTGGGAGGCGCTGGACGGTCGCTGCCTGCTGCGCGATGAGCTCGCGGACGAAGTCGTGAAGCGGGTGGGCGGCGCGCCGCGGGAGAGGCTGCGCTCCGGTTTCGCCTTCTTTCTCACCGAGCTGTGCCAGGGGCCGCCTCAGGGGTCGCGAATCACGCTCGTTCGGCCCGACCAGTGGATCGAAGGGTGGCGGGAGGCGACGGATGAGGACGAAGCCCTGCGCGAGGTCTGCAGGCGCTTCCTCCACACCTACGGCCCCGCCCGACCCGTCGAGTTCAGCGAGTGGTTCTCCTCGCCCGCGTTCACGGTGGCGGAGGCGCGAAGCCTGTTCGACGCACTGGCGGCCGAGCTGGAGGAGGTCAGCGTCGACGGTCGCCGCTGCGTCGTGCTCGCAGGCGACAGGTCGTTTCCGGCACCGAGCAGCCAGGTGCGGCTGCTGCCGGAGTACGACGCCTACGTGATGGGATCCCGCGAACGCGAGCAGCTCGTGCCGCAGCCCGTACGGGAGCTGGTCGCGCGCCACGGTCGCGGCCGCTACGAGGGCCCGGCCGGCGTGCGTCTCGTGCTCGTCGACGGGATCTCCGCCGGGCTGTGGGAACGCAAGAGACGCGGCAGACGGCTCGAGCTCCGCGTTCGGTTCGCACATCGCGTCGGGAAATCCGCCCGTGCGGCGCTCGCACACGAGGTCGAGCACATCGGCGCCTTCCTCGGGCTCGAACCGGTGCTCAGCGTCGAGTCGGGCTGACGGCCGAGCCCGGCGCCGAATTACTCGTTGCGGAACCGGTTCCGGATGCTGAAGCGCGTCTGCCGGCTCGCGGCGGCCAGATCCTCGAGCGAGCTCGGCGGCGGCGTGAAGCCGCCGGAGCGCTCGGCAGGAGCGACTTCTGGCTCGACCGGGGGCTGGGGCTCTGCGTCTGCCGCCGGCTGCCGCGGTTCGGGCTCCGCAACCTGCGGCTCCGGCTGCTGCTCGGCCTCGACTTCGGCCTCGGCCACACCGGAGGTCGCGGCGGCGAGCAGCTGCTCGGCGTCGCGCCGCGCCGTGTCCGAGATGTCCCGGGCCTCGACACGCGCCTGCGCCAGCACCTCGTCGGCGGCGGCCCGAGCGCCCTCGGCCGTCTGCGCCGCCTCGCCGCTGGCCCGCGAGAGCACCTCCTCGGCTTCAGAGCGGGCTGCGGCCACTGCTGCCTCGGCCTCCGCCCGGGCAGCGGCCAGGATGCCTTCGGCCTCGGCGCGCGCTTCTGCCTGCAGCTCTTCGACGCGCGTGCTCGCTGTCGCGATCGTCGCGGCCGCCTCCTCCTCCGCAGACGCGAGGCGCGCCTGCAGCTCGCGCGCGGCCTCCGAGGCCTGCTGTCGGTGCGTCTCTGTCTCTTGCTCCGCCTGCGTGATCTTCTCGCGCGCCACCTCGAGCTCGCGCTTGAAATGGTCGAGCTCCTTCTCGCGCTCGTCGAGGGCGAGCCGGCGGAGCCGGACCTCCTCCTCGGTTCGCGTCAGCCGGTCCTTCGCCGTCTCCTGGGCGTCGCGCTCGATGCGATCGGCGAGCTCGACCGCAGCCCGGACGAGCTCGAGTGCCTCGAGCCTCGCCGAGCGGTTGTCCGAGGTGAATCCGGTCGAGCCGGAAGCGGAATCCCCGATGTCGGGATTGGGAGGCAGCCGCTCGAGCTGAGGGAGGGCGATGATGTCGGCGCCGGGCTCCTGCCCGTACTCCAGGAAGTCGCCTTCTTCCCTCTGCACCGGATCCACGGCTCCTCCGCTCGCGTCTCTCAGGCGTGAATCTCGCAGCCCAGGTAGACCAACGCCTCTACGGCCTCGGTCACGAACGTGCTCGCCTGCTGGGCGTCGGCGAAGTTGTACGACCGGGGCTCGGCCCCGTCCTCGCGGCCCTCGACCTCGACGTCGACGACGCAGGCGTCGCCGAGATCGCGCGCCCGCATCGTCACGACGGGGCGCCCGTACCGGCTCGCGCTGCGGACGAAGAGCTCCCGCGGCTCGACCTCGGCGGCCTCAGGGCGTCCGCCCCTTTTCATCAGCGCGCGTCGGCGACGGCCTGCGCGACCACGTCGCGGTCGACGAAGCCCTTGAAGTCTGCGTAGACGCCACCCGGGCGCTTGACCACGAGCACGGCCGGCGTGGAGACGATGCCGAGTCTGTGGAGGATCGCCATTCCGGGCCGCTGGTGGTGAACGTCGAGAGAGACGAAGCCGACTCCCATGTCCGCCGCGCCGGCCTTGGCCTCGGCGCCGGCGAGCTGGTCGAGGTCTGCCTCCGGCGAGGAGAGCGAGACGACGACGACGGAGTGCTTCTGGAGCGCCCGCGCCACCTGGACCGGCAGCCCGTGAGTGTTGAGCTTCACCGGGGTGGCGGAGTGCGAGTGCGTCTTGCTCGGCGCCGGAGTGGTCACGGCGGGAGTCGAGCGCGCCGTGCTCGGCTTCGTCGTCGAGTTGTGCTTCCCGACGAGCAGCCAGTACGCGCCGGCGCACACGACGACCAGACCGAGGATCGCGACCAGCCGGAGCTGGCGCGTGCTCAACGACTCGTGCATGGCCTTCCTATCGGCAGGCCCGGCGGAGCGGGCGTCCCTGAAAAGGGGGATACGCGAGAAATCCGGCGGGAAAAGAAGAGGGCGCGGTTGCCCGCGCCCTCGGTACCGCTGGTTGGAACGGTGAAGCTAGCCGGTTGCGCTCGTGCAGTCGCCCGCAGCGGCGTCGTCGATCGTGCCACCAGGGCCGACGACCTTCGCGTAGTGGCTGCCCTGCTTGTCCGAGATGCAGTAGCCGGTCGCCGCACCGAACACGGCGGTCAGCGAGATGCCCGCGTCGATGCCCTTCAGGCCGGTCGCGTCGGGAACATCGCCGGTCGTCAGCTTCATGTTCGTGTAGTTGCCGACGTCGGAGTAATAGGCCTCGACCGTCGGGAGGGCCGCCCGGACGTTCGCCGCGGCCGCCCGCTTCTCGGCGCGATCCTTGAAGCCGAGGTACGACGGGACGGCG
>JBJMKG010000061.1:0-124412 GCA_045805945.1 Gaiellaceae bacterium
GACTCCGCGTAGCGGGTCTTAGCCGGAGGCCGGACCGCGCTCGCGCCGGCCTATGCCGCGCGCGAGCGCACGACAGATCGCTCCCGCCCAAAGGATCCGAGACCAGAACAGTACGGAGCGGGCCGGAAACCACGCTTTCCGGCCCGCTCCGTTCCTTTGTGAACCGCGGAAACGCGAAGCGTTTCCGCGGGATCAGTGGCTCATCGTCCCGGCGACGTGACCGACGTTGAGGAGGCCGACCTCGCCCATGTTCACGCTGGCGAAGCTGTGCGAGACGAAGGGATAGATGCCGGCGCGGGGGATGGTGACGTCGAACACGCCGCCTCCGCCCGCCGGCACGACGGCGGTCTGGATGTCGTGCTGGGGAGCGTCGACCAGGTCGGCGTTGATCCAGGCACGCTCGAGGACGGTGCCGACGACGTGGAACTCCGTGTTCAGGCTCGGGCCGGCGTCGACCACCCAGAAGCGCACGGTCTGCCCGGGCATCGCGGTCAGGGGATGCGTCTTGTACTGGGTCGCGTAGCCGTTCCAGGTGACCCAGTCGGGCGTCACCTCGTTCGCCTTCGTCAGGTCGAGCGAAGCCGGAGCCTTCGTGCCGGGGCCGTTCAGGTACCACTCGCTCGCGACGAGCACATACTCCTTCTGCACCGGCGGCATCCCCTTCGGCTCGACCACGATCGCGCCGTACATGCCGTTCGCGATGTGCTGGAAGGCGGGCGCGGTACCGCAGTGGTACATGTACACGCCGGGCGCCGAGGCGACGAAGCTGAACGTCTTCGACTGCCCGGGCATGATGTCGCCGAAGTCGACGTTCGGCGCGACCTGCGCCGCGTGGAAGTCGACGGAGTGCGGCATCGGCGCCCGGTTGACGAGCGTGACGACGACCTTCTGGCCCTGCCGGACGTGGATCACGGGTCCGGGAGCAGTCGCGCCAAACGTCCACGCGTCGTAGCGGATACCCGGCGCGATCGAGACGGTGCGGTGCTCGATCCCGAGGCGGACGCGGGCGACCGGACCCGCAGGCGCTGCCGGAAGCGTGGCGGGGTAGGCGGCGTGCGCCATGGCCAACGCGTCGGCGTTCGCCGGAGCAATGCCCGCATAGCTGGGCGTCGCATACGAGCCGCCCTTCGCGGCGGTCGCTCCCATCCCGGGCATCGGCACCGTGGCGGTCGGGGTGCCGGATGAGGCCCGCGCAGCCGCCACCTGCGCGTCGTGCCGCGCGTTCTGCGCGGACGCAGCGAGCCAGATCGCGATCGGGATCATCGCCCCGACTGCGAGCCCCAGGAACAGCGCAACGAGCTTGAGCGCGACGCTCGAGGTGGGCTCAGGGTCGGGACGGTCGTAATAACTGGACGCGGGCAGGCGCGTCGATGCGGGATGCGATGCCACTGTTCCTCCTCGGTTCGTATGCACCCCGAACGTAGGAGAGCGGGCGGGCTTGCGTGTCGGCGACAGCCCGAAGTCTCGTTGCGGATTTCTGCGGATTCCGGGGCTATGTGCCGCAGCGGCGGAAGGACGTCGTCTCGCCCGTCCACGCGGCGATGCCGCCATCGACCACGGGCCGCGCGTCCACGCCGACCGCACGCAGGACGCTCGCGGCGACCGCCGCGCGCGGGCCGCTCTCGCAGATCGTCACCACCGGCCGGCCGTCGAGCAGGCCGTTCTCCGCGGCGGCGCGAACGGTCCGGTACGGGAGGTTCTTCGAGCCCGGGATGTAGCCGCCGTCCCGCTCGTCGGCCTCGCGGACGTCGAGCAGCTCGACCGCGTCTTCCGCGAGCAGCCGCTCGAGCTCGTCGAGCGAGACGGGCTCGAGCTTCTCGTCGCCGCCGCCCTCCTGCCAGCCGGCGAGCCCGAACAGCCCCACGGCGTGCAGCGCGCGGGCGGCACGCGACGCCTCTTCCTCATCGGTCGCGTGGAGCAGCACGGGATGTTCGGGCAGCACGAACGCCGCCTTCGTCGCGAAGCTCGAGCCGGAGACGGGAATGCCGACGGCGCCGGGATGGTGGCCGGCGGCGAAGAGGGCGGTCGGACGTACGTCGAGAACGACCGCCTCCTCCGGCGCCGCGTCGAGGCGCCGGAGCGGTGGGCGTGCGCCGAGCAGCTCGCCGCGGTTGAGCTCGACGATCCGCTCCATGTTCGGCGGCCGCGGCGGCTGCGGGCCGAGGGCGGCGTGGAGGAAGTCGGCGAGCTCGCCGCGGAGCGCCGGGTTGAAGCGCCGTTCGAAGCCGATCGTCGTCGATGCCTTCGAGCTCATGGCCGCGCCGCAGAGCGAGCCGGCCACGTGGCCGGGGAACACCTCGACCCCGTCGCCGAGCTCGACGAGGCGGCGCAGGCTGTGGAAGAGACCCTCCGCTCCCGCGCGGGCCTCGACTGCGAGATCAGGCCGGCCGGTGTCGCCGACGAACAGCGAGTCCCCGGTGAGCACGAGCCACGGCTCGTCGCCGCGCGAGCGGTCGACCACCGCGAAGCTGCAGTGCTCCGGCCGATGACCCGGCGTGTGGATCGTCTGGACGACGACGTCTCCGAGCTCGATCTCCGTCCCGTCCTCGAGCGGTTCGTGCGGGAAGGACGCCGCGGCGGCGCCGTGGATGCGGATCGGGACGCCGTGCTCGAGTGCGAGAGGCCCGTGCCCGGAGATGTGATCCGCGTGCGTATGCGTCTCGAGGACGGCGACGAGCCGGACTCCGTGCCGTTCCGCCTCTGCCAGCACGGGCTCGATCGCGTAGGGCGGATCGACGATGACGGCGACGCCCGCGTGCTCGTCGCCGACGAGGTACGAGGCGCAGCCCAGGTCGTCGTCGAGGAACTGCTTGAACAGCACGGCGCGACGCTACCACCGGCGGCGGCTACAGAACTTGAAGCGTCAGCTCCGCACCGGGAACTCCTCGGCGGCGGCGTGCTCCTCGTCGAGCAGCCGCAGGACGAACCAGCCGATGGCGAGCAGAAAGACGAGCGTCTGCTCGCCGTTCATCAGGATCCCGCCGAGGTTCTGGTCGCGCACCGGCGAGAGTCCCCACAGTCGCGGCGCGTGCTCGTAGAACGCGTAGAACGGCCTGCTGGAGAAGATGTAGCCGAGGCCGAGGAAGGAGGAGGCGACGAAGGCGACGGCGAGATAGCCGAGCCCGGCCGGCGGCCGGAGCCGGCCGCTCACGATCGGCCACCAGAAGAGGAGGCCCGCGGCGATGAGGATCCCGTGCTCGAGGTTGAGGCCCCAGCCGGTGCGCAGCGCCCAGTCGTAGAAGGCCGCGACGTGGGTGCAGTACCAGGCGGCGAGCCAGGCAGGGAGGATCCAGCGCGAGCGGAGGCGGTTGGCTCCGCGGCGCCCGAGCTCTTCCCGCATCCGAGGCGTCAGGCCGAGGACGACGAGAAGCGGCGCCACGTCGGCGATGAGCGCGTTCTGGAGCAGGTGCATGAGCAGGAGGTAGTGCGATGCGATCGTCTCGAGCGGCGAGTTGAGGGAGGCGGCGATGAGGAACAGCCCCGAGCCGAAGGCGACGGCACGCCAGGCGGGAACGGCCTCCCGGCGGGCGGCGCGCCGGTAGAGGAGGGCGGCGGCGAGCGCGAGCGCGAGGAAGAGAGGCTCGAAGCTGAACTCGGTGGCGCTCATGTGGGCGATGCGGCGAGGCGGGCGCGGCGCGAGCGGCTCCAGCGCGGGCGCAGCAGCAGTGCGACGCACGTCGCGAGCGTCGCGAGCTGCTCGACCATCATCACGATCCCCGAGAGCTGCTGGTCGGTGACCGACGAGATCCCATATGCGCCCTGATACGCCGGGTAGAGCGGCGTGAGAGAGAAGACGAGCACGTCGGTGAGGATCTGCCCGGCGGCGAACAGCGCCGCCGCGAGCGCGACGCGGCCGCCGACGCTGAGCCTGCGGTGCGAGCCCGGATCGACGAGCAGCGTCCAGACAAGGATCCCGCAGAACGTCCAGCAGACGTGCTCGAAATCGTGGAGACCCTGGTGCGCGAGCGCGGCGTCGTAGAGGTAGGGCACGTGCCAGACCGCGAGGTTCGCCGCCCAGAGTGCGAAAGCGACGCGCGGCCGGAGCAGCGTGCCGAGAACGGCGCGGAGGCGCGCGCTGCGCGCGAGTGGCGCGAGGAGGGGCGCGGGGAGGAGGAACACGAGGAGCGGCCCGCGCAGGGCGGTCATCATCAGAGCCGGTCCGAGGTCGCCGATCAGGACGTGCTGGCCCATGTGCGCGGAGAGCAGCTTGTCGTCGGCGAGGCGGTCGAGCGGCCCGACGAGCGCGAAAAGCGTCGCCGCCACGCCGGCGGCGAAGAGCGCGATCCGGTCCCAGCCGGCGAGATCGGCGCGGCCGCGGCGACGCAGCCGCACGACCGCCTGGGCGAACAGAAGCGCCGCGATCGCGGCGAGGACGACCGGAAGCACGCTCTGATTGTGCCGTCACACTCCCGTCACGGTGGCAGCCACCGTGACGTAACCGTGACGGACCTCCCTTTAGAGGCCCAGCTGGCGGGCGATCACCATCCGCTGCACCTCGTTCGTGCCCTCGCCGATCTCGAGGATCTTCTGGTCGCGGTAGAGGCGTGCGATCGGGAACTCCTCCATGAAGCCGTAGCCGCCGTGGATCTGCAGCGCGGCGTTGACGGCCCGGTTCGAGAGGAGACCCGTGAAGAGCTTGGCCTGCGCCGCTGCGAGCGCGAACGGGCGACCCGCGTCCTTGAGCCACGCGGCCCGGTACACCAGCTGCCGCCCGGCCTCGATCTCCGTCGCCATGTCGGCGAGCTGGAACTGGATCGCCTGGAACTGCGCGATCGGCCGTCCGAACTGCCGCCGCTCCCGCGCGTAGGCGACGGCGAGGTCGTACGCCCCCTGCGCCAGTCCGACACCCATAGCCGCGACCGAGATGCGCCCCCCGTCGAGGATCTCCATGAACTGCCGGAAGCCGCTGCCGCGCTCGCCGAGGAGGTTGCCCTCCGGCACGGCGCACGAGTGGAAGGAGAGCTCGCGCGTGTCGGAGGCCCGCCAGCCGAGCTTGTGCATCGGAGCGGAGATCTCGTAGCCGCCCGTTCCGTTCGGGACGATGAGGTTCGAGATCTCGTCCCCGCCTGTGCGCGCCGTAATCGTGACGCAGGCACTGATGTCGGTGCCTGCGTTCGTGATGAAGATCTTCGAGCCGTCGATCACCCACTGCCCGTCGCGCAGCTCGGCCCTGGTCCGGGTCGCCCCCGCGTCGGAGCCGGCGTCGGGCTCCGTCAGCCCGAACGCGGCGAGCCCCCGGCCCGAGGCGAGTCGCGGCAGCCACTCCCGCTTCTGCTCCTCGGTGCCGAACAGGAGGATCGGCATCGTCCCGAGCGACGTGTGGGCCGCGACGGTGATCGCGACCGAGGAGTCGATGCGTGTCAGCTCCTCGACCGCGATCGCGTAGGAGACGGTGTCGCCGCCGGCGCCGCCGTACTCCTCCGGCACGGGCAGGCCCATCAGTCCAAGCTCGCCGAGCTCCGCGACGAGCTCGTACGGGAACCGCGCCTCGCGGTCGAGCTCCTCGGCGACCGGCGCCACCTTCGTGTCGGCGAACTCGCGGACGGTGCGGCGAATCAGCTCCTGCTCGTCGCTGACCTCGAAGTTCAAGCGAGCTGCCTGCCGAGCTCGGCGATGAGCCGCACGCCCCAGCCGGTGCCGCCCGGCACGCGCAGGTAGTCGCCGCGGCTCCGCTCGAGGAAGGCGGGGCCCGCCATGTCGACGTGTGCCCACGGGCCGTCTCCGGCGAACTCGTGCAGAAACTCGGCGGCGAGGGCCGGCGAGCCCTGGCGGAGCGTCGAGCCGTTCTTCATGTCCGCGAAGGCCGAGTCGATGTAGCGGCGGTAGCGCGGGTGGAGCGGGAAGGGCCAGACGAGGTCGCCGCTGCGGCGCCCGGCCTCGACGACCTGGTTGAGCCATTCGTCGTCGTTCGCGAAGGCGCCGGCGTAGAGATCCCCGAGCGCGAGCTCCATCGCACCGGTCAGCGTCGCGAGGTCGAGCACGTGGGTCGCACCTTCGCGGCGGACGTACCAGAGTGCGTCGGCGAGGACGAGGCGTCCCTCCGCGTCGGTGTTGATGACCTCGATCGTCTTGCCGTTGGCTGCGCGGAGGATGTCGCCCGGCCGGAACGCGTCGCCGCCCGGCAGGTTCTCGGCCGCGGCCAGGGCGGCAATCGCGCGCACCGGCGTGCCGAGCGCGGCGAGGGCGCCGATCCCGTGCAGCGTCCCGGCACCGCCGGACATGTCCCCCTTCATGTCCTGCATCCCGCCGGACGGCTTGATCGAGATGCCGCCGGCGTCGAACGTAATCGACTTGCCGACGAGGCCGAGGACGAGATCGCCGCGCGCGTCGGGCGGGTCGTAGCGCAGGACGATCAGGCGTGGCTCGTTCCGGCTGCCGCGCCCCACCGCGGTCAGCGCTCCCATCCCGAGCTCGTCGAGCTCGCGCGTCGCCAGGACCTCGCAGGAAAGGTGCTCGTGCTCGCCCGCGAGCTCCTTCGACTTCTCGCCGAGCGTGTGCGGGGTGAGCTCGTTCGGCGGCATGTTCGCGAGGTCTCGCGCCCGGTTCGCCCGCTCGGCGACGATCGCGGCCCGCTCCACGGCCTCGCGCAGTTCGGGCTCGTCGGCGTGGCCGACCACGATCCTCTCCGGCGCGCGGGGCTCGTCCTTCGCCTTCCAGCGCCCGGGCGAGTAGGCCCCGAGAATCGTCCCCTCGACGAGCGCGGCCGCCTGCGCGGGCAGCGGGACGGGGAGCGACTCGTCGAGCAGCCAGACGAGCGTCCCGCCAACCCGGGAAAGAGCCTGAGCGGCCGCTGCCCCCGCCGTGCGTAGCGCGTCGGCGTCGACCTCCTCGCGCTTGCCGACGCCCGCAGCGACGAGGCGGGGCGCCTCGAGCTCGCCGTCGAGGTGGAGGAGGACGGACTCGCCGCGCTCGCCGCGCAACTCGCCGCTCTCGCCGAGGCGGCCGAGCCGGCCGCCGAGCTTCTCGTCGACGATCCTCGCGCCGTCGCCGCCGAGTGGCTGCGACACCGGCAGCGCCAGCGCATCCGCGCCTGCCTGCCCCGGCAGCGCGATCTCCACCTTGGTCATCGGGGCGCGATGGTATCGCTGCCGTGTTCGTGCCGCGGCATAGACTCGCCCGAGAATCCGAGAAGGAGCGATAGATGCCAGGCACCGTGCAGGAGTTCTTCGAGACGCTTCCCTCCCGCGCCGACACGTCGAAGACAGCAGGCATGAGCAACTCGTACGCCTTCGACATCGAAGGGGCCGGGAAGTGGACGGTGAAGGTCGCAGACGGCAGCGTCTCCGTCGACCAGGGAATGGAGGACTCGGCCGACGTCACCATCAGCGCCTCGCAGGAGGTGTTCGAGAAGATCGTCGCCGGTGAGCAGAACCCGACGAGCGCCTACATGACCGGCAAGCTCAAGCTCAAGGGCGACATGGGCGCCGCAATGAAACTCCAAAAGCTCTTTCCTGGCTAGGAAAGAGCTTTTCGAGGAACTCCGCGCGGTCGAGAGCGCGGTCTCGACCGCGCTCCGTGCTGTTCCTGCTCTAAATCGTTAAGGGCGCGATGGTTGTGTCGTGCGCTCGAGCGCGGCGGAGGCCGACGCGAGCGCGGTCCGGCCTCCCGCCCAGTCGCCGCTGCGCGGGGGTCTTGGCCACCGGCCTTTAGTGGCTACCTGGTTCGGGACGTCTCGAACCCACGTGCCGTCCAGGCGGCGGCGTAACGCATGCGTTTCGCCGCCGCGGAGTAGCGGGCGAGCACGCGCAGCCTGCTCGTCCGCGACGGAACCACGGCTCGAACCCTTGCGGCCTCCCATGTGCTTTCAGCACGGAGCCCACGGGAGACCGCGCTCTCCCGTGGGCGGAGTTCCTTAGCCCCGGGCGGAGAGCGAAGCTCTTCGCCCGGCGCGCGCTAGTCGAAGACTATTTCTGCGGATTCCGCAACGAGTGTGTAGCCGATCCGTTCGTAGATCGCGTTCGAGGTCGGGTTGGCGAGGTCGGTGTAGAGGAAGCAGAAGCGGCGGCCGCCCTCGAACAGGCCGCCGTCGAGGAGTCGTTGCGACAGTTCCGCAGTCAGCGCCGTTGCGTAGCCGCGGCCGCGGAGCTGCGGGGGCGTGTAGACCGGTCCGACGCGGATGCCGTTCGGCGTGGGGCCGCCCCACCCGGCGAGCGAGACGGGCTCGCCGCCGTCCTCCCAGAGCAGGAACCCGGAGGTGTTCACGGAGTAACGGCGGTCGACGGCGCGCTCCGCATCGTCACGGCCGGGCGCTCCTTCGTGGACGGCCTCCTCCATGAACTCCTGGAACCAGCGGACGACCAGATCGCGATCAGACTCGTCCGCGACGCGGGTCCTGCCGGCGGCGGCCGTGGGTGGGATGACTCGCTCGAGCTGGTACACACCCTGGCCCATCGCCCGCCGCGCGCGCCGCCCCGTCCGCTCCGCGTACAGGTCCGCGAAGCGTTCCACCTCAGGAACGGTTCCCACGACACCGGGCACGCCCTCGCCGGCGACGGCGTCCACGAGCGCGGTCAGTGCCTCCACCGAGGCCGGCCGGGCCAGGATCAGGTTGTAGGGCGGCGTCTGCAGGGCCGCCGCGGCCGGACGGCCGCCGTCGCGGGCGAGCCAGAGGCGGTGCTCCTCGTAGAAGCCGTCGCGGATCGTGGCGGCGATGCCGAGGATGAGGTTGTGACGCGCCTCGTCGGCGAGCAGCAGCGGCTCCGCCTCCGCGAGGAACTCCGCGGCGTCTTCGAGGCGGACGACGTCGCTCACTCGTCCAGCTCCACGAGCACCGCGCCGCCGGCCACGCGGTCGCCCTCGCCGACGTGCACCGCGCGGACGGTGCCGTCGTAGGGGGAGACGAGCGGCGTCTCCATCTTCATCGCTTCGAGCACGACGAGCGGCTGCCGCGCCGCGACCGCGGCGCCCGGCTCGACGAGCACGCGGATCACCGTGCCGGGCATCGGGGCGACGACAGCCGACTGCTCGTGCCCCGCGGCGCTGGCCGCGCCAGTCGCGACGTCGACATCGGGCACGGGCCGCGACGGCGGCGAGGGGAGGTTCAGCCGCCACGGATCGCTCCAGACCCGCGCGGGCGCCACCGCCGGCGGCTCCGACAGGGGCGGGTGCTCCGTCAGGAACGCGGTGGTGACGCGGCCGGCCCGGACGAGGGGATGCGCGACGAGCCAGCGCAGGAAGGGGAGGTTCGTCGTCACGCCGCCGACCGCGGTCTCGCACAACGCCCGCGCGAGCCGCTCGAGGGCCTCGTCGCGGGTGTCGCCGGCGGCGACGAGCTTGGCGATCAGCGGGTCGTACGCAATGCCGATCTCGTCCCCCTCGCGCACGCCCGAGTCGACGCGGATCCCGTCGGGCAGCCGCAGCCGCTCGAGCCGGCCGGCCTGCGGGAGGAACGAGCGCGGATCCTCCGCATAGAGGCGCACCTCGACCGCATGGCCCCGCAAGTGCCAAGTTGTTACTTGTGGGGACAGGACCGCTCCGGCCGCGATCCGGAGCTGCTCCCGCACGATGTCGACGCCGGTCACGAGCTCCGTCACCGGGTGCTCGACCTGGATCCGCGCGTTCAGCTCCAGGAACCAGAAGTCGCGGCCGTCGAGCATGAACTCGGCGGTGCCCGCGCTCTCGTAGCCGATCGCGCGGGCGAACGCGACGGCCGCATCGCTCATCCGCGCCCGCAGCTCCTGGTCGAGCGCCGGTGACGGCGCCTCCTCGAGCACCTTCTGGTGGCGGCGCTGGATCGAGCAGTCCCGCTCGCCGAGCGCCGTTACGTTGCCGTGCCGGTCGGCCAGGAGCTGGATCTCGACGTGGCGGGGACGCTCGAGGAACCGCTCGCAGAAGACGGAGTCGTCGCCGAACGCCGCTGCCGCCTCGCGCCGTGCCGCGGCGAGCGCCTCCTCGAGCTCTGCCGGCTCCCGCACGATGCGCATGCCGCGCCCGCCTCCTCCCGCCGCGGCCTTGACGAGGAGGGGGAAGCCGATCTCCTCCGGCGCCCCGCTCGCGAGCACGGGCACGCCTGCCGCCCGCGCGGTCTCCTTCGCGGCGAGCTTGTCGCCTCCCGCCCGCAGCGCCGCCGGCGGAGGGCCGACCCAAGTGAGGCCCGCCCCGAGCACGGCTTCCGCGAGCTCGGGGCTCTCGGAGAGGAAGCCGTACCCCGGATGGACTGCGTCGGCGCCCGCCTCCCGAGCGGCGCGCACGTGCTCTGCCGGATCGAGGTAGGACGCGATCTCGACGAGCGCGTCGGCGGACCCGGCATGAAGCGCGCCGCGGTCGTCGGGGGCTGCGACCGCGACCGACTCGACGCCCTCGGCGCGGCAGGCCCGGAAGATGCGGAACGCGATCTCCCCTCGGTTCGCGACCAGCAACCGGCGCATGGCGAGTGAGTCTACGGTCGGAAAACTCGTGCGCTTTCGCGCGTTCGGCTCTAACCTTCGTCACGTTTGACGCACAACGGAGGTGGAACTGCGGTTTGCGGGTGAGGCTGGGCGTCCTGGTCGTGGTGTTCTCGGCGGTCGTCGCTGCGGGCGCTGCGTCCGCGCGCGCAAGCACGGCGCTGATCGTCACCGGTCACGGCTGGGGGCACGGCGTCGGCATGAGCCAGTGGGGCGCGTACGGCTACGCGTTGCACGGCTGGAAATACGGCCGGATCCTCTCGCACTACTACCCCGGCACGAGCCTGGGACGCGTCGGCGAGCTGCGCGTGCGCGTCCTGCTCACGCGGGGGGTCAAGGTCGCGACCGTGGGCTGCGCCACGCCGATGCGCGTCACCGACGGCAAGCGTCTCACCCGGAAGCTCCCAGCCGGCGTGTACGGCGTCGGCCCCAGGCTCGCCTTCCCGGTGCGCAAGCACGGCACGGGGCTCTCCTTCGGCCAGCTGGCGGTCATCGACTGTCCGCGGGCACCGCTGACCTTCGACGGGCGCGCGTATCACGGCACGCTGGCGGTGCGCAGCGACGGACGCCACGTCTCCGTCGTCAACTCGCTCGGGCTCGACACGTACCTTCGCGGCGTCGTCCCGTCGGAGTCGCCGTCGCACTGGCCGCTGGCAGCGCTTGAGGCGCAGGCGGTCGCCGCACGCTCCTACGCGGTCTCGGAGCTCCGGCCCGACTCGTGGTACGACCTGCTACCCACCACGAGCGACCAGGTCTACGGCGGCGTCCGGGCGGAGAAGCCACGTACCGACAATGCGGTGTACGCGACGCTCGGCCAGGTGCTCATGTGGAACGGCCAGGTGGCGCGGACGTACTACTCCTCGAGCTCCGGCGGCCGCACCGAGGCGGTGCAGGACGCCTGGCCCGGCTCGGCGCCGATCCCCTATCTGGTCTCGGTGCCGGACCCGTACGACGTCTACTCCCCGAATCACGACTGGGGCCCGTTCTCGAGCTCCGCGACGCAGCTGGCCTCGCGGCTGGGGCTCGGGAGCGCGATCGACTCGGTCTCGGTCCATCGGAACGAGGCCTGGCGCGTCGACTCGGTCGACTTCCGGCTGGCGTCGGGCGCGGTCGTCAGCCGCAGCGGGGCACGGGTCGCTCGGGCGCTGCACCTCCTGTCGGACTGGTTCTCGATCGGCGAGCTGCAGCTTTCGTCGAGCAGTTCCCGGGTGCTGTACGGCGGCCGGGTCACGGTCGACGCGCGCGCCGCCAACCTCCCGGGAGGGGCATCGCTCCAGCAGCGGAGCGCGGGGGGTGCGTGGCGGACCGTCCGGCATGTCGAGGGCTCGACCCGGCTGCGCCTCGAGCCGCGTCTGAACACGGCTTTCCGGCTGCTCTCGCCCGGCACCGCCGGAACCTCGCTATCGGTGGCGGTCGCCCCGCGAGTGCAGGTCGCGCCGCTCGGGCCGCGGCTGCTCGGAGGCAAGGTGCTGCCGCGGCCGGACACTCCGGTCCAGGTCTGGCGCCTCGAGCGGGGGGAATGGCGCGTCGTCGCGCGCCCGATCCTCGACGCCCACGGCGCGTTCAGGACGCCGCTGGCCCTCCGTCCGGTCGACTACAGGATCACGGTCGCCGCCGACGACAGGCTGGCGGGAGCGCAGACGAGGCTCCACGTGACGCGGCGGCTGCTCTCCAGCCTGCGCGGCTGACGGCGAGCGTCCGCTACCTCACCGCCCACACGCGCCGAAGCGGACTCGAGCTCGAGCGCTTCTGACGCCCGCGGCTCCAGTCGAAGACCCGCGCCGCGACGTACGCCGCGAACGAGAGCGCCGTGATGAAGAAGCTCGTCGGCCACGGCTTCTGGAGCGAGAGCAGGATCCCGCCCTCCGTCGAGGCGAGGGCGATCGCGACGCTGAGGATGAGAGCGAGCACGGGCCGCCCGGTGAGGCGCTGGGCGGCCGCGGCCGGCGTGATCACGAGGGTCAGCACGAGCAGGACTCCCACCACCTGGATCGCCTCCGCGGTCGTCAGCGCGAGCAGGAGGAAGATCGCGACCGAGAGGGCGCGGAGCGGGACGCCCCGCGCGGCCGCGATCTCGGCGTCGACGCTCGAGAAGAGCAACGGGCGGAAGAGGAACGCGAGGCCGGCGAGGACGATCGTGCCGACGATCGCGAGATTGCGCAGCTGCGCGTCGGAGACCCCGACGATGCTGCCGAAGAGGAGGTTCGTCGCCTCGGTCGCGTAGCCCTGGTAGAGCGACAGGAAGAGGACGCCGACGCCCAGGCCGAACGCGAGCACGGCGCCGATGGCACTGTCCCGTTCCCGCCCGCGCAGTGAGAGCAGGCCCAGGACGAGCCCGACGAGGAGCGAGCCTCCGATCATCCCGAGCACCGGGTCGAGGCCGATCACGAGCGCACCAGCGGCGCCGGTGAAGCCGAGCTCCGAGATCGCGTGCACGGCGAAGCTCATCCCGCGCGTGACGACGAAGACCCCGATCGTGCCCGACACGACCGCCACAATCGCACCCGCCCAAAGCGCGGTGTGGACGAAGTGCTGGGCGAGGAGCTGCGCGAACATCAGTGGCCGTTCCCGACGTGGTGGACGTGCTGGTCGTCGGGCGTGCCGACGACGACGACCCGGCCGCGCACCTGGAGCACGTCGACGTCCGTCCCGTAGAGGCGCGAGAGCGTGTCCGACGTCAGCACTTCGTCGGGTCTCCCGATCACCCAGTCGCCTGGGGCGAGGTAGAGCACGCGGTCGACGGTGTGCAGAACGGGATTCACGTCGTGGGTGACGAACACGACCGGTGTCCCGGCGGAGCGGCGTCGCGCGTCGAGGAGGTCGACGACACCACGCTGGTGGGCGAGGTCGAGGGACAGAAGCGGCTCGTCCGCGAGGATCAGCACCGGATCGGCGACGAGCGCTTGCGCCACCCGGAGTCGCTGCTGCTCGCCGCCCGAGAGCCGGCCGACCGGCGCGTCGGCGTAGGCGGTCGCACCGACCTCGGCGAGCGCCGCATCGACCCTGGCCCGTCCGTCGCCGGCGAGGCGTCCGAAGCCCCAGCGATGCCCGTCGAGCGCCAGCCGGACGAGGTCCCGCCCCCTGAGCGCGAGGTCGCGGTCGAAGACGCGCTGTTGCGGCACGTAGCCGATCCGGTGACAGCGCTCCCGCGGCGGGCAGCCCTCCACCGCAACCCGTCCGGCACTCGGCTCCAGTAGCCCCAGCAGGATCCGGATCAGCGACGTCTTCCCGGTGCCGTTCGGGCCGAGCACGGCGAGGAGCTCGCCGCGTTCGAGCTCGAAGCCGAGCCCTTCGAAGAGCGTGCGCTCGCCGAAGCGGAGCGTCAGGTTCTCGGCCGCGACGACGCTCATCTTCGGAGGGCGGCCGCGAGGGCGCGAGCCTGCTCGAGCTGCCAGCGCTGAAAGGTCGCGCCCGCCGGCAGGGTCTCGCGCACGGGCACGACGGGGATGCCGGCGGCGCGCGCTGCATCGCGGAGACGCGCTGTGGTGGGGGAGACGGTCTGGGCGTTGTAGAGGAGCACGCGGATGCGGTGGTGTGCGATGAGCTCGGCCATGGCGGCGAGGCCCGACGGCGGTGGCTCGCTCCCGTCCTCGATCGGCCGCGTGAAGGAGTCCGGGGCGAGGTTGTTCAGCCCTGCGGCGGCGACGAGGTAGCCGGGGACGGGTTCCGTGTACGCGACGGGCGCATCGTGGAAGCGCGCGCGGATCGTCGCGACCTCGCGGCGCAGCGGGCCGAGCGAGCGGTCGAAACGGGAGACGCCGGCACGGTAGGCGGAGGCGTGCCGCGGATCGGCGCGCTCGAGCGCGGCTCCGATCGCACGGGCGATGCGCCCGAGCGCCGGCACGTCGTACCAGAGATGCGGGTTCGCGTCCTTGCCCTGCACGCCGAGGACGTCGGCCATCGTCACGACGACGCGGCCGCTGTCGGGCGCCGCGTCCGCGAGCTTCCTCATGAAGGCGTCGTAGCCTAGGCCGTTCTCGAGCACGACCCTGGCGCCGGCCACCGCGAGGCCGTTCGCCGTGCCCGGCTCGAACAGGTGGGGGTCGGAATTCGGGCTCGTGAGGATCGACGTGACCGAGACGTGCGAGCCCCCGATCTGCGCGGCGATGTCGCCGTAGACGTTCTCGGCCGCGACCACGTCGAGCGTCCCGCCTGTGTGGCCCGAGCCGCCGCCGCAGCTCGAGGCCGGCACTGCGATCAACGCGAGAACGATAACGGTTCTCATCCTCATCGACGGCTAGGATAGTGGACATGACAGCGACGCGGCAAGACCTCTCGGGCCTGCTCGAGCGGAACGGCGTCCGGCCGACCTCGCGCCGCCTCGAGGTGCTCCAGGAGTTGGCGCGGGAACGCGACGACGTCACCGCGCAACAGCTCTGGGGCCGCCTGCGCGAGCGCGACTCCCGCGCGGGCCTCGCCACCGTCTACCGCACGCTCGCGCTCCTGAGCGAGAAGGGCGTCGTCGACGTGCTGTCACACCACGGCGGCGAGCAGTGCTACCGGCTCTGCGGGGAAGCGCACCACCACCATCTCGTCTGCGAGCGGTGCCACCGCGTGGTCGAAGTGGAAGGGTGCGACCTTGGCGAGTGGCTGGACAGCGTGGCGCGGCGGCATGGCTTCATCGCGACCGATCATCAGGTCGAGATCAGCGGCCTCTGTGCGGACTGCCGCTAGCCTCGTTCGCGGGTGCTGCGCACCCGCTCGCTGGTAACGGAACTCCGCGTTCGCGAGAGCGTGGTCTCGCGAACGCTCCGTGCTGTTTTGGCTTTGGATCCTTTGGGTGAGAGGGCTGCGTTGTGCGCTCGCGCGCGGAAGAGGGCGGCGCGAGCGCGGTCCGGCCGGCGGCTAAGTCGCCGCTGCGCGCTGTCTTAGCCTCCGGCCCTGGGGACTACGTGGTTCGAGACGTTTCGAACCCATGTCCGGCCCAGGCGGTGGCGTAACGGCACGTTACGCCACCGCGGAGTAGCGGGCGAGCACGCGAAAGCCTGCTCGTCCGCGACGGAACTAGCCTCTGAACCCTCGCAGCCACAAGCAAAGCCCTACTGCACGGAGCCCACGGGAGACCGTGCTCTCCCGTGGGCGGAGTTCCTTAGCCCGGCTAGCGCCAGCTTGCTCGGCGTTTCTCCAGGAAGGCGCGCAGGCCCTCCTGGCCCTCTTCGCTCGTTCGCCGCTCGGCGATCCAGCGGGCGGTCTCGGGTCCGTCCGGCCGCTCGCGGGCGAGACGTTTCGCCCAGCGCGCCGCCTGCGGGCCTGCCGAGAGGAGCTCTGCGACCACGCGCTCGACCGCCGCGTCCAGATCCGCCGCGACCTCGTGAACGAGTCCGATCCGGAGCGCGGTCTCGGCGTCGAAACGCTCGCCGGTCACGAAGTAGCGGCGCGCAGCGCCGGGCCCGATTCGCGCGAGCGCGAAGGGCGAGATCACGGCGGGGATGATGCCGAGCTTCACCTCCGAGAAGGCGAAGACGGCGTCGACGGCGGCGATGGCGATGTCGGCGGCCGCGACGACGCCGGCGCCGCCCCCGAGCGCGTGCCCGTGAACCCGCGCGACGACGGGTGCGGGGCAGCCGTCGATCGCCTCGAGCATTGCGCGCAGCGCGTTCGCGTCGGCGACGTTCTCCTCGTACGAGAGGTCGGCCGACGAGCGCATCCAGTCGACGTCGGCCCCGGCGGAGAAGCTCGGTCCGTCGCCGGCGAGCACGACGGCGCGGGCGCGACCGACGCCGACGAACGCCTCGGCGAGCTCCGCGATCAGCCCGGCGTCGAAGGCATTGCGGCGGTCGGGGCGCGCGAGCGTGATGCGGAGGACGTCGCCGTCCCGTTCCGTACGCAGGTTCGAGGGCACGACGCGAGAGCTTAGATTGCCCGCATGCGTTCGACGACACGCGACCGCTGGGCGGAGTGGCTAGCCGAGCGGCGGTTCGGCGGGGATCCTGACGTTCGCGCGGATGCGCTCGCGAAGCTCGCTCGCACACGGGACGAGGTCCTCGATCGCGCGGAGCTGCGCGAGGGAGAGACGGTGCTCGACGTCGGTTGCGGTGAGGGGCTGATCGGCTTCGGCGCGCTCGAGCGCGGCGCCTGCTCCGTGATCTTCAGCGACGTCTCCACTGACCTCCTCGGCGTCTGCCGGGAGGTCGCTGCAGACCTCGGAATTGACGAGCGCTGCCGTTTCGTGGAGGCGGCGGCCGACGAGCTCGGGGTCATCGAGGATGCGTCGGTGGACGTCGTCACGACGCGCTCGGTCCTGATCTACGTGCAGGAGAAGGTCGCCGCGTTGCGCGAGTTCGAGCGGGTCTTGCGACCGGGCGGGCGGATCTCCCTCTACGAGCCGATCAACCGCTTCGCGAGCTGCGAGCACACCGGCAGTACCTTCGGCGGTTACGAGCTGAGCGGCCTCGACGGGATCGTCGCGAAGCTGCACGCGGTGTACGACGAGCTCCAGCCGCCCGACACGGACCCGATGCTCGACTTCGACGAGCGCGACCTCGTGCGGTTCGCCGAGGAAGCCGGCTTCTTTCCGATCTCGCTCCGCCTCGATGCCGTCGTCGAGCCGGTGCCGCCGCGCAGCTGGGACGGCTTGCTCGACACCGCGGGCAACCCGAACATCCCGACGCTGCGCGAGGCGATGGAGCAGGCGCTGACCGCCGACGAGCGCGAGGCGCTCGGCACGCGCCTGCGTCCGCTTGTCGAGGAAGGCCGGGGAGTCTGGCGCATGGCCCACGCGTACCTGGTCGCGACCAAACCAGAGCGTCGCGAGCCGTGCTGAGGGGAGCGCTCGCGGCGGTGGTGACGCCGCTCAAGGACGACGCCTTCGACGGCGCGGCGGTTGCGCCGTACGTCGACTTCCTCGCCGGGCACGGACTCGACGGCGTGCTCGTGCTCGGGACGACGGGCGAGGGCGTGCTCTTCTCGCTCGAGGAGCGGCGCGAGATCGCCGCGGCGTTCGCGGACGCCGCGCGCGGTCGTCTCGAGCTTGCCGTCCACTGCGGGGCGCAGACCACCCGCGACACGGCGCTCCTCGCCGAGCATGCGGCCGGCGCCGGCGCGGATGCCGTCGCGGTGATCGCTCCCCCGTACTTCGCGCTCGACGAGGACGAGCTGCTCGCGCACTTCGAGACGGCGGCCCGCGCCTGCGCTCCCGTGCCGTTCTACCTCTATGAGTTCGAAGCCCGGAGCGGCTACCCGATCCCGCTGCCGGTGGTCGATCGGCTGCGGGAACGCGCGCCGAACCTCGCGGGGATGAAGGTCTCGGACAGCCCGTGGGAGCGACTCGAGCCGTATCTCGTCGCGAGCCTGGACGTCTTCGTCGGCGCGGAGGCGCTGCTCGAGCGGGCTCTCGCCGCCGGCGCGGCGGGCGCGGTCTCCGGCCTCGCCGCGAGCTTCGCGGACGCGGTCGTGCCGCTCGTCCGGCAGCCGACGCCGGAGGCGGGGGAGAGAGCTACGGCGCTGCGCGCGGACCTGCAGCGCTTCCCGTTCCACGCGGCGTCGAAGACCGCGCTCGGCCTCCGCGGCGTACCGATCTCCCCGGAGGTGCGCGCTCCTCTGCGCGGCCTCACGGAAGCTGAGCGAGCCGAGGTCGAGCGGATCGTGCGCGACTGGACCGCCCGGTGAGCGCGCTCCGCAGCCTCATCCTCGCGGCGGCGGACAGTCCGCGTCTACAGCGCCTCGTGCAGCGGTACGGCTTCCGCCTGGGCGCAGCCCGCTTCGTCGCGGGCGAGACGCTCGACGAGGCGGTGCCCGTCCTGCGCCGGCTGAACGAGAACGGGCTCCTGACCAACACGACACTCCTCGGCGAGGGCGTGCGCGACGAGGCGGAGACGCGCACCGTCGTCGCCGCGTACCGGGAGGTGCTCGATCGCATCGCCACGGAAGGGCTGCGGACGAACGTCGCGCTCAAGCTCACGCACCTCGGGCTCTCGTTCGACGAGGAGCGCGCGTACCGCAACGTGAGCGAGCTGGTCGAGCATGCCGCCCGCGTCGGCAACTTCGTTCGCCTCGACATGGAGGAGTCGCGGCACGTCGACGCGACGTTGGGCATCTATCGCCGCCTCCGCGAGAGCGGGCACGAGAACGTCGGCGCCGTGCTGCAGTCGTATCTCTTCCGCAGCGAGGACGACCTCGCCGCGCTCCTCCCGCTTGCTCCGAACCTCCGGATCGTCAAAGGCGCCTACCTCGAGCCGCCCGAAGTCGCCTACCCGCGGAAGCGCGACGTCGACGCGGCGTACGTCAGCCTGGTGGAGACGTCGCTCGGCGGCGACGGCTTCACGGCGGTCGCGACGCACGACGAGACGCTGGTCGAGCACACGATCTTGTTCGCGCGCGAGCACGGCATCGCGAACGACCGTTTCCAGTTCCAGATGCTCTACGGCGTCCGGCCCCGCCTGCAGCTCGAGCTCGTTCGGCGCGGGTTCGACGTCCTCGTCGCGACGCCGTACGGGCCTCACTGGTACCGCTATCTCATGCGGCGACTCGCCGAACGTCCGGCCAACCTGCTCTTCCTGCTCCGGAATCTCGTCCGCGGCTGACCCCCCAGACGAGTACGCCGGCGAGCGCGACGAGCGCGAGATCGCGGGCGAGCAGGTACCACGACCACGGCGCGGCGTGGTCGAGCGCAAGCGACCAGTAGTGCCAGGGGAACCACGTCTGCGTGAGGCCGAGCGCGACGAAGAGCAGGCAGCCGGCGGCGATCCCGCGTCCGCCGTGCACGAGCACGACGAACGGGCCGAGCCAGACGAGGTACTGCGGCGAGAGCACCTTGTCGAAGGCGACGAGCGCGGAGACGGCTGCCGCCGCCGCGAGGAGAGTCGCCTCGCCGTCGGCGGTGCGGCGCCTCGCGAAGGCGATCCAGACGGCGAGGACGGCCGCCAGCTCGAACGCCGTCGAGAGATCCGCCGCAAGCCCCGCGCCGCGCCCGCTCAGCGCCTGCCCCCCGTGCGAGGTGACGGTCGCGAGCGGCCGCATGCCGAGGTGCTGTGCCACCATCAGCACCGCCGCCCCGAGGCTCTCCACCTGGAGCGGCCGGCCGAGCTGGTCGGAGAACATCGCGCGGAGTCCATCCGGTGCGAGCACGGCGAAGGGCAGGAAGCAGGCGCTCGCCGCGACGAAGAACGCAGCCAGGACGCCGAGGGCGCCTCGCTCTCCTCGCCGTCGCCAGAGGTGAACGAACGCGATCGGCAGCAGGACGCCGGGCCAGAGCTTGGCGGCGAAGCCGAGCCCGAGGAGCAGGCCGCTCACGAGGGGGCGTTCCCGGACGAGCGCCGCCAGCGCGCCGACCGCGAGCAGCGTCGGCCACAGGTCGAAACGGGTGTCGAACAAGGAGCCGAGGACGAGCGGCGAGACGCCGAGGGCGAGCAGCGCGGCCCACGTGCGTCCCGCGCCCGCGCCGACCGCGCGCAGCGCCGACGCGGCGGCCGCGATGCAGCCCGCGCCGCACGCGCCCATGAGCACGGCGAACGACGTCGCGTAGCTCCAGCTCATGTACGCCGGAAGGAGCATCACCGGCAGCGCCGCCGGCGGGTACTCGAACGGAAAGTCCCCGTACGGCACCTGCCCGGCGCGGATCAGGTTCGCACGCTCCTGGTAGCCGCCGACGTCGGAGAGCCGGCCTTGCTCGAGCCAGCGCACGAGACAGTAGAACGAGATCGCCAGCAGGACGGCCGCGGCACCGGCCGCAACCCAGGTCCCGCGAGTCCGGGTCACTCGATGTCGAACTCTTCGGCGACCGCCGGCTCGGCTCCGATCAGCTCCGGCAACCCCCCGAGCTCGGGGAGCCGGTCGCTGTAGGAGATCAGGCCGAACCGGTCCTGGGCCTCGTTCGAGATCCAGACGTCGCCCTCGGGGAGCGACGGCAGGTGCTCGCGCAGCTCGTCGAGCGTCGTCTTCGAGTCGAACAGGTTCCAGATCAGGATCCGGGCAATCACGCGGCCGGGGAGGAGGCCTCCTCGGGCAACTTCGCCAGGAGCGCCTTGATCTTGCGGACGACGTCGATCTCCTCGTGCCCGAAGTCGTCGAGGAAGGAATGCAGCGCCTCGCGCAGCAGCCGTAACTCGTCTGGGGTGAGCTCGATCGTGGTCATGCCCGGAAGCGTAAGGCCCTACATCCGGAAGACGCCGAAGGTGGTGTCGGGGATCGGCGCGTTGCGCGCAGCCGCGAGGCCGAGCGCGAGCACGCGGCGCGTGTCGAGCGGGTCGATGATCCCGTCGTCCCACAGCCGCGCCGTCGAGTAGTAGGGGTTCCCCTCGGACTCGTACTTGTCCCGGATCTCGTCCTCATCCACGTCGCCGACCATGGCGAGCACCGTCGCCGCCTGCTCGCCGCCCATGACCGAGATGCGCGCGTTCGGCCACATCCAGAGCTGTCGCGGCCCGTAGGCGCGGCCGCACATCGCGTAATTGCCGGCCCCGAAGGAGCCGCCGGTGACGACCGTGAACTTGGGAACCTGGGCGTTCGCCACCGCCATCACGAGCTTCGCTCCGTCCCGCGCGATCCCGCCGGCTTCGTACTCGGTGCCGACCATGAAGCCGGTGATGTTCTGCAGGAAGACGAGCGGGATCCTGCGCTTGCAGCAGAGCTCGATGAAGTGCGCGCCCTTCTGCGCCGATTCCGCGAAGAGGACGCCGTTGTTCGCGAGGATCCCGACGTGGAAGCCCTCGAGCCGGGCGAAGCCGGTCACGAGCGTCTCCCCGTAGAGCTGCTTGAACTCCTGGAAGCGTGAGCCGTCGACGATGCGTGCGATCAGCTCACGCGGGTCGACCTGGTGGCGGAAGTCCTCCGGAATCAGCCCGTAGAGGTCGGACGCTTCGAGGGCCGGGGGCTCGGGCTCCGCGACGTCCCAGGTCGGGTCGGGGGCGCGGCGGTCGAGGTTCCGCACGATCCCGCGCGCGATCGCGAGCGCGTGCTCGTCGGAGGTCGCATAGTGGTCGGCGACGCCGGAGCGCCGGGCGTGGACGTCGGCGCCACCGAGCTCCTCCGCCGTCACGTCCTGGCCGGTGGCCGCCTTCACGAGCGGTGGGCCGCCGATGAAGATCGTCCCGGTGCCGCGCACGATCACCGTCTCGTCCGACATCGCGGGCACGTAGGCGCCGCCAGCTGTGCAGGAGCCCAGCACGACCGCGATCTGCGGGATGCCCTGCGCGGACATCTGCGCCTGGTTGTAGAAGATCCGGCCGAAATGCTCCCGGTCGGGGAAGACCTCGGCCTGGAGCGGGAGGAAGGCGCCGCCCGAGTCGACGAGGTAGAGGCACGGGAGGCGGTTTTGCTCGGCGACCTCCTGCGCGCGCAGGTGCTTCTTCACGGTGAGCGGGAAGTACGAGCCTCCCTTGACCGTCGCGTCGTTCGCGACGATCACGCACTCGCGACCCTCGACGACGCCGATCCCCGTGACGATGCCCGCGCTCGGCGCCTCGCCGCCGTACAGCTCCCAGGCCGCGAGTGCGTTCAGCTCGAGGAAGGCGGTGCCGGGGTCGAGGAGCCGGTCGACGCGCTCCCGGGCCGGCAGCTTGCCGCGCGAGCGATGCCGTTCCGTCGCCTTCTCGCCGCCGCCGCGCGCGACCTGGGCCGTTCGCTCGCGCAGCGCCGCGACGAGCTCCTCCATCCGCTCGCGGCGGCGCGCGAACTCCTCGGCGTCCCGGTCGAGCTGCGTCGTGAGGACAGCCACCGCCGGAGCCTAACGCCGGGGTCTGCCGAGAATCTCCTTGACCGCCGCTCGTGCATGTGCGCACGATCGACCCTCACCACCTACCAAGGAGGGACGGATGGACGTTCACCCAGGGCACGACGCCGCCTCCGACGACGACGTCCGGTATCTCGAGCGGCTCGGCTACAAGCAGCAGCTGAGCCGCGTCATGGGCATCTGGCCCAACTTCGCGCTTGGGTTCACCTACCTCTCGCCGGTGGTGGGCATCTACACGCTTTATGCCTACTCGCTCGCGACAGGCGGCGGCGCGATGTTCTGGGCTCTGCCGATCGTCATCGCCGGCCAGCTGATGGTCGTGCTCGTCTTCGGCGAGGTCGTCTCCCAATATCCCATCGCCGGCGGCATCTACCAGTGGGCACGACGGCTGAACGGGCGGGGCTACGGCTGGTTCACCGCATGGATGTACACGTGGGCGTTGCTCGTGACCGTCGCGGCGGTCGCTTACGGTGCCGGCCCGTACGTCGCCGATCTGTTCGGCGCCAACTCGACGAAGTGGTTCGTGATCGGGACCGCGATCGTCCTGATCGCGATCGCGTCGGTGATCAATCTCTTCGGCGCCCAGCTCCTCGCGAAGGCGGCGCTCGTCGGGCTCGTGGCCGAGATCATCGGCGCCGTCGTGATCGGGCTCTACCTCCTGATCTTCAAGCACCGCGAGGCATGGAGCGTCCTCGTCCACCATCAGGGCGCGACGACCGGAAGCGGCGGCTACCTCGGCGCCTTCCTCGCTGCCGGCCTGATGGCGATCTGGATCTTCTACGGCTTCGAGGCGTGCGGCGACGTCGCCGAGGAGGTCAAGAGCCCATCGCGGCGGATCCCGCGCGCGATGCTCATGACGCTCGGCGTCGGCGGCGCGGTCTCGGCCCTCCTCGTTCTCGCGTTGACCCTCTCCGTGCCAAGCATCACCGACGTGACGAGCGGCAAGGACACCGACCCCGTGAACACGGTCTTCACCGCGTCGTTCGGGACGGCTGCGCACAAGCTCGCACTCCTCGTGATCGTGCTCGCCTTCGTCAGCTGCACCCTCGCCATCCAGGCCGCCTCGGCGAGGCTCCTCTTCTCGCAGGGCCGCGACGGCGTGCTACCGGGCAGCTCGCTCCTCTCCCGCGTCTCGCCGCGCTTTCACATGTCCCCGTGGGCCGTCGCCGTGGCTTTCGTGATCCCGTCGGCGATCATCCTCGCGACCTACAACTCGCCGAGCGCGCTCACGAAGATCATCGACTTCGCCACGGTCGGGATCTACATCGGCTTCCAGCTCGTCGTGCTCGCAGCTCTCATGGCTCGCTCACGCGGGTGGAAACCTGCCGGTGCGTTCACGCTCGGCCGGTGGGGCCTGCCACTCAACATCGTCGCGCTCGCCTACGGCGTCGGCGCAATCGTGAACCTCTCCTGGCCGCGCACGCCGGGAGCGGCCTGGTATGACAACTACATCGTCATCGTCTCGGCGGTTGCCGTCGCCGTGGCCGGGCTGATCTACATGCTCCTCCTGCGGCCACACGAGAAGGGCGACGCGCCGGCCGGCGACGCGGTGCCGGCTGCCCCCGCGGCGGCTCCCGCGTCCCCCTGACGGCTGGACTGAGTTACTGAGGCTACGGGCCGCCGTCACCGGCGGCCCGTACATTTGTTCGCGTGATCGTCGCGCACCTCGACCTCGACGCCTTCTACGCCGCCGTCGAGGAGCTCGAGAACCCGGAGCTCCGCACGCAGCCCCTCGTGGTGGGCGGCGACCCGCGAGGGCGCGGCGTCGTCGCCACGGCCAACTACGTTGCGCGGGCCTTCGGCATCCACTCGGCCATGAGTGCCGCAGAGGCAATGCGCCGCTGTCCGCACGCCGTCTTCGTCCGCCCGCGACACGCGCTGTACCGCGAGTACTCGCGAGCCGTCTGGGAGATGGTGCGCGGCATCGTGCCGACGGTCGAGCAGACCGGGCTGGACGAGGGCTACCTCGACGTAGAGGAGGTGGCGGGAGACTTCCTCGCCGCCCGGGTCGTGGCGGAGGCGGTGCAGACGGCCGTGCGGGCGGGGACGAGCCTGACGTGCTCGCTCGGCGTGGCGCCGTGCAAGGTCGTGGCAAAGGTCGCGAGCGACGCACGGAAGCCGGGCGGGCTCGTCGTCGTGCCGCCGGGGCGGGAGGCTGCGTTCCTCGCGCCGCTCGCGGTCCGGCGGTTGCCGGGCGTCGGGCCGAAGGCCGAGGAGCGGCTGCGGGGCGCCGGCATCGAGACGATCGCGGGCCTCGCCGTGCTCTCCGACGAAGCGCTGCGCCGCCTGCTCCCCGGCAGCGTCGGCACGATGCTGCG
The DNA here is from genome assembly GCA_045805945.1 of Gaiellaceae bacterium. Lineage (GTDB taxonomy): Bacteria > Actinomycetota > Thermoleophilia > Gaiellales > Gaiellaceae > Palsa-739. The sequence goes on from JBJMKG010000061.1 coordinate 24,372, forward strand.
CGACCGCGCCCGCGGCGTCGACCCCCGTGGCCTCGAGCTCGGCGCGGAGCGGATCTCGCTCAGCGTCGAGAACACGTTCGAGCGGGACATCTCCGACCGGGAGCGGCTCCACGACGAGCTGCGCGGCATGGCGGCCGAGGTCGCCGCGGCGCTGCAGCGCCGCGGCCAGGTGGCGCGGACGGTGACGACGAAACTCCGTTACGCGGATTTCTCGATCCGCAGCCGCTCGACGTCGCTCGAGGCCGGAATCGATGCGGCGGAGATGATCGGCGAGCTCGCGTGCAGCCTCCTCGACCGCGGCCTTCGCGACCGGCCGGGAGCGCTGCGGCTCGTGGGCGTCGGCGTCTCCGGCCTCGGTGACTTCCGCCAGCTCGCACTCGAAACGGGGCCGGGGTAGCAGGGGCGGAGGGACTCGAACCCCCGACCTACGGTTTTGGAGACCGCCGCTCTACCAACTGAGCTACGCCCCTGTGCTCCGACCGAGTGTACCGAGGCGTTTTCCGGGACGAGGGCGAGCTCGAGGGTCGCGGCCCGAGTAGCCTCGGCGGATGCAGCGGCACGCGCTCGGACTGCTGTTCGCCGTTCTCGCGGGCGCGCTGGTCGCCGTCAGCGTCTACGCGCTCGCGGGCGGGGCGGGCGCCCGCCGCCTTCTAGTCGGCGTCGCGGCGGCGACGGTCGCGGCGTGGCTGGCGACGCTCTCGGCGAGCGCCTTCCGTCGCCGGCGGCGGTGAGCCACTGAGGAGTCCGCCGGAAAACGCCGTATCCTCTCGGACGTGGCACGGGCCGACGAGACGCAGCAGCTCTGGCTCGACTTCCGGCGGACCGGCGACCAGAAGCTGCGCGACCGCCTCATCCTCACGTATGCGCCGCTCGTGAAGTACGTCGCCGGCCGACTCGGCTCCGGGCTGCCCGCTCATGTCGACGAGGGAGACCTCGTCTCGTACGGCCTGCTCGGACTGATCGGCGCGATCGAGCGCTACGACCCGGCGCGGGACGTCAAGTTCGAGACGTACGCGATGGCTCGCATCAAGGGCCAGATCATCGACGAGCTGCGGTCGATGGACTGGGTGCCGCGCTCCGTCCGCGCCCGCGCCCGCCACATCGAGCGCGCGATCGGCGAGCTCGAGGCGCGCCTCGGCCGAGCGCCAACCGACGACGAGATCGCGAAGAAGCTCGGGGTCACCGAGGAGGAGCTCGAGGAGAGCCTCGGCGAGATCGCCCGGTCCTCGATCGCGGCGCTCGACGAGCTCTGGACCGTCTCGGGCTCCGGCGGCGACCAGGTGGCCCTGATCGACACGATCGAGGACGAGAGCGCGCCGGACCCGCAGGGCACCCTGTCGGTGACGGAGCAGAAGGAGGCGCTCGCCGACGCGATCGCGCGCCTCCCCGAGCGCGAGAAGCTCGTCGTCACGCTCTACTACTACGAGGAGCTGACCCTGCGCGAGATCGGCGAGGTGCTCGGCGTCACCGAGTCGCGCGTCTCGCAGCTCCACACGAAGGCGATCCTCCGGTTGAAAGCGCACATCGCGTCGGCCGGCGCCGCCGCCGCGATCTAGTCCGTGCCGACGCGTCCCTAGTAGGGCCTCGACCCGACCTTGCCGCGATACGTGCCCGCCGAGCGTACGGGCTTTCCGTCGGAGAATTCGCTCGCAATCGTCCCCGACAGGCCGATCTCGAGCCGTCCGCCGCGACGGCACGTCGCATGGCGAACCGAGACGACGCCGCGCGTGCCCTCGGCTCCCTCCGACGCCTCGTTGCGCGTCGTCGCGTCGAACACGAAGACGCCGATCCCGTTCGCGTTGCGCCAGCTGAACCGGACGACGCGTCCGGAGCGGACGTGCTTCCGCGCGACTTCGAGCTGCCAGCGCGACTGCTGGAGTCGTCCGATGGTCAACACATGCAGGTTCTTCCGGTCGCACCACGCTCGCACGATGCGGGGGAAGACGATCGCGGTGCCGTCGGCACGGCGGAATAGCGGACGGTTGGAGGCAGCGGCGGAGCCGGCGACGGCGAGCAGGAGGCCGACGGCGAGCAGAGCGCGCATGCTCCGATCATAGGACGGACCTCGGCACGTTTCAGGGCGCGAACCCGGGCGCCGGCGGGGATACGATGCGGCTCGAAACGACCGAGGAGGACACGCCCCCGATGCCTGTCATCGAGCCCACGAAGATCCGCAACATCGCAGTCGCCGGCCACCGCGGTGTCGGGAAGACGTCGCTCGTCGAGGCACTGCTCTTCGAGGCCGGGAAGACGAACCGCCTCGGGAACGTGGAGCAGGGCACCACGGTGTCGGACTGGGACGAGCACGAGCAGCGACGGAGCATGTCTCTCTCCGGCTCGCTCTGTCACCTCGAGTGGAAGGACCGCAAGATCAACCTCGTCGACACCCCCGGCGATGCAGGCTTCCAGGCCGATACGTATGCGGCGTTGCGCGTGGTCGAGGGAGTAGTCCTCGTCCTGAGCGGCGTGATGGGCGTGGAGGTCAACACGTCGCGTGTCTGGCAGCGGGCCGAGCAGCAGGAGCTCTCGCGTGTCCTCGTCGTCAACATGCTCGACCGCGAGCGTGCCGACTTCTTCCGCGTGCTCGAGGCTGCGCGGCAGCAGTTGTCGGACCGCTGCGTCGCGATCCAGCTCCCGATCGGGAGCGAGCACGAGCTGACCGGCATCGTCGACCTTCTCCACATGTGCGCGTTCATGGACCCCGCCGGCGGGCGCGAGGGCGGGCCGCAGCCGATCCCCGACTCCGTCTCCGACCTCGTGCAGGAGCACCGCGAGAAGCTCCTCGACGCGGTCGTCGAGACCGACGAGGACCTGATGGCTCGGTACCTCGAAGGCGAGGAGCTCGATCCGGCGGCCGTCGCGGAAGCGCTCAAGCAGGCGGTGACGCGCGACGAGCTCTACCCCGTCGGCTGCGGCGTCGCGACGAAGAACCTCGGCACGACCGCGCTCCTCGATCTTCTCGTCGAGGGCGTCCCGTCGCCGGCGCGGAAGGGGACGACGATCGAGTTCGGCGACGCGAAGCAGGCCGTCTTCGTCTTCAAGACGATCGCCGATCCGTTCACCGGCCGCATCAGCTGCTTCCGCGTGCTCGCCGGCCCGGTCTCGGGCGACACGACACTCGTCGACCCGCGCACCCACGCCAAGGAGCGGCTCGGCCAGGTGCTTCTCCTCCAGGGCAAGGACACCGAGCCGGTCGAGGCGCTCTGCATCGGCGACCTGGGAGCGGTGGCGAAGCTGAAGGACGTCGTCACGGGCGACGTGCTCGTCGACCACGAGGTCGCGGTCGAGCCGCCGCACATCGACTTCCCCGAGCCGGTGATGAGCTTCGCCGTCACGCCGAAGGCGAAGGGCGACGAGGAGAAGATGGCGACCGGTCTCCGGCGCCTGCACGAGGAAGATCCGACGCTGCTCCTCCGCCGCGACCCACAGACCGGCGAGCAGCTGCTCTCTGGCCTCTCGCAGATGCAGGTCGAGGTCGCGGTCGACCGGCTGCAGACGCGCTTCCACGTCGACGTCGAGCTGCATCCGCCCCGCGTGCCGTACAAGGAGACGATCCGCAAGGAGGCCCGCGCGCGGCACCGCTACAAGAAGCAGACGGGCGGGCGCGGCCAGTTCGGCGACTGCGAGATCGTGCTCGAGCCGCTGCCGGCGGAGAACGGCGAGCTGGGCTACGAGTTCGTCGACAAGATCGTCGGCGGCGTCATCTCCCAGAGCTACCGGCCGGCCGTCGACAAGGGCGTGCGCGAGGCGATGGAGCACGGGGAGCTCGCGGGGGCGCCGGTGCAGGGAGTGCGCGTCCTGCTCGTCGACGGGATGGAGCACAACGTCGACTCCTCGGAGATGGCGTTCAAGATCGCCGGCTCGATGGCCTTCAAGGAGGCGTACCAGAAGGCGGATCCTGTCCTGCTCGAGCCCATCATGCAGCTCGAGGTCACGGTGCCGGAGGACGCGGTGGGTGCAGTCAACGGCGACCTCAACTCGCGGCGCGGGCGGCTGCAGGGAATGGAGCCCGCCGCCGGGATGACGATGATCAAGGCCGAGGTGCCGATGGCCGAGATCCTCACGTACTCGCAGGCGCTGACCTCGATGACCGGCGGCCGCGGCGACTACTCGATGCACTTCCTCCGCTACGAGGAGGTGCCGGCGCACGTCGCGCAGAAGATCATCGAGCAGACGAAGCGGGAGCAGGAAGCGGCGCACGCCTGAGGCGCGCGCGCTCGCCGCGGCGGGCGCATCGCAGACCTGTCCTAAGCGGACCGGTCCCGGTGCCAGGCACCGAGACAGGTCCGAAGCGGACCTGCTCGAACAGGATTTCGCCGCACAGCGGGCTCTTCTGGCTTCGTGCCTGTCCCTTCGAGCCACGTCCTGGTGCCTGGCACCGGGACGTGGCCCTTCGGGACCTGTCATGCCTGCTGCTGGGGCTGGCCCTCGTCGCGGTCGCGCAGGTGCGCGATCACGTCGGCGATGTCGGCGAGCTGCTGCTCGAGGTCGCGCTGGTAGGACTCCAGCCGCTCGAGCAGCTCGTGCCGGCTCGGGAAGCCGCCGCGGAAGAACATCCGCGCGCCGCGGCCGCCCCAGCCATGGTGACGGTGGTGCATCTTCACCTCCTCTCCTCGTAACGTCCGAGAAAGCGCGCCGTCCGCTCCTGCGACCGGCGCAGCGCCTCGGCCCAGTGGTCGAGCAGTCGCTCCCCGGCGGGCGTAATGGCGTAGCGGCGCTTTGCGGGGCCGGAGGAGGAGGCGTCCCATTCCGACGAGACGAGGCCCTCCTCCTCGAGCGCGCGCAGGAGCCGGTAGACGTTGCCCATCTCCACGCGCGCCTCGCCCGTCAGCTCCGGCAGCCGCTCGAGCAGGTCGTACCCGTGAGCGGGCCGCTCGCGCAGGAGGAGGAGCAAAGCCGGCTCGGCGAAGCGTTCGACGCGCGCGAGCACACGCCAGCCCCCGTGGTGGTGACGGCGGGACCGCGGCCCTCTCACCGGGGTGCTACATGTAAAAGACACATGTAAGACACATTAGCGATTTGGGAGGATCCTGGGCAAGCCTGGCTAAACTCGGCAGCTAGATGAGGGTCACGAAGATCGCAACGACGCGGTCGTGCGCCGTCTGCGAGCGGACGCTCCTGATGGGCGAGCGCGCGGTGAGCTTCTCGCCTGCCGACGGCGCGGAGCTCGTGGACGTCTGCCCGCTCTGCCAGGAGTTGGCCGTCGAGGCGGGGTGGATCAAGGAGGGCACTCCCACGACGCCGACGCTCGAGGGCGGTCGCCGCCGTCGCCGCAAGCGCAATCTCGTCGAGCTCCTCGGCCTGACGCGCGCGGCCGACGACGGCGCGCTCGCGCAGCAGGAGCCGATCCTGCGCAGGCTGTCCGACAACGAGGTCGCACTTCTCGAGGCCGCGGATCTCTTCAACGGCAGCGCCTACCGGCGCACCGTCGGCGGGATCGCGAAGAGCCTCGGCGAGCCCAATGCGAGCATCGTCCCGCTCTCCGGCACGTCGGGCGAGCTCGCGGTGACGGTCGCGTGGGAGCTCTCCTGGTACCAGTACCGGGTGAGTCCGGAATCGGCACAACCCGTGCGGCTCGAGCGGCGCGGCCACGAGCTCGACGAGCTCGACGACGGCTTCAAGGAGTGGAACGCGCAGGTCGAGGACGAGGGCCGGCTCGTGCCCGAGATCGCCCGCCTCTAGCGCGTTCCCGGGAAGGTGCCGAGCGTGAGGCGCAAGGTCTTGTGCGCGCCGCGCTGCGTCTCGATCCCGAGCTGAATCGTCGTTCCCGGCTTGAGCTCGGAGAGGGCGCTCGTGAGCGCGTCCACCGTCGGTGTCTCGTGGCCGTTCACCGAGGTGATCACGTCGCCCGCGCTGAGCCCCGCCTTGTCTGCGGGGCCGCCGGACGTGACGCTCTGCACGTAGACGCCGGAGCCGTTGGTGTCGCCGATCGCCACGCCGAGGTAGGCGCGGTGCGACCTGACGACGTGGCCGAAGCGGATGATCTGCGAGGCGATGTCCTTGACGAGGTTGCTCGGGATCGCGAAGCCGATGCCCGGCGCCGTGCCGCCGCCGAGCTCGGGATCCGTCGCGGCCAGAGTGGGGATCCCGATCACGCGCCCCTCGAGGTCGGCCAGCGCGCCACCCGAGTTGCCCGGGTTGATCGGAGCGCTTGTCTGGATCATGAGCGGTAGCGCGACGCCGTTGCCCTCGGAGACCCCTTGCCGGAAGGCGCTGACGATGCCGTCGGTGACGCTCGAGCGCAGGCCGAGCGGGTTGCCGATCGCGATCGCGACGTCCCCAACCTCGAGCGTGCTGGAGTCCGCGAACGACGCCGGCGTCAGATCCGCGCCCGAGACGCGCACGACGGCCAGGTCGTCCGGCGCGAAGCGGCCGACGAGCGACGCCCCATAGGAATGCGCTCCGGCCGTGACGGTGAACGACCCGGAGCCGTTGCCGACGACGTGGTTGTTCGTGACGATGTCGCCGTTCGAGTCGAAGACGATTCCCGAGCCGAGGCCCTGCGGGCTCTGGATCTGGACGACGGACGGCGACAGCTCGTGAACGACCGCCGTGATGGCTTGCTGGAACGCGAGCGCGGCCGCGGCGGGCCGGAGGCGAGCGTGACTCGTCTTGGGCGCGGACGTCGACGACGAGCCGCCACCTCCGAGGGAGACGGCCGCGACGATTCCCCCGGCGACCGCCGCTCCGGCGAGCGGCGCGAGCCACCAAAGGTGTCGGCGCAGCATGTGCCCCTTATACCGCCCCCGGGGGGCGCTATCGGCCGATTCCCGGCCTACAATCAACGCGCCGTGATCTATTGCGTCATCCCACGCGAACTCGCCGATGAGCTGTACGACAAGATGGTCGACTATTACAAGGACAACCCGAACGTGACCGTCATCGTCGACCGCCGCGACGGGCCCGATCGTCGGAAGGAAGGGGAGGCGCGGCTCGAGGACGTGGAGCAGCGGACCGTCCGCGACCGCCGCCGCGCCCATCCCGGCACGTTCCCGGACGTGGACACTCCTCCGGAGTAGCTCGCGGGTGCTGCGCACCCGCTCGCTGGGATAAGGAACTCCGCGCGGGCGAGAGCGCGGTCTCCCCGGCCCGGAGTTCCTTAGTCCCCGGACGAAGAGCGAAGCTCTTCGTCCGGACGTGAGCTAGTCTCGCCGCATGGCGACGACTACGAAGCAGACCTTCAAGAACTTCATCGGCGGCGAGTGGGTGGACGCCACTTCCGGCGAGACCTTCGAGAGCACGAGCCCGGCTAACGGGGAGACGATCGGCGTCTTCCCACGCTCCGGCGTCGAGGACGTCGACCGCGCCGTCGCGGTCGCAAAGGAGGCGTTCGCGGACTGGCGGCTGGTGCCGGCGCCGAAGCGGGGCGAGATCCTCTTCCGGCTCGCGCGCCTGCTCGAGCAGGAGAAGCCCGCGCTCACCGACCTGATGACGCGCGAGATGGGGAAGGTGAAGGCCGAGGCGGGCGGCGACGTCCAGGAGGCGATCGACATCACCTACTACATGGCCGGCGAGGGCAGGCGCCTCTTCGGCCATACGACGCCGTCCGAGCTGCGCGACAAGTGGAACATGAGCGTCCGCCAGCCGATCGGTGTGGTCGGCGCGATCACACCGTGGAACTTCCCCGTCGCGATCCCGTCGTGGAAGCTCATCCCGGCACTCGTCTGCGGCAACACCGTCGTCCTCAAGCCGGCGTCAGACACGCCCGCGCTCGCCGAACGCTTCGTCGAGCTCCTCGCCGAGGCGGGGATCCCGGGCGGCGTCGTCAACATCGTGCACGGGGGAGGCGGCACCGTCGGCGACCGGCTCGTGCGGCACCCCGACGTGCGCGTGATCACGCTGACCGGCTCCCGCGAGACCGGAGTCGAGGTGCTGAAGGCGGCGGCGGAGACGCTCACGCACGTTCACCTCGAGCTCGGTGGCAAGAACGCGATCGTCGTCCTCGACGACGCCGACCTCGAGCTCGCCGTCGACGGGATCCTCTGGTCGGCGTTCGGCACCTCGGGCCAGCGCTGCACGGCGGCGTCGCGCGTGATCGTGCAGCGCGGCGCGTACGACGAGCTCCAGTCGCGCCTCGTCGAGCGCGTCGAGCAGCTGCGGCTCGGGCCGGGCTGGGAGGACGACACCGACATCGGCCCCGTCATCAACCGCACCGCCCTCGAGAAGATCCATTCCTACACCGAGATCGGCCGGGACGAGGGCGCGAAGCTCCTCACCGGCGGCGAGGTCGCGGGCGACGGCGACCTCGGCAAGGGCTTCTTCTACCGGCCGACCATCTTCGCCGACGTCGACCCGCAGATGCGGATCGCGCAGGAGGAGATCTTCGGCCCGACCACCGCGCTCATCCCGGTGCGCGATCTCGACGAGGCGATCCGCGTCTCGAACGGGATCAAGTACGGCCTCTCCTCCTCGATCTTCACGCAGGACGTCAACGCCGCGTTTCGCGCGATGCGGGACCTCGAGGCCGGGATCACGTACGTCAATGCGGGCACGATCGGTGCCGAGGTGCACCTGCCGTTCGGCGGCACGAAGGACACCGGCAACGGCCACCGCGAGGCGGGCCAGGCGGCGCTCGACGTGTTCACGGAGTGGAAGTCGATCTACGTCGACTACTCCGGCCGGCTGCAGCGCGCCCAGATCGACACCGAGCCGTAGACCGAGCTGCGGTCTATGTGAAGGTGAGGATGTGGAAGAGCTCGATGTGGAGCCCGTTCGCGTCGCAGCGGGCGAGCTTCGCGATGCCGTCCCGCTCTTCGAAGCGGAGAACGAGCTCCTCGCCGACATCGTCGGCAGCGTCGAGCTGGTCGAGCCGGAACGAGAGGGTAGAGGTCTGCGCGCCGTCGACGTAGAGGAGGCGCGCCTCGACGTTGTTCGCGCGGCCCGAGTCGTGGCCCTCGCGGAGCTGGAGCTCCCACTGCTGCCGTGGAGCGGCCCAGTCTTCGAGGGTCGCGGCGAGAACCGTGAGCGCCTCGTCGACTTCGACGTCGATCCGCTCCGCCGCGCGTTCGGCCGGCGTCGGCCTCGGTTGCACGTGCATCGTCGCCACTTCGATCCGGTGCCCGCGTGAACCGCAAGCTAATCGTCTTCGTGCCGCGCGAGGCGCTCGACGTCGTGCGCGACGCTCTCTTCTCCGCAGGGGCGGGCCGGATCGGCCGCTACGAGCGCTGCTCGTGGTACACACAGGGAACCGGAACCTTCCTCGGCGCCGAGGGGACGTCGCCTAGCGTCGGCGAGGCCGGGCGTGAAGAGCGGGTCGCCGAGCTGCGGCTCGAGACCGTTTTCCCCGTCGAGCGGCAGGACGAGGTCATCGCCGCGCTCCGTCGTGCGCATCCATACGAGGAACCGGCGTTCGACATCTACGAGCTCGTCTCGTGAAGACGCGTCTCTTCACAGACGGCGGCGCCCGGGGGAATCCGGGGCCGGCCGCGTTCGCGTACGTGCTCGAGGCGGAGGACGGAACGGTGCTGGCGGCGCACGGTGAGGCGATCGGCGTGGCGACGAACAACGTGGCGGAGTACAGCGCGCTCGTCGCCGGGCTCGAGCGCGCCGCCGAGTTGCACGTGGGCGAGGTCGAGGTCGTCTCCGATTCAGAGTTGCTCGTGAAGCAGATGAACGGCGAGTACAGGGTCAAGAACGAAGCTCTCCGGGGGCTCTCGCTGGAGGCGGCCCGGCTCGCGCGGCGGGTCGGCAAGGTCCGTTACACGGCCGTCCGGCGGGAGCAGAACGAGCTCGCCGACCGGCTCGTGAACGAGGCTCTCGACGCGGCCGGTCGCTGAGAAGCGGGGCTATACTGGCCGCCCACGCGGATGTAGCTCAGTTGGCTAGAGCGTCTGCTTGCCATGCAGAAGGTCGTGGGTTCGAGTCCCATCATCCGCTCTTGAAAGCCCTGGTGACAGGGCTTTTTGTTGCCCCCTTCTTTTACGGGTGGAGGAGAAAGAGGTCGCGAGCCTGGGCCGGGGCGACGGGTAGCTCGAGCGTGTCTTTGCTGCGGGTATCGCAGACGAACTCGATCCTTCGGCCTCGCGGCAGTTCAGCCCCTTGAAGAGAGCTTGCGTCTGATGGGTGAGTGTCGGTTGCCATCGTTTCCTCCTCGCTGCGTGGAGGGACGCTAGGAGCGTTGGGGGCGGCCATCGTTTGCGCCGGCGACGCCGGCTCTGTTCGGGCGCCGACAGAGCCGAGCCGAGTGTTGGCGGTTGCTCCCGGCAGCGCGATACTCGTCCGGTGGCGGACCAGCCGACGGGAACGGTGACGTTGCTCTTCACGGACATCGAGGGCTCGACCCGGCTCGTGGAGCGGCTGGGCGCGGAGCGCTACGCCGGGGCGCTTGACCTACATCGGCAGCTGCTGCGGAAGGCCTTCGATGGCCGCGGTGGGTACGAGGTCGATTACGAGGGCGATGCCTTCTTCGTTGCCTTCGCGAGTGCCCAGGAGGCGGTTGTGGCCGCGGCAGAGGCTCAGCGGGCACTGGCAGCGGCGGACTGGCCTGAGGAGGGCGAGATCCGTGTGCGGATGGGGATCCACACCGGCGAGCCGCTGGCAGCGCCGCCGAAGTACGTGGGAATGGATGTGCATAAGGCGGCTCGTGTCATGGCGGCCGGGCACGGCGGACAGGTACTGCTGACGAAGGCGACCCAAGGGTGGCTCGGTGGGCGGGTGGCGATGCGTGAGCTGGGAACGCACCGACTGAAGGATCTGTTGCAGCCGGAGCCGCTGTACCAGCTTCTGGTTCCCGGGCTGCGGAAGGAGTTTCCTGCGTTGAAGACGCTTGGAAACCGGCCAAACAACCTGCCCGTGGTCCCGACAGCGTTCATCGGGCGTGACTGCGAGCTCACGGCGGTGTGGGAGCTGCTCGCGCGCGACGGGGTGCGGCTGCTGACGCTGACGGGGCCGGGAGGGATCGGGAAGACGCGGTTGGCGTTGCAGACGGCTGCCGATACGGTCGAGGACTTTCGCGACGGCGTGTACTGGGTGCCGTTCGCGCCGCTCCGCGACCCGGATCTTGCGGCGGCGACGATGGCGCAGACGCTCGGGCTGCGCGAAGAAGCTGGAGAGCCGATCGAGGACACCCTCGGCCGGTACCTGGCGGAGAAGCAGCTGTTGCTCGTGCTCGACAACCTGGAGCACGTGCTCACCAAGGCGCGCGGACTCACGGCGGCGATTCTCCGGGCCGCACCGCAGGTTCGGGTTCTGACGACGAGCCGCGAGGCGCTGCGCATCAGCGGCGAGTGGCTTTACGAGGTGCCGCCGCTGGCCGTTCCCGACCACGACGAAAGGACTCTGAAGCAGAACGACGCCGTCAGCCTTTTCGCGGGCCGAGCCCAGGCCGCCGACGCGCACTTTGCGCTCACCGCCGACAACGCGCCGACGGTCGCGGAAATCGTCCGCCGCCTCGAAGGTCTGCCGCTGGCGATCGAACTTGCCGCCGCCCGCAGCCGCACGCTCTCTCCACAGGCGCTTCTCGGCCGGCTCGACGACCGGCTGCGCTTGCTCACCAGCGGGCTGCACGATGCCGACGAGCGCCAGCGGACGCTTCGCGCGACGATCGAGTGGAGCTTCGACCTGCTGACCCCCGACGAGCAGGTCCTGTTCGGGCGCCTCGGTCTTTTCGTCGGCGGCTGCCGTCTCGAGGCCGCACACGCTGTCTGCGACTTGAACGGCGAACTCGGCATCGAAACCCTGGAGGGCATCACCTCGCTGCTGGAGAAGAGCCTGCTCCGACGTCGCGACGATCCCGATGGGGAGCCGCGCTATTGGATGCTGGAGACGATCCGAGAATATTCGCAGTCGAGGCTCGCCCTGCTCGGTCACGAGGAAGATGTCGCTCTTCGTCACGCCCGCTTCTTCCTCGCGTACGCGCGCGACGCAGAAGGGTCGCCTCAACGCATCGACCCCGCCGCGTACTCGCGTCTCGCGGCCGACTTGCAGAACCTGCGCATTGCCCTCGCGACGCTCCGGCGTGAGCGGGAGGGCGAGTTCCGGGATCTAGCCGCGTCGTTGCGCGAGTTCTTCGAGTACCAGGGACTGATCACGGAAGGTGAGCGCTGGCTTCGGCTTGCCCTCTCGGTCTCGCCGGTCGTCGACGAGACGGCCGCGAAGCTACAGACTGGCCTCTCGACGCTCGTCCGTTGGCGCGGCGACTTGGCTGGATCAGCGGCCGAGGCCGACGCTGCGGTGAACACCGCCCGCCGGACCGGCGACAGCTGCGTTCTTGCGGCTGCTCTGCGCGATGGGGCGTCTGTGGCCCTAAACTCCGGCGACTACGCAACGGCGCATGTGTTACTCGCGGAAGCCCTCGCGCTCCTCGAAACCGCGGATGCCGACGCACTCTTGGCGGGGGTCCTCGTGAATCTCGCCGACCTTGCCCTCAACGAGCACCGCTGGTCGGACGCGGTCGCGCTCTCCGCACAGGGGATTGAGACCGGGCGGGAGGTCAACCCCGCGAGCGAAGCAATCTCACACCTCAACCGCGGCGTCGCGCTACTCGAGTTGAGCGAACTCGGAGAGGCCGCCGAATCGCTGGCAACGGGGATCCGGATGGCGAACGACCTCGGCATGACACTCTTCATCGCCTTACCACTCACCCGGCTCGCAGAGGCAGTCGCAGGTGCCGATCCGGTGCGTGCGGCACGTCTGCTCGGGGCGTCTGAAGCGCTCCTGAAGAAGCTGGGCGCCGTCAACAATCCGATCGAAATCGAGGCCACTGAGCGGACCTCAGTACGCCTGCGGGAACGTCTGACCGCGAACGCTTTCGCCGAGTACCACGCCGAAGGAAGCCAACTCGACCAAGACGCGGCGGTCCGCCTAGCCCTGGCTCCCGAGGTGGCAACTCGGCCTCGGTGAGCCGTACCGAGTGCCGATGAGTACTACCGATTGTCTCCGGGTTCCCTGCAAGCGGCGTGCAAGCGTTTGGCTTCCGCGCGGGGCCGTTTCCTGCCGCCTGCTGCATCCCTAGCGCGCGGCGATCTCGCTCCATGCCTGCACACGGCGCAACGAGCCGGCACACGGTGACAGTGAAAGTCGCGTTGCCATGCAGAAGGTCGTGGGTTCGAGGAGGGCGAGCCTCAGGACTGGCACCAGAAGCAGGGCGCGCACATGACCTGTGATCCGGCCCGCCCAGGCGGGCCGGATCACGTTGGCGAACCTGCTAGCTGTGGTTCGAGACCTGGAAGCAGGCCACGTCGTACTGCGAAACCGACTTCGGATTGTTCGAGTTCTGCGGTGCGCTCCCCGCGTAGTGGCTATCGGAGACGCCTCCCGCGAACGGCGAGCCAGGGTTGCTGCCCTCCGTTTGACCGCCTGGTGCGCTCGGCTGGTCCTCGCAACTCTGGTTGGGTTGACCTTGGTTTCCCGTGCTGTCCGCAAGGGCGACGCCGACGCCCAAGAACAGCATGGAAACCACTGTCAGAACGATAAGCAACCTGCGCATAGCTCCCTCCCTTTCCTCGCTGAACCCTGGACCTACGCACTGAAGTGCCAAACGGATTGTTCGTCGGACGTGTGTCCCGTTTGGCGGCAATCGAGACGAACCAGGGGTATACAGAAGCGATGCGACCATTCCTGTTACGGCTGGACGAGCTGCAGGTACTAGGGAACCCGGCCGTTCAGGGGAGGACGGGATCGTGCCGTCTCGCCTAGGTACAGCGAAGGGTCAGGAAGCTTGCGGCGGCGGCACGTTGACTCGCCAATAACGCCCGGTTACGAAAGGGGCGAGATACCGACCGGGGACGTGCCCTCCTGACCGCACGAGGGATCGGCGCCACTCGGCGCATCGCACGTTCACCGCTCCTGAACTGATTGTCGGCGGCGATCAACCGCCGGTGGTTTCGAGCACGAGCGTGTGATCGTGGCCCGAGAAGTCGGGTGGGTGCGTCTCGCCGACGGCCCAGAGCGTGCTCGGGGCCAGTGCAGCGACGCCGTTCAGTTCGCCGCCAGCGGTGCTCGGGGTCGGGCTTGGGACGATGCTCCAGCTGGTGCCGTTCCACCGCTCGGTCAGGGTCTGCGGGATCGAACCTGCAGGGGCGCTGCTCGAGACGCCGACCGCCCACACGTGCGTGGACGACAGGGCAGCGGCCGCCTCGAAGGTGGTGTTCGTGCTGCCTGAGGGATTGGGCGTGGCGACGACGCTCCATGCGTTTCCGTTCCAGTGCTCGGCGAGGCTTGCCGTGCCCGAGTTTCGGGTGCCGATCGCCCAGACGTCGTTCGTCGCGATCGCCGTCCCTCCCTGGAACGAAGCCTCGCCGATCCCTCCCGGTGTTGAGACGAGTTGCCAACTCGCACCGTTCCAGTGCTCCGCGATAGGTACGTCCTCGTTACCCGCCGCGCCGAACGCCCAGATGTCGCTCGACGAGACCGCGGCGACCGCCGTGAGCCGGCCCTGGCCGCCGAGGTCGGGCGTCGTCACGACGCTCCAGCTCGCCCCGTTCCAGTGCTGGGCGAGGGTGTGGAAGGCGCCTCCGGCGTCGCGGCGCCAGCCGATCGCCCAGGCATCGGTGGATGACAGCGCGACGACGCCTGCGAGCTGGTTGTCAAAGCTCCCGACGTTCGGTGTCGGGACGACGCTCCAGCCGGCGCCGCTCCAATGCAGCGCGAGCGTCCGTTCGACGCTCCCACGGACGAAGCGACCGACCGCCCAGACGTCGGTGGAAGAGCTTCCGGAGACGCCGGAGAGGAAATTCCAGCCGGGACCGGCGTTGGGCGTGCGGACGATCGACCAGCCCGTCCCGTTCCAGTGCTCCGCGAGCGTGCGATAGACGGAGCGGCGGAAGAAGCCGACGCTCCAGACGTCGTTCGGAGTGATCGCGGCGACGCCGGCGAGGTTGTTCAGGTCGTCGCTGGTCGCATTCGGGCTGGCGACGACTTGCCATGTCGGAGCGGCGGCGGAGGCGGCAACGGCGCTGGCGGTGAGCAGGACGGCCGTTGTGAGGACGGCGACGCGCGCGGAGCGTGCGACGGACATGCGACACCTCCTGTAGCTGGCGCCGGGACCTACGTTGCGGGCTGCCGATCGGATTGCGTGGAAGACCAGTCGTTGAGCGATGCGCCGACGGGCGTCAAGCGAGGGCTTCGACCTGGTACCGGTCGTCCTCGGTGGACACGACGACGCCGGCTCCCTTGGCCAGCGGCGGCACGAGCTCGCCGGTGAGCCCGAGAACGGCGGCCTCGTTGGTCGGGCTGTGGCCGACGGCGAGGGCGCGACCGCCCTCGGGCAAGCGGTCGAGGATGCGGCGCAGCGCGGCGCCGAGCCGCCCCGCGTCGTCGGCGACGAGTTCGGGGTCGGCCTCGCGGAGGGCGTCGAGGGCGCCACTGCCGGCCTGCTCGTAGGCGGCGCGCCAGCGGTCCTCCACCGTCGAGCGCAGGCCGGGCTCGATCACGACGCCGGCCGCTATCCGTTGGCCGAGGGCGGCGAGGAAGCAGGCGAGCGTCTGGGTGGCGCGCTGGGCGCCGCTCGAGACCGCGAGGTGGTAGCCGCCGCGCAGTTGTGCGCCGATCGCGAGCGCTGCCTCGACTCCCGCATCGGTGAGGACGTCCCCGTCGGCGTCGGTGTGCCGCCGCAGCTCGATCTCCTTCGCCACGGCAGCGACGGTAACAGCGAATTGCCCCCGTCTCTCCGCTCTCTTGGTTGCGGTCGCGTGTGATTCACCGGCAAGATCCGCCGCACCGAGCTCCGCGAGCGCGAGCAGCAACTCGCTCACGCGTCTCCGCGGTGAGCCGCGGCGTTTGCGCGCTGTCTGAGCAGGCAATACCGGCTCGACTACGGCCGGCCGGATCCGCGGGCGTAGCGGGACCCCGACTCATTTCAGGAGGCGTATCGTGCGCATCGTCATCGGTGGGCTGGCGGCGCTGGTGCTCTCGGTCGCGCTGCTTCAGGACAGCCGGCGCAGCGCAGGCGCGGCGCAGGCGACGGGCCCGAGCAGCCAGGTGGCCGTGATCCCGGGCTTCAACCCGCCGCGCTACCCCGGCTACTACGGCGTTCCGGCGCTGCCCGTGTCCGATCAGCAGCTGTCCGGCTACCACTTCACCCAGGTTCCCCGCGATCAGGTCACGGGCACCCTGCTGAAGCAGTACGACACCGTGCTGCTGTACGGGATCCGCTGGAGCGACCTGTCGGCGACCGCGCAGCAGGCGATCGACACGTTCGCGCACACGAAGAAGGTGCTGATCTGGGACTCCGACGGCACTGGCCCCCAGAGTTACGGGTCCTTCGTCCGGCCGTTCTCGACCGACGCGAGTGGCGAGAACGGCAAGTCGAACGGCTCCGTCGTCTCGTTCCCCGGCGGCGACAACTTCCTCGCGAGCTCGAATCCGAAGAGCCCGTACTACCTCGATCCGAATCAGCTCGTGACCGACCGGAACATGATCAACGACATGAGCGCGATGAAGCTCGGCACCAAGGGCTGGGTGCCGGCTCTCGCCGGGGCGAACAAGGACATCCCGCAGGGCGGCTGGCCGATTGCCTGGACATACGGCGTGATCGGCGACCACACCGGACTCGTCGTCTACTCCGGGCTTGACGCCGATGCATTCGAGGACAACCTGAGCCCGAACTACGCGGTGAAGGAGCTCGCGCTGGATCTGGCGGCGAAGTTCTCGAGCACCCCGGCCGCCTGCGCCCCGGGCTGCCGTCTGCCGTCCTCTACCGGCGGAAAGCCCTTCGCAGCATGCTCTTTCGGCAAGCCTGTTCCGAAGGGCTGGGTGCACGGGCGTGTGCGCCTCGTGCTGAAGACGAGCAACGCAGCCGCGATCACCGGCAAGGTGGTGACGGGATCGGGCAAGGTCGTCGCCGTCGGCCGCGAGCGCACCCGGGGTGTGCTCCTGCTCGTCGTCCCGACGAAACGCCTGCGCTCGAACCACGCCTCCCGGCTCAAGGTGATCGTGCTCGTCCACGGACAGCAGGCATGTGTCCGGTCGTTCCGGCTCAAGGTCGACAACGTTCGCCCGCGGCTCCTCATGCTCTCGACGACGGGGAACGTGCTGAGGCTGCGGCTCAGCGAGAAGGCGTTCGTGGCGTTCTCGGGGCGGGGGGTGAGACAGAAGCGGCCCGTGCTGATCGCGGGCAACCGCACCGCCGACCTGAAGCTGCCGGCCTCGGTGCGCGCGGCCCGGCTGACGGTGCGCGACCGCGCCGGAAACCTCCTGGTGCGACGCCTGAGTTGGTGACCCTCCGTCGAGCCTGGGCCGCCGCCGGCCGGTGGCCCGGGCTCAGAGTTCGCTAGGGGGTGGGGGCGACGTCGAGGAAGTTGCTGTTGCGGCGCGTGTCCCAGGCCATGTTGGCCGGGATCGCGGGCTCGGTCTGGGCGAGGTGCGGATTGAGATTCGTGTTGTTTCCCCGTCCGTAGTCGACGCTGTCCGTTGTGAGCGACTGGCCGCTGTACATGCCGTTGGCGTCGTATGGGCGCCCCTGGAGGTTCTCCGCCTCCAGGTAGGGGACGTCGTTGCCGGTGACGTTGTCGCCCCACAGCTGGAGGCAGTTCCCGGCGACCTGGGAGGTGGCCATCATGGTGAGGTTCTGGCACCAGAGGTAGAGACTGTTGTCCCAGAGTCCGTCGGTGCTGCTCGAGCCGCCCGCCTCCACGCCCGCACCGGCCGCGCCGTCGTGCAGGTGGAGCGCGATGCGCGAGTACTTCACGCCGTAGGTGGCGTCGGCGAGGTTCGCGCCGTGCAGGCCCGTCCCCTTCTCGGCGTGCGGGTCGAGGTTCCAGTTGAGGCCCCAGTGTGAGATCTCGCCCTTCAGGTCGAGGTGCTCGTTCGCGGTGGTGATCCCCTGGACGAACAATCCGGTGTTGGCGGTGTCGTGGATGACGAAATTCCACCACGTGAAGTACTGCGAGTCGTAGATCGTGACACCCGGGCCGCCGGTCGGGTTGGTGAGCGTGCCGCCGTAGAAGCGGATGTGGTGGCATGCCTTGATCCAGGCCGCCGGCAGGTTCAATCCGGGCGTCCCGGTGAAGGTCGTGTTGGAGTCGAAGTGCACCTCGGCCCAGCCGGACAGCTGCTTGTTGAACACGGCCTCGCCGCTGAAGGTCACGCCGTGCACGTTGATCAGGTCGCCGGGCTGGAGGTCGTTCCAGGCGCTCCAGAAGCCGGCGCTCGTGGAGGCGTCGATTGTCCGTACGGGAGTGAAATCCGGGACCGGGAAGTCGGTCGCACTCGCCCAGGTCGGATCCGTGGACCCGGTCGTGGTCGGCGTCGTGGTAGTGGTCGGTGTCGTCGTCGTGGTCGGTGTCGTCGTGGTCGTCGTCGTGGCGGTGGTGGTAGTGGTCGTCGGAGGCGGACAGTGCTTGTGTCGCGGACAGTGCTTGGCCGCCGACAGGCACGCCTTGTTCGAGCGGCAGAGGGACGACGGGCGCGCGAGCGCGCTGGCTGCGAGAAAGCCGGCCGTCGCTATTGCGACCATCGCGAGTGCGGCTGGAATCGTACGACCCACGTTCCGCCCTATCGGCCTTCGCCCGGCGCCTACGACCCTCGATGGAGGGAATCCGTCGGCCGAGCGCGGGTGTCAGCGCCGCTGCGGCCGGGTACCTGCTAGTTCTTGTCGGGCCTGGGGCGTAGCTCGAGCGACGGTGCCGTGGCGGTTGCGCCGCCGCCGGCGGTGGCCGTAGCCGCCGAGGAGGCTCGAGGCTCCGCCACCCAGGACGAGCTGCGCGGGCTCGGCAAGCGGGTCGCCGGTGGTCTGCGCTGGAAGCTGCTGAGCCAGGTCGCGGGCCAGCTGTCGAGGACGGCCGTCGGGATCGTCCTCGCCCACCTGCTCACGCCCTCGCAGTTCGGGCTCGCGGCCATGGCCCTCGTCTTCACGGGCCTGACGACGATCTTCACGGACCTGTCGCTCGGAGCGGCGCTCGTCCAGCGGCCCCGGATCACGGAGGTCGACCGCTCGACCGTGTTCTGGACGAGCCTCTCCGCGGGCCTCGTCGTTACGGCGATCTGGGTCGGGATCTCACCGCTCGTGGCCCGGTTCTTCTCGATGCCCGGCGTGGAGCCGCTCTTCGCCGCCACCGGCGCGTCGGCGCTGCTCTACGGCTTCGCGAGCACGCAGACGGCGCTGCTGACGCGCGAGCTCGACTTCCGGAGCCTCGAGCTGCGCGAGATCGGCGCCACGCTCACGGGCGGAGTGGGGGCCGTCGCGCTGGCGCTGGCCGGCGCGGGTGCCTGGGCGATCGTGGGGCAGAACCTCTTCGTCGCCGCCGCCTCGGCGGTGCTCCTGTGGCGGCTCTCGAGCTGGCGGCCACGGCTCGTCTACTCGCGCGAGAGCCTCAGGACGCTCGGTTCGTTCGGCGTGAAGACCCTTGGCGCGAGGCTGCTGAGCTACGCGAACCTGAACGCCGACAACCTCCTCGTCGGCCGCTTCCTCGGCTCGTTCCCGCTCGGCGTCTACTCGATCGCCTACAACGTGATGTTCCTGCCGGCGACGCGGATCGCTGCCCCGCTCCAGCAGGTCTTGTTCCCTGCGTTCGCTCGCCTCCAGGACGACCACGCAGCCCTGCGGCGCTCGTGGATCCGCGGCACGCAGCTCGTCGCCGCGGTCAACGCTCCGGCGTTCCTCGGCATGGTCGTCGTCGCCCCCGACTTCGTGCCGGTCGTCCTCGGGCACAGGTGGCTGCCGGCCGTGCCGGTGCTGCAGCTCCTGTGCCTCGCCGGGGTCGCCCAGAGCGTGCAGACGCTCAACTGGAGCGTGCTCCAGGCCGTCGGCGATTCGGGCCGGCTCCTCCGCTTCATGGCCGTCTCGACGGTGATCACCGTCGGCGCATTCGTCGCCGGTCTCCGTTGGGGCGTGGTGGGGGTCGCCGGGCTGTATGCGGCGGCGCGCGCGATCGTGACGGTCCTGTACGCGTGGACGACCTGCCGCCGGGTGGGCGGGCGGCTGCTCGAGTACGGGCTCGGGGTCGCGCGCGTCGCCCAGCTGGCGCTCCCGATGGCGCTCGGCGTCTACCTGCTCCGCGACGGGCTCGTCGCGGAGCACGTCCCGGCGGGGCCGAGGCTCGTGCTGGTCACCTTCGCAGGCGGGGCCTCGTATCTCCTGCTCGTCCGCTGGCGCGCTCCCGACCTGCTCGAGCAGATCACGCGAACGCTCGTGCCTCGCGCGGGAGCGGCCGGCCGGGTGGTCGCCCTGCGCGGCCGTACGGGCGATCTCGACGCGAGCCTCGAGCGGCGCCTCGTCTCGCTCAAGGCTGGCAGAGGGACGACCCAGTCGCGGCCGCCGCGCGTCGGCGCGTCCGGAGCCCGGGAAGGATGCTTGACGCCGGCGCTCCGGACGCTCGCGCGCCGGTCGACGGTCAGCGTCGAGCTCGACGCGCAGCCGTTGCCCGACCTGCCCGACGAGATCGAGGTGTTCGCCTACGACGTCGTGCGGGAGGCCCTGGGGAATGCGGTGAGGCACGCTCGAGCCACGGTCGTCCGTGTCCGTCTCGAACGGCACGAGGACCGGCTCGAACTCGTCGTCGGCGACGACGGCGTCGGCGGGGCGGTGCTCTCTCGAGGCTGCCGTCTCGCCCGGCTTCGCGCCGGGGCCGAATTCCTCGGCGGATCCCTCGCCTTCGCGAGCCCCAGCGGACGCGGCACCGTTATCTCCGTGAGCCTTCCGCTCCCGCACGTGATCAGCTAAGCCTCGCGCCGGCCAGCGCGGCCAGACGGCCCGTGCTTCATTTCGAGACGAGTTCTTAAGGTCCGGCCGGCGCCATCCGATAGCACCGGGAGAATCACCGGCGTCTTCGGAAGGCAGGTCGTGGCACAAGAGGGACACTCCGTCGGCCGCGACGGGGGCCGGCATCGTCGGCTGCTCGTGGCGGTCGTTCTACTGGCGCTCGGCCTTGTCGCCGGCGCGCTGCCGGCGAGCGCGAGTCACACGGGCCGGAAGCCCGCGCCTCACACGTGGCGCGCAGTCACGCACTTCTCGAAGCCGCGGTTCGTGGCGAAGCAGAAGGTCGACGTGCGCACCGCGGGGGCCTTCTGGCGCGCGTGGCAGTCGATCAGTCCCGGCGAAGAGATCGACGTGCATGGCGTCACGTTCCGGGGCGAGGCGGTGTTCGCGAAGCGGCTGCCCGGCTGGGCCGAGGTGCACTTCGACGCCGGCACGAGGTTCGCGGGGACGCCCGGCTCTAATTTGCCGGCCACGTGGATCAACGGCTGTCGCCACATCCGCTTCTACGGCGGCACGCTCACCAACCCGGCCGGCGGGACGGGGATCACGATCTACGACTCGTCGTACTTCACGTGGTGGGGGTTCGCGATTCACGACACCGCCAACACGGGTCTGATCGTGCAGGGGATCCACGCGCCGAACAACCACCTCGACCTCGAGGGAAGCATCTCCCACTGGGGGCGGAACCTCGCGCTCGACCCGCACAGCGAGAAGGGAACCGGCCTCCACGGCGCCAATCTCGGCGACGCCGTGTACGGGGTGAAGAACTCGCGCTTCGTCCTCTCCCTCCACGACGCGGCCATCGGCTCGGGCGTCGAGGCGGGAGGCGCCAGGAGCAGCGACGGCTTCTGGCGCAACACTCTCTACCTCCGCTGCCGGAACCTCGGGAAGCGCGCCGTGCGGCTGACCGCCGGCAACTGCCTGCAGGTCTGGGGCTACAACGTCTTCGGCAACGACTTCGCGTACATCGAGGCCGAGAAGCTGCAAGGCCGTCCCTACGAGGCGAGTGGGATGTTCGGCGGCCAGTCCCTCGCCAGCAACCGGGTCGGCTACGGCCGCGCGTTCCGCACGAACCTCAATCCGGCAGTCGGGCGGATCCGCTGGGACCCGGGCAACGGCACCGTGTTCGCGAACATCGCGCCGCGGCCATAGACGAGTTCTGAAGCTCAGCCCGTCGCGAGCGCTTGCGCCGACAACGTGGATCCGCCGCGCAGGTCGGCCTTGACGAGGCGCGCGTACACGATGTAGCGGCGCGTCGCGAAGAAGCGCGGATGGCACGCCTGGAGGGCGAGCAGCTCGTGTCCCGGCGACCGGAGCACCGCCAGGTCGTCGGCCCGCACGATCACGTGTCGCACGACCCTGTAGCGGAAGGTCGCATACGGCATCTCGAGCGCGACCGGGTCGCCACGGCGCATGGCCTCGATGTGCGAGAACGGCGCCAGGTAGGTAGTGCGGTGGCCGGCGATGTACACGAGCCGGTTCTGACCGGGCATGTACGTGCGCAGGTCGCGTCCGGGGCCGCGTCTCAATGAGGCGTCGTCGGTGCCGTTGACGACGATCATGTTCAGGCCGAGACGGGGGACGACAATGCGCCCGATCGCCTGCCCGGTCGTGGCCGAGCGGCGCAGCTGCGCCGCGGCCGTCCTGATCGCGTGCGCCTCGTCCGCCGGGCTGAGCAGCACCTGCCCGGCGCTGGGTCGCGGCTCGTACGTGCGTAACTCGCGGTCGAGCTGCGCCTCCAGCCGGTGCTGTTGCCAGGTCGTGTAGAGGGCGGTGAAGGGGTCCTGCCACTGCCAGACCACGAGGACCCAGGCGAGCCCGAGCATGCCGGCGGCGGCCATTGCGAGGCCCGCGACGCGACCGAGGCGACGCATCACGATGCATGTTGCTTCTTTGTGCAGATCGGAAACAACCGTCTGCGGTCGCGCGAGTTAGACCAGCGGTCGGCCGACGAGGAAAGCAGCGAGCGAAGGGGGAGACGAAATTTGAGGTACCGGGTGAACAGCCCGCAGGTGATCTCTGAGACCGTCGGCGGGGAGACGATCATCGTCAACCTCGCGACCGGTCACTACTTCAACCTGCAGGGCACCGCCGTCGACGTCTGGGACGGGATCGCACGGGGGGACTCGAGGGACGCCATCGTCGCCTTCCTCGCCGCGAGCTACGCCGCGGCCGGCGGCGAGATCGAGGAGGCGGTCGGGAGCCTCCTCGACGATCTGACCGCCGCTGAGCTCGTCACGCTGGAGGCCGAGAACGGGGCCGCACCGGTCGCAATCGAGCGCCCGCCGGGAGGCCAGCAACTGCCGCCGTTCACCCCTCCGACCTTCACCACCTTCACGGACATGCAGGACATCATCCTGCTGGACCCGGTGCACGAGGTCGACGCCCGCGGCTGGCCCCATGCCCCCACCGGTGCCTGACACGGCGGAGCTGACGGCCGGGTCAGCCGTCCCCGGAAGCACGCCCTCGCTCGCCGTGTGGCTCGACGACCTGTCGAGCGGCTTCGACCGGGCGGCAGACGTCGCCGGCGTCACGGAGCTCCGGCTCCGGATCGCGGACGCGCCGGTTCTCGTGCGCTTCGCCGGCGAGCGGCTGGCCGAGCAGCTCGGCCGCGCGTTCGAACATCTCGCTGCAGACCCGGCGGAGGAGCCCGTGCTAACGATCCTCGCGTGGGATTCCGAGCAATCCGGGGCCGCGCCGCCGCCGCTGCCGGTCCTCGACGGGTCCGATCCACGAGGTACGACGTTCTATGCCTCGGACGAGGGCCGCCGCCTGGCCTCGCGACCGATGCTCGGCCAGCTCACGGCTTACGACCCCGACCGGAAGACGGGCTGGTTCTGGTGCCGAAGCGGGCGGGAGCTTCCGTTCTGGGAACGGGCGGCGCCGTTCCGTCAGCTCCTGCACTGGTGGCTGCCGGAGAGCGGCAAGCTGCTCGTGCACGGGGCCGCCGTCGGCCACGCCTCTGGAGGATTGCTGCTCGTGGGCCGCGGCGGCTCCGGGAAGTCGACGTGCGCGCTCTCGACGCTGACGTCGCCGCTGCTGTACGCGGGAGACGACTACGTCGCGGTCGACACCGGTCCCGAGCCGCGCGTGCTGAGCCTCTACTGCTCCGGCAAGCTCGTGCCCGCGCACGCGCCGCTCCTGCCGCATCTGCCGCCGCCGTCGTTCGTCGGCGACGGCAGCGTCGAGGAGAAGTCCGTCTTCTACGTCGCCGAGCGCTTCGCGGAGCGGATGTGCGACGGCTTCCCGCTTCGGGCCGTGGTCGCCCCTCGGATTCACGGGACCGCGCCTGCACACGCCCCTGCCGGGCCGGCCGAGGCGCTGGCCGCGCTCGCCCCGAGCACCCTGCTGCAACTCGTCCCCGCCGAGGCCGGTGCGCTGAGCGCGATGGCGGGACTGCTCGAGCGAATTCCTGCCTACCGGCTCGACGTGGGCGGATCCGTCGAGCTCGTGCCGGCGGCGCTGGAGCGGCTGCTCGAGGAGGTGCAGCGCTGAGCGCCGATACGCAGACCGATCCGCCGCTCGTGAGCGTGATCATGGCCGCGTACAACTCGGCCGACCACATCCGGCCGGCGCTCGAGAGCGTGCTCGCCCAGGACTGGCGATCGCTCGAGATCGTCGTCGTCGACGACGGCTCGACCGACGGCACCGGTGACGTCGTCCGCTCGTTTCCGGACGTCGAGTACGTGCGGCAGAAGAACCAGGGGCCCGCGGCCGCCCGCAACGCAGCGGCCGCCCGGGCGCGCGGTGCCTTTCTCGCGAACCTCGACTCCGACGACCTTCTCCCGCCCACGCGCGTCGGCGTCCAGGCGCGCTACCTGCTCGAGCACCCGGAGGTGGGAGCCGTGTTCGGGCGCCAGGAGTGGCTGAACGCGCCGTCCTGGATGGCGCGGGACAGCGTGTACGGCGACGTCGACGGGATCCCGCTCTCGTCCGTCATGTTCCGCCGCGAGGTCTTCTTCGAGCTCGGCGGCTACGACTCGGCCTTCGAGCCCAGCGAGGACCTGGACCTCCTGGTGCGGATGCGCGAGCGGGGAATCGCGTACCACGTTCTGCCCGAGGTCGTGCTGTACCGCCGCCACGACCCCGACAGCTTGACGGGCGGCCTGCCGCCGCGCGAGCAGCTGCTCCATTCGTTGCGGGCGAAGCTCGAGCGCTTCCAGCAAGGAAGCGAGGAGCCTGCGCCGTGAGGCCGCTCGTGAGCGTGCTGATCGGTGTGTACGACAGCGCCCGCTACCTCGGGGAGGCGATCGAGAGCGTTCTCGCCCAGGACTACGAGCCGCTCGAGCTGATCGTCGTCGACGACGGCTCGACGGACGGCAGCGGCGACGTCGCCCGCGGCTATCCCGGCGTCCGCGTCGTCCGGCAGGAGAACGCGGGCAACGGCGCCGCGCGCAACCGCGCGGTCGAGGAGGCGTGCGGCGAGCTCTACGCCTTCCTGGACGCGGACGACCGCTTCACGCCCGGGAAGCTCAGGCTCCAGCACGCGGCGCTCGACGCGGACCCGCGGCTCGACATGGTATTCGGGCTGGTCCAGGAGTTCCTCAGCCCCGAACTCGACGAGCAGACCCGCGCAAGCCTGCGGCCGCCCGCGCCCGAGCCGATGCCCTGGACGGCCCCGAACCTCATGCTGATCCGCCGCGAGTCGTTCCACCGGGTCGGGCCGTTCGCGACCGACGTGCGGGTCGGGGTCACGGTCGACTGGTTCGCGCGCGCCGCCGAGGCCGGCCTGCGCCACCTGATCCTGCCGGAGGTGGTGCTGGAGCGCCGGCTCCACACGCAGAACAACGGGTTGCGCGAGCGCGACTCGCGCATGCAGTACCTCGAGGTGATCCGGCGAGCGATGGAGCGCCGCCGGGCCGCGGTGCCGGAATCGTCGTGAGCGCGCCCGTCCCGGTTCCGCGCGCGTCTTTCTGGCCCGATCCGACGCAGCGAGCGCTGCTCCAGGTCGCGCTCGGACCGGCGAAGGAGGCCGCCGCGCGCTGGCAGGCTCTGCAGCCGCTCGACCTCAGCGAGCTTCCGACGGGATCGTTCGCCGCCCTGCCGCTGCTCTACGAGCGTCTCGCCGCGGTGGCGCCGGGCGACCCGCAGCTGCCGCTGCTGCACGGCACCTACCGGAGCACCTGGTACCGCAACCAGCTGCTGCTCGACCGCCTCGACCGCCTGCTGCCGTCGCTACGAGCGCAGGGCGTCGAGGCGCTCGTCGTTGGCGGAGCGGCCGCCGTCCGCCGCTGGTATCCGGCTCTCGGCTCGCGTCCGGTCTCGCCGCTCGAGCTGATCGTCTCGCCCGCCGCGGCTCCCCTCGTGCGAGCGGGATGCCTCGTCGCCGGGTGGAGGCCCGCCGGTGCCCGGCCGTGGCTCCTGCGCTTCGTCGGCGAAGGCAGCGTGCCCCTCGTCGTCCACGCCGGTGCGCCGGCCTCGCTTGCGGGTCCGCTTGGCCCGGAACGCGGATATGCGGCGCTGCGCGAGCGCGCCGGGGAGTTGCCCGGCAGCGCGAGTGCACCGCTCGTCCTCGACGCGGCGGACGAGCTGCTGCGGCTGTGTGCGGGCGGTGCCCGCACGGTGCTGCCGCCGAGCTGCCAGTGGCTGTTCGACGTGTGGCATCTCCTCTCCTCCGGCGAGGCGCCTCCCGTCGAGCGGCTGCTCGAGCGGGCGCGCCTGTTCCGAGTGCTCGAGCCGCTGCGGGCGACGCTCATCTACCTCGCCGATGCCCTCCAAACGACGGGCCTCGAGGAGTATCTGCAGCCTCTCGAGCGCGTCCGCGGAAACAGGCGCGAGCGCGTGGCCTTCCGCCTTGCGGGAATGCCCGGAGGCCGGCTCACGGCCGCTGCGCAGCTCGCCGCCGCGCATCTCCACGCGAGCTCGGACGGGCCCGTCTCACGCGCCGTGACCGGCCTGCCGCGCCACCTGCAGGAGACCTGGCGGACGAGCAGCCGCTCCGAGGCCGTCGCGACCGGCCTACGGAAGACCGCGCGGCTTCTGCGCTGAGCCGGTGCGGAAGCGCTCCGCGTCGTCGGTGGGCTCGAAGCGGAGCTCCTCCCGGGCGTTCGTCAGGTTCCAGAAGCGCCACGTGTTCGCCGAGACGCCGTAGTAGATGCCGAAGCGGAGCTCGGGCGGCGCCTCGAGGGTGCATTCCACGAGCCGGCCGAGGTCTCGGTGGGTCAGCAGCGTCGCAAAGTGCCGGGGGTCCGCCGGGCGGTCGTCCGCCCGGACCGTGCCGATGCGGAGGCAGATGCACGAGAGGCCGTGGCGGTCGGCGTAGTGGCGCGCGACCGCCTCCCCGAACGCCTTGCCGACCCCGTAGGCGCTGTCCGGACGGATCGGCCAGTCCGGCGCGATGAGCGGGACCGAGGCCGCGTCGATTCCCGCGTAGGCGCCGGCGACGATCGACGAATACGGCGGCTCGAACTCGTACATCCCCGTCACGTGGTTCGAGCTCGCGAACACGTAACGCGCGACCCCGTGGGCCCGCGCCGCCTCGAGGACGTTGACGCGGCCGTGCATGTCGCGCTGCACGGCCTCCCAGGGCAGATCGACCGCCGCCCCCGTCGCCAGGTCGACGACGGCGTCGACTCCCTCGAAGGCCCGGCCGAGCGAGCGGGGGCGGCGGACGTCGCCACGCCGCACCCCGCGCGCGCGGTCCGGCCGGCGGTCGAGCCCCGTCACCGAATGCGTCTCCGCGAGGCGCTCCCAGAGGACACCCCCGATCAAGCCGCTCGCTCCGAGGACGAGGACCCGCGCCACCCGGGGCAGTGTGGCAGGCATCCGTCGCCGCAGCGGCAGGTGTGCCGCGGCCGCCGGCCGGGAAACCGTCCTTCGTGAGGGCCGTCGAGTTGTGGGAGGGAGTCGAGCGGCTGCTCGAGCGACTCGGGCCGGAGGGCGCCGGCGACCACGGGCTCGGGGCACTCGCGGCGCGGCGCCTCCGCCTGCGCGGTGAGGAGCTGCCCGAGCGTCTCGTGCGCGAGGAGCGCGCGGCGCGCGTGGCCACGCTCGTCGCGCCGATCCTGCTAAGCAGGGCGCGGGAGGCCTACGACGGCGCGCTGCTGCTCGTGAAGGGGCCCGAGCTCAGCCGCCGCTATCCCGACGGAGCACGCGGCTTCGGCGACCTCGATCTCGTCGCCGCCGACCCCGAACGCGCGCACGCGGCCCTCCTCGCAGCCGGGTTCCGGCTACGGCCGGGGACGCCTCCATTGGACTACGACAGGCACCACCACCTGCACCCTCTCGAGTGGCCGGGCCTCGCTCTGCCGATCGAGATTCACCGGCGCGTCTCGTGGCCGGAGGGCTTCGAGCCTCCCTCGAACGACGAGCTGTTCGCCGCTGCGTCACCCGCGCAAGTCGGAGTCGACGGCCTGTTCGTTCCCGATCCGCGCCAGCACGCGCTGCTGCTGGCTGCCCATGCCTGGGGCGACGTGGCCATGCGCAAGCTGCGGCAACTCGTGGACGTCGTCGCCTTCGCCGAGGAGGGTGACCGGGGCGAGCTCGAGCAGCTGGCGCGCCGCTGGGGGTTCGAGCGCGGCTGGCGGACGACGCTGGCTGCCGCCGACTGGCTCCTCTACGGCGAGCCCGAGCCGGCATTCGTCGCCGTCTGGGGCCGGTACCTCAGGCGGCTGAGAGATCCGACCGTGCTCGAGATGCACGTGCAGGAGTGGCTGACGCCGTTCTCCCTGGCGCCGCCGTTGCCCGCCGCCCGGCTCTGCGTCGCCGCGATTCGCCGCGACCTCCTCCCGCACTCGTACGAGGGTTGGAGCGCGAAGCGGCGCAGGATGGTGCGGGCGGTGCTCCATCCTCGCGCGCCCAGGTCGCGCTACGAGCGCGAGTTCGGAGTCGGTCGGTCGCGGGGCGACACGCCGGTTGCGGCCCGTAGGCCCGGCTCGACGGCCGAATGAGCTTTGCGGCCCATTGCGTCCGGCCGCTCCATCGGCAAGGATGCGGCCGTGGCGTGGCCGCACCTCGTCCTCACGGCTCTTCTCTGCTGGCTCGTAGTGGCGCTCTTCGTCGGCACCGCCGTCGGGCACGGCATCGCGCTCGGCGCGCCTGACTCGGGCTAAGAGCTCCTAACACCGCCGGGGCCCGCAGTTTACGTCCGGCCCCGTCGGGTCAAAAAGTGCTGGTCACCGTGGAGACTGGACGCTGACCGGGACGTTCCACGCCGCCGAGGGGCGTCTTCGCTATGCGCATGCGCTGCGGACGCATTTCCTCCTGATCCTTGCGATCGCCGCGGCCGCCGTGCTCGCGGCGCTGGTCGTCGTGTCCACGGCGACGAAGCGCTACGACGCGAGCGCCGACCTGCAGATCCAGCCACTGGACGCGAACGGCGGCGACGCGCTGCAGGGGTTCCAGGTCTTCCGCCAGCCGGCCGATCTCTCGTCGCCTGCAGTGGCAGCTGCGCGCCTCTTCTCCTCGCCGGCCTATGTCGATCTCCTCAAGCAGCGGCTCGGCAGTGCCGGGTCGGACGTCAGCGTCAGCGCGACGCCTCTCTCGCAGGCTGACATCGTCAGTCTCGGCGCCAGCGCGCCGAAGGCGAACCTCGCCGCGCGCGCCGCCAACGTCTACGCCTCCATCATCCTCACGCAGCGGAGGATCCAGTTCCAGCGGCAGCTGAACCAGCGCATCGACCAGCTTCACTTCCAGGAGCAATCGGTGCCGGGCAAGTATCGAGCGCGGAGTCCGGTCTACCAGACGCTTGCAGCGCAGATCGGGGCTTTGAAGTCGTACGCCGGCACGAGCGACCCGACGCTGCGCCGGTTGACGCCGGCGAAGATCCCGACCGCGCCGGCCTGGCCGCGGCCGACGCTCACGATCCTGGTCGCAGTGGTCATCGGCCTGCTTCTGGGCCTGGCGGCCGCCGTTGCGCTCGAGCTTCTGAATCCGCGCTTCACGCGCCAGGACGAGCTGATCGCGCACCGGCTGCCGGTGCTCGCCAAGATGCCACGGCTGCCGGCCAGAGCGGTGCGTGACTACTCGCTCGGGCGAGGGCCGCTCCCGTCCGAGGCGTGGAAGGCCTACAGGACGCTGCGCGCGGTCCTCGCGAACGCCGGCCTCGGCGGCGACCGGCTCCCGTCCTCGATCCTCGTCACGAGCGGCGGCGCCGGCGACGGCAAGACCCTCACCGCGGTCAACCTCGCGATCGCGCTCAGCTCGGCCGGGCTGCGCGTGACCCTCGTCGACGCCGACATCCCCCGTCCGATGGTGGCGACGATCTTCAACGTCACCGGCAACCGGGACGGGCTCATCCGGTTGCTGAGAGAGCCCGAAGGGCCCGACACCGGGCTGGTCCGCGCCGCCGGCCACCAGCGGCTCAAGCTCTTGCTCTCCAGTCCAGAGCAGATCCACCAGCTCCACCTCTACGACGCGGAGCGGATGGGGCGCGTGCTCGCGCGGCTGCAGGAGGAGAGCGACGTGGTCGTGATCGACTCGCCGCCCCTGCCCGAGGTCGCCGAGGCGCTGGCCCTCGCCGAGGCGAGCGAGACATGCCTGATCTGCGTGCGGATCGGCCACACCCGCCGGGACAAGCTCGCAGAGCTGCGGGACCTACTCGCCCGCCGCGGCGTAACGCCGTTGGGCTTCTTCGTCACCTCGCGCAGCCGCGCCCGTCGCAGTAGCCAGTACGGATACCCGGTGGACCTGCCGGCGATCTCGGGCGATCAGCTTCTGTCGCGGCGTGAGCCGCTCTCCGCCGCCGACGCGGCCACCCAGCGCGAGCGGGTCGCCTCGGCCGACGCCTCCTAGCGCCGACGTGAACGCGGAAGCACGGCTGCGGCCCGGCGGCGACATCGCGACCACCGCCGCCCTTCCGGCTGTCACGGCCACCGCCGCCGCGCTCGCGCTCGGCGCTGTCGCCGCCTACTCGCCGAAGGCGGCGCTCGTGGCGCTGCTCGCCGTCGCCCTCCTCGTCCTGGCCGTCTGCAGGCTCGAGCTGGCGGTCGCCCTCTTCGTCGTCCTGACCTTCCCCGAGCATCTGCCGGGGAGCCTCGGCGTGGGCCTCACGCTCGCGAAGCCCGTGGGAGCGACGATCGCGCTCGCCTGGCTCGGGCTCGTCGTCGCCCGGCGCAACGTGGCGCTGCTGCCCCGCGACGGCCCGACGCTCTTCTGGGCCGCGCTCGGCTTCCTCGCTCTCGGCGCGGCCTCGGCCTTGTGGGCGACCGACACCGCGCCGTCCTTCACCGCGCTCGGTCGCCTCGCCCAGGTCGCCGTGCTGCTGGTCGTCGTCTACACGGCGGCCGCGACACCGTCGGGCTTCCGCATCCTGCTCGGGGGATATCTCGCCGGGAGCGCCGCGACGTCCGTCTACAGCATCGCCACCGGCGCGTACGGCCAGAACGGCCGCCTCGGCGGGCTGTTCGACCCGAACTACTTCGCGGCCTCGCTCATCCCGGCGATCCTCGTCTCGCTCTTCGTGCTCCTGACGTCGGGTACGGGACGCGGCCGCGCGCTCGCCGGCGCCGTCGCGGTCGTCGACCTGGCGGCGTTCGCGCTCACGCAGTCGCGCGGAGGGATCGTGGGCCTCACCGTCGCCCTGCTGGCGGCGTTGATCCTGGCCGGCCGGGCACGGCCGCGCGTGCTCGCGCTCGTCCTCGTCCTCGTCGCCGCCGGTCTCGGGTACTACACCTTCGCGGCCCCGTCGCACGTGCTCTCGAGCTCGAGCTCGGGCCGCTCGGGCGAGTGGCGGATCGCGTCCCGCATGTTCGAGAATCATCCGCTCCGGGGCGTGGGTCTCGGCAACTTCGGCGTCGTCGAGCCCTCGTACTCGACGCAGACCCTGGACCTCCAGCGGGTGCGGTACGTGGTCAAGTTCCGGCAGCGTGCGCACAACACGTACCTCGAGGTGGCGGCGGAGCTCGGCGTTGCGGGCGTCCTCCTGTTCCTCCTGGTGCTCGGCGCCTCGATCCGCTACTCCCTCCATGGGATCGCCGGCCTAGCGCGCGCGGAGGATGCGCTCGAGCCGTGGGCGCGCGGACTCGTCGCCGGGGCGATCGGGATGTTCGTGGCGTACCTCTTCCTCTCGGCGGAGTGGGAGAAGCAGCTCTGGCTCGTGCTTGCACTGCTGGCGGTGGTGCCCGCGCTCGTCCGGGCGGAGGCGCGTTAGTGCCCGCTCAGCCGTTGCCGCGCCCGATCCCGTCGGCGAGCTGTACCGGCGGGCCGGAGAGCAGCGGACTCTCGAGGATCGGGCCGGTCGCGCGCGTGACGCCGATGTGCACGCGGCCAAGGTTCGCATCGTCCGTGACTCCGCTCTCGTCGACCAGCCGCCCCTGGATGTCGGCGCCCTCGACGTACCGCAGGTCGAGGTTTCCCGGCGGGGTGCCGCCCCAGAGCTGCACGACGTTGCCGGCGACCTGCCGGCGGGCGTAGCCATGCCAGCTCGTCCCGGGGATCGCGAAGCCAAGGCGCCGCGCCCGCGCATACACCGTCACCCGGGGACCGATGTGGCTCGTGTCGATCTGAACCGCGGCGCCGGTGGCCTGGCTCACGACGTCGGCGGCGAAGGTGGAGTTCTCGACGAGCCCGCCGGCGGCGTCGCCGATGTTCCAGGCGTGGATTCCCGTTCCCGGCTCGCTATGAGGGTCGAGCGCGAGGTCGGGCCGGGCGGAGCCCGTCACGCCTCGCAGGGCGAGACGGTCGATGTTGCCGCCCACGGGCAGCACCGACACGCAGGTACCGGCGGTGTCGTGGACGCGGAACCCCACCCATCTGAACGGCCCCGGCAAGGCGTAAACGAGGATCCCGTCGCCGGAGCGATTGGTGATCGTGCCACCCCAGATGCGCCAGCCGCCGGCGCCGTGGACGAAGACCGCGGGGCTGTTCGGCCGTCCGCCGGTGAAGCGGACCTGCGGGCCGAGGACGACGTCGACGCCGCGGCCCGGGACGACGCGATCGAAGCCTGTGAACTCGCCGGGGATGCGCACGTCGCCGGTGACGGTGATCCTGTCGCCGGGACGCGCGTGCTCGACGGCGTCCGCGAAGGCGCGCGCGGAGGCGACGTGCCTCCGGTGGCCGGGCAAGGGAAGAGGCGGAGGCGTCTCGAGGCGCGTCGTCTCCGAGGTGAAGGTGTGCGGTCCCGACCGGCTGAACTGCCAGACCCCGACCGCCACGCCGGCGGCGACGAGGGCGGCGCAGCCCACGACCAGCGACCTGCTGCTCCCGCGCAGCCTCACCTGGTCGGCATACCCGGTAGGGCGCTCGCTGACCCTCTCCTCGCGGAGTTGCCAGGTCGTGAGGCGGGCCGGCGGCTGCGCGTACTCACCGTCGTCGACTCGCTGGCGTCCGCGGGAGCCGAGACGGTCGCGACCCGGATCGCCCTCGGTCTCGACCCCAGCCGGTTCGAGAGCACGATCTGCTCGACCCGGCCCTCCGCTCCGGCTGTCGTGGCCGCGGTCCGAGCCTCCGGCGTCGACGTGCTCGAGCTCGGGCGCTCCTCGCGCGCCGAAGTCTGGCGGTGGCTCCCGCTCGTTCGCCTTCTGCGGAGCGGAGCCATCGACGTGGTCCATGCCCACAAGTTCGGCTCGAACCTGTGGCTCGCGCTGCTGTCGCCGCTCGTGGACGTGCCGGTCGTGATCGCGCACGAGCACTCCTGGTCGTATCGCGGGGCGCCGTTGCGACGCTTCGCCGACCGCGAGCTCATTGCGCGTGCGGCGACGATGATGGTGGCGGTCTCTCCGGCGGACCGGCTGCGCATGATCCAGCTGGAGCACGTCCCGGCGGACAAGGTGGTGCTGATCCCGAACGGGATCTCGGACGCTCCTCCCGGCGACGGCGCGAGGATCCGGCGCGCGCTGAGGATTCCGACCGGCGCACCGGTGGTCGGGACGGTGTGCGGGCTCCGGCCGGAGAAGGGGCTAGACGTGGCGCTGCGGGCGGTGGCGCGGCTGGCTGCGCGGCGGCCCGAGCTTCGCTTCCTCGTCGTCGGCGGCGGCCCCCGGCGCGACGCGCTCGAGCGGCTGGCGAACGACCTGGGCGTCCAGGCCATCTTCGTGGGGCAGCGGCCGAACGAAGAGATGCCGGACCTGCTGGCTGCGATGGACGTGGTTGTCTGCTCCTCGCGCCGCGAGGGGATCCCGCTTGCTGTGCTCGAGTGGATGCGCGCCGGCAAGGCGATCGTCGCCACCCGCGTCGGGGGGATTCCGTCGATCCTCGAGCAAGGGGAGGAGGCGTTGCTCGTGCCCCCCGGGGACGACACGGTCCTCGCGCAGGCCGTCGAGCGCCTGTTGGACGACCCGGACGAACGGCAACGGCTCGGCGCCGCGGCGCAGCGGCGCCAGCTCAGCGACTTCCGCTTCGAGAACACGATCGCGGCGATCGAGGACCTCTACGAGCACCTGTACGCCGTCCGCGCTCGCGTGAGGCTGTGACCTGAACCTATGAACGCGCTGGCCCTCGATCCGCACGCGTATCACATCGACCTCCGCGACAAGGTGACGAAAGTCGGCCCCGAGCCCGGGGCGGCGGCTGCCGCGCTCGGCGTCCTGACCTCGGACCCGCTACGAGCGAACCCCGTTTCGATCCTGCAGCTCGGGCTCGGCGCCCTGCAGCTCGGCAACGAGGGACAGCTGCCGCTCGTCGCCGAGACCGTGGCCTGGGTCGAGCGGACGGTGGACGAGCGCGGGCTCATCGCCTATCGCTTTCCGATGCCCCACACGTTCCCGCTCGATCCGCCGTGGTACTCGGCCCTCGCCCAGGGGGAGGCCGTCAGCCTGCTCCTCCGGGCGGCGCAGGCCCTCGATCGTCCCGGCCTCGTCGAGCTCGCGGAACGCGTCGCCGCGCCCCTGCTCGACCCCACCGCGGGGCTCGTCGCGACGACGCCCGACGGCCCGGTGCTGCAGGAGTATCCGACCGATCCGCCGGCGCACGTCCTCAACGGCTGGCTACTCGCGCTCTGGGGCCTATACGACCTGGCTCAAGTTCCGTCCGCGGCGGCTCGGCCGGCGGCCGAGGCCTTCGCCGCCGGCGCGCAAGCGCTCGGGGGGAGGATCGACCGGTACCGCACCGCTGCCGGCTGGTCCCTGTACGACCTCTACCCCCATCCGCTGCCGAACGTCGCCAGCTTCTACTACCACCGGCTCCACGTCGCCCAGGTACGTCACCAGACGGAGCTCGCTCCCGACCCGCGGTTGCGTGCGGTGGCGGAGGAGTGGGGTCGCGCCGCGGGCGCTCCGGCGGCACGGTCGGTGTCCCTGGCGCGCAAGCTCGCCTTCCGTACGGTACGACCGCGCTGGCATCGCGTCCGGTTCTCGGACCGAAATCGTTAGGTCCCTTTGAAGACCCGTTTAGATCCCTTGAAACAAGCAAGAACCCAGACAGCGTGCGCACGAAGGGGGATACGGCAAGTGCGCCGCCGCGTCGGCTCCCGCCCCGTCGCGCCGCGGCGATCCAGGGAGCCGGTCGGCTCGCGGTAGCCGCCGTTCCCGCGGCCGCGTTCGTCCTCGCCTTCTCGGCGGGCAGCTGGCAGGAGCGTGGGATCGTGGCCGCCGGGCAGGCGGTGATCTGGGCGGTGTCCGTGCGGCTGGCCCAGACGCTCGGCGGGGCAGCTCTCACCGCGCTCGGCCCCCGCGTCGCGGTCGGGCGAGGCGTCCTCCTCGCGGCGATCGTCGCGACGGCGGCCTCGGTCTGGCTGCCGCACGGTCATGACACGGCCAACGCCACGCTGCTTGTCGCTCCCGTCGTCTTCGTGGCCGGTGCCGCCTGGGAGACATTCGCGCTGCGCCACGTCGCGCCTGCGGTGAGGCTGCTGCTCGTAGGCACGGGCGGACCGGCGGTCGACACCCTTCTCGCGGACATCCGCCGTGGCCGTGCGGGGGGCTACGAGCTGATCGGGACGGTCACCGAGCCGGACTCGGCCGGCGTGGGTGATCCCCAGGTCCCCGTCCTGGGCTGTGTCGACGAGCTCGACCGCGTGATCGCCGCGTACAGGCCGGACCTCGTCGTCCTCGCGCCCGGGGTGAAACCGCGGCAGACCTTCGCGCGCCTCCTTGACGCGGCGGAGGCGGGATTCCGGGTCGTCGAGTTCGCCGAGTTCTACGAGTACGCGTTCGGGCGGGTGCCGATCGAGGATCTGCCGCACGAGTGGTTCATGAGCGTCCTGCACCTCTACCGGCGGCCGTATTCGCGGTTCGCGAAGCGTTCGATCGACGTCGCCGGCGCCCTGCTGCTGATCGTTCTCACGCTGCCGCTGTTCCCGCTGCTCGCGCTGCTGGTCCGCGTGACCAAGGGTCCGGTGATCCTGCGCCAGGATCGGCTCGGCGAACACGGCAAGCTGTTCACGATCTACAAGTTCCGGACGATGCGCGTCGACGCCGAGAGGCCGGGCAAGGCGGTCTGGGCAGGGGCGGACGATCCGCGCGTGACGCTCGTCGGGGCGCACATGCGCCGGCTCAGGCTGGACGAGCTTCCGCAGCTCTGGAACGTGCTCCGCGGCGAGATGTCGCTCGTCGGGCCGCGCCCGGAGCGCCCAGAGTTCCTCGAGGAGCTGAGCCGCAACGTCCCGAACTGGACGCGCCGGCACCTCGTGAAGCCGGGGCTGACCGGCTGGGCGCAGGTGCGGCAGGGATACGCGGCGAGTGCAGAGGCGACCTCGGTCAAGCTCTCGTACGACCTCTGGTACCTGCGCCATCGCAGCCTCACGGTCGACCTCGCGATCCTGCTGCGCACGACGTTCGTCGTCCTGCGAGGCGACGGCTCGGCCGCCGCCCGGCCGGCGACGCCGGCCCCGGCGGCCATGGCCCAGCCCTACGACTGACTCTCGGCCAGCACTTCCTCTAGCGCCGCTTCCAGCCGGTCCGCGCCCGCCTGCAGGCTGAATCGCTCGAGCCCGTAGCCGAGAGCCTGCTCGCCGCGCCCGCGACGGGTCTCGGGATCGGCCGCAGCCCACCGCTCGAGCTCCCTCGCCAGCTCGGGCGCCGACGAAACGGCGGCCCCGCCGCTCGCGAGGGCGACTTCCGCGGGAAGGCCCGGGACCGTCGTCACGAACGGCAGCCGCGCTCCCAGGTAGTCGAGCGCCTTCGTGGGCAGGGCCGAGCCGAAGACAGGGTCGGGGAGGAGCAGGTGCAGGCCGACGTCGGCAGCGGCGAGCAGGTCCTCCGCCTCGTCCCGGGACATCGCCGGAAGCAGGGTGATGCGGTCGAGCCCGCGGGCGGCGATCGTCGCTTCGAGGGACTGGCGCGCGCTGCCGTCGCCTGCGACGACGATCCGAAGCGGGGGCGTGCCTTCATCGAGGCGAGCGACGGCGTCGACGAGCACGTCGAGGCCGTTCGCGACGCCAATCGCGCCGAGATAGAGGAAGACGCACTCGCTCGAGCCGACGCCGAGCCGGTCGCGGACGGCCCGCCGCCGCGCGGGGTCGTCGGGCCTCGGCACGACGGCTCCGGGGAGCAGTACGACCTCGCGTGCGCCGTGCCGCCGGACGAACGGCTCGAGCCCCGGGGTGGGGATGACCACTCGAGCCGCGCGGCTCGTCGTCGCGTGTGCGAGCCGCTCGAGCAGGCCGTAGGCCAGGCTCTCCCGCCGCAGCCACCCGACCGAGACGGCGGACTCCGGCCAGACGTCCCGCACCTCCAGCAGCCAGGGACACGCGAAGCGCCGCGCGAGCAGTGGGCCGAGCGCCCCGACCGGGAGCGGGGGCGAGGACACGAGCACCGTGTCCGGGCGAGGCAGCGTCACGGCTCTGGCCGCGGCCGCGGACGCGAAGGCGGCGTAGTTGGCGGCCCGTGCGCCTCGCGAGCGGTGGATGCCGCCGGGTGTCCAGATCCAGTGGTGAGTAATCCCGTCGATCGCCTCGCTGCAGACGGGACGCCGCCGGTACTCCCGCGGCAGCTTCCCCGTCATGTAGTTGCGCGGCGTGGAGACGAGGTCGACCGTCCAGCCGCGCCGTACGAGCTCGGCGAGATAGCGCCGGTGGCGGTAGATGCCGGGCGCGCCCGGAGTGGGCGCATGCTGGTAGACGCAGAGCAGCCGCCGTCCGCCGGCCGGCTCACCGAGTCGGCGCGGAGGCGCGCTTGCAGTCGGCCGCGGCTCTCCCGGTCGGGCGTGAGCCGGGGAGGCCGCCAACGCTACTGCTGGCGCCGCGTCAGCCGGTGCAGCACGAGGCCGCTCGCGAGGAGCAGCACCGCGATCGCCGCGACGATCGCCAGGTTGAGGCCGGTGAACGGCAGCGTCCCCGCTCCCGCTCCGGCTCCGCTGACGTGCCCCGCACCCGGTGGCGTGAACTGACCGAGCTGGCCCGGCTGCTTGGCCGCGCCGTGGCCGTTGGTCAGCGCGTTCGCGAGTGCCGTCGAGCAAATCACGAGAGCCCCTGCTACGGCCAGAAAAAGAGCAACTATGCGCTTCACGAGCATCCCCCGAATCTCGGCTTGATCCTCAGGGGAAACATGTTCCTCCGCGGCTGAAACCTAACCCTCACTGCTGACGCACGCCGCGCAGCTTCGAGCTGATCTCGAGCAGGATCGCCCCGACCTCGTGCTCGCTCAGCGGCTTCCCGATCGCGAGGCGCCGCTGCGCATACACGACCACGAGATCCTGAGGCGAGAGGCGGTGCGCGTGCGCCAGCTCAGCGCGCGCCACCGCCGGACGATGCTCTTGTCCGGCCACGATGCCGAGCAGGAAGTAGACGTACCAGTCGAGCGGGCTGCGCCGGCGCGCGGCTTGCAGAGCCTGCCACTCCCGTTGCCGTTGGCGGCTGTTCGCCGCGACGGTCGCCGCGGCGAGCGCCGGCTGCGCGCTGAACGGATTCAGCGAGGCGGCGGTGTCGAGGAGCCCGTAGGCGTGAGGGCTCGCGGGAAGCGCGACGGCCTCGTCGGTGAGGCTGACGGCCGCCCACGGCAGCGCGAGGACCGCAGCGGCCGCGACGGCCGCGGCGGCGACGGCCGCGACGCGCACGCGCGGCCAGAGGCGTGTGCGCGTCGATCGGGCTTGCGGCTCCTGGTTCGGCCGGCGGGCCGCGCCGCCGAGGGCGAGCAGCGCCAGCCCCGCTCCCGTCAGCGCCGGGAGCTCCCAGAACCAGTCGATCGACGCGTGCAGCAGCCAGTAGCCGGAGCCGGCCAGGCACGCCAGGGCGAGATCGGGAGCGCGCGCTTTCCTCGCCCGACGCCACACCTGCCGCAGCGCCACCGCCAGGAATCCGAAGAAGAGCGCGGCTCCGGGAAGGCCCGTCTCACTCAGGGCGCGGAGCTCGAGGCTCGACGGATAACGCGAAGCTGCGTGCGTCCGGCGCTGCCGGAGATACCCGACGAGGTAGTTGTCGGCGCCGACGCCCGTCAGCGGCTGGGCGGAGAACTGGCGCACTGCGATCCGCCAGACGTCGTAGCGGCTCGTCCCGAGGCCTGAGGCGAAGTGCGGCGTCCTGCCCGGGACCGGTTCCTGGTTGGTCGTGAGGTCGCGCCAGGCGGTCCGGGCGCGCGAGACCGGGTCGGCGAAGGCGACAGTGAGGCCGGCTGCCGCGAGCAGACCGGCGGCAGCGGCGACGAGGAGGCCGCGGCCGAGGGCGACACGCGTCGCGGGGCCGAGGCGCAGTCTCGAGTCGAGCAGCGCGAGGAGCCCGAAGGCGATCGCGCCGAGCAGGGCATCGACGCCGATCCAGACGGCCGCACGTTGGACCGCGCCGCTCCAGCCGGTTCCCACGACGACCGCTCCCTCGACGGCCAGCAGGGCCGGCAGCGCGGGCGCAGCGGCCGCGGCGAACACGGCGACGTGCGCGACGGCGCGCAGCCTGCTCCGCGCCGCGGCGAGGTAGAGGACGAGCGCGAGCGGGAGGGCAACCGCCGAGCCCCGGCTCTCGCACAGCACCGCCAGGTCGACGAGCACGACCGCAGCGGCACCGGCGGCGGCGCGCGAAGCCGGCGAGGCGCGCCGTCGCGAGGCGAGAACGAGCAGCGGCAGGCAGGCCGACAGGAAGAGCGCCGCATCCGCATCCGGGTAGCTGATCGGCGCCGCGAGACGCCCCAGCACGAAATGACCCGCGGGCCGCGCCGCAGTCGCCGCCTCGACGAGCGAGACCGTGCCCACCACGCAGACCGCGCCGCCCCAGCAGAGGACGAGCCTCGTGCCCCAGCGTCCGAGGCCGAGGCCCGAGAAGAGGGCGAAGATGAGCCAGTACACGAGCGTGCGGTTCGCGCCGTCGACTGCGTCGCCGGGAACCTGCGCCCAAGCGATCGAGGCGTAGCTCCACACGACGTAGAGGCCGAAGAGGACGAGCGGCATCCGCCGCTCCCACAACCGTGTGCGAACTTCGGGCGAGGACAGCGGCGCGCAGAGCAGTCCGAGGCTGAGCAGGCCGCCGGGGAGCCACTCCTCGGGCGCGTACCCGCCGTCGCGCACCGCCCAGACCACGAAGACGCCGACCGCGACGAAGGCGAGCGCCGCCTCGACCGTCGCGGCGAGGCGCCGCCGCGCCGGCACGGGCAGCGGCGGCGCGGCAGACGCATCGGGGGCGATCGGCGCTACTTCCGTTTCGATGCCGGAGTCGTTCCCCCGCTCGCGCTGCAAGGAACGTCTAAGAACTCGTCTAAGCGAAGCCGAGCAGCTGCCGCAACCGGGCGACGACGCCCTCGACGGCGAACTCCCGCTCGACTCTTGCTCGTCCGGCAGCGGCGCACCGGGCGCGCAGCTCGGGGGAGGAGAGAAGACGTCCCAGCGCCTCCGCGAGCGCTGCGGGCTCGCCGGGCGGGACGAGCTCGCCGCAGCCGTCGCCGAGCAGCTCGGCCACACCGCCGACGTCGGTCGCCACGGCCGGGACACCGTGGGCGAGCGCCTCGAGCAACGAGACGGGAAGGCCCTCGGACTTCGAGGGAAGGGCGACGACGTCGACCCGGCCCTGCGCCAGCCAGGCGAGCACCTGGTCGTTCGGCACGTGGCCGTGGAAGCGAACGACGCTGTCGAGGCCGAGCCGGTGCGCCAGGAGGCGGGTCTCTCGCTCCGCCGGCCCGCTGCCAGCGAGCCAGGCCTCGGCGTGCCGACCCTCGTCGCGGAGTTGGCGCACCGCCTCCAGGAGAAGCGCGTGCCCCTTGCCGCCGGTGAAGGTCGCGGCGAGAAGCAGGACCGGGGGATCGTTCGCGGCCGGCTGCCCCGGCAGCGACGGCGGCAGCTCCACGCCGAGCCCGAGCAGGACCCAGCGAGACTCGTCGACGCCGGGCGCCACTCGCCGCGCACGTTCCATCATCGCGCGCGCGACGAATCGCACGAACCGTGCCGAGCTGCACTTCTCACGCAGGAGGTTGTCGGCCTGGATCTCGGTCGCGTGCGCGGTGAAGCTCCAGGGCACGCCGCTGAGGCGCGATGCGATCATCGCCGCAGTGGAGGGCGGGCCGGCCCAGTGCGCGTGGATGTGATCTGCCTGCCACTCGCGGGCGAGGCGTGCGAGCCAGACGGCTTTCGGGAGCGCCGCGAGGTTGCGCAGGAGCACGCGAGGCGCCGGGGAGCGAAGCAGCAGGCGGACGAGCGCCGCCGTCTCGCGGGGAGCGCGGAGGAGCTCGGCGAGGGAGTGCCGCGCGATCTCCAGGTCGAGGAGCGGCTTGCGCACGGCTAAAGGACCGGCGTCCGGGGAGGTCAGCGGGCCTCGCGGCCGCATGGGAACGACGAGCAGCTCTACGCCCTGGCGCAGGAGCTCGCGTACCTCCGGGGCGAAGAAGGTGTCGTTCCTGCCCCACGGGAACGACGACGCGACGTAGACGAGCCGCGGACGGCGCGCCCCAGGCCGGCCGCTCACGAGGCGCGACGCAACAGTTCCTCCGTCGCGTTGGCGGGTCGCTCCTCGAGCACGGTGATCTGACGCTCGGGGCGTGTACCGCTCCAGGCGCGGAGGAAGAAGACGAGCTCCGCGAACCCCTGCTCCTCCCAGTCGTCCGGGTCGTCCGCTGCCGTGACCGGCCAGAGGAGCGAGACGACGTGCCCTTGCCGCTCGAGGACGACCGCCTGCCGGCCGACGGCTTCCGCGAGCGCGTCTACCAGCGCGCTCACCTCTCGGGTCTCTGCCACGTGCAACCGCATGTAGTAGGCGCGCAAGGGTCGCACAGCTCCTTCGGGCGACAGGCGATCCGGATCCTGCCGTGGGTCGACAGGTGGACGTTTACCGATTCGCCGCGCCCGCAACCATCGCCCGGCGAGGTCTCGGCCGAGGGCTCTAGACGGGCAACGGAGCGATCACCGTCGCCATGAACGGCATCCCCGCGGTCTTCGTCGTGAACGTCGCGTAGAAGACCTCGACAGGGCCTCGGCCGTCGAACCGCTGCACGACCGCAGTGCCCGTGGCGAAGCCGGCGGCGAGCGCCTCGTCGACAGCATCGAGGCCCTGCACCGTGTGTTCGCCGACGCGGTGGCCGAGCAGCTCGTCGAGCGTCGTCCCGAGGATCTCGCAGGCCGCGGCGTTCGCTGCGACGTAGCGGCGGTCTTCGTCCCAGACGAGGAAGCCGACGCTCGCCGAGGCGAGCGCCTCGGAGATCAGTTCCGCCTGGATCTCGGGCCGTGCGAGCGACGGCGACGCTGCCATGCCTGCATTGTCGCCTTCGCAGGCGCCGCGCGCAATCCCGCGTTCTAGTGCGAGCCGTTGAGGTGGAAGTAGGCCTGGAAGATCTGCCTCGCCGTCGGCGCCGCGGCCTCCGCGCCGAAGCCGCCGTGCTCGATCATGGCGACGACGACGAGCTTCGGGTGGCTGTACGGGGCCCACGACGCGTACCAGGAGTGGTCGCCGGAATTGGTGAGCGTCGGCGCCTCGGCGGTTCCCGTCTTGCCGGCCACGGTCGGCAGGAACCCGGAGAAGACGCTCGCCGACGTCCCGCTCGGGGTGTTCGCGGCCTCGTAGAGCCCTTCCTTGATCGCCGAGGTGTACGGCGAGAGGTGCACTCTCCGCACCGGCTTGAAGGGGAGCACGTGCCGGACGCCGTTCCGGATCACGGCCTCGCCGACGTGCGGCCGCACGACCGTGCCGCCGTTGATCAGCGCGGAGTAGGCGACCGCGAGCTGCAGCGGGCTGACCTGCAACGCGCCCTGCCCGATGGCGAGGTTGATCGTCTGTCCCTCCGTCCACGGGAAGCCGAACCGCTTCTGGAACGAGCGCGGCATGGGGAGGTAGCCGGAGAACGCGCCGGTCAGGTCGATCGGCGGGCGCGTGCCCAGGCCGAGCAGCCGCGCCCAGCGCTGGATGAGCGTTCCCTGCGCCCGCGGGTCGTGAGCCCAGACGGCGGCGCCGAGGCGGTAGAACCACGTGTCGCACGACTGGGCGAGGGCCGTATGCAGGGTCATCGACTCGTACGCGCCGCGCTCGACGTTGTAGAAGGTGTGGTTGCCGAGGGTGAATGAGCCGGTGCAGAGCTGTGATGTGTACGGGGTGATGATCCCGCCGCTCAATGCGGCTTCGGCGATGATCGGCTTGAAGGTCGAGCCGGTCGGATAGACGCCGGCGATCGCCCGGTTCAGCGTCGGCGTCGAGATCTGCTCCTTGTAGAGGCGCGCGAGGTAGCTCGTGCTCACCGCGGCCCGCTTCTGGTCGAAGGTCGGATAGCTCACCAGCGCCTTGATCGCGCCGGTCCAGGGATCGATGGCGACAGCCGAGCCGCCGGTCGGGTTGTGCCCGTTGAGCCGGGCCTGCTCCATCCCGTAGGCCACCGCGTTCTGGGCCGCTCGCTGCAAGCGCGAGTCGATCGAGAGCTGCAGTGTCGGCAGCGGCTTTTGCCGCGGCTCGC
This sequence comes from Gaiellaceae bacterium, assembly GCA_045805945.1. GTDB lineage: Bacteria > Actinomycetota > Thermoleophilia > Gaiellales > Gaiellaceae > Palsa-739. The sequence goes on from JBJMKG010000061.1 coordinate 67,671, forward strand.
GGAGGTCGCCGGCGATGCGGCCGAGGGAGTCGACGGGGACCTTCGCGTGCACGAAGCCCTTGTTGAGCACCGAGTCGTAGGCGGCCTCGACGCCGCTTCGGCCCACGACCTCGCCCGGCTGCGCGCCCTTGTACGCACCGGATTTGAGCTGCTGTCGGTCGACCTCGCCGAGCAGGCCGAGGAACTCGCTGCCGAAGGCACCCTGCGGGTAGCTCCGCATGGCCTCGACGCCGACCTTGAATCCGGGGTACTTCCCGCTCCGCTCCTCCAGGTAGGTCGTGAGGTCGGCGCTCGGGTGCGGGATGACGACGGCCGGCGCGAAGGGCGAGTGGAGGACCTCCCTCTTGATGCGCGCGATGAGGACGCTCCGGCGCGTCCCCGTGAGGTGGGCGAGGCGGTGCAGCGCGCGGAGGCCGGCGGGGCTCGGGTGCCAGCGGCCGTGCTTGCCGCGGCTGCCGAGCGAGGCCGCGTCGGCGTCGACGACGAGATGGCCGGTCGTCCCGGCGAGGAGGTGCCTCCGGTCGTCGACGATCGCGCCGCGCGCTCCGAGCAGATCGACCGTGCGGACGGCCTGCCGGTGCGCCGCACTCGCGTACTGCTTGCCGTGCAGCACCTGGATCGACCACGCGCGCAGGAGCAGGAGCGAGAGCCCCGCGGCGACGATGACCGCGAGCCCGCCCACGCGGACATAGAAGCCCGGGCTGCGGAAGTACGGCGCATCTGCGCGCGAGTATGGCTGGAGCGCCCGCCCGCGCGGCAGGTTGCGGGGGAGCTTCAACCGACGGCGAGGTTCCGGTCTCGAGATCGCCACGGCGTCGCTCCAGACTAGACGCCGTCAGCCGATCCGGCTACTCCTCCGCGAGCTCGTCGGCGAGGAGCGAAAGCGCAAACGAGCGCCAGGCGAGCTCGGGGTCGGCGCGGAGCGACTCCGCCGCCGCGGCCACGGCCGGAAGGCCGTCCGCCGGCAGCTCGTCGAGGGCCGCCGCGAGTTGCGCGCGGCGCTGCGGCGTTTGGAGCTCGTCGGCGAGCCGCTCCGCCGCGATCGAGTCGAGGCCGAGCTCGCGGTGCGGGTCGCCGCCCGCGGCGAGCACGAACATCGCCCGGCGGCGGGAGCTGTTCAGCTCGTCCTCGCCGATGGTCACGTCGTCCCGAACGAGCCAGCACAGCACGACGAGCAGCTCGCTCGAGCGCGGCTCGAGCCCCGACCGCTCGAGCTCCTCGAGCCTAGCCCGGGTCCCGGCAGTCACCCGTCTCGCCCTCGCAGCAGCCGGCCTTGAAGCGGCACTTGGGGCACTGGAAGGTCCCGTGACGCCATTCCATCTCGGCGTTGCAGCGCGGGCAGATCTCCTTCGTCACGAGGCGGAGCGTACGGGCTCCAGCCGACGGAACCGCGGCTCCGACACCCGGCTACGCTACTCGGCATGACGGAGACGGTAGACGCGCCCACCGCGACCCGGATCCCGCACTGGATCGGCGGGCGCCGCGTCGACGGCACATCGGGCCGCAGCGGTCCCGTCTACAACCCGGCGACCGGCCACCAGACCGGTGCTGTCGACTTCGCCACCGCCGAGGAGGTGGACGCGGCCGTCCGCGCCGCGGAGGACGCGTTTTCCGCCTGGCGCGCGACCTCGCTTGCGAAGCGCGCCGAGCTCTTCTTCCACATCCGGGAGCTCCTCCACGCGCGGCGCGACGAGCTCGCCGAGATCCTCGTCCACGAGCACGGCAAGGTCTTCTCCGACGCGCTCGGGGAGGTGACGCGCGGGCTCGAGGTCGTGGAGCACTGCTGCGGTCTCCCGACCCTGCTCAAGGGTGAGCACTCCGAGCAGGCATCGACCGGGATCGACGTCTACTCGATCCGGCAGCCGCTCGGCGTCGTCGCAGGCATCACGCCCTTCAACTTCCCCGCCATGGTGCCCATGTGGATGTGGGCGCCCGCGATCGCGTGCGGGAACTGCTTCGTGCTCAAGCCGTCGGAGAAGGACCCGTCCGGCTCGCTCTGGGTCGCCGAGCTGCTGAGCGAGGCCGGGCTGCCGGAGGGCGTCTTCAACGTGATTATGGGCGACCGGGTCGCCGTCGACGGGCTGCTCGAGCATCCCGACGTCGCCGCGATCTCGTTCGTCGGCTCGACGCCGATCGCCCGCTACGTGTACGAGAAGGCGACCGCGAGCGGCAAGCGCTGCCAGGCGCTCGGCGGCGCGAAGAACCACATGATCGTCCTGCCCGACGCCGACGTGGACGCTGCAGCCGACGCGGCCGTCTCGGCGGGCTACGGCTCTGCCGGCGAACGCTGCATGGCCGTCTCCGTCGTCGTCGCCGTCGGCGACGTCGCGCAGCCGCTCGTCGACGCCATCAGGGAGCGGATCCCCAAGGTCAAGGTCGGCGACGGCATGGACCCCGCGTCCGAGATGGGCCCGCTCGTGACCCGCGAGCACCGCGACCGGGTCGCCTCGTACGTCGAGAAGGCGCCGGCCGAGGGCGCCACCGTTGTCGTCGACGGCCGCGAGGGGGCGCCTGAGGAGGGCTTCTTCCTCAATCCCAGCCTCCTCGACGGCGTGACGCCCGAAATGAAGGCCTACGCCGACGAGATCTTCGGGCCGGTGCTCGGCGTGACGCGGGTCGAGACGTACGAGGAGGCCGTGCGGCTCGTGAACGAGAGCCCGTACGGCAACGGAGTCGCCATCTTCACGCGCGACGGCGGCGCGGCGAGGCAGTTCCAGTTCGACGTGCAGGCGGGCATGGTCGGGATCAACGTCCCGATCCCGGTGCCGGTCGCGTACTACTCGTTCGGCGGCTGGAAGTCCTCGCTCTTCGGCGACCGGCACGTGTACGGGCCCGAGGCGATCGACTTCTACACGCGCGGCAAGGTCGTCACCTCGCGCTGGCCCGATCCCGCCACGTCGCAGATCGACCTCGGGTTCCCGCAGACGCGGTAGCGTCCGCGGCGTGTCGGATCCGCCGCACCACCGGCCGCTCGACGCCCGCGTGATGCCCCGCTTCGCCGGGATCCGGACGTTCATGCGCGCGCCGCACACGACCGACCTCGCCGGCGTGGACGCCGCCGTCTACGGCATCCCCTTCGACACCGCGACGAGCTTCCGGACGGGCCCGCGCTTCGGCCCGGAGGCGATCCGCTCCGCCTCTGCACTGCTGCGGCCGTACAACCCTGCGCTTGGCGTCGACGTCGTCGAGACGCTCTCCGTCGTCGACTACGGCGACGTGCCGGTGTCCCCGGGCGACACCGAGCGCACGTACGGCCAGGTGGAGGACGCGCTCGCGCCGCTGGTCGAAGCCGGTGTCTTCCCGCTCGCGCTCGGCGGCGACCACTCGATCACGCTGGCGGAGCTGCGCGCGCTCGCGCGCCGGCACGGGCCGCTTGCCCTCGTCCAGCTCGACGCCCACGGCGACACGTGGGAGGAGTACTTCGGCCAGCGCTTCTTCCACGGCACGACGTTCAAGCGGGCGCTCGAGGAGGAGCTGATCGAGCCGGCGGCCTCGGTACAGGCCGGGCTGCGCGGCTCGCTCTACGGCCCGGAGGACATCGAGTCGGCGCGTGAGCTCGGTTTCGCCGTCCTTTCGTGCGACGAGCTGCGGGCGCTCGGTCCCGCCGGCTACGCCGCCCTCGTCCAGGGCCGGGCCGCTAGGCGGCCGGTATTCCTCTCCTTCGACGTCGACGTGCTCGACCCGGCGTTCGCGCCCGGCACGGGCACGCCCGAGGTCGGCGGCCTCTCGACGGCCGAGGCGCTCTCCTTCCTCCGCTCGTTGCGCGGCATCGAGCTGGCCGGCGCCGACGTCGTCGAGGTTTCGCCGCCCTACGACGGCCCTGGCGCGCAGACGGCTCTCGCCGCGGCCAACGTGGCCTACGAGCTGCTCAGCCTCCGCGCGTTAGGTCAGGGGTAGCGGAACCGCAGCGCCCGGCTGCTGCGGCGCCCCCACGGATCGACTGCGGCAACGCTGAGCCGGTAGGCGCCCGGCCGCCAGCCGCGCGCGTTGAGCCGCAGGCGGACGATGACCGTGCCGGGCCGGGAGCGGTAAGCCCGCACGACGCGGGACGCGCGACCGACGGGGAGGGGCGCGCCTAGGCGGCTGCCCTTGCCCAGGATCGGGACCGTCTTGCGGCCGGGGCCGGTTACCGAGGCAGTGATCCGGGCCTGCGAGTTCAGGGAGAGCCTCGTGACGAGGAGGAGACTGTGGTCGGCGGGGTGCGGGAGGACCTCGAGGGGAACTTGCGTCGTGAGCGTCGGCCGGTTCGGCGACGTGAACCTGGGATCGCCCCAGGCTCCCTGCTTGAAGAGCGCGAGCTGAAGCGGCGTCCGGGTCAGCACGTGCGTGAGGTTGCTCGAGTCGACGTACCAGCCGACGGCCGTTCCCGGCGGGAGCTGTGCGGGCCGGAGGGCCGGCACGGAGTGGTAGACCCGTCCGTCGGTCGAGTAGCCGAGCACGGTCCGGCTCGGTTGCGGGTGCGCGTACATGAGGTCGAGCGGCCACTTGAAGCCTTTCGACGACAGCCCGGGCACGGCGAGCGACACCTCGCTCCCAGGCACGGTGAGGGTGCCGTTGAAGGGGGAGAGCAGGGCCGTTCGTCCGACGGGCACGGCTCCCGGCTGCCAGGTGACCGTGGCGCGTCCGTCGACGGTCTCGAGGTTCCCCGCGACGCCGCGAGTCACCGTCTGCGTCCCGATCGAGACCGGCGGCAGCGGCGCCGCGACGACGATTCCCGTGGCCGCCGTGGTCGCCGAGGCCGAGCCGCCGGCCCCGGTCGCCGTCACGACGAGCGACAGCGTCGCGCCGATGTCGTCGGGGGTGAGCGCGTAGTGCGACTGCGTCGCGTGCTTGACGGCGATGCAGGAGGCGCCGCCGGAGTTGCAGCGGCGCCAGCGGTACGCGAATCTCTTCGGGGAGCCGGTCCAGGTACCGACAGAGGCGGTCAGCACCTGGCCGGCCTGCGCCGTGCCCACGATCTGCGGCGGCGTGAGGTTCGTCGGCACCGCGGCAGGCGGCGTGCCGGCGGCGGAGACGGCGGCGCTCGGCGCCGAGGCGGCCGACGCGCTGCCGGCAGCGGAGGCGGCGGTCGCCACGACCTGGAGCGCGTGCCCGACGTCATCGCTCACGGGCCGGTACGACTCGGCGGTGGCGCCAAAGATCGACGCGCAGTTGGCGCCGGCCGCATCGCAGCGCCTCCACTGGTACGTGAACTGGAGCGGCTTTCCGCCCTCCCAGGTGCCGGGCACGGCGGCAAGCAGCTGGCCGGCTTGGGGACGGCCGACGAGCGTGGGCGGAGTCGAGAGGAGAGGAAGGCCGACCGGATACGGGTCGATGGCGGCGGAGGCAGGGCGGCTCCCGTTCATCCGGTCGCCGTCGGCGCAGTGCTTGATCCCGGGGACGGCGACGCAGTTCGTCCACTGCCAGAAAGTCCAGCCCTTCCCGTCCCAGTTCTGGGCGGGAACCAGGGGCCGGCTCGCGGACGTCCAGTGCGCGATCCAGAGCTCCGTGCCCGCGGCGGCGGCAGCCGTCGAGTTCCCGAGCTGCAGCTTCCAGAAGTTCGGCGAGGTGTAGAGGAACGGCTCGACTCCCAAGCGGGCCCGGATCTGCTGCAGCCAGGCGAGCGTCCACGTGAGCAACAGGGTCTGGTGGAGCGCCCCGGTCGACTCGAGGTCGAGCACCGGCGGCAGCTCGCCCGGCTGCGGTCCGGCGACGGCGAGGTAGTGATTCGCCTGCGCGATCGCGCTCGCGGTCGCGGCAGCCATGTTCTTGCCGGTCGGCCGCGCGAAGTGGTAAGCGCCGAAGACGAGGCCGGCGGCCTCGCTGCCGTTCCGGTTCGTCGTGTAGGTCGCGTCGGTGTAGGCGGTCCCCTCGGTCGCCTTGCCGAACGCGAAGCCGTAGCCCGCGGCCGCGACCTTCGACCACTTGATCGCGCCGTTCCAGTTCGAGACGTCGAGTCCCTTCGCGCGGCCCCCCGCTGCGTTCGAGGCGCTCGGCGTAAGGAGCGCCGTCGACGCCAGGACGACGCCGACGAGCAGCCCGAGACGCCCGCGGCGCGCTGCGATCGGGTCCCCCACGAGTGCCACGAGGCTATCCCACTTCTGTTTGCAAGGGGTAAAACCTGCCGGAAGCTCTACGCCGTCATCGCTTCGGCTGCGAAGGGCTCGCCGAACCGCGCCCGCCGCACGAAGCGTCCCGTGCCGGGGGTCGCCACGAGCTCGCCGTCCTCGACGAGGACGCAGCCGCGCAGGAGGACGTGCTCCGGCGCGCCGATCACCTCGGTGCCCTCGTACAGGTTGTAGTCGCATCTCGAGTGATGGGTCTCCGCCGAGAGCGTCTCGCGGCGCTCGGGGTCGAACACGACCAGGTCGGCGTCGGCGCCGACCGCGATCGTCCCCTTGCGCGGGTAGAGGCCGAACAGCTTCGCCGGCTGCGTCGAGAGCAGGTCGACCATCCGGTTGAGGCTGATCCGCCCTTCGCGGACGCCGAAGTGGTGGATCATCTTCAGGCGGTCCTCGAGGCCGGGCCCGCCGTTCGGGATCTTCGTGAAGTCGTCCTTGCCGAGCGTCTTCTGTCCGTCCCAGAGGAAGGAGCAGTGGTCGGTCGAGATCGCCGACAGCGCGTCGGTGCGCACGGCATTCCACAGCACGTCGTGGTTCGAGGGCTCGCGGGCCGGCGGCGAATAGACGTACTTCGCACCTTCGAAGTCCGGCTGCGCGAGGTCGTCGATCGACCGGAAGAGGTACTGCGTGCACGTCTCACCCCAGACGCGCCAGCCCGCGTCGCGGGCGCGCCGGATCGGTTCCACCGCCTCGCGGCAGGTGACGTGGACGACGTAGAGAGGGCTGCCCGCGATCCGCGCGAGCTGGACGGCACGGTTCGTCGCCTCGCCCTCGAGCTCCGGCGGCCGGGTGAGCGCGTGGTGGATCGGCGCCGTGTCGCCGCGGGCAAGCGCCTCGCGGACGAGGACGTCGATGGCGTCGCCGTTCTCCGCATGCACCAGCACGAGCGCTCCGCTCGCCGCGGCGACCTCCATCGCGCGGAACAGCGTCTCGTCGTCGACCTGGAGGACGTTCTTGTAGGCCATGAAGAGCTTGTACGACGTGATGCCCTGCTCCGGGAGGGTGGCGAGCTCCTCCAGCCGCTCCGGGTCCGCGAGGTCGGTGATGGCGATGTGGAAGCCGTAGTCGATCAGCGCCTTGCCGTTCGCCTTCGCGTGCCAGGTCTCGAGCGCCTGGGCGAACGTCTGGCCGCGTCCCTGGATGCAGAAGTCCACGTGGCAGGTGGTGCCGCCGCAGGCGGCCGACCCGTGTCCCGACTCGAAGTCGTCGACCGTGACCGTTCCGCCGAACGGCATGTCGAGATGGGTGTGCGGATCGATGCAGCCCGGCAGCACGTACTTGCCGCTTGCGTCGATCGTCCGCTCGGCCGCGACGTCGAGGTCGGCGCCGACGAGCGCGATGCGCTCGCCCTCGACGAGCACGTCGGCGACGTAGTCGTCGGCAGCGGTGACGATGCGCCCTCCGCGGATCAGGACGGACACGCGCAGGACTGTACGCGGAGCTTTGTAGAGTCGCAAACGTGGGTCTCGATCCCTCCCGCACCGTCGCCGAGCTGAAGGAGCTGCGCGAGCTGACGGGGGACGAGGACGGTGCGCAGCGCGTCGCCTGGACGGAGACGTGGGAGCGGGCGCGCGCCTGGCTGCGCGAGAAGGTCGCGCCGACGGGCGCCGAGCACGAGATCGATGCGGCCGGCAACCAGTGGTTCACGCTGCCGGGGGAATCCGCGCGTGCGCTGCTGATCGGCGGCCATCTGGACTCGGTGCCGAACGGCGGCTGGCTCGACGGCTGCCTCAACGTCCTCGCCGGCGTCGAGGTGCTGCGGCGCCTCGCCGAGGACGGTAAGCCGCCGCTGACGGTCCGGCTGGTGGACTGGGCCGACGAGGAGGGCGCGCGCTTCGGCCGCTCCCTGTTCGGCTCCTCGGCCGCAGCGGGGTCGATGAGCGATCAGCGCGAGCTGCGCGAGCGGCGCGACGCCGACGGGATCGCCCTTCCTGACGCGCTCGCAGAGCACGGCGTCGAGCTGGAGCGCGCGCTCGAGGCGCAGGCGCAGCTCGCCACCGTCGCGGGCTACCTCGAGCTCCACATCGAGCAGGGCCCGGTGCTCGAGTCGCTCGACCTGCCGCTCGGCGTCGTGCTCGGCACCTTCGGCGTCGAGCGCCACCTCGTCACGTGGCGCGGCCAGGCTGCGCACTCCGGCTCGACGCCGATGAGCCAGCGGCGGGACGCGCTCGCCGGCGCCGCGAAGCTCGCCCTCGAGATCCGGCCGATCGCCGCGGAGGTGGGGGACGGCGCGGTCTGCACCTCGGGTGGCGTCGTCTGCCGGCCGGGCATCGTCACCTCCGTCGTCGAGACGGCCGAGCAGCTGCTCGACCAGCGGCACCTCGACGCCGCGAAGCTCGCACGGCTGCTCGAGCTGGCGCGGGAGGCGAGCGAGCGCTTCGCGCGGGAAGAGGACGTCGAGGTGGAGTGGGAGCGAATCTGGAGCATCGAGCCGATCCCGTTCGACGACCGCCTGATCGAGCTCGCGGACGGGGCCCTGCGCGAGGTGGCGGGCGCGTCGCACCGGCTCCCGTCCGGGCCGCTCCACGACGCCGCCGAGGTGGCGCGGTCCGGAATCCCGACCGTGATGCTGTTCGTTCAGTCCCTGCGTGGGCTCTCGCACACGAGGCTCGAGGACACGAAGGAGGAGCACCTCGAGCTCTCGGTGCAGGCCCTCGACAGGCTGACGACCAAGGCATTGGAGGCATTCGCATGAACGAGCAGCGAGGCCGCGCAGCCTACGGCCAGGAGCGCGAGCGAATCTGACCGCGGCCCAGTTGCGGCGCTTCTGCCTCGCGCAGCCGGGTGCGCGGGAGGAGTTCCCGTTCGGCCCGGAGACCTCGGTCTTCAAGGTCGGCGCGAAGATGTTCGCGCTCTCGCAGCTGAAGCGGAAGCCGCTCAAGGTGAGCGTGAAGTGCGAGCCGGAGCTCGGCGAGCAACTCCGCGGGACGTACGAGGAGATCGAGCCCGGCTACCACCTGAACAAGCGCCACTGGCTCACAGTGACCTGCAGCGGCAGCGCGCCGGACGACCTCGTCCGCGAGCTGGTCGCCGGCAGCTACGAGCTCGTCGCGCCGCGATAGATTCCTGTCGTGGACTTCGGCGTGACGGTGCTTCCCGACCCGCCGTTCTCGCGGTGGCTCGAGCTGATCCAGCTCGCCGAGCGGCACGGGTTCGGCTACGCGTGGACGTACGACTCCCACGTCCTGTGGCAGGAGTCGGTGCCGATGCTCGCCGTCGCGGCACGCGAGACGTCCAGGATCAGGCTCGGGCACTTCGTGACGAATCCGGCGACCCGCGACCCGACCGTGCTCGCGAGCGCATACGCGACGCTCCACGACCTCTCGAACGGACGGATGGCGATGGGCATCGGTCGCGGCGACTCGGCCGTCCGCTACATCGGCCGGCAACCGATGAAGGTCGCGGAGTTCGAGCGCTCGTGCGCGATGGTGCGCGAGCTCATGAACGGCGGCGAGGTCGAGTGGAACGACAAGCAGCTCGCCTTCAAGTGGGTTCGGCCCGAGCTGCCGCGGATCCCGATGTGGGTCGCCGGCTACGGGCCGAGGGCACTCGCCGTCGCCGGCCGCGTCGGCGACGGCGTGATCATCCAGCTGGCCGATCCCGAGATCATCGGCTGGATCATGGAGACCGCGCGCCGCGCGGCCGAGGAAGCGGGTCGCGACCCCGCGGAGCTGCGGTGCATCGTCGGGGCGCCGGCCCACATCTCCGGCGATCTCGACGACGCCCGCGAGCAGGTGCGGTGGTTCCCGGCGATGGTCTCGAACCACGTCATGGACCTGATCGACCGCTACGGAGCAGACGGAAGCGCCGTCCCGAAGGCCCTGACGGACTACGTCCAGGCGCGCAAGTTCTACGACTACGACGAGCACTCGCGCGTCGGCGCGAAGCACGGCGAGTTCGTGACGGACGAGATCTGCGACCGCTTCTGCGTGCTCGGTACAGCGGAGCAGGCGAAGGCAAAGCTGCAGGAGCTCGAGGCGATCGGCGTCGACCAGTTCAACGTCTACCTCATGACCCACGGACAGGAGAAGACGTTGCAGGCGTTCGGCGACGAGATCATCCCCGAGCTCGCCGGCGCCGCCGCCTAGCGCCCTTAGCATCCTGCGGTCGCCCGGATACGATGGCCGGCGCGTGGCGCCTTGGCCGAGTGGTTAGGCATGGGTCTGCAAAACCCAGTACACCGGTTCGACTCCGGTAGGCGCCTTCTCGCATGATCGCCTGGAATCCGACTCCACGAGCGGGATTCCGGGCACTCCGCTGTCCAGCTCGCTTTCCGCTCAAGACTGCCCAAGCCCGCTGATTCGTGGCGCTCACTGGCGCGCAACTGGCGCGCAGTCGAGCCTCGCCAAGCAGCTTCCGCGCCCGCTGGATCGCCGTCTCGCCGTTCGACCGCGAACCTCGTCGCGCTCCGCGACGAGGTTGCCTCGCTTGCCCTGCCCGACCGCGTACATCTCCCACGCGGAGGCAGCGACGAGCGGGGTGCCGATACTTCGGGCAGCGATCCCTCGTCGACTGGGGAGGTTCGAGATGGCAGATCCGGAAGTGATTCTCGTCAGGGAAGCCGACGATCCGTCGGCGGAGCGCGCGAGGCGTGCCGCCCGTCTCGTCGAGGAAAGGGCTCGCGCTTACGCCGAGGCGGTCCGTGAGTACGAGCAGGTTCGGCCACTGGACATGCGCGTCGTCGGCGTCTTCCGCGACCTCCACGCCGCGCTGACCGGCCGCCCCTCGATTCCGCCCGCGTGATGCTCGGCCGCGGGAAGGCGGAGGCGCCAGAGGCGCCGACCGTCGAGTCGCTGAGCGCCGAGATCGTCGCGCTCGACAAGGCGGTCGCGGCCGAGGGAAGCGCGCGCGTCGAGGCGCAGGCGGAGCTCGGCGGGACGAACGAGCTCGGGCGCCGTGCCGAGCTGCGCGAACGGATCGAGAAGGCGGATGCGACGATCGCCGACGGCATGGACCGGCTCGACCATCTTCGCTGCCAGCGTGACCGCCTGGCGATGGAGCGGGAGCTTGGGAAGCTCGACCCGTTGCGCGCCAAGATCGCAGAGGGGGAAGCGGAGGCGCAGGACCTGCGCGCTCGCCTTGCCGCGATCGAGTCGACGGTCGCGGCGGCACAGGTGACGCTCGCCGACGCGGAAGACGCGATCCGGCACCCGCACCCGACGCTCTCGCAGGAAAGCCGCTGGGTCGTCCAGCAGTTCAAGCTCGGGGGAGGCCCGGCCGTCGAGGCCGCCTACGGGCAGCTTCCGCGCCGCGAGCAGCGTCTCGTGAGGAGGACCATCGCGGCGCTGAACGAGCAGCTTCCGACCGAGGCCGAGCTCGTCCGTCGTGCCGCGCTCGCGTCCTGGGACGAGGCGGAGATCACGCCAGTCGGCTTCCCTGAATCGGAGCGGGAGCTCACGTCCTACCCGCTGCCGCCGGAGCGGCCGCCGCAGCCGCTCACCGAGCCGCCGTACCCGAAGGTCAGATGAACGATCGCGCGGTCCCGGCGGAGTCGACCTCGTCAAGCGCCCGTCTGATCCACACGGGGGCGGCGACGGCCGTCGGGGCCGCGCGGTGACGCCGCCGTGGCCGGGCAGATCGCGAATCTGAATGCGCGGCGGCATGGCGCGACCAGTGAGCGCCAAATCGGCACACGAGCGACGGTCGAGAAGCGGCGCCTATTGCGCCAAATCGGCCTGCGAGCCGCCGACCTCGACAGTGTCGGCCGCGCGCTACTGACCAACTGGAGTCGGGCGGCCGCCGCGCTCTCGCTGATGGACGAGTACGCCGCGCGCAGGGGTTGGCTCGACGACGAGGGGCAGCCACGCGGCTTCGCCCGGCTCTACGTCTCGATGCTTAACTCGGAGCGGCTCGCCCTGCGTGCCTTCTCCGAGCATCTCCGCGAGCGCAAGGTCGACCCTCACGAGCAGCTACAGGCGTACCTTCGCGAGAAGCGAGCGGCTGGTGGTTGAGGCGCTCGCCGCGGGGCTCGTCGAAGCGTGCGACGACGAGTCGCTGATCCGCGTAGACCTCTGGCCGGTGCAGCGGCGCCTCCTGGCCAACGTCGAGACGCACCGGCTCAACACCTGGAACCTCGGCCGCCGGAGCGGGAAGACGCGGGCAGCGGCGATCGTGCTCGTCTGGGACGCGACGCTCCGGCAGCTCGGCGGCGAGCGCCGCTTCTCGGTCGGCGTCGCAACCAACCTGCGGCAGGCTCGGCTGCTGCTGCACGAGGCGCGCGAGATCGTCACGCGCTCGCCGATGCTGCGCCGCCTCCTCGCCGAGGAGACCGACGACGAGCTCCGCTTCTCGACCGGCGCGACGATCATCGCGCTCCCGGCGACGGCGCGAGGGGTGCGCGGGATCGGCGCCTCCGTCGTCGTCTTCGATGAGCTTGCGTGGATGCTCGACGGCGATGGCAACCAGGCCGCCGAGCCTATGTGGGCGGCGCTCGTGCCCGCGACAGCGACCTTCGGCGAGACGAGCCGGATCATCGCCTCCTCGACCCCGAACGGAGACTCCGGCCTGTTCGCCGATCTCTACAAGCGGGCCGAGGCGGGCGAGATCGAGGACGCCGTCGCCCATCATGCGACCTCGGCCGAAGCGAACCCGACCCTCTCCGCCGCCTTCCTACGGTCGGAGCTCGAACGCGACCCGGAGACGTTCGCCTCCGAGTACGAAGCCCGCTTCCTGACCTCGGGCGGTGCCTTCCTCGACGCGGGTCGGATCGCGGCCGCGGTGACGCTGCCCGGCGAGCTCGAACCTTCGCACGCCGACGGCTGGGTCGCCGGGCTCGACCCGGCGTTCAGCAGCGATCCATTCGGCCTCGCGATCGTCGGTTCGGTCCGCCCGCGATGCGACGAGCCGGAGCGGCTTGTCGTCGGCCTCGTCCGCTCCTGGCAGCCGGTGAAGGCCGAGTCGTTCGAGGAGCAGCGGGCCGTGCAGGACTCCGTCCTGGCCGAGGTCGCGGAGACGTGTCTCCGCTACAACGTCCAGCAGGTCTGCACCGACCAGTACGCGGCGCCCGCGATCTGCGACTACCTCGAACGGCGCGGCCTGCGCGTCTCGAAGGTGCCCATGACGGCGGCGAGCAAGACGGCCGTCTACTCCGAGCTCCGCGCCAGGCTGAATATGCGCATGCTCGACTTGCCGCCGCACGGGCAGCTCCTCGCCGAACTTCGTCGCCTCCGCACCCGCTACGCCGCCGGGAGTGCTTCGGTCGTGAATCCACGCGTCGGCGGCTCGCACGGCGATCTCGCGCAGGCACTCGCGGTCGCCGTCCACGAGGCGCGCCATTTCGGAGCACCCGCCGAGGCGCCCGCGATCGGCTGGGTCGAGGAGGGCGACGTCGCCGCGGAGTTCAACCCGTTCCGGTCCGCCGTGCGCCTGGCGCCGCTCGGACAGACGTTCCGCTTCTGATGGCCGAGCCTGCGGCCGAGCTCGCGTCCCGGGTCGACTGGACGGCGCTCTCGGCGCAGTCGAAAGAGACGCTCAGGACGGTCGTTGTCCTCGTCGCGTGCGGCTACGAGTACTCCGAGATCTCGCCCCTGCTCGGTCTATCGACGCACGCGATTAGAGGCCGGGTCGCGATGCTCCGCGCCGAGCTCCGCGAGCAGATCGAGCGGTCGTGAGCATCCCCACGATCATCTTCTCGATCGAGGTCGAGGGACGCCCTCGCCTCGAAGTGAAGGCCGCCGACGCCGACCTCGACAGCTTGTTGAGTTGGCTCAGCTCCGAACGAGTGCGCGAGCAACTCGATGCGCTCGTCCTGCTCGTGAGCGGCCGCGACACGAGGGACTAGCCCCTGAAAGGACGAAGCCGCCCGAAGGCGGCAACGTCTGAGATGAAGATGGTGGTTCGCTCGTTGAGCCAGGCGAGCATACACGAGGAGCCGAAAGCGAGCGAATACCTATCGCGATTAGACGAGAGATATTTCCACTTCTCTAATCGTGATTCCCGAGCGTATTCGCTAATCGTGATAGTTGCGAACGTTTCTATCCCTATTTACACTCGGTGGCGAGATGAAGTGGTGGGAAGTTGTCCGCTGAGTTTTTCCTCTGTAACGCCTTCTCCGGGCTTATAACGGTCCGAGAGTACCGAGACACCCACCAGCGGCTCGCATCATCCCTGCGCGGCTCCTGCACCCGAACAAGGGGTACGGAGTGAGCGGCAAGCTCGGCTATCCGTTCGACCCACAGCCGAAGTGGGTCCGCCAGATGTGGGAGGCAGGTGCGCTCTCCGCCGAGCGACGCGACATCCTCTACGCACTGACTGGTCGAGCGGACAGCGCCGTGCTCAAGCTTCGGAAGCCGACTCCGAAGCTCGCGATCGCTTCCCTCGCCGCCGCCGTTGGCCGGCCAACCGACGCGGTCTCGCTCGAAGCGTTGAAGCGACTGCTCCGGCTCATGCGCGGAGACGCCCTACTCGATTACACGACGAGCGGCGCCGGATCCCGCACGCTCTACCTGTTCACGCTGTTCGTCGACGGCCCGCGCCGTTCCGGCGTCGTTCCGGGGTCTAGCGAAGCCGCCGTTCCGCCCTCGCCGGGCGGCATGAACGGCTCCGATGCAGCCTTCCCGGCCTCCGGCGCGCAGGTCGATGCCGGGCTCGCAAGCGCCGAGGAGAACAGCGACGTTCCGGGCGAGGCGGCTTCTATTCCGCGCTCTGAGGGGGTCGCGAAGCTGCATAGCGACACGGATTCCGAGCTCGTCGCGAACGCGTCCATTCCGGGTTCCTCAGAACCTTCCGAGAACAGTGCCTTCTCTGACGTTGAGATAGAGGTTGGTCCTGGAGAGCGGCTACGCGCGCGCGCGCGTGAGGCGAGCGACGGGCCGACGGGAGATCCGATCGCCGATGCGATCCTCGCTCGGCGGGGGAAAGCTCCCGCCTGGGGCCGGTCGCTTCCTCGGCGTGAGCGGGCGATCGTCCACGACCTCTACGAGCTCCTCGGCGCACGCGAGGTTTCGCCGGAGTCCGTTGCGTCACGGCAGGTCGCTTCGTGACCGAGCTACGGCTCCGGCTCGTCGCCCTCGTCCGTGTCCAACTCCGGCGGGTGCCCGGTGAGACGGCTGAGCTCGGCCGGGACCTCGAAGAGGAGCCGGAGCGTCTGTTGCGTGAAGCGCATCGTGCCCTCCGCGCTCTCCCGGCTGACCTCCTTTCCAGCGTGGGCGCCGACGTTGCGGATGAGCCGGACGTAGTCCATCGCGTCCTTGAACTCCGACGTCACGAGTCCACCCTGGCGCATCTTCTCGATCCGCTGTTGAAGCGTCCGCCCTTCGACCTGGCGCTCCGTCGCGGCCTGTTCCAACGTGCGGCCGCACGCGACCACCGCGGACGGATACGCACCGACGCCGAAGACCATGCTCGCTTCGGTCCAGATCGGCGCTACCTCCGCAGGCAGGTGCTGTACGGACCATTCGTCCGCTCTCGGAACCGGGTGCATGGCGATCACAGAATGTCCCTGGGGATTGACCTCAAAGACAACGACACCGCCGCAGACGGGACAGGCTGCGGGAAACCACACGCGCTGCCCCCCGTCCGCTCCGATGGTCGAGACCGGACTCTGCGACAAGAAGGGCGCGCTCTTCGCAGGGCAGTAGGGGCAGTCCCGCATCAACTCTCCAGGAGTCGGCACGCACGCGAGTCTAGACGCGGCTTCCGACGCGGGTCCTCGCACTGCCGAGGGGGCGCGTGACCGCCACCGTCCAGACCCAAGAGGAGTTCGAGGAGCTCGCCGCCCGCGTCGCCGACTGGTTCGAGCAGCAGCGGAGAGATACCGAATGAGGCTACCCCCGGCTCTGCCGCCGTCTAAATCGCGTACTGCTGGAACGGTTGCGCGGCTGGCGCTTTCGCCGGATGAGGCGGCCGCGGCGCTCGGCGTGTCGCGAGACTTCCTCGACGAGCACGTCATGCCGGAGCTGCGGATCGTGCGGCGAGGTCGGCGGCGGCTCGTGCCGATGCGGGAGCTCGAACGGTGGCTAGACCGTGAGGCGGCGCGTGCGATCTAGCCGGGTGAGCGTAACCCGTGACCGGCCGAAAAGCCCTGCATGTAGAGGGGTGCGCGCCAGTTGCGCGCCAGCGCCGGACGTGGGACAATCCGGTTGCGCTGCCGGGGCAGCGCCCGCTACAGACAACCGCCCCGGCGAGAAACGAGGTTATTCGATGACGTCTCCCATTGAGACGATCACCGTCGTCTGCCCGGCCTGCGCCGTCACCTACGAGGACTGGACACGCGGCAGCGTGAACCTGAACCTCGACGACTTCGGCGAGGACTACCTGCGCGAGTGCTCGACGGCGACTTGCCCGTCGTGCGGCTTCGTCGTCGAGCTCGACACGCTCGTCGTCGAGGGCAACGTCTGGCGGTGGTCGGCGTGAGCGCGAAGCCGACGCCGAAGGCGACGCCGGGTATCCGCGTCCGTCACTCGCGCGCGTGCCCAGCTCAGCGTGCTCGCGATGCTCGCTGTCGCTGTCAGCCGACCTACGAGGCGTGGGTGTTCGACGTCCGCGCCGGGACGAAGATCCGCCGGTCGTTCCCGACGCACGCCGCGGCGAAGGCGTGGCGCGCCGACGCGACCGTCTCCGTCCGGCGCGGGGCGATGGTCGCCGCGTCACGAGTCACGGTCCGCGAGGCGGCGGAGGCGTTCGTCGACGGCGCCCGCGACGGCGTCGTCCTGACTCGGAATGGCAAGCGGTACAAGCCGAGCGCGATCCGCAGCTATGACCGCGACCTCGACCGCTTCGTGCTGCCCGACCTCGGCGCGCTCCGTCTCTCTGACGTGCGTCGCCGCGATGTGCAGGCGCTCGTCGACCGGCTCGTCGGGGCGGGCTTCTCCGGCTCGACGGTGCGGAACATCGTCACGCCATTGCAGGCGATCTACCGGCGGGCGTTGCAGGACGACGAGATCGCCGTGAACCCGGTCACGACGCTGCGGCTGCCGGAGCAGAGCGGGGCGCGGGAGCGGGTCGCGTCTCCGGTGGAGGCGGCGGTGCTGCTCGCGGCGTTGCCGGAGGCGGACCGTCCGTTGTGGGCGACCGCGCTGTACGCCGGGCTGCGGCGCGGCGAGCTCCGGGCGTTGCGCGTCGAAGACGTCGACCTGGCGGCCGGGCTGATCCGTGTCTCGCGTGGCTGGGATGACGTCGAGGGTCCGATCGAGCCGAAGTCGCGGAAGGGGACGCGCGAGGTTCCGTTGTCGGCGACGTTGCGCGAGATCCTCACGGCGCACCTGCTCGCGACCGGCCGCCGCGGCTCGGATCTCGTGTTCGGGCGGACGGCGTCGGCGCCGTTCGTGCCGAAGCTCGTCCGTGAGCGGGCGCTTCGTGCGTGGGCGGCGGCAGCCGTCGGCGCGTTCCTGTCGGGGCGGCCGCTCGTCGTTGAGATCGCGCCGATCGGGTTGCACGAGTGCCGTCATACGTTCGTCTCGCTGATGCATGCGGCGGGGCGGTCGCTGGAGGAGATCGGCGACTACGTCGGGCATTCTTCGACCTACATGACGGATCGATATCGGCACTTGCTCGACGGCGCTCGGACGGAAGCCGCAGCCGCGCTCGACGCCTACCTAGCGACTGCGTCGACGTGAGTGGTCCCGACGACCCGAAGGAGCTCGTCAAGGCCACGGCTGAGGGCGTGACGGAAGGTGCTGTTCGCGCCGCTCTCGAACCCTTCGTCGCCCCGATCGCCGAGACCGGACAGATAGTCACCGATCTCATTCGATTCCAGCGATGGAAGCTCCAACACTGGATCCTCGGGAAGGCTACGGAGTTCCTAGAGGCGCGAGGACTGGAACCCAAGCAGGTTTCCCTAAAGGTTCTCGTTCCGCTGTTGGAGGCGGCGTCGCTTGAGGATGAGGGCGACCAGGAAATGCATATCCGGTGGGCAGCGCTTCTCGCGAACGCGGCCGCAGGAGACGGTGGAGTTCCGGTCTCGCCTGCCTTCCCGAAGATCCTCGGCGAGATCACTCCGACGGAGGCGGCCATCCTCGATTTGCTAGCTGACGCGAACGGACGGCTACTCCTCTACGACTTGCAGGTCGACCTTTATCCGCACTCCAAGTCCGAGGACGGAGTGGTGGAGGAAGTGGCGGAGTTCATTGTCCATGTTGAGAATCTAGAGCGGCTCGGCCTCGTCGAAGTTGCGCGGCCTAATCGCGACGTCCAGACGTTGAGGCGTCAAATCAACCAAGAGCGTCGAGTCGCCCAGCAGCGGGCGAGGGCAGCCGGAGACCGGTCATCTCTCAACTTCTCGACCCTCGGGTCAGGCGGAATCGCGCTCCCGATCGTCGACCTCACGAAATGGGGGAAAGCCTTCATCGCCGCTTGCACGCCGCCGACTGGCGCGCAGACTGGCGCGCAGGACGGCGGCGCCGCATAATCGAGCCGAAATCGGGTTGTCTGCAAAACCCAGTACACCGGTTCGACTCCGGTAGGCGCCTCTCAGCGAAAGTCCCGGAGGCGGCTCGTCGTCCTCCCCGGCGGTCGTCACGCGATGGCGTACGGGGGCCCGCACTGATCGCGCGACGGCCGCAGAGCCGTCACCCCGCGATGCCGGCCGACGGCGCGGCGTCCGAGGACCGGATGCGATCGCGCGACCAGTGCTCCGCGAGCACGAGCGGACGAAGCACCGTCATCGCGACGAGGCCGCCGGCGGCCGTGGTCAGGAGCGCCATCGCGAAGAAGACGGTGTAGAGATCCTGCGACAGAATCCCGGCCTTGTAACCGAGATTCAGCGCCACGAGCTCGGTCAATCCGCGTGTGTTCCGCAGCACGATGAGACCCCAGGTCTCGGTCCGGTTCAGTGAGAGGATCCGCGAAGCGATGAGGCACGAGACGATCTTGGTGCCTATGGCGAGGGCCGTCGTCAGGACGATTGCGACCAGGAGTCTTGGGTGCACGAGGTGCGTGACGTCGATGGGAAGGCCTGCGTAAACGATGTAGAGCGGAACGAGCGCCTTCGCCAGGTCGGAGCCCGGGACGACATCCCCCTGCCGCTGCGGCCGCCAGACGAGCGCCCCGATGACGAAAGCCGCGACCAGGGTGCTCGCGCCGAGCGAGTTGACCCCCCCGGCAACCAGCGCGAGGATCGCGACCGACAAGGCCCGGCCGGTGGGCATCCGGCGGATGCGTGAGCGTAGGCCGCGTGCCAGATTCCGCGGGAGAAGGAGCGACCCGAGCAGCACCGTGCCGGTGATCGCCAGGGCAATGTTGCCCTTCGTGGCCGCAGCAATCGCGATCGCGACGATGCTGAAGGCGATGAAATCGTCTGCGACCGAGACCGTCAGTGTCACCGTGCCGATGCGCGTGCTCGTCAGCCCGGTCTCGTCGAGAATACGCGCCAGCACGGGTACCGCGGTGACGAGGATCGCGGCGGTCAGGAAGGCGTAATACGCCCAACGGGGAACATTGCCCGGCTCGAGATCGGACAGTCCCCAGCCGAGAAGGCCGGCTCCGCCGAACGCCACGACCAGGCCGGCGCCCGCGGCCACCACGAGGCGGTTGGTGCGACCCTCGAGGACGCGCTTATCGAGCTCTGCGCCGACGACTGCTACGTACAGCAGGACCAGGAAGATCCCTATCGGCGAGAGTATCGCCAGCACGCCGTCTCCGAAGAGATACTGCTCGGCTCGCGGCCAGACGTGTCCAAGCAGCGAATTGCCGAGCAGCAGCCCCGCCGCCATTTCGCCGATCACCCGCGGCAGCTGAACCTTCGAGACGAGTTCCCCACCGACGACGGCGGCGAAATAGATCGTTCCAACCGCGAGCAGAAAAGCGGTCATCGCGGACACGCCGCGAACTCGCGGAGTCCGACGGTCGCGAGGATGCTGTTGAGACGGTCAGCGGATGGCACCGTGCCCCGCAGACTTTCGACCACTAATTCTGCGCTGCCGTGACGAAGGCGTTCACCGTCAGGTTGTTGAGGAGGCCATGAAGCATGTGGTTCTCGTTCTGCTCCACGGTCGTCACGATTTCCCGCATCCTCGCCAACACTTCCGGCTCGTCGTCGTCGTAGACGTCTCCCTGGAGCAGTTTGATCACGTCCAGCCGATACTCGGGGTTGTTTACGAACGCCGTGAACAGGACGTTGAGCCGGTAGTAGACCGAAATGAAGTTGTACCAATTTCGCGTTCCTCGCTTGATCGTGGTCTCGTACGTCTCGAAGGACTTCCGCGAGTAGTCGCCCGTCTCCAGTGCGTTCAAGATGTCGCGGTGTGCGAAGCGCGAGCAATTCAACGCGATGCTGACACCGGTCGAGAAGATCGGATCGACGAATCGCGCGGCATCTCCGATGAGAACGAGTCGATCGCCCGTGATCTGCTGCATCGCATAGCTGTAGTCGCCCTCGTCCTTGAACGGCCTGATCCGCTCGGCCGCCTCCAGCCCCTCACGCAGCTCGGGCCGAGTTCCGACGCATTCCCAGAAGAAGTTCTCCCTGTCCTGCTTGCTCTTCGCGAAATTCTGTTTCTGCGTCACGACTCCGATGCTGGTGATCGTGCGCGTGATGGGTATCTGCCAGATCCACGTGTTCGAGATCGGGAGGAAGTGGATGAAGATGTAATTGTCCATGTTCGGCTTGTACGCGAGCGCGCTGCGGTCGAAATGCTGGAACCACGTGTGAATCGCATACTGGTTGAACACCGGATCGGTGATTCGCCACTTCAGCTGGTTCCCGATCAGCGTCCGGCGCCCGCTGGCGTCGACGAGCATCTTGACCGTCGTCTCGCCTTCCTTGCGGCCCCACCCGTATCGGATCCTCACCGAGTCAGGATCGGAGAAATCCGCTCCCTTGACCGTCACGCCTTCATACACATGGGCGCCGAAGCCGTGCGCGTGTTGAAGAAGGAGGTTGTCGAAGAGGCCCCGATCGACGTGATACGTGTAGGTCTGGTCGACCCCGGGCTGGTCACGCTCCTTGAACAAGAGGTCCGCATGGTTCTCGAGCGGCACGCCCTCGAAATCGTGCTCATACGTCTTCGCCTCCGCAGTCCAGGCCGCGCCGTACTTGCGCGGAAAAGGATTGGCCTCGAGCACCGGGAGAAAATCGAGATCATGGAAGACCCGCGTCGACGAAGGCACCAACGACTCGCCTACGTGCGGACGAGGAAACAACTCCCGCTCGAAGACGACGCAATCCACGCCGGCCTTGGCAAGGTACGCCCCCATGCTCGCCCCGGCCGGACCGCCGCCAATAATGCCGACGTCGAAATCTGTGCTCACTACCGCCCCCTCTTTTCGTTTGACGACCCGCACGACTAGCGAGGGATCGGCCGACCCCTGAGCCCTATTTCCTACAACAGCGCGACGCCGCTGTCAACGAGACGAAGAGGTGGTCCGGCTCGACTCGACTCGACTCGCCCTGTTTCGGCCGACGAATCGTCCGACCTCGGTGAACGGCGGACGAAGGGCGAGAAGAGGCCGTCGTCGTGGCGCTCGGCGCGGTACTGCTCACGCCGGCCGTCGCGCACCTGGCTGTCAAGCCGAGGGTCTCGACGGTGCTCTCGAGCAGGTGACGGTGACGAACGCCACGGCTCCTGCGTCGGCGCCGTTCACAGTGGCGCGGGCGGGCTAGGCCTTCATCGAGAGCCGACGTTTTGGAGCCCGACTGACTGGTCAATCAATACGTGCGGCCCACCTACGCAGCGGTGGCGTCCGCGTCGCCGATGGAGGGGGAGTGGCATTCGTATACGCCCGACGGCCGCGAGGTGTCGGTACGCCGTCGCGGCGACCTCTGGCTCGTCCGGTGCGGTCAATCGCAGGCGCAGAGCAGGAACCTCGACGTCGCGCTCACCCAGGCGATTCGCGCTGAGGCCGACGTCGTCGCGCACGCGCACGAGTTCGACTACCCGAGCTGGATCCGGATGGCCGCGGACCGGATCGACCCCGAAACCTAGTAGCGGGGTCCGGGACCTAGTAGCGGGGTCCGGGCGGACCGGATTCGTCTTCCTCGATCACGCGCCGGCGCGGGTACCCGCGACGCGGATACGCGCCGTAGTAGCCCGGGTCAGGCTCGGCATAGGTGCGCCGCGCGTAGCCGGGGCCCCACGACGACCAGAGCAGCAGATCGGCGAAGAAGCCGATCAGGCCGAAGACGACGAGGATCCAGCCCACGGTGTTGACGTTGACCGAGCCCGGGTGCGACGGATGCACCGCGAGCGCGAGGATGAAGCCGACCGCGGTGATGATGATGCTGACTGCGAAACCCATAGCGGTCCAGTGCCCCGCGGGGCCGGAATCGAACCGGCCCCGGCTTGCGCGTGCTCGAACGGGCTTTACGCACGCCTTACGTCGCAGATGACACGAACCCCGGATCGCGGGAAGGGGAGAGGCGTGACCGCGGCGGAGATGAGCGACGCGCTCGTCCAGATCAACGACCGGCTCGCGCAGGCAGCGCGGGCGCGGGCGCTCCCGGCGGCCACCTTCTACTGCGAGTGCGGCAACTGCCTCGCCGAGGACGTGTCCCTCTCGCTCGAAGAGCACGACGAGATCCGGGCGCGCGAGGACATGATCTTCGCGGCCGGGCATGACGCGCCCGGGCGCTATCCGTTGCCGCCCCGAGTCAGCTTCGCCGCCGCCCTGGGCGACTCCGACTGGGTTTCACGCGAGCCCGTCGAATGGCGGCTGGAGCTGATGCAGGGCCTGATCCGCACTTCGCCACGCGCCTGAACGACGCGAGCTTGGACTGCGGCGCGAGCCGGTTTAGGATCGCTCGCGGGGTACAGCGACGCGAGGAGGCTCTGATGGCCGGCTTGGAAGTGCGGGACTTCTCTGCGCCCGACGAGACACGGGCGCCAGACAGGACGAAGGTCGAGATCGTTCGGATGGGCGGGACGAGCGCGTCGCGCATGTCGCTCGAGCCGGGCTGGCGATGGTCGGAGTGCATCAAGCCCGTCGCCGGCACCGAGACCTGCCAACTGCATCACGTCGGCGTCATCGTCTCGGGCCGGATGGGTGTCCGCCACGAGGACGGGACCGAGCAGGAGATCGCTTCGGGCAACGCGTACGTGATCGAGCCGGGGCATGACGCCTGGGTCGTCGGCGACGAGCCGGTCGTGGGTTACGAGTTCGACTCGCGGACGGCGGAGGAGTACGCGAAGGGCGCGTAGGCGCTCGGCCACCGGTGGAGGGGCCGGGTCAGGAAGGGCGCGTCCCCGGTGCGTACTCGCCCCTTCGCGGCCGGGCGTCAGTGGCTAGACAACGCGCCCTACGTCGTTGCGCTGCGACTTCCTGACCTCTGACACAGAAATAGGCGAGGCCCGCGTACCCGTCGTCCCCAGGACGGCCGGGATGCCGCAGTACGTCCGGGTCGGTCTGGGCCGCCGTCCCTCGATCGAGCCACGACGGTCGGTTGCAGCGAACCTGGCCCTCCGGCCGGTGCGCCGCGCGCTGCGCTCGCCGACGATGTCCTGTAGAGACGGGTACCGAGTTCGTGCCCACCGCTCCCCGAGCGCAACACGACCGGCCCAAACCTAGACACTGCGGCGTCAGGCGGACTCGATCGCGAGTCCGCCTCCGCGTGCGCCACGCCGAGCCCCGCCGCTCAAGCAAGCGGTCGCCCCGGCCGACACCCTCCGCATGGCGGTTCTGCGGCATCCGTTCTGGGTTCGCCTGCTCTGTCTGGCGGCTCTCGCGGCCAACATCTACTACCTCACCTGGCGGCTCGCCGGCACCTTCAATCCGCAGGCGCTGTGGCTGTCGGCGCTGCTCTGGGCCGGCGAGGCGTACGGCCTCGTCATGCTCGCCCTCCACATCCTCATGACCTGGGACATACGCGCGCTCGAGCGCCGGCTCGGGCTCGGCCAGGGCGACGACCTGGCCCACGCGATCCTCGAGCCGCCGGAAACCCACTCGGTGGACGTCTTCGTGCCGACCTACGACGAGAACGTCGGGCTCCTGCGCAAGACCGTGATCGCCGCCCGCGAGATCAGGCTGCCGCACCGCACGTGGGTGCTCGACGACGGGCGGCGCAGCGAGGTGCGGGAGATGTGCGAGGAGCTCGGCGTCGACTACCTCACGCGCGAGTCCAACGAGCACGCGAAGGCGGGGAACATCAACGCGGCCCTCGCCCGGACGGACGCAGAGTTCCTGGTCGTCCTCGACGCCGACTTCATCGCCCTGCCGCAGCTGCTCGAGCGGACGCTCGGACACTTCGAGCAGGACGAGAGGCTCGCCTTCGTCCAGCTGCCGCAGACGTTCTACAACGTGGACTCGATCCAGCACGTCGACCGCGGCTCCGCCTCGAGCTGGCACGAGCAGAGCCTCTTCTACGACGTGATCCAGCCCGGCAAGAACCGCTGGAACGCGGCCTTCTGGTGCGGCTCGCCGGCCGTCGTCCGCCGTGCTGCGCTCGAGGCGGTCGGCGGCGCGGCGACGTCGACGATCACCGAGGACATCCTCACTTCGATGCGGCTCCACGCCGCGGGCTGGCACTCGCTCTACCACGACGAGGTGCTCGCGGTAGGGGTCGCCCCGGGTGACCTCGACGGGTTCCGCACCCAGCGCCTCCGCTGGGCGCAGGGCTCGATGCAGATCCTGCGCAGCCGGGAGAACCCCCTCGTCAAGCCCGGCCTGTCGCTCGCGCAGCGCCTCAACTACCTCGCCTCGATGACCACGTACTTCCAGGCGCTCCAGCTCGCGGTGTTCATCTCGATGCCGTTGCTGATCCTCGTCAGCGGGCAGCCGCCGCTCACGAACTTCGGTGCCGGGTTCTTCGCGCGGTTCATCCCTTACATGGCGATCACCCTGGCGGCGATCAAGGCGACCGGCGGCTCGAGCCAGCGGCTCGTCTGGGACCAGTACTTCTCGTTCCTGCGTATGTTCACGTTCCTGCGAGCGCTGCCGACCCTCTTCACCGGCGGCAGGAACCTCCGCTTCCGCGTCACGCCGAAGTCACCGGGGCGGATCTCGCGGGCGGCCCTCTACCCGCACCTCGGTGTGGCCGCGCTGAACCTCGGCGTCATCGCGGCGCTGCTCGCGTTGCCGGTCCGGCAGGGCCTCGACGGTTGGACGACCGCGATCGTGTGCGTCTTCGCGGCTCTGATCGTCGCGGTCCACGTGTCGGCGGTCGCGCGCCTGTGGCGTCGCGTCTATCGGCGTCATCACTACCGCCTCCCGCTGCGGGTCGAGGCGAGAGTCGAGGCCGCCGGGATCGAGCCGTTCCTCACCCGAACCGAGGACCTCAGCTTCGGCGGGCTGTCCGTCACACTGCCGTCGCGCCTCGCGCAACGGTCACTCGTCGACGTCCGCCTCCTGCTCGGCGAGCACGACGAGCTCCAGCTGCGCGGCTGGATCGCGGGAAGTCGTCCCCAGCCCGGCGGCGACTACCGGGTCGGCATCGAGCTCGGGAGCCTCTCGGACGAGGCCGAGGCGCGACTCCTATATCACTTCCTCGCGAATGCGACCGGCGGCAGCACCGAGCCCACTCGCGTCGAGACGGGACGGCAGGCCGGCCCGCGCGTGGCGCTCGGCTCCGTGTAACGCGCTCTCGCCTAGGCTCGGGGCATGCGCAGGCTCGTCGTGCTCACAGCGAGCATCGTCGCGCTGGCGGCCTGCGGCGGCTCCGCCGCGTCGAGCTAGCCGCAACGAATCGTCTTCGGCGTCGCCGGCGGGAACCTCGCTCCGTACCACGTCACGATCGAGGCGAACGGACGCGTCCGCGCGACCGGCTCCGTGCGGCCGACGCGGAAGCGGCTGCCGCACGCGACGGTCGCGTCGCTCTCGCGCCTCGTCCGCTCGGGCTTCGCCGCTGGCGTGACGAGCCGCCAGTGCCCCGGGACGAACCCGGACGTCGCCTCCCAGTTCATTCGCGCAGACGGGCGCACCGTGCGGGTGCACGGCGGCTGCGAGCCGCGCTTCCACCTCCTCTGGGACGCGCTCGCGAGGGCGGTCGGCCTCAGTCGATCTTGATCGCGACGTGCTTGAGCTGCGTGTACTCCTCCATGGAGTAGATGGACATGTCCTTGCCGTAGCCGGACTGCTTGTAGCCGCCGTGCGGCAGCTCGGACGAGAGCGGTAGCAGGTGGTCGTTCACCCACACGCACCCGAACTGGAGCTTCCGCGCGGCGTTCATCGCCCGCCCGACGTCGCGCGTCCAGACCGACGCGGCGAGGCCGTACCTGACATCGTTCGCCCAGCGGATCGCCTCGTCGTCGTCCGCGAACTTCTGCACGGTCACGACCGGCCCGAACACCTCGCGCTGGACGATCTCGTCCTCCTGCTTGACGTCGGTCACGATCGTCGGCTGGACGAAGAAGCCCCGGTCGCCGTTGGTGCCTCCGCCCGTGAGGATCGTCGCGCCCTTCGCGCGCTCGAGGAAGCCGAGGATCCGCTCCTGCTGCTCCTGGGAGATGACCGAGCCCATCTCCGTCTCGTCGTTGAGCGGGTCGCCGACCTTGAGCGACTCGATCTGCGGCACGAGCTCCTCGAGCAGGCTGTCGTAGATCCGCGGCCCGGCGATCACGCGTGAGCCGGCGGTGCAGTCCTGGCCGGAGTTCCAGTAGCCAGCGAGCCGGATCCCCTCGGCGACGGCCTTCGGGTCGGCGTCGTCGAAGATCACCATCGGCGCCTTGCCGCCGAGCTCCAGGTGGACGCGCTTGACCGTGTCGGCCGCGGTGCGGGCGATCGTCTTGCCGGTTTCGACGTCGCCGGTGAGCGAGACCATCCCGATCGCCGGATGCTCGACCATCCGCTGCCCGACCGGGACGCCGTCGCCGGTCACGACCTGGAGCACGCCCGGCGGGATGACCTCCTGCGCCAGCTGGACGAAGCGAAGGAGCGAGAGCGGGGTCTGCTCCGACGGCTTGAGGATCTGGAGGTTGCCGGCCGCGAGCGCCGGCCCCATCTTCCAGACCGCCATCATGAGCGGGTAGTTCCAGGGGCAGATGCCGCCGACGATGCCGATCGGCTCGCGCCGGATCATGGACGTGTAGCCGGTGATGTACTCGCCGGTCGACTTGCCCTCGAGGTTGCGGGCGGCGCCGGCGAAGAAGCGGAGGTTGTCGGCCGAGAACGGCATCTCGTCGCGCGAGGCCATGAGGGGCTTGCCGACGTTGACCGACTCGAGCTGCGCGAGCTCCTCGGCGTGCTCCTCCATTACGTCGGCGAGCTTGTGGAGGAGCTCGGAGCGCTCCTTGGGCGTCTTCTCGAGCCACTCGGGCAGCGCCTCGTGCGCCGCCTCGACTGCCCGGTCGACGTCCTCCGCGCCGCAGCGCGGCACCTCGGCGATCGTCTCGCCGGTCGCCGGCGCGATCACCTCCATCGTCTCGCCGGAGGCCGAGTCGGCGAGCTCGCCGCCGATCAGGATCCGGTATTGCTCGGTCGTCGTGCTCATGGTTCCCTCCTTGCTCACACCGCGGGTATCTCCGCCGCCTCGACCGCCTCGGTCACCTGCGCCGCGCCGCGTCGGATGATCCCAGTGTCGCGCATCACGCGCTGCGCGAGCGCGACCGGGATCACCGTGACGACGATGACGAAGAAGGCGACGACGTTGATCACCGGCAGCTGCTGCCCCTGCCGGATGTTGTCGAGGATGAAGATCGGGAGCGTCTGCTGCAGGCCTGCCGTGAAGGTCGTAACGATCACCTCGTCGAAGGAAAGCGCGAACGCGAGCAAGCCGCCGGCGACGAGGGCCGTCGAGAGGACGGGCCAGAGGACGAAGCGGAACGTCTGCCAGCCGTCGGCGCCGAGATCCTGCGAGGCCTCGACCAGGGAAGCCGAGCTCCGGCGCAGCCGGGCGACGACGTTGTTGTAGACGACGACGACGCAGAAGGTCGCGTGGCCGATGACGATCGTCCACGTCGAGACGGCGATCCCGGCGTAGACGAAGAACGAGTTGAGCGCCATCCCCGTGATGATCCCGGGCAGTGCGAGGGGCAGCACGAGGAGGAACGAGACCGCTTCCCGACCGAAGAAGCGGAACCGTGCCACGGCCGCCGCCGCCATCGTCCCGAGGACGAGCGCGACCGCGGTCGTGATCGCGCCCACCTTGACCGAGAGCTCGAGGGCGCCCCGCACGTCGGGGTTGTGCCAGGTGACGCCGAACCAGTGGAGCGTCCAGCTCGCGATGGGCCAGCCCTGGATGTTCGATCCGTTGAAGGCGTAGAGCGCGATCACGACGAGTGGGATCCAGAGGAAGGCGATCACGAGCGCCGAGCAGACCGCGAGCGAGATGCGTGCGCCGCGGCCCGTCACAGCGCCTCGAATGCCCCGAGCCTGCGGGCGATCAGGAGATAGGCGCCCATGACCAGCATCGGGATCAAGGTGAACGCCGCCGCGAACGGGACGTTCGTGGCGAAGTTGTCGTAGACGTAGTTGCCGATCATCTGCGAGCTCGGGCCGCCTACGAGGAGCGGGGTGATGTAGTCGCCGAGAGTCAGTGCGAACGTGAAGATCGAACCGGCCACGACGCCGGGAAGGGCGAGCGGCAGGATCACCGAGCGGAACGTCCGGAAGCTGCGGGCGCCGAGGTCCTCCGACGCCTCGAGGTACGAGTCCGGGATCCGTTCGAGCGCGGCGTAGATCGGCAGCACCATGAACGGCAGCCAGACGTACGTGAAGACGATCCACATCGCGGTGTTCGTGTAGGCGACGTTCTGGTCGGGAAGCCCGAGCCCGTTCAGCGCCCAGTTGATCGCGCCGTCGTGCGCGAGGAGCGTCTGCCACGCGTAGATGCGGACGAGGTAGCTCGACCAGAGCGGGAGCAGCACCAGCACGAAGAGGAGCGCACGGGTCCGCGTCCCCGCGAGCCGGGCCATGAAGAAGGCGAGCGGGAAGGCCAGGATCGCGTCGGTGACCGTCACCGCCGCCGCGATCACGAGCGTCCGGACTGCGACGTGGAGGTAGGGGTTTGCGGTCGAGAAGATCTCCCGGTAGTTGGCGAGGGTCCACGTGTGCTCGATCTCGGACGTGAAGGAGTTCGTCGTCCAGAGCGACGAGACGAAGAGGACGGCAAGCGAACCGACGTAGACGACGAGGAACGCCCCCACGGGCGGCGTCAGGAGCGTGACCGCCTTCAGCCAGGGTCGCCGCCAGAGGAACCCCGAGACGCGCAGGCGGGCCCGCCGGACCGGAGGACCCGCCTCGAATGCGCCGGCGTCAGCCGCCAATCGTCACCCCGTTACTTGCGCCCAAGCCTGAATCCAGGCGTTGTAGTCCACGCAGCCGTTGCCCTTCTTCCAGCCGCACGCCGGGACCGGCGTCTTCCAGAACTTGATCTTCTTGGAGTACGAGTTCGGTTCGTTCAGGTGATAGCCCGCGCACGAGCCTTTCTGCATCTTGTTCATGTACGGGCAGGCCTTCGGGTTGACCGGGGTCTCGCCGAAGACGAGTGCCTGCTTCGCCTCGACCTGGGGAGTCGTGACGTACTTCATCCACAGGTACGCGCAGTTGGGATGCGGCGCCTTTGCCGCGAGCATCCACGTGTCGGCCCAACCGGTCGTCGGCACCGGCACGATCTCCTTGACCGGAACGTGCGCCGCCTTGAGCTGGAGTGTCTGGTACGGCCAGCCCGCGCCCATCCACACGTCCCCGTTCTTGAACGACGTGTCCTCGTCCGGGGCGTAGTTCCAGTAGCGTTTGAGGAGCGGCTTCTGCTGCTTGAGCAGGCTCACGGTCGCGGCGAGCTGCGCCTGCGTCAGCTCGTACGGATCCTTGATCCCGAGGCTCGGCTTGGCCTTCTGCAGGTAGAGCGCCGCGTCGGCGATCTGGATCGGGTTGTTCGGGACGGTCAGCTTCCCCTTGTACTTCTTGCTGTAGATCGCCGCCCAGCCCGTCGGCGCCGGCTTCACCTTCTTCGTGTTGTAGATGAGCGTGTTCGGGCCCCACTGCACCGAGACGCCGTAGTGGACGCCGCCGACCGTGTTGTGCGGCGGCGACTTGAACGCCGGCAGGAAGTCCTTCCAGCTCGGGACCAGCTTGACGTTGACGGCCTTCACGTCATGCGCATAGATGAGGCGTAGGCTGGCGTCGCCCGAGGCGGAGACGAGGTCGTACTGACCGCCGCCACCGCCGCCGTTCGCATGCATGAGCGCGAACATCTCGCCCGACGAGCCGGCGTCCTTGCGGTGGATGATGCAGCCGGTCTGCTTCTGGAACTTGTTGGCGAACGACGGGTCGCTGTACGCCGTCCACTCGATCAGGTTCAGACGGCCCTCGCCCTTGCCGATCGTCGTCTGCACCCCGCTACCCGCCTGGATGCTTGCCGCCGTGACCGCGAACGCGGCCGCGACGGCCGCCACGATCAGAGCGCCCAGGGCGTGTCTCTTGCGAATCCTCACGTGCCCTCCTTGGTTATCGCGTACGTGTGCTCCGGCCGCCACGAGAGGCGGACTCGTTTGCCCTGCTCCGCGAGCGCGTCCTGCGAGGACGTCTCGAGGTTCTGCCGCACGACGACGAGCTCGCCGCCGGCGTCGAGGTCGACGACATACCGGGTGACCATCCCGACGTAGACGACCTCGCGGATCGCTCCGGCCTCCCCTTCGCCGGCGCCCTCGTCCGTCATCCGGATCTTCTCGGGCCGGATCGTGAAGCGCCGGCCGTCGCGCTCGAGCACGTTCGAGACGCCGACGAAGCCGGCCACGAACTCGGTCTGCGGATGCTCGTAGACCTCTGCCGGGGTGCCGACCTGCTCGATCCGTCCCTCGTTGAACACCGCGAGGCGGTCGCTCATGGTCAGCGCCTCCTCCTGGTCGTGCGTCACGTAGACGAACGTGATCCCGAGGTCGCGCTGCAGCGCCTTGAGGAAGGTCTGCATCTCCTGGCGCAGCTTCAGGTCGAGCGCGCCGAGCGGTTCGTCGAGGAGGAGCACCGGCGTCCCGTTCACGATCGCGCGGGCGAGCGCGACCCGTTGCCGCTGGCCGCCGGAGAGCTGCACCGGCCTCCGGTCGCCGAGACCCGGCAGCCGAACCCGCTGGAGCACGTCCTCGGCGCGGGCCCGGCGGTCTCGCCGTGACATCCCCTTGACCCGGAGCCCGTACTCGACGTTTTCGACCACGGTCATGTGTGGGAAGAGCGCGTAGTCCTGGAAGACGGTGTTGACGGCGCGCTGCGAGGGCGCGACGCGGGTCACGTCGAGGCCCTGCAGCTCTACGTGGCCGGCGTCCGGCCGCTCGAAGCCCGCGATGACCCGCAGCGTCGTCGTCTTGCCCGAGCCGGACGGGCCGAGGAGCGTGAAGAACTCGCCCGCCCCGATCTCGAGGTCGATGCCGGCGACCGCCACGACGTCGCCGTAGACGCGGCGGATTCCGCTCAGGCGGACGGCAGGAGCGCCCGCGGCCGGCTCGGCCTCAGTCGCCGTCGGCGCCAGCGTCGCCAAGTGCCTCCTCCAGCAGGGCCAGCCCGCGCTCCAGCTCCTCGTCGCTCGCCGTAAGGGGCGGCAGGAGCCGGATAACATTCCCGTACAGGCCGCACGAGAGCAGGAGCAGCCCCTTCTCGAAAGCGGCCGCGGTGGTCGCCTTCGCCGCGTTCGGGGTCGGCTCACGCAGCTCGAGCGCGAGCATCGGCCCGAGGCCGCGAACTTCGCCGACGAGCGGCCGCCGCGCGGCGATCTCGTCGAGCCGGGTGTGCAGGAACGAGCCGACGTGTTCCGCCCGCTCGGCGAAGCCCGGCGCCGTCAGCTCGTCGAGCACGGCGAGCGCCGCCGCACAGGCGACCGGATTGCCGCCGAACGTGCCGCCGAGCCCGCCGATGTGCACGGCGTCCATCACCTCCGCGCGGCCGGTCACGGCCGCGAGCGCGAGGCCGCCGCCGAGCGTCTTGCCCGAGACGAGCAGGTCGGGCTCGACGGCGATCTGCTCGATCGCCCAGAGCGTGCCGGTGCGTCCGCAGCCCGCCTGCACCTCGTCGTCGATGTAGAGGATCCCGTGCTCGTCGCACAGGCGGCGGAGGGCCTGGACGAACTCGGCCGGCATCGGGATGAAGCCACCCTCGCCCTGCACGGGCTCGAGCACGATGCACGCGACCGACGCCGGGTCGACGTCCTGGGCGAACAGGAGCTCGAGGCTGGCGAGCGCGTGCGCAGTCGAGACCCCGCGGAACGGGTACGGCGCGGCGGCACGGTGGACGTCCGTGGCGAGCGGCCCGAAGCCCTGCTTGTAGACGAGCTTCGCGGTCATCTCCATGGTCAGGCTGGTGCGGCCGTGGAACGCGCGGTCGAAGACGACGACGCCCGGGCGCCCGGTCGCCGCGCGCGCGATCTTGACCGCGTTCTCGACCGCCTCGGCGCCGGAGTTGACGAGGATCGACTTCGTCTGCGCTTCTCCGGGCCAAAGCTCGTCGAGCCGACGGCAGAGCTCGACGTACGGCTCGTACGTCCCGACCATGAAGCACTGGTGGAGGTAGCGGTCGACCTGTTCGTGGATCGCGGCCACCACGGCCGAGGGGCCGTGGCCGAGGTTCTGGCACGCGATCCCGCCTGCGAAGTCGAGGAACTCGCGCCCGTCGACGTCCCAGATGCGCGCTCCCTCGGCGCGGTCGACGACGAGGGCGGGCGTCGAGACGCCGCGCGCGACATAGCGTTCGCGCGCCGCGAGCACCTGCTCGGCGGCGCTTGCGCGTTCCTCCACTGACATCCGCGCCGGGATTATCTCCTGCGCGATGCGACCCTTCAAGCGACAAGCGCCTCGCAATGCGAGGCAACGGCGCGTCCTGCTGTCGCAATCCGCGACCTACGACGCGACGCTCTCGAACGTGCCGAAACGGAGCTCGCTGTCGTAGTGGAAGCGCGTGGCGTCGACGCGCTCCATGTACTCCCCGCGCCGTTCGGCGACGAACGCGTTGTACGCGTCGGCCGACTCCCAGCGGTCGATCACGAGATAGCGGCTCCGCGCCTCCATGTCGCGCAGCACCTCGGTGCCGATGTAGCCGCGACCCTGGCGGAAGAACTCGACCCACTCGCCCTCCGGCCCGTAGGTGCGCTCGAACTCCCCCGCGTCGTGCACCTCGTAGCTGAAGACGAGTGCGATCATGCACGTGAGGATAAGGTCCCAGCGTGAGCGCCGAGGCCGTCCCCGCGGAGCACGAGTCCCGCGCCGAGTACGCCGGCGTCCTTCGCTTCTACCACCTCGCGAAGCACCAGGAATGGCAGGTCGACGACGTGCCCTGGGCCGAGATTCCACTCATTCCCGAGGGAAAGGGGTCGGCCGAGCGGCAGTCGCGGCGGCGGGACATCTGGCGCTCGGTGATCATGCAGCAGCTCCAGGCGGACGTGTTCGCGTGCGAGATGGCGTCACAGCTGCTCTCGGCGGCGCCCGATCCGGAGGCGCGCCTCTACTACTCGACGATGGTGCAGGACGAGTCGCGCCACACCGAGGCATGGCTCCGACTAATCGGGCAGATCGGCGGGGAGGGGGAGCGCGACCCGTACCTCGACGAGCTTGCGCACATGTTCCTCGAGGCCGACCTGCTCGAGGAAAAGGTCTTCCTCATGCAGGTCTTCTTCGAGCGGCTGATCATCCCGCGCTTCCGGCTGATCGCGAAGTCGTCGCGCGGGACGGTGCTCGAGGACCTCTGCAACAGGCTCACCGTCGACGACGGCATCCACCACGGCGCCGGCATGGCGTACGAGAAGGTGCTACTGAAGTCGGCCGAGAAGAAGGTGAAGCAGCGGCTCGTCGACGCGGCGAACACGATGCTGCCGATCTTCGCGAAGCACGTCCTCTGGCGGCCGAAGGCGCGGGAGATGATCGGCCACCTGATGGAGGCACGAGACCGTGAGCGGCTGCGCGAGGAACTGAACCACGGCGTGCGGCTGGCGAACTCCTTGGGCCTCGACGTCTCGGACGTCCGCCTGCCGGCTGGCTGACTGCTCCTGATCTCGGGCGTAAGGACTCTCGCGCAGACAAGCGTCCTCTAACGATCCGAAGGATAATGGCTTCGCTGACTAGCTGAAGGGCTTTACGAGCATGTCGCCGACGACGAGCAGCAGGACGGCGATGTCGACGCGGGCGACGAGCAGGAGCCGCCCGATCACCGCCTGCGTCTCCGGCGCGGTTGGGCCGACGCTCTCAGAGAGAGACGCGACCTTTCTTGAGAGAGGCGCGAGAACAGCGATGCCAGTCGTGAAGGTCAACGCGTAGCCGACAAGGCCGATGATCACCCACGTCGTGCCGAAGCCGATGTGGTCGTTGATCACCATCGTGATCCCCATAGCCAGCACGACGAGGCCTGCAGGCGCGAAGAGCTTCTCGCCCGCGAATGCCGCCTGGCGAGCGATCCTGGTGATCTCCTCGGGATCACGTGCCCGCTCGGCCCGCAGCGCGAGCACCGTGAGCAGAAGGCCGCCACCAATCCAGAAGATTGCAACGCCAACGTGGACCATCTTGAAGACGGCGTACCAGTGCGAGGGCACGTCGGTCGCGCTCAGCGCGAAGGCGAGCCCAACCGCGATAAGGACGACCGCGATGCCGACCGTCACCCAGGTGGAGGCCCGGTTTGCTTGTTGCGGCTCGGCGATGGGTGCGGCTTCCATGCTGAGAAGTAAACGGCGGCGCGCGGACGATTACAAGGTCCGGGCCGTCGCAGTTGCATGCCGCGATATCGGTCTAGTGGCCGAGAGGCGCACCCGAACGCTGGGCCCACCCGTTGTTGTTCCCTTGATTGAGTCGTTCGACCCTGAGAGAGTGAACACGCCTAGCCGAGGCCATGATCGAAGGAGGAACGATGCAGGTCGAAGGCATCACCTGGCACGGTGTCACGCTCGAGCCCGAACGATTCACTGCAATGAACAAGCTGTGCCGCGAGGTTTTCGGCCTCACGCCCGTGATGGAACAAGACGGCTGGACGCTCTTTTCGATGCCTAACGGCACTATGCTCGACCTCTTCGAGCCGAACTCGGAGATGATTCCGAGCTACGGTTTGAACGACGGCATCGTGTTCGGCTTCCGCGTCGACGACATCGATGCCGCCGCCGCCGAGCTGCAAACCGCAGGCTGTGAGCTGTTGTGCGACGTCCAGCGCGTCCCAGAGATGAACTACGCCTTCTGCCATTTCAGAGGTCCGGACGGACGCGTATACGGCATCAACGCACAGAACTAGCAGCGAACGACTGAAACGGCCGGCAACCTCTTCCCCGGTCTCTTCGGGCGTCATTCCGGAACACTGGCGCAGCCGAGTGCTATACGGCCTGGCGGGCGATCTCAGGGCCGTGCAGGGCGGGACTCGATCGCGAGCTGGCTCTCCGGACTGGATCTTCCCGGTTTCGGAGTCCGATCTGAGCTCGCGCAATGCGGACAGCGATCTGAGCCGTCTGCGGCTGTCGACCAGCCGCTCGGGCCGCTGCCCTTCAGGTCGTACCGGACTCGCGTCGCCCCACACGCGCAGCTGAACACGGCGACGCCGAGCGGAACCGTTGCCTGGTTGACGTAGAACTCAGCCGTTGTAGAGCGATGTTCTCGCTCCCGTGGGCCGCTGTCAACGTCTCGGCGGCCAGGGATCATTCCGGAACGCTGGCCCAGACGACCAATTGCAAGAATCGCGTTTGTGAGCGAAGCGCGGCTTGAGGACTCCGGTTCGGGGCTTGCCCCCGTGACTGAGGGCTGGTTCGTCGTCAACGTGCGCGATGCCGAGTGGTGGTCTTCGGAGTCGAGGGGCGCGGCGTGCTGGTTCGCGAACGAGTACGGCGAACCCCCGGTCGAATTCGAGCAGCTCGGGATCAATGTGACCGTCCTCGAGCCTGGCCAGAGCGGCGTCTATCACGCCGAGACCAATCAGGAGGCATTCCTCGTGCTAGTCGGCAAGTGCAGGCTGCTCGTCGAGGGCGAGGAGCGAGACCTCAAGCCCTGGGACTTCGTCCATTGTCCCCCCTGGACGGAGCATGCCTTCGTGGGCGCTGGCGACGGGCCGTGCGTGATCCTGATGGTCGGCGCACACTTGGGCCCGGACGTGCGGTACCCGGTCTCGGAGCTGGCGGCGCGCTACGGCGCGAGCGTCGAGAAGGAGACCTCCGATCCGGAGCAGGTCTATGCGACGGCTGAGCGGTTCCGGCGAGAGCGGCCGCCGTACTGGGCGCGTCTGCCCTGGGCATAGATTCCCAGCCGGGGGGTCATTCCGGAACACTGGCCCAGCCGAGCGTTGTCTCGCCCCGACGCCTCGCGTAGGCTCACCCCACGGCCATGCCACGCGACCGACGGCAGATCGAGGAGCTCGCGCGCAGCTACACCGAGGCGTGGTGCAGTCGCGATGCGCGGCGGGTCGCCGCCCACTACGTCGAGGGAGGAACGATCGCCATCAACGGCGGCGAGCCGGCCGGAATCGCCGACGTAGCCGAGGGATTCATCAGCGCCTTCCCCGACATCGAGGTGGTGATGGACGACCTCGTGTTCAGGGAGGAGGTCGTCGAATACCGCTGGAGGTTCAGCGGCACGAGCGCAGAGACAGGCAAGCCGGTGCGGATCCCGGGCCGGGAGGAGTGGACGATCGCGACGAACGGGCTCATCGGCTCCTCGCTCGGCAGATACGACCAGGTCGACTACGAGCGTCAGCTCCGTGAGGGACCCGGCCCGCTCTAGCGGATCCCGCCGCGCTCGAAGTGGGCGCGGAAGAAGTTCTCGCTGCCCGCCGTCGCCATCGCCGCCGATGCGCTGATCTCGAGCGCGAGCGCCGTCGCCGCCACGAGCTGGGCGAGCCGGTAGACCTTGCCAGGCCCGGCGCAGCCCATCAGGTCGAGCCAGCGCGCCGGGTCCGGGAGCGTCGTGCCGCCGCCGACTGTGCCGACCTCGATCCCGGGGAAGCGAATCGAGACGTGCAGGCCGCCCTCCACGCGCTGCTCCGCGCCGTGCGCCATCGAGCTCGTCGCAACGAGCCCGAGATCCTGGCCCGTCGCCGCGAAGACCGCCGCGATCGCCGAGGCCGGCGTGAACGCGACCGACTGCATGCCGGAGGCGACGGCGCCGTGCGTCCCCGCCCAGGCAAGCTCCTCGAGGTCGTGCACCGTCGTCCGCAGCACCCGCTCGACCGCCGCCTCGGTCAGTGTCGTCTCGGCGATCACCGTCTTCCCGTGCCCCTGCTGGAAGTACTCGAAGGACGGCTTCTTGTCGCCGCCCATGTTCGCCTCGAGGATCGAGCGGTCCACCGGCACCGGCGCCTGCGGCAGGACGTACGCCATGTTCAGCGCGTACGCGTTGCGGGTCATCATGTTCGCGCCGAACGCGTCACCCGTCGTGAAGCGCCAGAGGACATGGCACATCGGGCCGAGGACGTGGGTCTTCGCTTCGCGCAGGACGGCGTAGCGCGACAGCTCCGGAGAGTCCGACTCGCGCAGGAACTCGCGCATCGCCGGCACCTCGCCCTCGATCCAGCGCGCCAGGCTGAGCGCGTCGCCCGAGTCCTTGCAGACGAAGCAGGATGCTCGGGTAATCCTGTCGGCGATCACGTACGTTCGGCAGCCGCCGGATATCGCGACGGCCTTGGCGCCGCGCTGGACCGAGGCCGTGAGCCCGCCCTCGGTGTGCGCGAGCGGGACGACGACCTCTTCCTCGCTCCGGCCGGCCTCGACGACGTCGCCGTCCTCCGAGAGCTCGTACTCGCCGAGCGAGACCGCCAGTTGGGCGACCGAGACGGGGATGGCAACGAGGCCGGTGACCGATTCAGCCGCGCGTGCATACGGCTCGAGCTCGACCTCGGGGAGGCCCAGCTCGTGCTGGCGGGCCCGCACCGAGTCGGGGTCGTTCTTGCGCGGGAGCCGCATCGGGCGGAGGCTATAACCTCGCCGCGTGCCCGCAAGGTTGATCGACGGCAAGGCGCTCGGCGCGAAGGTGCGCGAGGAGGTGGCCGCGTCCGTCGCCGAGCTCGGCCATGTGGGTCTCGCCACCGTCCTCGTCGGCGACGACCCGGCATCGCACATCTACATCAACCTGAAGCAGAAGGCCGCACAGGAGGCCGGGATGGAGGCGCGCGACCTCAAGCTGCCCGCCGACACGAGTGAGGAGGAGTTGCTCGCGGCGATCGCCGAGCTGAACGCCGACGACGGCGTCGACGGGCTCCTCGTCCAGCTCCCGCTGCCGGACCACATCGACGAGAACCGCGTGATCGAGGCCATCGCGCCGGCAAAGGACGTCGACGGGATCCACCCCGTCAACGCGGGCCGGCTCTACCTCGGGCGGCCCGGGCTCGTCCCCGGGACCCCGCTCGGGATCATGCGGATGCTCGACGAGTACGAGATCCCGCTCGAGGGCGCGCGAGCGGTCGTCGTCGGCCGCTCCGCGATCGTGGGGAAGCCGATCGCGCATCTCCTCCTCCAGCGCAACGCGACGGTCACGGTCTGCCACTCCCGCACGCAAGACCTGCAGCGGCACACGCTCGACGCCGACGTCCTCGTCGCCGCGGTGGGCCGCACGCATCTGATCGCCGCCGACATGGTCAGGGTGGGGGCGACCGTGATCGACGTCGGCATGAACCGCGACGAGAGCAGCCGCAGGGTGCTCGGCGACGTCGATCCCGGAGCGATGGAGCGAGCGGCCTACATGACGCCGGTGCCCGGCGGGGTCGGGCCGATGACGATCGCGATGGTGCTCCAGAACGCCGTTACGGCAGCCCGATTGCGCAGGCCCGCGGCGGGGGGCCCCCGGGTATATGCGTCTCGAAAAAACTGAGCTAGACTCCCGCCTGTTTCATCATCGGTCGGCGGCTCGGTGCCCGAGCCGTCGCTTGTTTGCAAGGAGGAAGGCTTGGCTGAGGGCACCGTAAAGTGGTTCTCGAACGAGAAGGGGTACGGCTTCATCGAGCGCGAAGGCGGCGACGACGTCTTCGTCCACTTCTCGGCGATCGCGGGGGACGGCTACAAGTCGCTGACCGAAGGCCAGCGCGTGGAGTTCGAAGTCGTTCAGGGCGACAAAGGCGCACAGGCCGCGAACGTCCAGGCGATCTAGAGAACCTGTCGGACCAATGTTGGAAGAGGCCCCGGCAGGGGCCTCTTCTCGTTTGGGAGGATCGAATCGAGATGGCGATAGACCGGGAACAGCTGCTGCACGTCGCGCGGCTCGCGCGGCTGGAGCTCCGCGAGGGCGAGATCGGGCGGCTGGAGGCGCAGCTCAACGACATCCTCGAAGCAGTGTCCAAGGTCTCCGAGCTCGACCTCTCGGACGTGCCGCCGACCTCGCACCCGCTCGACGTCGTCAACGTGTGGGACGAGGACGAGCCGCGGTCGTGCTTGCCCGTCGAGGAAGCGCTTGCCAACGCGCCCGAGCGCGACGGCGACTTCTTCAGGGTCCCGCCGGGAGGTACGGCGTGATCGACACTCTGCGGCTGACTGCCGAGGAGGTGAACGATCTCCTCCGCCGGGGCGAGGCGTCGAGCGACGAGATCTATTCCGCCTACCTCGAGGCGATCGGGGTGCGGGACCCCGAGCTCCACTGCTTCCTGCATGTCTGCGAGGGCGACGCCGGCGAGGGGATCCCGATCGCGCTCAAGGACGTGATCGGGACGAGGGGAATCCCGACGACGGCCGGCTCGAAGATCCTCGAGGGGTACATCCCCGTCTACGACTCCACGGTCGTCGAGCGCCTCAGGGGACGCGGACTGCGCATCCTCGGCAAGACGAACACTGACGAGTTCGCGATGGGCTCCTCGACCGAGAACTCCGCCTACGGCCCGTCACACAACCCGTGGGATCCCTCGCGCGTGCCCGGCGGCTCGGGGGGCGGCTCGGCCGCGGCCGTGACCGCCGGCCTCGCTCCGTGGGCGCTCGGCTCCGACACGGGCGGCTCGATCAAGCAGCCGTCGGCGCTCTGCGGCAACGTTGGTCTCCGCCCAACGTACGGCACCGTCTCCCGCTACGGCATCGTCGCTTTCGCGTCCAGCCTCGACCAGGTCGGCCCCGTCGCCCGTACCGTCCGCGACTGCGCGTTCCTCTACTCGATCATCGCCGGTCGCGATCCCCGCGACACGACGACGGTCGAGCTGCCCCGGCCGGTCGAGCTTCCCACGGCCGAGGATCTCCGCGGGTTGCGGATCGGAGTCCCGAAGGAGCTGAACGAGGCGGAGGGGATCGAGGCCGGCGTCGCGGCCGCCGTCCGGGCCGCAATCGCGCAGCTCGAGGCGCTCGGCGCCGAGGTGGGGGAGTGTTCGCTGCCGCTGTCCGTCGAGTACGGGATGCCCTGCTACTACCTGATCGCGCCGGCGGAGGCCTCCTCCAACCTCGCGCGTTACGACGGCGTCCGCTACGGCTACCGGGCGACGGCCGACGAGCGGCTCGAGATGTACGAGCGCACGCGCGACGAGGGCTTCGGGGACGAGCCGAAGCGGCGAATCATGGTCGGCACGTACGCGCTCTCGGCCGGCTACTACGACGCGTACTACGGCCAGGCGCAGAAGGTGCGGACGGTGATCAAGCGTGAGCACGACGCGCTCTTCGAGACCTTCGACGCGCTCGTCTCGCCGACCTCGCCGACCGTGGCCTTCCCCCTCGGCGCGCGCACCGCCGACCCCATCGCGATGTACCTGAGCGACCTGCTCACGATCCCGTCCTGCATGGCCGGCCTGCCCGGGCTCAGCGTTCCGTGCGGCCTCTCGGAGGGGCTCCCGGTCGGCCTGCAGCTCGTCGGGCCGCAGTTCGCCGAGAACACCCTCTTCCGGATCGGCCACACGCTCGAGCAGGCGATCGGCTTCGACCCGGTGCCGGAGAGGCTGCGCGGATGACCTACCGTTTCGAAGATCCCGCAGCCGAATTCGTCCTCGCCGTCGAGCGGATCTTCGGCGAGCACCCGCGCGTGCTCGACGGCTCCCGCGCGGTCCTCGTCGGCGACGTGAAGCTCCAGCTCGAGGCCGGCGAGCGCGAGCTGTGGCTGATCGAGACGCACGGCCCGCTCGAGCACCGGCTCGGCATGGTCGAGGTGCAGGAGGACGTGGAGGCGGCGCTCCGCCAGGCGAAGGAGAAGTTCATTGAGCTCGGGTGAGTGGGAGGCGGTCGTCGGGCTCGAGGTGCACGCGCATCTCAAGACCCGCACGAAGATGTTCTGCCGCTGCGAGCTCGAGTACGGAGCCGCCGAGAACACCCACACGTGCCCGATCTGCCTCGCCCATCCCGGCGCGCTCCCGGTCGCGAACGGCCGCGCGATCGAGATGACGATCCTGCTCGGCCTCGCCCTCGACTGCGAGATCGCCGGACGCGCCGTCTTCGCCCGCAAGAACTATTTCTATCCCGATCTGCCGAAGGGCTACCAGATCAGCCAGTACGAGGCCCCCCTGTGCGGCCGCGGCCGGTTCCTCCTGCCCACGGCCGGGGGCGAGCGCGAGATCGGCATCGTGCGTGCGCATCTCGAGGAGGACGCGGCGAAGACCGTCCACGCCGGCGGCGCCACTGGCCGCTCGGTCGGCGCGGAGTACAGCCTCGTCGACTTCAACCGTGGTGGCACACCGTTGCTCGAGATCGTCGGCGCCCCCGACCTCCGCTCGGCCGACGAGGCGATGTGGTTCCTCCGCCTGCTGCGCCAGACCATCGTCGAGCTCGGGATCTCGGATGCGGAGATGGAGAAGGGCACGCTGCGCGCCGACGTCAACGTCTCGGTGCGGCGCTCCGGCGAGGAGGGCTTCCGGCCCCGCTGGGAGATCAAGAACATGAACTCCTTCACGTTCATCGGGCGGGCGATCGAGGCGGCGTTCCGGCAACAAGTGGTCTTGCACGAGTCCGGCGAAGCACCCGTCCAGTCGACGTACGACTACGACGCCGACACCGACCAGCTGACCGTGCACCGCTCGAAGGAGGAGGCCGACGACTACCGCTACTTCCCGGAACCGGACCTCGTCCCGGTCGAGCCGCCCGCGGAGCTCGTCGAGCGGTTGCGCGGTGAGGTTCCGGAGCGGCCTGCGGAGCGCATCCGGCGGCTCGCGGCCGAGCTCGGTTTCGCATCCGCCGCCGAGCTCGTCACGACCGGAAACGAGTGGAAGGCCGAGGCGCTCGCCGCCGAGGGCGTGGAGGTGAAGGCGGCAGCGGCGATCGCGATGAACCGCGGCGACTTCCTGCCCGGCAACGCCGGCGCGCTCGCCCGGATCGTGCAGGCGAACGTGACACGCGAGGCGCTCGACGAGGCGTTCGCGGCCGCGGCCGAGGGCCTGATCGAGGCGGAGGCCTACCTCGCCCGCACGACGGTCGGCGACGAGGAGACGCTCACGCCGGTCGTCGACGCGGTCATCGCGGCGCATCCGGATCAGGTCGAGACGTACCGGGGCGGCAAGGAGGGCGTGCTCGGCTTCCTCGTCGGCCAGGTGATGCGCGAAACGAACGGGAAGGCCGATCCGAAGGCCGTCAACCGGCTGCTGCGGGAGAAGCTTCGAGGCTGAGCTGTCACTTGCGAAAGCGGTGCACGCTACGCGGGCACCGCAGGAAGGCTGGGCAGGTCTCGGATCGCCGAGCTGAGCGTCCCGAGGACCGCGGCGACGACGACCGGCGCGGCGAGCACGAGGATCGTCAGCCGCGGCGAAGTGTGTGCGAGCAGCAGGCCGGCGGCGAGCGGGCCTACCGGAGCCGTCGACGCGCGGAGCATGCTCGAGACGGCCATCGTGCGGCCGAGCAGGCGGTCGGGGATGAGGGTGTACGAGTACGCGTACATCGCCGAGTCGGTGCTGGGGAACCAGAACGCGTGGAGCGCTGCGGCGATCGCGAGAACGTAGACGTTCGGGAACCCGACGAACGCGCCGAAGACGAGCGCCATCCAGAATTCCGAGAGCAGGATCGCCCGCATCGGGAAGTGGCGCCGGAGGAGCGGCGACACGAGCGAGCCGGCGAGCAGAGCGATTCCCTGCAACGCGACGAAGCCCCCGATCGCGGCGCTCGACAGCCCGTGCCGATGAGCGAGGACGATCACCGCGATCGGG
The DNA here is from genome assembly GCA_045805945.1 of Gaiellaceae bacterium. Taxonomy (GTDB): domain Bacteria; phylum Actinomycetota; class Thermoleophilia; order Gaiellales; family Gaiellaceae; genus Palsa-739. The sequence continues at coordinate 110,540 of JBJMKG010000061.1, forward strand.
GCACCCGAGGCGGCGAGGTTGCTGACGGCGATCATCCCGGTCGTCGTGCGGAGAAACGGGATCCGCCAGAAGTACGCGAGCCCCTCGCGGACCGGCGCCCGCGCGTCCGGCTCCCGCTCCTCCTGGAAGCGCGTCCGCATCAGGAGCAGCGAGAGCGTCGAAAAGGCGTACGAGACCGCGTCGGCGACGAACGGCAACCCGCGCGAGAGGCCGAAGAGCGCACCTCCTGCGGCCGGCGCGGTCATCCGTATCGTCGACATCCGCGCCATCGAGACGCTGGCAGCGTCGGCGAGTTGCGGGTCCGGCACCACTGCGCGGAAGGCACCGTTTGCGCCTGCACGGTAGACGGTCGCGGCGGTCGAGTCCGCGAACGCGACGGCGAGGATCAGCCAGAAAGCCGCGTGCCCTGCGAGAACCGCCGCTGCGAGCGTCGCGACCGCCGCCGTCCCGGCGACATCCGAAGCGATCATCAGCGTTCGACGGTCGTAGCGGTCGGCAGCGACTCCGGCCGGTACCGCGAGCAGCACGAGAGGCGCGAACTCGACAGCTCCGACGTAGCCCGTCTTCGCGGCCGAGCCGGTGACCGCAAGGGCGAGCAGCGGATAGGCGATCGTCGCCATGGTCGACCCGAAGGTCGAGAGCAGCTGCCCTGCCTGCAACAGCAGGAAGTCCCGGTTCCGCCGCAGCGGAAGAGGCTGGGTCACGCCTCCATGGTCGCAGGGCCCTCGACCGCGGGCGCCCCGGCCTCGCGGCGCGTCACGAGGTAGACCGCCGAGGCGACTACCACGGCCGCCATGGCGACGAGCAGGATCCGGTAGTCGACGACCGTGGAGAGCGCGGCGCCGGTCGCGATCGAGGCGGTCTGCGCGACCGAGAGCGAGATGTCCGCGGCGGCCGAGACGCGGCCCTGGATCACGAGAGGGGTCCGGGTCTGTAGGGCGGTCGTGAACCCGACGATCGCCCACGTGATCCCGAGGCCGGCGATCGTGAAGCCGACGAGCACGACCGGAAGCGAGGGCACGACGAGGAGCAGGTCGCCGACGCCGAAGAGCCCGAGCCCGAGCCCGACGCTGCGCACGTCACCGGCCCGGCGAACGATCCACCCTGCGGTGACGCCGCCGGCGATCGAGCCGACGCCCTGAAGTGCGCCGAGCACGCCGAAGAAGGACGGTGGCCGTCCGAGGCGCGCGATGACGAAGAAGATCAGCGTCTCGGCGAAGCCGATGACGAGCAGGGCGAGGGTGGCCCCGATCACCATCTGCCGCAGCGGCAGCGTCCGCCACAGGTGCACGATCCCCGCGGTCACCTCGCGGAGGAAGTGGTGCTCCGGCGGCTCCGGCCTCGTCTCCTGCACCCGCATCCGCGACATCAGGAGCGCCGAGCCACCGAACGTGACCGCGTCGAGCACCGCCACCACGCCTCCGCCGAAGGCGGCAAAGAGCCCCGCGCCGGCGAGCGGCGCCACGAGCCGAAGCCCCTGGCGCATCGTCGAAAGGGCCCCGTTCGCGTCGGCGAGCAGCTCCTGCGGCAGCATCAGGCGCAGCAGCGCCGACTGCGCCGGGTAGAACACCGTCCCGGCGAGCCCGTAGAGGAGCGCGACGACGTAGATCAGCCAGGCGGTGCTTCGGTCGTGGACGAAGAGGAGCACGAGCACCGACGCGCCGAGCACGCAGTCGCACGCGATCATCAGCGGCCGCCGCCTCACGCGATCGGCGAGCAACCCGCCGAGCGGTCCCGCGAGACTGCCGAGCCCGAGCACGAAGAAGACGAGGCCGGCGCGGGCGCTCGAGCCCGTCAGGCTCTTCATCCAGACCGCCATCACGATCCACATCGCCCAGTCGCCGAACGCCGACAGGGTCTGGCCCGCGACGAGGAGCCGCGCGTCGCGATAGGAGAACAGCCTGCGCACGCCGGCCTCTAAGCGGCGCGGAAGACGCGGACGTCGCCGCTCACGGTGCGGCCACGGAGGACGACCGTCGGCGCCGCGGCCTCTTCGCCGTGCGGCCGCTCGCTTCCGAGCGGCACCTCCGAGGAGAGGTCGCCGGAGGTCGAGCCTGCGTCGACGTCGAGCGCGGATCCCGGCGCGATGCCGACCTCGATGTCGCCGGACACGCTCGAGAAGCGGACGTCCCCGGCCGTGAGCGACTCGAGCCGGATGTCGCCCGAGACGGACTTCGTCTCGGCGGAGCCTGCGATGGCGCGAACCCGCACGTCGCCCGAGACGGTCTGAACCGTGAGGTCGCCGTGGACCCGCTCGAGGTCGACGTCACCGCTGACGGTCTTCACCTGCCCGTCGTCGGCGACGTCGCCCCGCACGCGCACGTCGCCCGAGACGGAGTTCACGTCGAGGCCGTCCACATTCCCGGCGACCTCGGTGTCCGCCGACGCGGTCTTGACCTTGACGCCGGCGCCGTGGGGGACCCGTGCCTGGACGCGGAGCCCCTCGTTGCCGAAGACGAGCGAGCCCAGGGAGAACGAGAGCCCGATCTTCGACTTCCCGCGCATCGCGACGACGACACGGTTGCCCTCCTGACGGACCTCGACCTGCTCGAGCAGGCGCTCGTCGCCGTCGACGGTCACGTAAGTCTCCTCTTCGCCGGCGGTCTCGATCCCGATCTCGCCGCTCGGGATGGAGACCTCGAGCGTGAGCGGGAGGGGAGTGTGGAAGGTGTGCTCGAGCATCGGTCAGACCTCCTGCTGCCGGCGCGCGGTCCGCTTGACGCGGAGCCGGATCTCGCTGGCGCGGGGCAGCGGGCGCCGGTCGGGGCGGAGCAAGCGCTCCGGCTTCTCGTAGGGAAGGTGGTGGTCCGGGAACATGCCTCCTCCTTTCAGGTGCGGCCGTAGCCGGTGAGCCGGTTGCGGCTGCCGGACGTGGAACGGTGCGGATGCGACTCGACCGCGCGCTGGAGCGCCTGGACGAGCCAGGTGTTGACCGACGCGCCCTCGCGCGCGGCGGCGGATTCGACCCGCTGCTTGAGGCTCTCGGGGAGCCGCAGCGTGATCCGGGCCGAGAACGCCTCGTCGACCGGCTCCCGGACGGTGCCGTCCTCGCGGACGAGCACGAGCTCGGGGTCGCGGCCAGCGATGCGCACCTCGACGTGCGCGCTTTCGAGTTGGGCGTTGAGCTCGAGGGCGGCCTCGGCGAGGACGTCCTGGATCCTCCGTCCGAGCGAAGCCTCGATCGCGATCGAGAGGAGATCGGCCGCGCGCGACGTCGATTCGTCGCCGAGCGCGGCTACGCGTACAAGGTCCTCCCGGAGCGCGTGAATGTGACCGTCGATCTGCATGGCGGCAGTATGACATCACAATGATGTCATTATCAAGTCGAACTGATGCCAGAGTGACGACGGCCCGCGTGAGCGGGCCGCCGGCGGTAGTTCGAGAGAAGTCGAGGCGCTAGATCAGGCCGCAGTAGCCGGCCGTGCTCGGCCACGGCGAGAAGCCTCGCACGCGCGTGGCGCGGACGGCGGTCCAGATCTGCTCGAGCGGGCTCCAGTGATCGGCGGTTCCCTTGTGCCGGAGGAGCCACCCGCCGTAGGTCGCCTGGAAGGAGAGGTCCATCTGGAGGCCGCCCCAGTAGGGAGCTCCTCCGTCGGTCCAGGAACCCTCGTAGCGGTGGATGCAGAGCCAGCCTCCGAAGTAGGGCGGATGATTCGCCCGCCGCCACACCCGGTGCTCGCGGCGATGCCATCGCCTTGCGAGGCGGCGCAGCTCCAGCACCGACCGCCCGCTGAGCGAGCGGCGGCTGATGCCGTGCGGAGGCCGGCCGCGGATCACCGTCAGCCAGCGGCTGGCGCCCGCGCGGTACCGCCGCAGGTGGCGGCTCCAGTACGTGAGCGAGCGCCTGTCCGAGCGTGTTGTGGCGGCCGAGGTCGTCGTGCCGGTGGTGCTCGTGCCGGTCGCGCCTGCTGCCGTGGACGCCGGCCCGCTGCCGGAGCCCACCGCAGCGGCAGCCGCAGTGGTTAGGCCCGCGAACGCGAGCAGCAGCCCGCAGGCCAGTATCGAACGCCGCAAGTTCGTCCCCCTTGGGTCGATTGCAAGTCGGAGGCCGAGCGGGCGGGAAAGCGCCTAAAAGGCGAGCACCACTCGGCGCGGCTTATGCGATCGTCAGCCGACGATAGCTACAGGCGCCACGTCAGTGGGCTGTGAAGGCAACGCTTGTGACTCAGCGAGGCGCCATTTTAGGCGGGAAAAGCCGCGGAATGTGCGTAGGCGCCACGAATCCTGCGTAAAGCAACACCGCTCCGATCGCGATCCCGGCGGCGCTCCCGGCCGCCCCGAGGCCGGCGAGACCGCTGCCGAGCGCGGCCGCGGCGATGCCGGCGAGGATCAGCAAGTTTCCGAGCGGCCGGCGCCGGATGGAGCGCAACGCCACAACCGAGACCGCGATTGTGCCGAGCACGTTGGCGAGGATTGCGAGCAGACGGGCCGGGAGGAAGGCGAGGTGGTCCTGGGCCGGTGGCATCCCGTGCGCCGCGAAGGCACCGTGCACCGGCACCGCCAGCGAGATGCCGACGGCGAGGCCGAGGTAGACGAGAGCTGCCGCCCCAGCGCGGCGCTGTCCGGCGAGGAGAAGAGAGCCGGCTCCGAGCAGCGGTGCGGTCAACAGAGCGCCCGCCGCGTAGTAAACGCGGAAGGCACGGGCGTCCCAGCCCGCGGCCTCGCCCCACGCGATCGCCGCGGCGGCGACGGCGTACGCGCCGAGCCCGGCCGCCCATGCGAGGAGCTCCGGTCGCCCACTGCTCCTGTACCGCCCGGCCAGCAGACCCCCGAGCCGGAGCGCGAGCAATGCCGCAGCGAAGGCCAGGAGCGCATCCACGCCAGCAGAGTAGAACGCTACGGTGCGAGCGTGACGAAGCGGTACCTGTTCACGCCCGGGCCGACTCCCGTGCCTCCCGAGGTGCTCGCCGCGGTCGCCGCGCCCGTCGTCCACCATCGCAGCCCCGACTTCCTGCCCGTCTATGAGCGCGTCCTCCTGCGGCTCCGCGAGGTGTGCCGGACGGAGAGCGACGTTCTCCTGTTCGGCGCGTCCGGTACGGGAGCCTTCGAATCCGCAGTCGCCAACCTCGTCTCTCCCGGCGAGGCGCACCTCGTCGTCTCCGCCGGGAGCTTCGGCGAGCGCTGGGTCGCGATGGTCACGGCGTACGGTGCCGAGGTCGACGTCCTGCGCTACGCCTGGGGCGAGACTCCCGACGCCGACGATCTGCGGGCGCGCCTGCGCGAGCGTGAGGCGAAGGCGGTCTGGCTCGTCCAGTCGGAGACCTCGACCGGCGTCGTCGCAAACGTGCAGTCGCTTGCGGCGGCGGCGCAGGAAGCCGGAGCACTCGTTGTCGTCGACGCCGTCTCGAGCCTCGGTGCCGTCCCGTGCGAGACCGACGGCTGGGGGCTCGACGTCGTCGTCTCCGGCTCCCAGAAGGCGCTCATGAGCCCGCCCGGGCTCGGTCTCGCAGCCGTGTCCGAAGGCGCGCTGGCGGCGACCGGCTCGTCGCCACGCTTCTACTTCGACTGGGAGCGCACGCGGAAGGCGCAGCTGACGCTCGACGCGCCGTTCACGCCGCCGGTCTCGCTCGTCGCCGGGCTCGACGTCGCGCTAGGGCTGCTGCTCGAGGAGGGACTGGAGTCCAGCTTCGAGCGCCATGTCCGGCTCGGTCGCGCGGCGCGTGCGGGCGTGAAGGCGCTCGGGCTCGAGCTCTTCTCGCCGGACGAGGACCGCAGCGCCGTCGTGACCGCCGTCCGCGCGCCGTCAGGCGTCGACTCGGGCGACGTGGTCAAAGGAGTCCGTGACCGGTTCGGGATCACGATCGCGAACGGCCAGGGCGACCTGAAGGGGAAGATCTTCCGCCTCGGTCACATCGGCTGGTTCGACGTCTTCGACATCACGACGCAGATCGCAGCGGTCGAGCTCGTCCTCGCCGATCTCGGCGCAGCCGTCGATCGTGGCGTCGCGGTAACGGCCGCACTCGAGGCATTCAGCGCCAGTGCCGAGCCTTCGCGCACGTGACCGCCCGCGTCCTGGTTCGCGAGGAGATCGCGGAGGCAGGGGTCGATCTCCTGCGCGCCCGCTTCGACGTCGACGTCGACGCGAAGAGCGCGCTCGAGGAGATCATCGGCGGCTACGACGCAATCGTCGTCCGCTCCGCGACGAAGCTCACCGCCGAACTGATCGAGCGGGCCGCGCGGCTGAAGGTGATCGGGCGGGCTGGTGTCGGCGTCGACAACGTCGACGTCGAGGCGGCCACGCGGCGCGGGATCATCGTCGCGAACGCGCCGGAGTCCACGGTCGTCTCCGCAGCGGAGCACACGATCGGCCTCCTGGTCGCGCTCGCTCGCAACATCCCGCAGGCGCACGCCGCGCTCAAACAGGGACGCTGGGAGCGCAGCGCGTACGGTGGGATCGAGCTCGCCGGCAAGACGCTCGGCGTGCTCGGTTTCGGCCGGATCGGGCAGCAGGTGGCCCGGCGCGCGCTCGGGCTCGGGATGCGCGTCGTCGCCTACGACCCGTACGTCGCCGTCGAACGCTTCCGCGACCTCGGCGCCGAGCACGGAGAGACGCCGGAGGACGTCTACGCGGCTGCCGACTTCGTCACCCTGCACCTGCCGTTGACGGCGGAGACCCGCGGTTCCGTCGGCGAGGCGGCGTTCGCGGCGATGCGGCCCGGCGTGCGGATCGTCAACGCCGCCCGCGGACAGCTACTCGACGAGGAGGCGCTGCTCGCAGCGCTCGGCTCGGGGCACGTCGCCGGCGCAGCGCTCGACGTCTTCCACGACGAGCCGTATTCCGGTCCCCTGCTCGAGCTCGACAACGTCGTCGTCACGCCGCATCTCGCAGCCTCGACCGGGGAGGCCCAGGACCGGGCGGGCGTCATCGTGGCGGAGCAGGTCGCCGCTGCCCTCGAAGGCGGCCTCGTCACCAACGCCGTCAACATCCCGGCGATCGGCGCCGACGACCTCGAGGTGCTCGGGCCGTACGTGCCGCTCGCGGCTCGGCTCGGGCGCATCGCGATGGAGCTCGCCGACGGCGTCGCCGAGGAGATCGTGATCACCGTGTACGGCAGCCTCGCCGACTACGACCCGCGGCTGCTCTCGGTGGCCGCGCTCAACGGCGCCTTCCAGGGCCGCGCCGATCGCCCCGTGAACTACGTCAACGCACCGCTCATCGCGGCCGAGCGCGGCATCGAGGTGCGGGAGGAGCGGTCGCGGTCGGCCCGTGACTACACGAACCTCGTCCGGGTCGAGGTGGCAACTGGGGGCTCTCGCTTCCGGGTGGCGGGCACGACGATCGGCCGCGACCACCGGCCCTGGCTCGTCAACATTCTCGGCTTCGAGATCGAGCTCGAGCTTGCGCCGCTCTTCGTGCTCTGCCGTTACGACGACGTGCCGGGTGTGATCGGGCGCGTCGGCACCATGTTCGGCGAAGCGGGCATCAACATCGCCGGGATGACCGTCTCGCGCAGCCGGCGGGGCGGTAAGGCGCTGATGGCGTTGACCGTAGACTCCGCGCCTCCCGCGGCGCTCGTCGAGCGGTTGCGCGGCGAGGGCTTCGACGACGCTCGTGTGCTCGAGCTCGGCCCCCTGTCGGGCTAGCTCTCCTGCGGTCTCGACCGCTTCCGCGGGTCGAGCCGCACGACGGTGCGGCGCACGGCCGCCTGCACCTTCTCCACGATCCGGAACCGGCCCCGGTCGGCGACGACTTTCTCGATGTCGCGTTGCTCGTGCCCCGGAGCGAGGAGAAAGGTCGCCGGATCCTCCCGCACCTCCTCGTACTCGGCGAGGCTCGCCGAAACGCGGTGCGTGCAGTTTCGATCGGCGCACTCGCAGACGAACTCGGTGCGGCCGGGATCGAAATCCTGCGCGCTCTCGGCTATTCGCTCGTTCACGTCCCTGAAGAGCGCTTCGGTCGTGGCCCGCCGTTGGTCGTCGTTCAAGGTCGTCTCCCTTCGCCTGTGGTCGTCTCCCGCGGGAGGAGAACGCGCAACTGCTGGGTCGGGTTGCGCCGAGGTACGGTGCCGCTGTGGCGCGCTGGCCGGAGCCTGTCGCACGTGTCGCCGACGTCCTCCGGCGAGCCGGCGTCGACGCTCGGATCGAGGAGTTTCCGGAGGGCACGCCGACCGCAGGCGCCGCGGCGAAGGCGGTGGGTAGCTCGCGCGCGCAGATCGTCAAGTCGCTGCTCTTCGTGTGCGACGGCCGGCCCACGCTCGTGCTCGTCCCCGGCGACGTGCGCGCGGACGAGGCCAAGATCGGCGCGGCCCTGGGCGCCCGACGCGTTCGCGTGGCGCGGCCCGACGAGGTGCTCGCGGCCACCGGTTTCGAGCCGGGCGGCGTCGCACCGTTCCCCGCGCCCGGCGTCTCGCAGGTCCTGCTGGCCGGCGAGCTCCTCGCCCACGACCGCGTCTGGGTCGGAGCCGGCACGGAACGTCACATGGCCGGCCTGTCGCCGCTCGATCTCGCGCGCCTGACGCAGGCCCGCACGGCCGACTTGACCTTAGCGCCCGGGTAGCATTCCTCCGCCAGCATCCGACCGAAGGGACGAGCCGCAGATGCGCGAGACGAAGAAGATCTGGATGAACGGCGAGCTGGTCGACTGGGGCGAGGCCACGGTCCACGTCGGCACGCACGGGCTGCACTACGGCTCGGGCGTCTTCGAGGGGATCCGCGCCTACGAGACCGAGCTCGGGACCTCCGTCTTCCGCCTGACCGATCACCTCGAGCGGCTGCACCGGTCGGCGCAGCTCCTGTACATGGAGCTCCCGTATTCGGTCGACGAGCTGCGGACCGCCTCGTGGGACCTCATCGGCGCCAACGAGCTGCCGTCGTGTTACCTCCGGCCGATCGCCTTCTTCGGCTACGGGGAGCTAGGGGTCTCGTCCGTCGGCAACCCCGTCGACGTCGCGATCATGTCGTGGCCGTGGGGCGCGTATCTCGGCGAAGACGGCCAGCGGAACGGGATCCGGGTCAAGGTGTCGAGCTGGCAGCGCGTCGGGCCGAACGTGATCCCGCACGTCGCGAAGGCGACAGGCGTGTACCTGAACTCGATGCTGGCCGTCGGCGAGGCGAACCGCGCCGGCTACGACGAGGCGATCCTCCTGACCGCCGAGGGCTACGTCGCCGACGGCTCCGGCGAGAGCATCTTCCTCGTCCGAGACGGGGCGATCTACACGCCGGACCTCGCCGCCTCGATCCTCGTGGGCATCACGCGGGACACCGTGATCCAGATCGCGCAGGACCTTGGCTACCGCGTGGTCGAGAAGCCGATCATTCGCACCGACCTCTACCTCGCCGACGAGTTGTTCATGGTCGGAACTGCCGCCGAGGTGACCCCGATCCGCGAGATCGACGACCAGGTCGTCGGCCCTCCGGGCCCGGTGACGCTCGAGATCAAGGAGGCGTACCTCGACACCGTGCACGGGCGCAGCGACCGCTGGAGCCAGTGGCTCGAGTTCGCCCCCACGGCGAACCAGCTCTAGTGATGAGGCAGGAGGTGGAGCAGGTCCCGCTCTCGGGGCCGTACCTCGGCGAGCGCGAGGAGGAGCTCGTCCTCGAGGTGCTCCGCTCCGGCCGGCTCTCGCTCGGCCCGACGATCGACCGGTTCGAGGAGCTCGTGGCCGCGCGGGTCGGCGCTCCCTACGCGGCGGCGGTCTCCTCCGGCACCACCGGCCTCCACCTGCTCTGCGTCGCAGCCGGCATCGGGCCCGGCGACGAGGTGATCACGTCGCCGTACTCGTTCGCGGCGAGCGCGAACTGCTTTCTCTACGAGGGCGGGATCCCCGTCTTCGCCGACATCGACCGGCGGACGCTCAACCTCGATCCGGCGGCCGTCGAGGCCGCGATCACCGAGCGGACGAAGGCGATCGTGGCGGTCGACATCTACGGCTACCCGTGCGAGCTCGACGAGCTGCGCGCGATCGCGGACCGGCACGGGCTCGCACTGATCGAGGACTCGTGCGAGGCACTCGGCGCCGAATATCGCGGGGCGCCACTCGGCTCCCGCGGCACGTCGTGCGTCTTCGCCTTCTACCCGAACAAGCAGGTCACGACCGGCGAGGGCGGCATGGTGACGACCCATTCCGAGGAGGAATGGCATCTCATCCGCTCGCTCCGCAACCAGGGCCGGCCCGAGCCGGGCGGCTGGCTCGAACACGTGCGGCTCGGCTTCAACTACCGGCTGAGCGACGTCGCGGCCGCACTCGGGATCGGGCAGATCGAGCGGCTCGACGAGATCCTGGCTCTCCGCGGGCAAGCCGCGAGACGCTACGAGGAGCTCCTGCGCGACGTCGCCGGTCTCGAGTTGCCGTGTCCCGACGACGGCGAGCACGTCCGCTCGTGGTTCGTCTACGTCGTCCTCTTCCCGGATGCCGCGGCGCGCGAGCGGGTGGTCGCGGCCTTCGAGCGGGAGGCGATCGGCTGCAACCGCTACCTCCCCTCGCTCCACCTGCAGCCGTACCTGCGCGAGCGCTACGCCTTCCGGGAGGGGCTGTGCCCCGTCTCGGAGGACGTCAGCTCGCGCTCGCTCGCGCTCCCGTTCTTCACCGGCATCGAGGCGGAGGTGCAGGCTCGCGTCGCGAACGCTGTCGCGTCGGCACTGTGAACGTCCGGAGCCTCGACCGCGCCGAGCCGTTCGCGACGAGGGACGGATCGACGATCCGTGAGCTTCACCACACGCAGACGCAGAGCCTCGCGGAGGCCACGCTCGAGCCGGACCAAGCCACGGAGCGCCATTACCACGCGCGAACCGAGGAGATTTACCTCGTCACGAAGGGTTCCGGCGAGCTGGAGGTCGACGGCGACCGGCGGAGGGTCCGTCCGGGTGACGCGATCCTGATCCCACCGGGGGCGTGGCACACGCTCGAGAACGACGGCACGAGCGAGCTGACGATCCTCTGCATGTGCGCGCCCCCGTACTCGCACGAGGACACGTTCTTCGAATAGCGGCGGGACGCGTGCGATGATCAGCACATGACCGACGGCGCGGCGCGCATGGTCTTCCTCGGCTTCGGCAAGTGGGCGCGGGCCGACCGGATCTATGCGCTCGAGCCGATCACGGGCGACGAGCGCGGCGGCGGCCGGCGCACACGCGTCTGGGTGGAAGGCATCGCGGAGCCGATCCTCGCCGGGCGGACCGAGCGCACCATCCTGCACGACATGGGGCAGGACTCGGCGGCCGCGACTGTCGTCCTCGACGATGCTCTCGACCTCGCGGAGCGCGTCGCCAAGGCGGTCGACGAGGGTCCGCTCGATCTCCGCGATCTCGGACGGCGGGCGCGGCGCGTGCTCGAGAAGACGGCCACGCCGCCTGAGCCCGAGCAGCTGTTCTAGTCCTCGGCGTGGCGGGGGAGCGGCTCACGCGCGAGTTCTTCGCGCGCCCGGTGCACGAGGTCGCGCCCGAACTGATCGGCGCGACGCTGCTCGTGGACGGCGTGGGCGGGCGGATCGCCGAGGTCGAGGCCTACGATCAGGACGATCCGGCGAGCCACGGGTTCCGGGGCCGCACCGCGCGGACGGCGTCGATGTTCGGGCCGCCCGGCCATGCCTACGTGTACCGCTCGTACGGCGTGCACTGGTGCCTCAACCTCGTCTGTGCCGACGAAGGCCGTGCGGAGGCGGCGCTCGTGCGCGCTCTCGAGCCCACCTTCGGGCTCGACGCGATGCGAGCCCGGCGCGGGCTCGAGGCGGTGCGCGCGCTCTGCTCCGGCCCCGGCAAGGTCTGCCAGGCGCTCGGCATCACGCGCACCCACGACGGCCTCGCGCTCGACGAGCCGCCCTTCGAGTTCCTCGCCCGCGAGGCCGAGCCGGAGCTCGCCGTCGGACCGCGGATCGGGATCACCCGGGCGGTCGAGCAGCCGTGGCGCTACGGCCTCGCGGGCTCGCCGTTCCTCAGCCGGCGCTTCTAGGATCAGCGCGTGGGCCTTGCCGAGCTGACCCGGAACGCGGTGAGCGTGCTGCCCGAGGGCGGACTCGAGGCGAAGCTCAAGCTCGGCCGCCCGCTCCGCGTCAAGTTCGGGATCGACGTCACGTCGCCCGACATCCACGTGGGCCGCGGCATCCCGCTGCAGCGGATGCGCGCCTTCCAGGACGAGGGTCACAAGGGCGTCCTGATCATCGGGGACTACACGACGCGGATCGGCGACCCGTCGGGCCGCTCGAGCGAGCGGCCGATCCTTACCGACGAGGAGATCGATTCGAACGCGCAGCAGTATCTCGAGCAGGCGAGGGTCATCCTGCGCGACGAGCCCGAGCTGCTCGAGGTGCGGTACAACGGCGAGTGGCTCTCGAAGCTCAGCTATGCGGACGTCGTTCGCCTCGGCCGCATCGTCACCGTCGCCCGGATGCTCGAGCGCGACGATTTCGACAAGCGGTACCGCGCCGGCGAGCCCATCTCGATCTCCGAGCTCCTCTATCCGCTCATGCAGGCGTACGACTCGGTCGCGGTCGAGGCGGACGTCGAGCTCGGGGGCACCGACCAGCTGTACAACCTGCTCGCGGGCCGCGAGGTGATGGAGGCGTACGGACTCGAGCCCCAGGTCGTGCTGACCACGCCGCTCCTGCTCTCCTGGGACGGCGAGAAGATGAGCTCGTCGGTCGGCAACAACGTCCCGCTCACGGCGCCGCCCGAGGAGATGTTCGGGCGCACGATGCGGATCCCCGACTCGCAGCTCGAGGAGTGGTGGACGCTCGTCGCCGAGCAACCGGTGCCGGAGGGGGAGCCGATGGAGGCCAAGGTCGCGCTCGCGCGGCTCATCGTCGCGCGTTCGCACGGCGACGAGGCGGCGCGCGAAGCCGAGGAGCACTTCACGCGGGTGGTGAGGCGGGGCGAGGCTCCCGAGGAGGTGCCGGAGCATTCGCTCCCGGTGGGTGACCCCGTCCATCTGCCGGCGCTCCTCGCCGAGGCATTCGGCCTCTCGACGAGCGAGGCCCGGCGGCTGATCGGGCAGGGCGGCGTCAAGGTGGACGGCGACGCCGTGAGCGAGCTCGACCTGCCACGGGCGCGCCTCACGGGGGCCGTGCTGCAGGCGGGCAAGCGGCGCTTCGTTCGGCTCAACGGAGCCGCTTGACGCAGGCTCGGGCCCTGCTACACTTCCCCGGCTGCCCGAGAGGGCGGCGTCGGAAAGTCCCTGCAAACTAGCGAAAACGGAGCGTCTTAGGAGGATTCCCCGCAAGAGGAAACCCGCGAGTCCTAAGGCCTCTGGCGCGAGTCGGGGCCTTTTTTGCGCCGTCCCGAAGGCTCGGTCCTTGAAAACTCAACAGCGTGCGTTTACGTCGAGGCCACATCCCTCGTGGATGTGGTTGAGAATGAACCCTGTCTCCATCCTTCGGGATGGGACTTTGAGCACAAGCTCAAAGTGACAAAAGATCGTCCTTCGGGACGAACTTCTTCACGGAGAGTTTGATCCTGGCTCAGGACGAACGCTGGCGGCGCGCTTAATACATGCAAGTCGAGCGAGAACCAGGGCTTCGGCCCTGGGGACAGCGGCGAACGGGTGAGTAACACGTGGGTAATCTGCCCTCGGTATCGGGATAGCCCGGGGAAACCCGGATTAATACCGAATGGCCCTTCGAGTCTTTGGATTCGAAGGAAAAGGTAGCTTCGGCCTCCGACCAAGGACGGGCCCGCGGCGGATTAGCTTGTTGGTGGGGTAACGGCCCACCAAGGCGACGATCCGTAGCTGGTCTGAGAGGACGATCAGCCACACTGGGACTGAGATACGGCCCAGACTCCTACGGGAGGCAGCAGTGGGGAATATTGCGCAATGGGCGAAAGCCTGACGCAGCGACGCCGCGTGCGGGAAGAAGGCCTTCGGGTTGTAAACCGCTTTCAGGAGGGACGAAGCCACTCGGGTTAATACCCCAGAGGGTGACGGTACCTTCAGAAGAAGCC
>JBJMKG010000062.1:0-43224 GCA_045805945.1 Gaiellaceae bacterium
CGCGACGCACAACGAGCGCGTCGTCTCGCTCCACTCGCTCCTCGACGCCAACTTCTACCGCGAGGGCGCACGCGTCACTCCGGCGCCGCGCCGCCGCTCGCAGCGACGCGCCCGCCGCCGCCTCACGCCGGCGCCGTGGCTCGTGCCGGTCACGCCCGACGTCCGCCGCCGCATCGGCGTGATCCAGCGCGAGTGGCAGCGGATCGACCCGAAGTTCCTCGACGAGGACGAGCAGCGCTACTGGGCCACGATCGCCGGCCGCCAGATCCGCTTCGACGAGCGCGCCTCCTTCGTCCAGAAGCTGACCGACCGCAGCGCGAGCAAGGCGGCGCTCGAGCAGTTCCTCGCCACGGCCGCCGCCGAGAACCCGAACCGGCGGCTGCGGATGATGGCCCTGCAGGACCGCGTCTCGATGCGCGTCGAGCGTGCCGACTTCGACGACCTCGTCACCCTCGTGACCCAGGCGCCGCCGTGGGAGAAGGAGCGCCTCCCCGGCATCCGGATCCTCCTGCGCGCGATCGGCGACGAGAAGCCCGACGCGCCGGAGCAGATCCTCGCCCGCTGGACGTGGCGGCTGGCGCGGGCGACACGCAAGGTGCAGGACCGGCGCGCGTCGGCGGAGTATCCGGAGGCGAAGCGCCTGCTCGGCGCGCTCGCGAACTCACGCGGGCACCGGCACGAGGAGAACGCGGCGAAGCTCGTGCGCGCGGCGCTCGAGCTCCCGCTGCCGGTGGGCGTCGCGCTTCTGGCCTCGGCGGAGGGCTACACGCCGCGCGCGACGAAGCTGATCGACGAGGCGCGCGAGCGGCTGGGCACGATCCAGGAGGTCGCGCTCGCGCTGGCCGAGAACCTGCCCGCGCCGAAGCAGGGCGGTGGCCGCAGTAGGCGGCGCCGGCGGCGGAGGCGCAAGGGCGGTGGCGCGAAGCCCGAGGCGCAGTCGGCCGAGGCGCAAGTCGCCGCGCGGGAAACTCCCGAAACCGGGTAATCCCTTACAAAAGCGCAATCCTGTAGGCGTAGCGTTACGGCCATGAAGCCGGCTGTGGTGCTCGCCGCGGCGGTATTCGTGATCGCGGTGAGCGCGACCACGAGCCAGGCTTCCACGCCTTCCCGCATCGTCTTCGCGGCCGACCGCGCCCCCTCCGTGACGGGAGAGATCTACCGGCTCGACCCGAGCGGGCACCGCGTCGATCTCAGCCGCAGCCCGTACCAGGACACTAATCCCGCCGTCTCGTGGGATGGAAGGCGCGTCGCTTTCATCAGCAACCGCAGCGGGACGACCGCGCTCTACGAGGTGGGGATCGACGGCCGGGGGCTCGTTCGGCCCGGATTGTCTCTCCCCCCACTGCAATCCGCCGGGTGCCAGCCCCAGCTTGCGTGGCAGCCGCACGGCGACGTGCTCGCCGTCACGGCTTGCGGCGACCTCAAGGGCCGGCTCTGGGTCGTCCGCCCCGGCCGGAAGCCACTCAAGCTCCTTCAGAGCAAGAACGGTCTCGAGGGCCTTTCCTGGTCCCCGGACGGCCGGGTCCTCGTGACGTCCCCGTTCCGCGGTGTCTTCCGCGCCTTCAACCCCGAGGGACGCCCGCTCTGGAACGCAGACGGGTTGTGCTGTGGCAGCTGGTCGCCGCAAGGGCTCTTCGCACTTCCGCTGGGGAACCGCTTCGGATTCCAGGTGGACGACGAGGCCGGGCGCGTCCGATTCAAGGCGAGCGGCAGGGTCAGCGGCGCCCTCGCGTGGGCCTCGGACGGCCGGCTGGCGGTGATCCGGCAGGACAGGCTCGAGGTGTGGACAGCAAGCGGTGGGCTCGTCTTCGGCAGGTCACTCCCGGGCCGACGCGGGCTCGTCTGGGCGGACGACGAGCACGTGGTCGTAGGCGGCTACGGCACCTGCTTCTGCAAAGCGAGGACCGTCGACGTCCGGACCGGCAAGCTCTCGCCCGCCTCCGCGAACTGGCTTGGAGTCCTCTCGCCCGACCGGAGGCTCGCGATCGTCACTCCTCACGCGAAGCGCGGGAGGCCCTTTCGTCTCGGTGTCGAGCCGCCGCGCGGCGGTGCGCTCAAGCGATACACCCGTCTCGCGGGCTGCTACGGCGACGGCGATTGGCTCCCGGCCGCCACCGCGCTCCAGTTCGTCGGCCGGACCCGCTCGCTCGTCTACCAGTCCGGCAACTACTGCGACGAGCCGTTCGCGAACCTCTACTCGGTTGCACCGGACGGAAGCGACGTGCAGCGGCTGACGCATGTCCAGGCGCAGGAGACGCAGCCCGTACTCTCCCCGGACGGCACCGAGATCGCCTACGTGTGGGCGGGCGCCACCGGGCTCGGCTGCAAGGGCTGCTCCGACGGGATCCGGATCGTGAGCGCGGCAGGCAAGGAGCTCCGCATGCTCACGAACCCGGAGAACTGCACCTTCGACGACTCCCCGACGTGGTCGCCGGACGGGACGGCGATCCTCTACTCGGAGACCGGCTGTGACAGCCCAGGCGAGCTGTTCACCGTGCCGGCTGCGGGCGGGACGCCGCATGACCTCGGCATCCAGGGCAGCGATCCTGCGTGGAGGCCGAACCGCATCGCCTACGTGGGCAGCGACCGGTCGGACGCCGGCCTCTGGACGGCGAACCCCGACGGCAGCGACCCGGTCAAGGTCGCGACCGACGGCTCGTTCCCGGCGTGGTCGTCGGACGGCCGACTCGCATACCTGACGGGCAAGGGGAACCTCACCGTCGTCGCCGGCTTCTCACAGGAGACGCTCCCGTTCAGACACGTGTCCTCCCTTGCCTGGTCGCTCGACGGGACTCGTTTCGTCGTGACCGCAAGCGGCGCGAAGACCGCCTCGTTCGACGTCTACACCGTGCAGACGGACGGAACCGATCCGATCCGGCTGACCGAGAACTACGGCGCGATCGGCGCGAAGGGAGGCTGAGCTAGTGATGTAACCGGCAACGTTCGCCGGGCTCGCGGCCCGCGATCACACGGCGCGCTGCGGCGTCCTCAGTCGCGCCCATAGCTCTGGCTATGAGCGCTCCCTGCGTCCTTGCATCGCTTGGTGCTCGCGACCCGGGAACCGGGCAACGTCACCGGCCACATCACTAGCCGGCCGGCCCGCCGGCGCTCTCGCCGGCGTCGTCGCCGTCCTGCTCCCGCTCGCGCAGGAAGCGCGTGAGCTCGGCCGCAAGGCTCTCCCCGGACGGAAGGTCCTCGGCCGCCTCGATCATGTCCGCGCGGCGCTCGAGCTCCTCCACGTACGCGGAGGTCTCAGAGTCGGAGGCCACCGCCTCCGTGACCTGCTCGCCGTATTCGTCGGCTGCCTGCTCGAGCTCGGCGAGGTCGAGCTCGGTGCCGACGAGCTCGCCGAGGCGGCCGCAGAGCGCGAGCGCGGCGCGCGGGCTCGGCGCGAGCGAGACGTAGTGCGGCACCGCCGCCCACAGGCTCACCGACGGGATGCCGGCCTGCCGGCACGAGTCGAGGAGGACGCCGACGATGCCCGTCGGTCCCTCGTACCGAGACGGCTCGACTCCGAGCTCCTCGACGAGCGCGGGGTCGCTCGCGGCGGCGCTCACCGGCGCCGGCCGCGTGTGCGGCACGTCGGCGAGGAGCGATCCGAGCGTGACGACGAGCTCGACCCCGAGGTCCTGCGCGAGCTCCAGGACGAGCCGCGCGTACGTCTTCCAGCGAAGGTTGGGCTCGACGCCGAGCAGGATCACGACGTCGCGGTCGAGGTCCGGGATCGGTGCGTGGAGGAACGTGTTGGCCGGCCACTCGAGCTTCCGGGTCAGACCCTCTTCGAGCGAGACATGCGGGCGTACCGCCTGGAAGTCGTAGAAGTTCTCCGCGTCGATCTCGGCGAACGACTCCGCCCCCCACTGGCGGGCCAGGTAGCCGCCGCCGAGCGTCGCGCCCTGCCCGCCGTCGTTCCAGCCGCGGAAGGCGGCGACGAGGATCGGCCGGCGCAACTCGGGCCGCGAGGAGACGATCAGCTCCGACATTCTCCGAGTCTAATCGGCTCCGACGGGGCGCCAGAGCCGCGCCACGAGCCCCACCGTCCAACCGACGAGGCTCGCCGCCGCCGCGACGTGCAGCAGCACGAGCCACCAGGGCACGTGCCCGTAGGTCCGGTACTGCACCTCCCCGATCGTCATCTGCGCCGCGAGGATCGCGAGCAGCCCCGCGCAGCCCCGCAGCAGCCAGGGGTGCAGGCGGCGCTGCGTCCAGGCCCAGCCCGCCAGCACCAGGAAGACGATCCCGAACGCGGCGACGGCACGGACGTGCCAGTAGACCGCGGGCGTGAAGGAGGCGAGCCGCGGCACGATCTGCGCGCCGGAGCTCCCCGGAAAGCGACCCGCGGCGGTCGCGACTGTCCCGCTCACCGCGAGCACCACGACGGCGACGAGGAGGAAGATCCCGCCGAGTCGCGCGATCGCCGGCAGGGGAGCCCGCGCGCCCCGCGCGAGGCGCGAAGCCTCGAGCAGCGTGAGCACCCCGAGCGAGAGCACCGTGAAGGAGAGCAGGAGGTGCGTGATCACGAGGTACGGGTTCAGGTCGTAGTAGACAGTGATCGCGCCGAGCGGAGCCTGCGCGAGCGTCCCCCCGAAGACGGCCGTCGCGAGCCAGCGGCCGCGGCGCCCGAGGCCGCGCGTGCACCAGGCGGCGAGCGCGAGTGCCAGCGTCGTGAGGACCGTGACCGCCGAGACGACGCGATTCGCGAACTCGATGTCGGAGTGGTAGCCGCGCGGCAGGGCGTGTGTCGTGGTGCACGTCGGCCAGTGGGGACAGCCGAGGCCGGAGCCCGTGAGCCGGACGGTCGCTCCGGTGGCGACGATGAGGACGAGCACGCCGACCGCGGCGAGCGCGAGGCGCCGGAAGACGAGCGGAGAAACCGTCAGCCCGAGCCGACTCGGCAGAGCCGCCGATGCGGACCCCGTCTGCACGAGCGGAGTGTAGAGCGCTTTCTACGACTCGAGCACGACGCCCGCGCCTTCTTCCACAACGCCGACCCCAGCAAGAAAAAGACCGGCGCGCGCGAACTCCGCCTCGAGCGAGAGTGCCTTCTCCGCCGGCAGCGTCACGAGCAGCCCACCCGCCGTCTGCGCATCGTATGCGAGCGCGAGCAGCTCCTCGGGAACGCCGTCGCTCTCGACATGGGCGCCTGCGAAGTCGCGGTTGCGCGGGTCGCCGCCGGTGCGCACGCCGGCCCGCGCGGCTTCGAGCGCGCCGTCGAGAGCTGGCAGCGCGGAGGCGACGAGGCGGATTCGCACGCCGCTCCGCTCGGCGGTCTCGTGCGCGTGCCCGAGCAGGCCGAAGCCGGTGACGTCCGTGACGGCGTGCGGCGAGAACGGCCGCAGCACCTCGGCGGCGCGGTCGTTGAGCGTCGTCATCCAGCGCGCCGCCTCCGCGAGATCTCCCTTCGTCGCGAGGACGAGCCCGGTGCCGAGCGGCTTGGTGAGGAAGACGGCGTCGCCGGGCCGGGCACCGCTCTTGACCCAGACGCCGTCCGGATGCACCGTGCCGACGACCGCGAGGCCGTACTTCGGCTCGGTGTCGCGGATCGTGTGGCCCCCGGCGAGGATCGCGCCCGCCGCCCGGACCTGCTCGTCCGCCCCGGCGAAGACCGCAGCGACGAGTTCGGTCGGAAGCTCCTCCGGAAAGGCCGCGATCGAGAGCGCGAGCAGCGGCGTGCCCCCCATCGCGAAGACGTCGTTGAGGGCGTTCGTCGCGGCGATTCGGCCGAAGAGTCCCGGGTCGTCGACAAGCGGCGGGAAGAAGTCGACGGTGAAGACGAGCGCCCGCTCGGGGTCGAGCCGGTAGACGGCGGCGTCGTCCGCCGGGTCGAGGCCGACGAGGAGGTCCTCCGCCTCGGCCGGGACGAAACCCTTCAGCAGCTCCTCGAGCCGCGCCGCGGAGTACTTCGCCGCGCAACCGCCTCCGACGGCGAGGCTCGTCAGGTTCGCGGCTTCCACGGCGTTTACTGTAGGTGCAATGGCGCGGGCTGCACTCGTCACCGGCGGCTCGTCCGGCATCGGGCTGGCGATCGCGCGGATGCTCCGGGACGAAGGCTTCGAGCTGACGCTCGTCTCGCGCAGGCCGGAGCGGACCGAGGCCGCGGCCGCCGAGCTCGGCGCCGCGGCCGTCGCGGCGAACGTCGCCGAGGCCGACGACTGCGCGCGGGCCGTCGCCGAGCACCGCGACCGCTTCGGCCGACTCGACGTGCTCGTCAACTCGGCAGGCGTAGGCATCGGCGGCCGGATCGAGGACCTGCCCCTGAAGCACCTCGATCTCCAGCTCGACGTCAACCTGCGCGGGCTCTTCCTCGTCACCCAGGCGGCAATCCCGCTCCTGCGCGCGTCGCAAGGCTGGGTCGTCAACCTCGCCTCGATCGCCGGCACGCTGCCCACTCCCGGCCTGGCGACCTACGGCGCGACGAAGGCGGCGGTGATCGCGCTCACCCGCTCGCTCAACGCCGAGCTCGACGCCGACGGCGTCCGCGCGATCGCGCTCTGCCCGGGCTTCGTCGACACGCCGATGGCGCAGTGGTCGGGCCTGGAGCCGGACGAGATGATCCGGCCCGAAGACTGCGCGGAGGTCGTGCGCATGTGCCTCCGCCTCAGCCCCAACGTGCGGATCCCGCAGATCGTCCTGGAACGATCCGCGGAAACGCTTCGCGTTTCCGCGGACTAGAAAGGGAACTACGCCTGCCGGAGAGCGCGGTCTCCGGCAGGCTCCGTGCTGTTCTGTTTTTTGCGTGGGCGGGAGGGCTCTGTCGTGCGCTCGCGCGCGGCGGAGGCCGGCGCGAGCGCAGTCCGGCCTCCGGCTAAGTCGCCGCTTCGCGGCTGTCTTAGCCTCCGGCCTCTGGTCGCACATGGTTCGAGACGTTTCGAACCCAACTGCGGTCCAGGCGGCGGCGTAACGGCACGTTACGCCGCCGCGGACCAGCGGGCGAGCACGCGCAGCCTGCTCGTCCGCGACCGAACAACGGCTCGAACCTTGCCCACTCCTATGTGCTCTCAGCACGGAGGCAACGGGAGACCGCGCTCTCCCGTTGCCGGAGTTCCTTTATCCCGCCCGCCCTCCGGGCGAAGAGCGCAGCTCTTCGCCCGGCTACAACTCGCCCGGGGTGCGGATGATCTTCCAGACCATGTAGAGCCCGAGGACTGCGGCGAGGCAGAATCCGGCGACCCCGAGCCACTCGACCGCGTGCGCGCGGACGAGCAAGGACGACGCGAGCAGCAGCGCTCCGACGATCAGCGCTGCCCCCATCCGGTTCGCGATCGAGCGAAGGTTGTGCTCGAGCTCGTCGAGACCCGTGGGGACCACGCCTACCCTTAGCGTGCCCTGCTCGAGCTCGGAGACGAGATGGCCGACGCTGCGCGGCAGGCGGGCGAGCGGCGCGAGCTGCGTATAGGCATACGCCGCCAGCCGGTTCGGCTCGAGCCGGCGCCCGACCTCGCGCGTCATCACCTCGAGCGCCTGCTCCTCGATCAGCGCGACCGGGTCGAGCTCGGGGTCGAGCAGCCGGGCGATCGAATCCGCCTGCGCGAGCGTCTTGCCGACGAGCGCGAACGACGTCGGGAGCCGGATGTCGCGCCGGATGGCGGCCCGCTGCAGATCGGCGAGTGCCTGACCGGCCTCGATCGAGGCGAGCGGACGGCGATGGAAGCGCGGCAGCTTGCGCCGGACGTCCTGCACGAACCCGGCGCGGTCGGAACGCGTCGAGACGAGCGAGAGGGAGACGACGAGATCGGCGACGTCGTCGGCCCGGTTCTGGGCGAGAGCGAGCAGCAGCAGCGCGAGGCCCGTCCGCGTGTCCTCGTCCAGCCGGCCGAGCAGGCCGAAGTCGAGCAGCGCCAGGCGGCCGTCCTCGGTCAGGAGCACGTTGCCATGGTGAGGATCCGCGTGGTAGACGCCCTCGACCACGACCTGGAACACGTAGGCGCGGAAGAACTCGCGCGCGAGAAGAGCCGCGCGGTGCGGCTCGAGCCCATGTCCCGCCTCGACCTTGCCGCCCGCGATTCGCTCGAGGACGAGCGCGCGCTCGGTCACGTGCGGGCGGATCACCCGGGGCACGACGAGACCCTCGAACGGCTCGACGAGGCTGCGCACGAGCTCCGTGTTATGCGCCTCCTCCAGGAAGTCGAGTTCCGCGCGGAGATGGATCTCGAGCTCGTCCGCGAGCTCCTCGAGCTGGATCCGCCGCGCCGCCTCGGAGTGCCCGGCCGCGAGCCGGACGGTCGAGCGAAGCACCGCGAGATCGAGGTCGACCTGCTCGAGGACGCCGGGAAGCCGCACCTTGACGACCACGTCCTGTCCGCTGGCGAGCAGGCCGCGATGCGTCTGGGCGATGGACGCCGTCGCGAGCGGCTCCGGGTCGAGGCTCACGAACGCGTCCTCGCCGAAGTCGGCCCGCACCACGGCCTCGATCTCGGCGAACGGCACGGGCGGCACCTCGTCGACGAGCCGGCCGAGCTCCTCGATGTAGACGTCGGGCAGGAGATCCGGACGCGAGGAGAGGAGCTGCCCGAGCTTGATGAACGTCGTCCCGAGCTCCTCGAGGCTGCGACGGAAAGCTTGCGCTCCTTCGCGCGTCGCCTCGCGACGGCCGGACACGCCGATCTCCGCAAGGGTCCGGCGAAGTCCGCTCTGGTGTGCGACCCGCCCGACGGTCAGCGCGCGCCGAGCGCGCTCGAGTCGTGCGCCCACGAGGGCGTCATCCCACCGTTGACGGCATGGGAAACGCCGCGCGGGTCACCGCAGCGTTACCTCAGAAGCCGCCGCCGTCGCTCATCCCGTGTCCGTGGTGGACGCAGGCGAGCATGTACGCGAACAGCGATGCGATGAGGAGGAGATAGATCAGCCGTGCCTTCGTCAAGTCGTCACCCCCTTCCTTAGAACCGAACGTCCTGGAGGGTCTCCGCGGCGGTGCGATAGAGGTCGGCCGCGCGTTCGTGGTCTCCCCGCCGGGCGGCGAGGTCACCGCGTGCGATCCACGCGGCGGCCCGGTGGCTGCCGGACCCGAGCTCGCCGAAACAGGCCTCGGCGGCCGCGAAGGCCGCCTCGGCCTCGTCGAGCCGCTCCTGGTCGAGCAGTGCCCGGCCGAGCACGAGCTGCGCGCTGCCGACCTCGTCGACGTAGTCGACGCGGCCGTCGAGAAGCTCGAGCGCGTGACGCGCCTGCTCCTCGGCCTGCTCGGCGTTGCCCGTCCGGAGATGGACCTGCGCGAGCGAGGAGACCGCGCGTCCGGCATCCGCGTCGCGTCCGAGCTCGAGCGCGATCGCGAACGACTCCTTCAACAGCTCCACCGCCTGCTCCGTGTTCCCGAGCAGGAAGTTGAGCCCGCCGAGGTTGTTCGTGAGCTGGCTGACGTGGACGCGGTCGGCGAGCTCCGCGTACGCCTCGCGCGCCCGCTCGGCGTAGTTGCGAGCGAGCACCCAGTGCCCTTCGCGGTCGGCGATGAGCGAAGCCTGGAAGTACGCCGCGCCGATCGTGCGGAGGTCCTCGACGCCGCGCGACAATTCGAGCGCGCGCTCCACGTCGTCGCGCGCAGCTTCGTAGTCGCGCTGGCGCTGCCAGCAGCGCGAGCGCCACGAGAGGATGTTCGCCTTGAGCGCGTCGCACGGGAGGCCGGAGCGCTCCGCGAGCACGAACGCCTCGTTGAAGAGGGCAAGCGCCGTCTGGATGCTGTTGAGCTGATAGCGGCAACCGCCGAGCCGGAGGAGGACATCCGCCCGCTCGACGTCGGAGAACGACTCGGCCTCGGAGATCGCACGCGCCTCGTTGAGGAGCACTTCCGCCGCGCGGTGGTTGCCGACGCGCATCTTCGCGAGACCGCTGCCGACGAGCGCCCGCACGTGCAGCTCGGGCATGCCCGTCGCGCGGGCAGCTGCGGCAAGCGGCTCGAACGCCTCCGCCGCCTCCACATCCTGCTGCGCCTCGTACAGTGCCTCGGCGCGGGTGAGGGCTCCCTCGAGGCGGGCGCGCTCGTCGGTGGCGACGCCGCTCGCGAGGAAGCCGGCGTCGACTCCCAGGCGGTCGGCGAGCCACTCGATCGTGCCCGCGGTCGGGCGCGTCTTGCCGCGCTCGATCTGGGATACATACTCCTTCGAGAAGCGGTCGCCGGCCAGCTCGCTCTGCGTCAGCCCGGCGGCGACGCGCAGCTGGCGCAGGCGTTCACCCAGGCGAACGCCTTCGGAGCTGGTCCTGCGGGTGGTGCGGCTGGCGGTCTCTCGCATCGGCATGTCTCGGCGCGCTCTAGTGAAGCGCATACTTCACTGAAGCGCAAGTTCGCCGCCTTGCCTATCCCTCGTTTGAGCGTATTCATCGCAAAAAGCCGGTCAACCATGCGATCTGCAGAATCACTTGACCGAGCTACTTGACGACTGCCGCAGAGGCTCCTATAGTGAGCGCACCTTGCAACCAGGCCGGACGCCAGGCCGAGGTTCGCAGGGGGTGCGCCGGGAGCTCCCGGTAAAGGACGGAAGCGGGTGGGCCGCAGATCCGCCTCCTACATCCCGCCAGGAGTGGCGCACCTCTCGAGAAGGCCCCGGAGCCGCAGCCGGGGCCTTTTCATTTGAGCTCGCGGGTGCCGCGCACCCCGCTCGCTGGGTCAACCGAACTCCGCGCGGCCGAGAGCGCGGTCTCGGCCGCGCTCCGTGCTGTTTTGTCATGAGCTGTGGGTGGGGCGCATCTGTCGTGCGCCCGCGCGCGGCGGAGGCCGGCGCGAGCGCGGTCCGGCCTCCGGCTAAGACCCGCTACGCGGAGTCTTAGCCTCCGGCCTGGATGCTGGTGTTGGTTCGAGCGGCTTGCCTCCGCGGAGCCAGGCGAGCCGCGCCGCGCGGATCGCTTGCAGCTCTTCGTCGTTGAGGAGGCCGACGCGGCGGCCGACCATGCCGAGGATTCCGCCCGCAAGCATGATCCAGGCTTCCGAGTCGGCGTCGCGCTCGGCGGAGATCGCTCCCTGCGTCTGGCCACGCCGGATCAGGTTCGCGACGAAGTCGTGCACCTCGCGCATGTGGCGGCGCAGATGCCGCCGCAGCTCGGGGTCCTCCGAGGCCTCGCTCAGCGCCTGCACCCACAGCTCCGCGAGCTGGAGCTTCGGCGACCGGACCGAGACGTGACCCTTGCCGATCGCCTCGATCGCCGCGCACGCATCGGTCGACTCGTCGAGCGTCCGCTCCCACAGCTCCCGCGTCTTCGCCCAGACATGCTCGAGCGACGCGAGGTAGAGGTCGCGCTTCGAGGCGAAGTGCCGGTACAGGATCGGTTCGGACACTCCGGCCGTGCGGGCGATCTCGGCGGTCGTCGTGCCGTGGTAGCTCCCCTCGGTGAACAGGCGGATCGCGGTCTCGACGAGATGCTGGCGGCGGTCCGCCGCCGCCATCCGGGGGGCGGTCGTGCTCACGCTGCCATCTCGGCGATGTGCTCGCGCACGACCTCGGGCCGCGTCCGCACGGTGACGACCGCGACGATCGCGGCGGCAAACGTGATCGCCGCTCCGACGGCGAAGCCGGCATGGAGGCCGTTGACGTAATCCTGAGCGGCGGCCGGGCTCCGTGTCGGATGGTGCAGGTACGCGGCCACGATCGCGCCCATGAGGGCGATCCCGAGCGAGCCGCCTACCTGCCGGAAGCTGTTGAGGACTCCCGAGCCGACGCCGGCCTTGTCGACCGGCACGGCGCCCATCGCGGCGGACGTCATCGGCGACATCGTCATCGCCATCCCGACTCCGCCCACGATCATCGGCGGCAGCAGCGTCCAGTAGTTCGAGTGCACGGTGACACGCTCGTAGAGCAGAAGCGAGCCGCCGACCAGCGTCATCCCGCCACCCATCAGCCACCGCGAGCCGAGCCGGTCGGACAGCCTGCCCGCGACCGGGGCGATGAGGATGATCAGCGACACCATCGGCAGGAACGAGGCTCCAGCCTGCGTCGCCGAGTAGTGGAGGATGTTCTGGATGTAGAGAGAGACGAAGAAGAAGACGCCGAACATCGAGAGCGAGACGAGCATCGCCACGACGTTCGCGCCGGTGAAGGCGCCGATCCGGAACAGAGACAGGTCGAGCATCGCCAGCCGCTGCCGGTGCTCGAGCAGGACGAAGGCCACGAGCAGCACGGCCGCCGCCGCGAACAGGCCGAGGATCTCGGCAGACGTCCAGCCGTGGCTGTTCCCCTCGACGAGGCCGTAGCTGAGCGAGAAGAGGAAGCCGATCGAGGTCAAGAGACCGGGGAGGTCGATGCTCTGCTCGGCGGAGGTGTCGCGGGACTCGGGGATCGCGAACTGGGAGACGACGATCCCCAGGACACCCACGGGGACGTTGACGTAGAAGATCCAGTTCCAGTTCAGGTTCTCCACGATCAGTCCGCCGCCGAGCGGGCCGATCGCAAGCGCGAGCGCGGACACCCCGGCCCAGATCCCGATCGCCTGCCCGCGCTCCTTCGGCGGGAACGTGGCGACGATGATCGAGAGGGTCGCGGGATTCATCAACGCAGCTCCCACTCCCTGCACGGCGCGCGCACCGATGAGGTAGCCCGCGGTCGGAGCGAGCCCGCAGGCGAGCGAGGAGAGCGTGAAGACCACGAGCCCGAAGACGAAGATTCGGCGCCTGCCGTACAGGTCGGCGAGCTTGCCGCCCGTGATCAGGAGCGAAGCGAACGTGAGCGCGTAGGCGATTACGACCCACTCGAGCGATGCGATCGTGACGTGGAGGTCCTTCTCCATCGTCGGCAGCGCGACGTTCACCACCGTGTTGTCGAGCATGATCATGAAGAGACCGAACGAGACCGCAGCCAGCGTGACCCACTTGCGGTTCTCCTCGGCCGTGAGGACAGCCAGCATCCGTGCTCTCACATCTTTCTCCTCGTCCCGAAGTTAGCGCCCACTAGGTTAGCGGACGCTAACTTAGCTCGGCAAACTAGAGTGGCGGCGTGAGCGAGCTGGCGGGGCAGCGGGCCTTCGTGACGGGCGGGGGCCGCGGGGTCGGGGAGAACATCGCCCGTGAGCTCGCGGCGTCGGGAATGGAGGTCGGGGTCAGCGGCCGTACGGCCGAGCAGGTTGAGGTCGTCGCGGCGGCGATCGGCGGCCGCGCCCTTGTCGGCGACGTGACGCGGCGCGAGGACGTCGAGCGCTGGGCGGCCGAACTGGCCCCGATCGACCTGCTGGTGGCGAACGCCGGCATCGGCAACGCCGGCGGGCCGCCGTGGGAGGTCGACCTCGACGCTTGGTCGCGGACGTTCGAGGTGAACGTCCTAGGCGTCCATCTCTGCTGCAGCTCCGTCATCCCGGGGATGCTCGAGCGCGGCTCGGGCCGGATCGTGATCGTCGGCAGCGGAGCCGCCTACCTCCCGGACTCGAGCGAGACGGCGTACACGTCCTCGAAGGCCGCCGTCTGCCGTTACGGCGAGACGCTCGCGAACGCTCTCCGCGACAGGATTCCGGTGTTCGTGATCAGCCCCGGACTGGTGCAAACGGCGATGACCGCGGAGCTCCCGGACGACCTGCCGTGGACGCCGCCGGAATGCGCGCCGCGGCTCGTGCGGGCGCTGGCCTCAGGCGAGTTCGACGCGCTGGCCGGCCGCTACCTCCATGCAGAGCACGACCCGCCCGAGTCGCTTCGCGGGCGGATCGACGAGATCCTCGAACACGACTGGAACGCCATCCGCCTCCGGCGTCCCTGAGTTTTCGACTGTTAGGCTGAAACTATGCGCCTGGCCCTCGCGCAGGTGGATCCGATCGTCGGCGACCTCGACGGGAACCGCGATCTGATCCTTGCCCGCATGGAGGAAGCGCGGGCGGCCGGGGCCGACCTGGTCGTCTTCCCCGAGCTCGCGGTGACCGGCTATCCGCCCGAGGACCTGCTCCTGCGGCCCGGCTTCGTCGGCGCCGCCCGGGCGTCGCTCGAGCAGATCGCCGCCGGGGCAAAGGGGATCGTCGCGCTCGTGGGTGTCCCGCTCTTCGACGGCGATCTCTACAACGCCTGCGCAATCTGCGCCGACGGCGCGCTGCGCGGCGTCTACCGGAAACGGTTCCTGCCGAACTACGGCGTCTTCGACGAGGACCGCTACTTCGCGCCGGGGCGCGAACTCGTGATCGTCGAAGCCGCCGGGGCGCGGGTCGGCGTGACGATATGCGAGGACATGTGGCAGCCCGGGCCGCCGGCGACGGAGCTCGCGCTGGCCGGCGCCGAGCTCCTCGTCAACCTCTCGGCCTCCCCGTTCCACGTCGGCCGGGAGCGCGAGCGGGAGGCGATGTTCCGCCAGCGGGCGCTCGACAACGTCTCCTTCGTCGCGTTCTGCAACACCGTCGGCGGGCAGGACGAGCTGATCTTCGACGGTCACTCGCTCGTCCTCGACGACGAGGGGGAAGTGCTCGCCCGGGCTCCCGGCTTCGAGGAGTGCCTCCTGATCGTGGACGTCGATCCCTCGGCCGTCGTCGCGCGGCGCCTGCGAGACGCCCGCCGGCGCGCGCTCGCACGCGAGCTGCCGGGGCTGCCCGAGGTGACGACGATCCAGGCGGCGCTGCCGGAGCGGCGCGGTCGCGGCGCGGTCGAGCCGCCGCTCGTCCCGTTCGGCGAGGAACTGGAGCAGATGCGGCGCGCTCTCGTCCTCGGGCTGCGGGACTACGTCGCCAAGAACGGCTTCGAGGACGTCGTCGTCGGTGTCTCGGGTGGGATCGACTCGGCGGTCACGGCCGCACTCGCCGTCGAGGCGCTCGGAACCGAACGCATCCACTGCGTCTCGATGCCGTCCCGGTACTCGTCGGAGGGGACGCGCAGCGATGCGCGGCTGCTCGCCCGGAACCTGGCCTGCGACTTCCACGAGCTGCCTATCGAGCCGGTCGTGGACGCCTTCGCCTCGGTGCTCGCCGAGTCCTTCGCCGGCCGCGAGCCGGATCTCGCCGAGGAGAACCTCCAGGCGCGGATCCGCGGCACGCTCCTGATGGCCCTCTCGAACAAGTTCGGCTGGCTGCTCGTCGCGACGGGCAACAAGTCGGAGCTGTCAGTGGGCTATTCGACGCTCTACGGCGACATGGCGGGCGGGTTCGCTCTCCTCAAGGACGTGTTCAAGACGGACGTCTTCCGGCTGGCGCGGCACCTGAACGAGCGCGCGGGGCGCGAGCTCGTACCGCAGTCGACGATCGACCGCCCGCCGAGTGCGGAGCTGCGCGAGGGTCAGCTTGACGAGGACTCGCTGCCGCCGTATTCGGAGCTCGACCGCGTGCTCGAGGCCTACGTGGAAGACGACCGCTCCCTCGACGAGCTGAGCGCCGACGGCTTCGACCCGGACGTGGTCGCGCGGGCGGTCGCGCTCATCGACCGCGCGGAGTACAAGCGGCGGCAGGCACCTCCGGGGGTGCGGCTGCGGCCGAAGGCGTTCGGCCGCGACCGGCGGACCCCGATCACGAACCGCTGGCGCGGCTGAGTTCCGCCAGCGCACGAAACCAGCGGAGGCGCTCCTGCCATGGCACGGCGGCATTCGCGGGCGAAGTCGACGGTAGGACGAAGAGCTTCGTCCGGTCGAGCATCCGTTCCTGCGCGCCGAGCTCGGGGCGGATGCCGAAGGAGCCGCGGTACGCCTCCTTGCCGACGAAGGCGAGCCACGCGGGCTTCAGCTCGCGCGCGATCCACTCGAGCCGCGCGGCGGAGCCGGCGAAGTCGATACGGCGGAGGTCGCCTGAGCCCGGCGTCGTCCGGTAGGCGGCGTTCGTGACGCCGATGCCCTGCTCGAGGAGGACGAACTGCTCCTGCGGCTCGTACAGCCGGGAGGTCAGCCGGGCGGCGTGGAGCAGGCGCCAGAAGTCGTTACGCGGGTTCGCGAAATGCGCCCCTGCCGCCGCGGACACGCGGCCGGGGTTGATTCCCACGAAGACGATGCGGAGATCGGGAGCGAGCACGTCCGGCACGTCGCTCGGAGTCGTGTCACTTCCTGCCTTATCCCTCGCGAGAGCCACCTATTCCCCCAATGGGGGAGCAAAGCTCCCTTTGTGAACGGTACGCGTCGACGTGTCACGCCGGGGTGGCAACTTCGTGCCGGCCGGCCGGCACTCCCGCTACGCAGCTTCGACTGCAGCCTCGGCCGCGTCGAGCTCGGCCATCAGTTCCTCGGTGCGAGCCTCGATGCGTGCTTCGAACTCGCGGCGAAGATCCTCGCCCGAAACGGCCAGCTCGTACCGCGGGCGGCGCGGCTCGACCTTCACGAGGGTCACTGCTGGATCCCAGCCGCCGTACAGGCGTACATAGCATTCGGTCTCCGACAGCGTGCGCAGGCGCCGCACGTGCAGCAGCGTACGAGCCAACCCGGACGGACATGCATGGCCGAGACCACTCCCGGATGACCCTCAAGGCGAAGGAACTGCGGTACGCGGTCGCACTCACGACCGCCGGCGAGCTCGCGGACGAGAGCGGCGTCGTGCTCGAGGTGCCCTCGGCGTGGTCGCCCGAGCACCTGCTGCTGGCCTCGCTCGTCCGCTGCTCGCTCAAGAGCCTTCGCCATCACGCGCAGCGCAAAGGCATCGACGTCGGCTCGACCGCCGCGAGCGCGCGGACGCTCGTGACGAAGCGCGAGGCCGACGGACGCTACGCCCTCGTCGAGACCGAGCTGCAACTGCATGTCGAGATCGAGCCCGAGCCGGAGCCCTCCGCGCTCGCCGAGCTCCTCGCGCTGGCCGAGCGCGACTGCTTCATCGGCTCCTCTCTCACCGCCAGGCCCAGCTATCGGTGGACGGTGAACGGCCGTACGATCGATTCGTGACCGGCACGCTGACCCCGCCGCGCGAGCGGCTCGACCGCGGCGAGGGCACCGGCCTCGGCCGGCCCTGGCACGTGATCGTCCTCAACGACGACCACAACACGTTCCAGGGCGTGGCGGCGGCGCTCTCGGCCGTCATACCCGGCGTCTCCTACGACGGGGGCATGCGGCTCGCCAACCGGATCCACGCCTCCGGCCAGGCGATCGTCTGGTCCGGGCTCCGCGAGCAGGCCGAACTCTACTGGGAGCAGCTGCGCGAGCACGGATTGACGATGGCGCCGCTCGAGCAGGGATGAGCTTCGACCTCGGCGCCGCGCGGGCGCGCTTTCCGGCACTCGCCTCCGGCATCGCCTTCCTCGACGGGCCCGGCGGGACGCAGTGCCCCCGGTCCGTGATCGACGCGATCGCCGGGTACCTGCGCGAGTCGAACGCGAATCTCGGCGGCGCGTTCGCCGCCAGCCGTCGCAGCGACGAGCTCGTCGAGCGCGCGCACGCGGTGGCGGCGAGCTTCCTCGGCTGCCGGGCGGGCGAGACGATCTTCGGTCAGAACATGACGACGCTCAACTTCGCGCTGACGCGCGCGCTCGGCAGGACGCTCACCCCCGGCGACGAGATCCTCGTCACGCGTCTCGACCACGACGGAAACCTCGCGCCCTGGCTCGAGCTCGCCCGTGACCTCGACTTGCGCGTCGAGCTCGTCGACATCCGGGAGGACGCGAGCCTCGACCTCGACGATCTCGAGCGCAAGCTGACGGAGCGCACCCGGGTCGTCGCTTTCCCACTGGCCTCCAATGCGCTCGGGACCGTGCCGGACGCGGGACGCGTCGTCGAGCTCGCGCACCAAGCCGGTGCGCTCGCCTGGGCCGACGCCGTCCACTACGCGCCGCACCGGCCGATCGACGTCGCAGCGCTCGGCGTCGACGTTCTCCTTTGCTCGCCGTACAAGTTCTTCGGCCCGCACCTCGGACTCGCCTTCGGGCGGGAGGAGCTGCTGCGCTCGTGGCGTCCCTACAAGGTGCGGCCGACGGCCGACGAGCCCGTCGGGCACCGCTTCGAGACAGGGACACTCGCCCACGAGCTCCTCGCCGGCTTCGTCGCAGCGGTGGAGTACCTCGGAGAGCTCGGCTGGAACGCGATCGAGGCCCACGAGGAAAGGCTCGGCCGGCGCTTCCTCGATGGCCTCCCCCAGCGTTGCACCCTCTACGGCCTGCCGACGATGACCGGCCGCGTTCCGACCTTCGCCTTCCGGGTCGACGGCGTGTCTCCATGCGACGTCGCGGAACGGCTCGCCGAGCGAGCGATCGCGGTCTGGCACGGCGACTACTACGCCGTCGAGGCGATGGAACAACTCGGCCTGCAGCCCGACGGAGCAGTCCGCGCCGGCTTCGTCCACTACAACACGTTCGACGAGGTCGACCGGCTGCTCGACGCGCTCGCCGAGCTTTAGAACTCGTCTTAGGCCGCGTTGTCCGCCTTCGCGGCATGCGCGGCGGCCGCCCAGCGCGGATCGTGGCGGCGGATGCGGTCCGGCTCGCGCCCGCGTGCCTCGGCGAGCGCGACCGTCAGGCGCTGGAAGAGAACGATGTCGACGACCGGGTGCCGCGTCGGCAGCAGGTCGACCTCGCAGCCGAGCTCCCGCAGCGCCGCTGCGGCCGCCGCCGCCCGCTCCCCTGCGATCCCTTGGCCATCGAGGACGAAGGCGCGCACCGTCTCGTCGACGGCGGCGAGGTAGCCGTGGAGAAGCTGCTCGGTCTCGTAGGCCTCGGCAGCCACCCAGGCGCCTTCGCGCAGCTTCAGCACCGCCTCGTGCGCGGTCGCGAGATCGCGACCGGCGCCGGCCACGAGGAACCGCTCCTGCTCTCCCACGTGAGGCAGGCCCGCGGCGAGCGCCTCGACGACGGCGTCCGGCAGCCAGGCGACGTCCTCGCCGTGCAACACGGCAATCGCCGCCACGGCGCACGTGTAGCTGGCGGTGTGGCACCAGCTCTCCTCGATCTCCGGGGTGCAGACGACGACCTCGTCGCACAGGTCGGCGATCGGCCCGTCCGCGCGTCCCGTCACGAGCCAGCGTGGCCCGGGCCACGCGCGTGCCGCCTCGAGCGTGAGCGGCGTCTCGCCCTCGTGCGAGACGAGCACGAGCAGGTCGGCCTCCCGCTCGGGCCGCAGGAGGAGCTCGAGCGCCTGCACGGCCTCGCCCCCCGTCATTGCCGCGTGGAACGACGTCCCGCAGCCGGTGAAGAGCAGCCGTGCCCCGTCCGGGAAGCGCCGGTCGGTCGGCACCTGCGCCAGCCACTCCGGCTGCGCCGCCATCGCCTGTCTGGTCTGCTCCCCGCTCACGAGCCGTAGGTCTATACGATCGGAGGGGGTGACGCTGTTCCAGCGGGACACGCTCGACAACGGCCTGCGCGTGCTCAGGGCCGACCTGCCGCATGCGCAATCGGTCGCGGTGATGGTGATGCTCGCCGCCGGCTCCCGCTACGAGACGACCGAGGCGAGCGGGATTGCGCACTTCGCCGAGCACATGTTCTTCAAGGGAACCGAGCGGCGGCCGAGCGCCCGCAACATCGCAGGTGAGATCGACGCGATCGGCGGAGAGTTCAACGCCTTCACCGGCAAGGAGAACACGACGTACTACGTCAAGTGCGCCGCCGAGCACCGTGACGTGGCGCTCGACGTCCTCGTCGACATGCTCCGCAACTCGCGCTTCGCCGAGGAGGAGATCGAGCGGGAGAAGGGCGTGATCGTCGAGGAGATGAACATGTACTACGACACGCCGCGCGACTTCATCGGCGGCGTCTACGAGGGACTCCTGTGGGGCGATCAGCCGCTCGGGCGCGACATCATCGGTCGCAAGGAGACGATCCGCGGCGCGACGCGCGAGACCTTCATGGGTTACCTCGACCACTGGTACCGGCCGTCGCGGATGGTGCTCGGCGTCGCGGGTCGCATCGGTGAGGGACTGCTCGAGCGCGCGCAGGAGCTGCTCGGCGACCTCGCCGACGGAGAGACCGGGGAGCCGGAGCCCGCCGCGGCGCATGCGAACGGCCGGGTGCGCGTCCACACGAAGCAATCCGAGCAGGCGCACGTGTCGCTCGGCGTGCACAGCCTGCCGCTCCGCCATCCGGACCGGTACGCGATCCAGCTCCTCGGGACCGCTCTCGGCGGCGGGATGTCGTCGCGCCTCTTCACCGAGGTCCGCGAGCGGCGCGGCCTCGCCTATTACGTCTACGGGCTCAACCACAGCTACACCGACGCCGGCACGCTCTACGCGCAGGCCGGCGTGGACATCGCCCGGATCGACGACGCCGTGTCCACGATCGCCGCCGAGTTGCGCAAGATCGCGGCCGAGCCCCTGCCCTCCGAGGAGCTCGAGAAGGCACGGAACTTCGCGAAGGGCCGCTTCGTGCTGCAGCTCGAGAGCCCCCAGGGGCTGATGATGTTCGGGCTGCGGAAGGAGGTGCTCGAGCGGCAGCTCCCCGATCCCGAGGCGGTGGTTCGCGGCCTGGACGCCGTGACGAGCGACGACGTGACGCGCGTCGCCTCCGAGCTGATCGCCTCAGACCGCCTGCGGCTCGCGGTGATCGGGCCGTTCGACGACGCATCGCGCTTCGAGCGGCTCCTCGGCGGCTAGCGGCACGGGTCCAGGCGCCGGCCCGGAGGGGCCTGGCGCATTCAAAAGGACGGGCGGCGGCGCCATTCGCAGGTCGGCGGTCCAGTTGGCACCTGACCCGGATCCACCCGTTGGAGTGCCTTCGACCTCCGCTGCCGCTCGTACGCGAGGTTTCTACCATTCGCTGCGGACGGAGTAAATCCTCGTAACCCACCGTTACGGTGCCGCCTGGGCCGAGAGGAGGGATTCAGGCCGCTCGGGCCAAACCCGCGACCCGGGCCGGAGGCTAAGACGGCCGCAAAGCGG
Organism: Gaiellaceae bacterium; assembly: GCA_045805945.1. Lineage (GTDB taxonomy): Bacteria > Actinomycetota > Thermoleophilia > Gaiellales > Gaiellaceae > Palsa-739. The sequence goes on from JBJMKG010000062.1 coordinate 20,647, forward strand.
CGACTTAGCCGGAGGCCGGACCGCGCTCGCGCCGGCCTCCGCCGCGCGCGAGCGCACGACAGAACCCTCCCGCCCAGAGCCAAAAGAGAACAGAACAGCACGGAGCGGGCCGGAAACCGCGCTTTCCGGCCCGCTCCGTTCCGTTAACCCGGCGAGCGGGTGCGCAGCACCCGCTCGCTACGACTCGACTTGGCCGAAGGACTTGATCTCGGCTAGCTCCTGCTCGCTGAGGTTCTTCGGCACCTCGCCGCGGGCGACCTTCTCGCCCTGTACCTGCTCGCGGATGGCGTCGACGATCTCGGGATTGGCGAGCGTGGTCACGTCGCCGACGTCCGTGAAGTTCGAGATGCCCGCGATCACGCGGCGCATGATCTTCCCGGAGCGGGTCTTCGGCATGTCCGGGACGATCCAGACGTTCTTCGGACGCGCGATCTTGCCGATCTCCGACTCGATCGCCTTCGTCACCTTGTCGGCGAGATCCGGGCTGTCGTCGACGCCAGGCTTGACCGAGATGTACATCTCGACCGCCTTTCCGCGCAGCTCGTCCACGACCGGCACCGCCGCAGCCTCGGCTACCTCGGGCACCTGGATCGCGGCGGACTCGAGCTCCTTCGTCCCGAGACGGTGGCCGGCGACGTTGATCACGTCGTCGATGCGGCCGAGGATGCGGAAGTAGCCGTCGGCCGCCTGCACGGCGCCGTCGCCGCAGAGGAAGGGCCAGTCGTGCCAGTCGGTGCTCTGCGGGTCCCGGTTGTACTTCTTGTAGTACGTGTCCACGAACCGATCGTCCTGGTGCCAGATGGTCAGCATCCGGCCCGGCCACGGGTTGCGGATGCAGATGTTCCCCGCCTTGCCGGAGCCCGCCGGGATCTCGTCGCCGTTCTCGTCGTAGATCGCGGCATGGATCCCCAGCACCATCGGGCCGCAGCTGCCGGGCTTCATCTTCTCGAGCGCCGGGAGCGTGGAGCCGAGGAAGCCGCCCGTCTCGGTCAGCCACCACGTGTCCGTGATCGCCGCCTCGCCCTTGCCGACGGTCTCGTAGTACCAGCGCCAGACGTCCGGCTCGATCGGCTCGCCGACCGTCGTCATGGTCTTGAAGTGGTAGTCGTACTTTGCCGGCTCGTCCGGGCCGACCTTTCGCAGCATCCGGATCGTCGTCGGCGCAGTGTGGAAGATCTCCACGCCGAGCTTCTCCGCGATTCGCCAGGGCCGGCCTGCGTCCGGGTAGGTCGGGACTCCCTCGTAAAGGACGCTTGTCGTTCCGAGCGCCAGGGGCCCGTACACGATGTACGAATGCCCGGTGATCCAGCCGATGTCGGCAAAGCACCAGTACGTGTCCTCCGGATGGATGTCCTGGTAGTACTTCGACGTGCCCGCCACGTACGAGAGATAGCCGCCGATCGAGTGCTGCGCTCCCTTCGGGCGGCCGGTCGTCCCGCTCGTGTACATGAGGAAGAGGGTGTCCTCGGCCCGCATCGACTCGGGCTCGACCTCCTGCCCGGCGTAGCGCTCGAGCAGCTCGTCGAGGAAGAAATCCCGACCCTCGACCATCGGGCTCTCGGAGTGGTACTCGCCGGGATGGCGCCGCCACACGAGCACCTTCTCGACCTCGACGCCCTCCTTGCGGGCCTCCGCGATCGCCTCGTCCGCCTTGACCTTGTGGTCGATCAGCTCGCCGTTGCGGTAGTAGGCGTCGATCGTTACGAGGATCGTGCTCCTGGCGTCCGCCATCCGCTGGCCGCAGGCCGCTCCCGAGAAGCCGCCGAAGACCTCGGAGTGGATCACGCCCAGCCGTGCGCAGGCGAGCATGGAGACCGGCAGCTCCGGGACCATCGGCAGGTGGAGGGTGACGCGATCCTGGGGCTTCACCCCGCAGAAGTCACGGAGCAGGGCCGCGAACTCGTTCACGCGCCGATGGAGCTCGCGGTACGTGAGCTCCTGTGTCTCGTGCTCCTCGAGCTCGGGCACCCAGATGAAGGCGTTCTCGTCGCCGCGTGACTCGAGGTGCCGGTCGACGCAGTTGACGCACGCGTTGAGCCGGCCGCCGACCCACCACTTGAAGAACGGCGGATTCGAGGTATCGAGGATCGTGTCCCACCTCTGATCCCAAGTGAGAAGGTCGGCGTACTCCTCGAAGCACTGCGGGAAGTTCTGCTCGGCGAAACGTTCCCGGATCGCCGGGTCGTTGGCATTCGCAACCTGTTTGATCGCGGCGGGCGGGTCGTACTGCTCCTCTTCCTTCCAGTGAACCGCAATCTGAGCTTCTGAGAGCTCGACCTCCTCGTGCGCCTCGGTTGCCACCCTACGACCTCCGTTCTCTCAGTGCGTGGTCGGGGTCGGGGCAAGTGTAGGTACCCGGCCCCAGATCGGCCCGCCGACGGGAACGACTGCCCGTCCCGCCATCCCGTTCACGACGCCTGCCGCCGACGTGTACCAGGCGACCGCGGCCGTGACGATGCCGACCCAGCCGCCGACGTGCGTGATGTATGGGCTGAAGCCGTGCGCCTCGCGGAAGAAGCCGATCGCAAGGAGGATCTCGGTGGCCTCCAGGGTCGCGAAGACGGCGAGCACGGCGAGGTTAACGCGCGTGCTCCAGAGGAGCATGTACGTGTTGAAGATCGCGAACGCGACCAGGAACCACGCGACCGCGTTCGGCAGGTTCGCCCCGGTGAGCCCCGCCGCGAAGGTCTTCGAGACCGACGCAAGCAGGACGACGATCCCGAGCGAAAGCCAGAAGCCGCCGTACGTTGAGAACGCCGTCGCTCCGAAGACGTTCCGGTTGCGGAACTCCCACATCCCGGCGAGCAACTGCGCCATTCCGCCGTAGAAGAGCGCGGGGCCGACCCAGATCAGGTCGGGAATGAAGGACGCGTTGTGCCCGCTGAGGATGAACGTGGTGAGCGCGAACGCCCCCAGGCCGAGCGGTGCCGGATCGGCCGGCATCCACGTGGGTGCCCTTTCAGCCTCTGAAACGGCCATGCGTACCCCTCCTTCCGGTGCCGGCAGACCGCCCCTGACGGCCCCCGGAATCCCGGTCCGTGTCAGATGCCGCTATTCCCGCTACTACGGTCGGTGTAACGCGAACGGCGTCAGCGACCGCGAGCTGCTTGCGCGACGCAGAGGACCAGCATCAGGACCGCTACGCCGCCCCACAGGAGGCGCCGCAGCTCGAGATGGAGGTTGAACTCCGCGAAGGCATGGGTCTCCACGCTCATCAGCCCTCGGGACTGGTGCAGCGGCAAGGCCGCAGCCTGCATCAGCGGGCGCCCCGAATGGCGCCTGGGCGGAGACATCACACCTTGCACTCATGGCTCTTATCACAGGGCCGACCGGGATCCAACCCCCGAACGGGCTAGAGGGGTTCTAAGGCTCGAGGTCGTACGGGTACTTCGTGAGGACCTCGGCGCCGCTTTCGGTCACGAGGACGATGTCCTCGAGACGCACGCCGCCGTAGCCCGCGCGGTAGAGACCGGGCTCGACGGTGACGACGTCGCTGGCCACGAGCGCCTTCCGCGACAGCCGGCCCATTCCCGGCTCCTCGTGCACCTCGAGGCCGACGCCGTGGCCGAGCCCGTGGAAGAACCCGTCGCCGAGCGTCTCGCCCGGCTTCTTCGTCCGCTGCGTCGGCTCGCCGGCAGTCTCGAAGATGTCGCACACGACGTCGAACACGGCGCGCGTCTGGGCGCCGGCACGGATCTCCGTGACGGCGCGATCGAGCGCCTCCTTGACGAGGCGATGCCACTCGCGCACGTCGTCCGGCACGTCGCCGACGACGAAGGTGCGCGTCATGTCGGTGTAGACGGCGGACGCGTTGTCGCGGGGCCAGATGTCGACCACGAGCGGCGTGCCTGGCCGGATCGGTCCCGATCCCATGTCGTGACCAACGGCGCCCTGAGCCCCCGGCGCGACGATGTACTCGTCGGCAGTCGTGTCGTGCGCGGCGAAGGTCGCGTTCATGTTCGCTTTCACGCGCTCCACGGTCAGCTGCTCGCCGTCGAGGAGCAGCTCGTCGCCGCGAATCTCCGCCCGGCGGAGGAGCTCACGGCACGTGTCCATCGCCGCCTCGGCCGCTCGCTGCGCGCGCTTCATCCCCGCAAGCTGTGCCTCGGTCTTGGCGCGACGGCGGTCGTCGAACAGATCCTGGTCGACCTCGAGCTCGATTCCGTCCGCTCGGAGCCGGTCGGCGAGCCAGATCGGGAAGTTCTCGGGCACGGTCGCGCGCCTCACGCCGAGGCTGCCGGCGGCCCGCAGCGCGAGCTGAGCGGCCAGCTCCCGGCGGTCGATCCCCGACTCGATCAGCTCGTCGATCCCGAGCTCCTCATCGACGTGCACGTCGAAGAGCCCGAGGCCGCGCAGCCGAGCCGCCTCCATCGAGTTCGCGAACACGTGCCGTGTGCCGTTCTCCTCGGCGTAAAGGAACGGATCGGGCACGCCGAGCGGCACGGCGTGGCGCATGTCGGCTGAGCGGAACGAGTCGCCGTAGATGAGAACAGCGTCGGCCAAAGCGGAACCGATCCTAGCGATCTCGTCTCGTTCCTCCGGCGGCCGGCCGGTCGAACGGGGATACTCGGCATCAGATGGCAATGACCGGCGAGAGAGAGGATGCGGCCTTCCCCGTCGGAGCTGCGTGCCGGATCGATTCGCGCTCGCCGTGGCGGCAGACCGCCGAGATACCGGTCGGCCTCGATCCGGAGGGAATCGCCGTCGACGTCGCTCGTCGGCGCGCGTTCGTCGCGTGCTCGCGCAGCGACTTCGTCTCGGTCGTCGACCTCGAGACACACGAGGTCGTCGCCGAGATCGCGACGGGGGCCGAGCCGATCGACATCGCTCTCGACGAGCAGACGGGACGCCTCTTCACCGCCGATGCGCACTCGGATCAGGTCACGATCGTCGACTCGGCGACGCTCGAGGTCGAGACCGCCGTTCCGGTGGGCGGATATCCGTCCGGCCTCACCCACGTGCCGGAGTTCCGCCGCCTCTATGTCGGCAACTCGCTCGGCTCGACGATGAGCGTGATCGACCTCGACACGCTCGAGACGGTGGCGACGGTGGACGCGGAGCCGGGGGCCGGCGCGATCGGCGTCGACCCGACCCGTGGGCTCGTGGTCTGCGTCAACTTCGTCGCCGCATCCGCGAACTTCTACGACGCCGACTCCTTCGAGGAGCGCGGACGGCTCGAGCTCGGCACCGGTACCTGCGCGATCGGCATCCTGCCCGAGCGCGGCGAGGCGTTCATCGTCAACTCGATCGCCGGCACCGTCTCACGCGTCGACCTAGACGCGATCGAGGTCCTGGAGGAGATGCGCACCGGCCAGGCGCCGGTCGGGCTCACCGTCGCGCCGGCACACGACCGTATCTACGTGACCAACCGCGGTGCCGGGACCGTCAGCGTGCTCGGCGTCGCCGACGGCGCCGAGTGGTCGCAGATCCCGGTCGGCAACGGCCCCGGCGGAGTAGTGGTCGATCCGCATGACAGCCGGCTCCTCGTCGCGAACGCGGGAAGCCAGACGATCTCGATCGTCGAGGACCTGCTCGCGGCGAAACCGCCCGCCCCGGTCGTCGAGGAGAAGAGCGCGTGGCTCGGCAACAAGCTCCCGGCGTTCGCGCTCGAGGACTACTGGACGGGCGAACGGCGCACGGATCGCGACTGGGCCGAGAAGAAGTACATCCTCAACTTCTTCGCCTCCTGGTGAGGACCGTGCAACGCGGAGGCGCCGTTCCTCGAGGAGCTGCGCGTTCGCGAGGGGGCCCGGTCGGGCCTCGAGGTCGTGCTGGTCGATATCTGGGAGGGAACGGAGCCGCGTCCCGAGGTGGAGCGCTTCTGCGACATGTGGGGCATCAAAGGGCCGATCCTGCTCGATTCGAGCGGAGAGCTCGCCGCCACCCTCGGCGTGCGCGGGGTGCCGACCAACGTCGTCGTCGACTCCGACGGGACCATCCGTGCCTTCGGCGCCGCCCGGCTCGACGAGCTCGAGCACGCGATCGACAACCTCTACGGCCGCGCCTAGGTCGTGGCGCTCTTGCGCGCCGACGAGGAGGCCAAGGTCCGCGAATGGTTCGCAGAGCTCGCGCGGCCCGTCGAGCTCTTCGTAGGATTGGGGCCCGAGGGACCGCCGCCGGCCGGTTCCGGGGACCTCGAGTTCGGCACCGAGATGGTGCGCCTCTGCGATGGTCTCGCGGAGCTCGGCGATCGCGTGGCCTGTCGCGTCGAACAGGAGCCGGACGGTTTCCCCCGCTTTCCCTCGGTCTCGATCCGGCCCGACGGGCACGACGTCGGCGTCCGCTACGACGGGCTGCCGTGGGGCTACGAGGTCGGCTCTCTCGTCGGCGCGATCGTCGAAGCGGGCAGGGAGGAGCCTTCGTTGCGGGCCGACTCGCTCGCGGCGCTCGGGGAACTCGACCGCGACCTCGCGCTCGACGTCTTCGTCACACCGACTTGACCGCACTGCCCGCCGGCCGTGCTGCTGGCGTACCGGTGTGCCTTCGCCTCGGAGCGGGTGACCGCCACGGCGATTGAGGCGAACGAGTTCCCGCAGCTCGCACAGGAGCTCGGCGTGCGGGCCGTGCCGCGAATCGTCGTCGACGGCGAGCCGCGCTGGGACGGCGCGGTGCCCGAGCGCGAGTTCCTGCGCCGGATCCTCGCGGCCTAAGAACTCGTTCCGGAATGACCACGCGCTGGCTGGCCCGTGCTTCGTTTCGGAACGAGTTCTCTAGTACCCGGTCAGCCGTGCGCCGAGCCAGAGCCCGCCGAGCGCACCCACGAGCCCGAGCGCGAACGACATCACGCCGAATGCGCTCGCGCCCCAGGCCTCGGGCGCGAGGCCACCGACGGTCGAGCCGACGCCGACGCAGAGCCAGATGACACGTCTGTCCATCGAGCGGAACATCGGCCGCTGTCCCCGGAACCTCAAGCCTCAGAAATTGATCCGGAACGAACGCAGGCGTCCTCGCACCGCCGGTCGCAGCACCACGCGGGCGAGGACCTTGCCCCGCACGGATCCGCGGTAGACGAACTCTGCAATGCCGACGCTGTGCGGCAGGAGCTCTCGTCGCCGCGGCCGCAGAACTGCGAACGTCCGGCCGTGGTGGAGGAGGGCGAGCCGCAGCCCGTCGCCTGCGAGCCTCTCCGTCACGTTGCCGCGATTGCGGAGGAGCAGCTCGAGCAGGCGTCGCCGCGCCCCGTCGCGACGGACTTTCAGGGTACGCGCCTCGAGTCGACGGACGATCCTCCCACGGACATGCAGGTCGACGATCACGCCGAGACGGAGCCGCAGGCGGAGGTGGCGGGCGCCCACCGGTCGCGTCGTCAGGAGCACGAGCGCCGGGTGGTCGCCGGGCTCGACGCGCCTCGGCAGCCTCGCCGCCACGTGGACAACGGCCTTCCCTCCGGGCGCCAGCCGGACCCGCCGCGGGCGCAGCCGGAGCCACCCCGCGGCCCCGCGAGCCTGCCGCACGCGCGGGCTGCCGCGCAGCGAACGCGCGAAGCCGGCGCGCGAAGCGTCGACGAGCAACGTCCGCCGGCCCGGATTCCGCACCGTGACGTTCGCCCTGGACGCCCCCTGGAGCGTCAGGCGCTGCGGGCTCGCGCTGAGCCCGATGCCGCGGCCGGCCGCGGCACCCGGGATGGATGCCGCGGCCGCTCCGAGGATCGCCGCTGCGAGCGCGCGCTTCACCCGCCGATCACCGTGTACGTCAGCGTCGCCGTGTAGTGCCCCGCCGGGACGACCGGCAGCGGGGAGACGAACCCGACGTTCGTCGCCCAGACGTCACCCCCGTCGGCGCTCGGCCCGCTCGCGGTCCCGAGGAGCAGGTCCGGCGCAGGCGTGATCGGCACGGCCTCGAGGGCGGCGTTGCCGACGCCGATCCCGAGCGGCAGGTCCTGCGGTGCGAACGCCGTGCGGTGGACGGAAAGCGCGTAGCCGCTCGGGTCGTTGCTCGTCACCGTGACGTTCTCGGGGAGCGGGCTGGGCGTCGTGCCCGGGACCGCGGCGGGGAAGCTCAGCGTCGCATGGTCGAGCGCGATCGAGAGCACCGGCTGGACGTCGACGTCGACCCCCGCGGACCCGCTCACTCCCGACGGTGGCGGCGGCTCCGAGCAGACGCTCGCGGGTGCCGACGAGTTCTGCGGATCGGGCGTCGCAGTGGCGAAGTCGGCGGCGTTGTCGTCCGTGTCGGCGCAGCCGCCACCGACTCGGAGGAGGGCCGTCGTGGCGCTCGGCGCCGGTGCCGATCCGCTTCCCTCGTAGTCGGCGGCGCTGCCGTAACCGATCAGATCCTCGATCGACGCCACGGAGGCGCAGCTACCGGGCGAGGCGCCGCACGAGAGCGCGGTCGCGTCGTGGACGACGGCCACCTTGCCGCCTGTCACAGCGAGATTCGAGGTGCCGGTCGCATCCGGGGTCGGGAGCGGCGCCCCGTTCCCGCCGCCGGAGGCGAGCTGGACGAGGTACCGGCCGCCGGCCGGGATCGTGCCGCTGAGCGCGGTCACCTGCCAGGTCGTGCTGGAGGCCGACGCGTACTGAAGCGTCCAGCCGTCGATGGCCACGGCACTCGCACCGCGGTTGAAGAGCTCGACGTAGTCGTTGGCGTACGGTGCGCCGCTGTTGCCGCCGGCGGCGAAGACCTCGCCGAGGACGATGCTGCCCGAACCGCTGCCGCGAGCCGACGCGGCAGCGACTGCCAGGAGCAGGGCGACGAGCAGGACGAGCAGGTGGATGCGCTTCATGGAGCCTCCGATCCGGGACGACATGACGGCTCCCTTGCTACCGACCGCCGCGCGCGGCCGACAGTGTCCTTTGCGGAGTCGGCACACAATCGGCACGCATTCGCGCCGGCGCGGACGGTGACGGCGGACGGCTAGATTCAGCTTGGTGGAGGCGCTCGAGCGAGCACGGCAGGTGGCATCGGCGTGGGACGAGCGGCTGCGTGAGGACCTGCCGGACGACCTCGACCTCTTCGACGCCCACACCCACCTCGGCACGGACATCGACGGCATGGTCGGCCGCTACGAGGAGCTCATCCGCGGCCTCGACCGCTACGGATTCTCGCGGGCCTTCGTCTTCTGTCTCGACGAGCCCGACCGCCATCCGGGCTTCCGCGCCGGCAACGACCGGACGCTCGAGTTCGCGGCGCGCTCGGACGGCCGCCTCATCCCGTTTGTGCGGCTCGCGCTCGACGAGGGGCCGATCGAGGAGGCAGTCCGCTGCCTCGATGTCGGCGCACGCGGCATCAAGCTCCATCCACGTGCGCAGAAGTTCCTGCTCAACGACGAGCGCCTCGCCCCGGTCTTCGCGCTCGCGGCCGAGCGAAGCGTCCCGATCCTCGTCCACGCCGGCCGCGGCCTCCCGCCGATCGCCGCGGAGCTGGAGCACCTCGTCGACTCGCACCCGGGAGCGCAACTCATCCTCGCGCATGCCGGCATCGCCGACCTCGCGAACCTCGCGAACCGTTTCGCAGGCAAGCGCGGGGTTTTCTTCGACACCTCCGTCTGGAGCGCGATCGACCTGCTGAGCCTGCTGCGGCTAGTGCCGCCGGAGCAGGTCGTCTACGCCTCCGACTACCCGTACGGGCAGCAGCCCGGCTCGCTGCTGCTCTCCCTCCGGGTCGCCCGAGCCTCCGGCTTCGACGAGACGCAGCTGCGCGCAATGTTCGCGGGCAACGCCGCCGGCATCGCGGACGGGAAGGAGCCGCCCGAGCCGTCCCGGCCGCGCGGTACCGACGTCCTCCAGCAGCCGCTCGCGCAGGCGCGCATCCACCAGTACCTCTCGATGGCGATGCCGCTCCTCTTCGTGCGGCAACCCGATGCCTTCGGCGCCCTCGGGCTCGCGCTCAACGCGACCGAGGAGCCGAACGGGCTGCACCGGCAGGAGCTCGAGCAGATCCGCGAGCTGCTGGAGGCCGCACGCGACCTGTGGCGGACGCTGCCCGAGGCGGAGGACGACAGCGAGCGCCGTCTCGTCGCTCGCACGACCGTCCGCTTGCTTCAGATCGCCGACACCGTGGCAGTGACCTCGACATGAGCGTCGCTCGCCTCCGGCTCGCTCCCGTGGGGAAAACCATGTTTCCCCCACGAGCCCCCTTCTTCCCGGCTTGTGTGGGGGAACCTCCCGGTTCCCCCACACCCCCTCCACACGCTCATTGGGCAAAGGTTGCCCAATGAGCGAGCTCCGTCTGACCGTGAACGGCGACGAGCACGTCCTGGACGCACCCGTCGGGACGAGCCTCGCGCACGTCCTGCGCGAGAAGCTCGGCCTGACCGGAACCAAGATCGCCTGCAACGAGGGGCACTGCGGCGCGTGCACCGTCCAGGTCGACGGCGTGCCGCGACTCTCCTGCATCACGCTCGCGCACACGGTCGAGGGCGAGGTGACGACGATCGAGGGGCTGCGCGAGCATCCGCTGGTCGAGGCGTTCGTCCGGGCCGACGCGGTGCAGTGCGGCTTCTGCACGCCCGGCCAGGTCGTCTCGGCCGCCGCGCTCGTCGCCGCGAGCCCCCAGCCGACCCGCGAGGAGATCCGGCACGCGATGGCCGGGAACATCTGCCGCTGCGGCACGTATCCCAAGATCGAGGAGGCGATTCTCAGTTGGCAAGGCTGATCCGCACCGAGAAGGAGGTCGAGGGGCGCTTCGAGGAGGTGTGGATCGTCGTCGAGGAGGACCCGCTCGAGCAGTGGCCGGCCGGGCCGCTCGAGGTGGTGGGCCGGCCGGCGCCCCGGAAGGACGCCGCCGAGCGGGTGCGCGGCGAGGCGCGGTACACGGCCGACATCCGCCTGCCGGGGATGCTTCACGCGGCCGTCCTCCGCTCGCCGCACGCCCATGCGCGCGTGCGGCGCATCGACCTCGCTCCGGCGCTCGCGCTGCCGGGCGTGCGGGCGGCGCTCGGGCCGGGCGAGGCGCACGGGCTCGAGGAGGAAGCGGGCTTCGCCGGGGCGCCGGTCGCCGCGGTCGCTGCGGAGACCTTCGGCCAGGCGCGGGCGGCTCTCGCGGCGATCGTGGTCGAATGGGAGGAGCTCGAGGTCGTGCTCGATCCCGAGGAGGCCGTCCGGCGCGGGCTCTTCACCGACGAGCCACGCCGCTACGAGCGCGGCGACGCGGAGCGGGCGCTCGCCGGAGCCGACGTGGTCGTCGAGGCGACGTACCGGACGCAGACCGTCCTCCACAACTCGCTCGAGACGCACCAGGCCGTGTGCGAATGGCAAGGCGACGAGCTCCACGTCTACATCTCGACGCAGTTCATCTGGGGCATCCGCCATGCGGTCGCCGAGACGCTGGGCCTGCCCGAGGACAAGGTGCGTGTCGTTTGCGAGTTCATGGGCGGCGGCTTCGGCTCGAAGAACGGCCCCGACGAGTACACGTTCGTCGCCGCCGAGCTCGCGAAGCGGACTGGGCGCCCGGTTCGCTGCGCGCTCACCCGGCGCGAGGAGCACACCTCGGCCGGCAACCGCAACGCGACGATCCAGCGGCTCCGGGCGGGCGCACGCAGCGACGGGACGATCGTCGCCCTCGCCGGCGAGTTCACGAACTCCCTCGGCTGGTCGGGCTGGAACGCCTCGACGGAAGGGCCGATGCGGATGCTCTACGACTGCGACAACGTCAGCACCGTCGCCTACGGCGCGCGGCTCAATACGCCCCCGATGAAAGCGTTCCGGGCCCCCGGCTTCACCGAGGGGACGTTCGGGCTCGAGTGCCTGATCGACGAGCTGGCGGCCCGGCTCGAGATCGATCCGCTCGACCTGCGGCGCCGCAACTATGCGAGCTCCAACGAGGGCACGCCGTTCTCGTCCAAGAACCTCGAGGACTGCTACCGCCGCGCCGAGCCGCACTGGGAGCGGAGGCACGAGGTGCGCGCCCGGTCCGACGCGGTCTGGAAGCGCGGCGTCGGCATGGCGAGCCAGATCTGGTACGGCGGCGGCGGACCTCCCTCCTACGCGTGGGTGCGCCTCGGCTCGGACGGGCGCGCGACGGTGATCACGGCGATGCAGGACATCGGCACCGGCACCCGCACGGCGATGGCGCAGATCGCGGCCGAGGAGCTCGGCCTGCCGCTCGAGCGCGTCGAGGTCGTGCTCGGCGACTCGGCCCGCGGGCCGTACGCCTCGGTCTCCGCGGGCTCCTCGACCCTGCCGTCCATGGGGCCGGCGGTGCGCGCGGCCGCGGCCGACGCGCGAGAGCAGATCGAGGACATCGCCGAGCAGCGGGGCCTGCCTCCGGGGACCCCGCTCGAGGAGATCGTCTCGGTGCTCGAGGACGGGCAGATCCTCGGCAAGGGCGCGCGCGGGCCGAACCCGGCCGGAATGAGCGTGCTCACGTTCGGCGTCCAGGTCGTCGAGGTGGCGGTGGACGTCGAGACGGGCGAGGTCCGCGTGGAGCGCGTCGCCGCGATCCACGACGTGGGGCGCATCGTCAACCCGCTCGGCGCCTCGAGCCAGGTCGAAGGTGGCGTCATCCAGGGCATCGGCCACACGCTCTCGGAGGAGCGGCTGCTCGATCCCGAGACGGGCCGCATCCTCACGACCTCGCTCGACGCCTACCGGGTGCCGACGATCGCCGACGTCCCGGAGATCGTGTGCGAGTTCGTCGACCGCCCGGACGAGCACCTGACGAACCTTGGCTCGAAGGGGCTCGGCGAACCGCCAATCGTCCCGATCGCGGCCGCGATCGCGAACGCGATCCGCGACGCCACCGGCGCCGAGGTGCACGAGCTGCCGATCTCGCGCGAGGAGATGCTGCGCGCACTCGAGGAGGCGCGGCGGAAGGAGAAGGAGCGGCATGGAGCTCCTGCGGCCGTCTAGCGTCGAGGAGCTCGACGGCGGGGTCGTCGTCCACGGCGGGACCGAGGTGGTGCCGCTGCTGCGGGAGGGCCTGCTGCGCGCGGAGCGGCTCGTGGACGTCCGTGGCGTGGTGCCGCGCGGGATCCGGGACGCGGTGATCGGCGCCGGGACGACGCTTGCCGAGCTCGAGGTCGAGCCCGCAATCCCCGACGCGCTGCGCGAGGCGTGCCGGCTCGCAGCGTCGCCGCAGCTCCGGAACATGGGCTCCCTCGGCGGCAATCTGCTGCAGGCGACGCGGTGCTGGTACTGGCGGCTCGGCTACGAGTGCCGGCTCCATGGGGGAGACCGCTGCCACGCCCGCGAGGGCGAGCACCGCGAGCACGCCATCTTCGCGAACGAGTTCTGCGCGTCGGCGCATCCCTCCGACGTTGCGGCGGCGCTCGTCGCGCTCGGCGCGCGCCTGCGGACGAACCTGCGCGAGCTTCCGGTCGAGGAGCTCTACCGGCTTCCGGACGAGGCAGACCGCAGCACCACGACGCTCGGAGAGGGCGAGCTGCTCCTCGAGGTCGAGCTGCCGCCGGTGGAGGCGAGTGTCTACCTGAAGGCGATGGACCGCCGGCGGTGGTCGTTCCCGCAGGTCGGCGTCGCCGCGGCGCGGCAGGCCGACGGCGCGACGCGAATCGCGCTGGCGGGGGTGGCGCCGATTCCCTGGCGGATCGAGCAAATCGAGGAGCTCGACTCGGCCACGCCGCTGCCGCGGACGGAGTGGAAGGTGCCGCTCGCCCGCGCGCTCGTCCGCCGCGCCCTCGCCGCCCTGGGCTAGACGCGTCTCTTCCGGACACGTCCGGTAGCTGCTACCGGGCGTGTCCTCGTCGGACCTGGCCGCTCCGGGCGTCGACGAGTCGTCAAGCGCGATTCACGCGATCCGCCTTGCCTCCCGGGGACATGTCCGGTACCTGGTACCGGACATGTCTGTTTACGCCGTCGTGCTCGCTGCCGGCGCGTCGTCCCGCTACGGGACGGAGCCGCCGAAGCAGGTCGAGCTGCTCCCGAGAGTGCTCGCCGCCCTGCGCGAGAGCTCCGTCGACGACGTCGTCGTCGTGAGCGGAGCGCACCCGCTGCCCGTGGAGAGCGTTCGCTGTCCGGACTGGGAGCGCGGGCCGGGGGCCTCGCTCCGCTGTGGCCTCGCCGCGCTGCCACCGGAGGCGGAGGCGGCGGTCGTCGTCCTCGCCGACGGCCCCGACCTCGATCCGCGCGCGATCGACCGCGTGGTCGAGGGCTGGCGCGCGCACGGCAGCGACGCGGTGGCCGCGAGCTACGCGGGCGTCCGCCTCCACCCGGTCCTGCTCGCGCGGACGATCTGGGACATGGTGCCTGACGAAGGCGCGAAATCGCTCCCGGCCAGGCTCGTTCCGTGCGGCGATCTCACGCCGCCGGGGGACGTCGACGTCGCTACTCGAGCGGGATCCTGAGCGCCGCGAGCTTCACCCGCAGCTCGGTCGGCATCTGCTCGGTGGCCGCCTTGCGCACGTAGACGCGCAGGCTCTCCTCGAACTTGTAGCGCCTGCGGCAGGGCTCGCACTCGGCGAGATGCGCCTCCGCCTCTTCCTTCTCCTCGTCGGTGAGGACATGGTCGAGGTACGGCTGCATCATCTCTTCGCAGTGCGCGCACGGATCCTTCATGTCGCCTCCTCCAGAGCCGCCTCGGCGAGCTCGCGCTTGAGGATGCGGCGCCCGCGGTGCAGCCTCGACATGACCGTGCCGACCGGGATGTCGAGGATCTGGGCTGCGTCCGCATAGCTGAAGTCGCCGAGGTCGACGAGCACGAGCACGTCGCGGAAGTCGTGCGGGACGGCCGAGAGCGCGGTCACGATGTCGTCCTGCGACAGCCGTTCCACGACCCGGTCCTCGTCGGACACGCCGTCCCCGCTCTCGGCGAGCCGGTCGTAGAGGAAATAGTCATTCGCCTCGAGCGGCTGCATCTGCGGCGCACGCTGCTGCCGCCGCCCGCGGTCGATGTTGAGATTCGTGAGGATGCGCAACAGCCAGGCGCGGAGGTTCGTGCCGGGCTGGAACGACTGCCAGCTCCGGAACGCCCGTGCATACGTCTCCTGCACGAGCTCCTCGGCGTCCTCGCGGGAGTTCGCGAGATGCCGCGCGACGCGGTAGACCTGGTCGGAGAGCGCGAGTGCGTCCTCCTCGAACCGAACGCGATCCCGCGCCTCGGTTGCGAGCCGCTGCGCCTCATCCGGCTCGGCGTTCACGCGCTCAACCGTACCAGCGGCCATTCCCTCCCGAACGGTGCCGGGGACGTTGCTATTCCGCGCGCGCGGGTACGCGAAGGCCGTGGAAGAGAGACCCGAGACCGAGGAGCATCCGGAGAGCGAACCGACCTCGCTCGAGGACGCGCGCTCCACCGAGCCGGGCGAGGGGCCGAAGGACCGCGATCCGGCGCTCGAGCAGCTGCACGGCGTTCCGGAAGAGCGGAAGCCGGACTAGACGGCCGCCAGCTCCGGGAAGCCGGACTTCGCGAGCCGCTCGACGATCGCCTCGCGGCTCGTCCGCTCGTCGTCCCAGGCGAGCGTCAGCTGTCCCATCAGGTTCGCGTTCGCCGCCTCGAGGCCCTCGTGGCCTTCGAGCGCGTGCGCCAGCCGCATCACGCAGCGCTCGCAGCGGACGCCGCCCACCTGGATCGTCTCGGTGCGTGTCGCCACGAGGTCAGCCTAGCGTCAGCGCCGCGATCTCCCGGAGCGCCTCCTGCGGCCCGAGCTCGAGCTGGCGCTCGGCCTCTGGTCCCCCTCCCTCGCGACCCGCCGCTTCGCGCCGGGCCGCGTATTCGTCTCGGTCGACCGGCTCGCCGCCGGCTTCCGCGGCCTCGCGCACGAGCCGCTGCACCTCGGCCGCGAGCTCCGCCGTCCGTCGCACCGACGTGGGCTGATCCATGACGCGCACTTCGAGCGTGCCGTACTCCGGCCGGGGCCAGGCGTCCCAGTGCCGGCGCGTGCTGTCGTCGCGGGTCGCCGCCTGCCAGTCCTGCCAGCTCCGCAGCACCGGCGGCGTCCCGCCGGTCGGCATCTCGAGCAGGATCTGCGACCGGATCGAGCGCCACCCGCTCTCCGCACCGTCCCAGAAGGGCGAGTTCGCGGAGGCGGCGAGGAGACCGGGCAGCCGCGGCAGGATGCCCTCGAAGGCGCGCAGGCACGTGTCCGGATCGGACACGGCGACGTGCACGTGGAGGCCGCAGACGCGCTGGCGGTAGAGGCGCGGCCCGAGCTTCTTCTCCAGGCGGCGGTAGCGCTCGACGGGAACGATCGGCAGGCGCCCACGCGCAGTGGGGTGGGAGCCGGTCGCGAGCACCGCGAGCCCGTGCTCGGCCGCGCGCTCGGCCACCTCGTGTCGCAGCCCGAGTAGCGCGGCCTCCGCCTCGTCGGGGGTCTCGACGACCTCCGTCGTGATCTCGACGAACGACTCGAACAGCTCGGGCTTGATTCGCTCGGTCGCGTCGCCGAACACGCGCGAGAAGCCGTCCCGCGCGGGTTCGAGCGTCTCCTCGTCGACGAGCATGAGCTCTTCCTCGACCCCGAGCGACCACGCCGAGGCCGAGCCGAAGCGGCTCAGGTCCATGGGCTACTTGCCGCGGACGCCGTGCACCGGTCGCCCGGCAGCCTCCCACGCGTAGTACGAGGCGCTGGGGCCGAAGTCGACCTCGTAGGAGACGATCCGTGGGTTGCGGCCGACCTCCTTCGCGCGTTGCGCGTGGCGGAGGAGGTTGGGGTCGTCCCGCTCCTCCCAGACGAGGACGAGATGGGCGGCCGTCATGAACTCGGCGACGAACGCGCAGCCGGGAGCCGGGCACGGAAATGGGTCGGTACGAACGCAGAACCAGCCGACGTGCTCGTGCCCGTCCTCCGTCCAGAGCTCCTCGACCTCCTCGGGAACGGCTTGCTCGACCAGGCCGCCTCTGCCCGCGTGGATCTCGCCGCGCTCCACCGCCCAAAGTTAGCGAACGGACGCTACGCGTCCGTTCGCTGGGAAACGGAACTCCGCGCGGGCGAGAGCGCGGTCTCGCCCGCGCTCCGTGCTGTTTGTCTTGATCTGTGGGGCGGGAGGTCTCTGTCGTGCGCTCGCGCGCGGCAGAGGCCGGCGCGAGCGCAGTCCGGCCTCCGGCTAAGCTCGCTGCGCTCCGCTTAGCCTCCGGCCTTTGGTCTGAGTGTGGTTCGAGACGTTTCGAACCCTGCTGTGGTCCAGGCGGCGGCGTAACGGTTCGTTACGCCGCCGCGGAGTAGCGGGCGAGCACGCGAAGCCTGCTCGTCCGCGACGGAACCACGGCCTGAACCCAGCAACCCCAGGCAAAGCCCTACTGCACGGAGCCGGCCGGAGACCGCGCTCTCCGGCCGGCGGAGTTCCTTAGCCCCCGGGCGAAGAGCGCAGCTCTTCGCCCGGACCAAGCGAGCGGGTGCGCAGCACCCGCGAGCTACCGAAGGAGCAAGGCCCACGCAGCGCCGGTGACGGCCGTGCCGACCGCGACCCAGGTCACGTAGTCGCCCACGACACCGCTGTGCAGGGCGTGGAGGACGCGGATCGGCGGGGCGAGCGTTCGATCGGCCACGACGGACAAGGTACGCGGCAGCCTGCGCCGGTAGAGGCCGACGAAGGCGAGCCCGAGTGCGAGAACCGTCGCGCCTCCGCTGTAGAGGAGCGACTCGAGCGAGGTGTGCTCGATCGTGAGCGGCAGGTTCGGCGGCGGCGCCGGCGGACGGTTGCGCAGGACCTGCGCGGCGTAGCCGTTGCGGTCCCGGAAGCGATCGGCGGCGTACGCCGCCCGCTGGCCGAGCCCCGGAACGACGCTGATCGCGATGCCGAGGACGACGGCTGTGAGCGCGACCGCGATCAGCAGAGGCCGGATGACGTTGCGTTCGAGCGGTTCTTCCTCCATCGGCTTGCCGAGCAGCGGATCGTCGGCGTCGCCCCAGCCGAGGAAGATGCGCGCGCCGGCGCGGAGCAGCGCCGCGCCCGCGAGCGCGGAGCCGAGCCAGAGCAGCGCCAGCACCCATGGCCGCCCCAGCTCGGTCGCGCCCTCGTCGATCAGGCCGTGCCCGAGGTAGATGCCGACGTACGGCGTCCCGACCAGACCGATCGTCCCGGCGAACCAGGCGACGGCGGTTGCCCACGAGCCGCGGCCGCGGCCGTGCAGATGCAACTCGTCGATCAGCCCGTGGTCGGCGTGGAGAATCCCGGCGACGAAGAAGAGGCCTGCCGTGAGCAGCGCGTGTGCGACGAAGAGCAGCTCGGCTCCGGCGAGTCCCGCGGTGTCAAGCAGGCCGATGCCCGCGAGCATGATCCCGATGTGGCAGACGACCGAGTAGGCGAGCATCCGCTTCAGGTGCCGCTGCAGGAAGGCCATCGTCCCCGCGAGCAGCGCGGTCACGATCCCGAGCCAGAGGAGAACGTCGCCGACGTCGTGCCCGTGACCGAACGGCGCGTCGAAGACCGTCCAGTAGAGCCGCGCGACGCCAATCAAGCCGATGTCGGTCATCACGCCGCCGAAGACCGCGCACACGGACGCGGGCGCGACCGCGTAGGCGTCCGCCGCCCAGAGGTGGAAGGGAACGACCGCCCCCTTGACGAGGAAGCCGCAGAGGAGAAGCGTCATCGCCACGATCACGAGACCGCCCGCCGGACCGTGCGAGAGCGTGCGCCCGATCTGTGCGAGGTTGAGCGCACCGGTGCGGGCGTACAGGAGTGCGATCCCGACCGCGAAGAGATAGCCCCCGATGCTGTTCGTGATCGCGAAGTTCACCGCGCCCTGCACGGGACCGAGCAACTCGACCTTGAAGCCCGTGAGCGCGTACGCAGCCGTGCCCATCAGCTCCAGCCAGACGAAGAGGTTGAACAGGTCTCCCGACATGGCGAAGCCGCACATCGCGCCGAGCGCGACGAGCATCAGCGCGTCGAACAGCCGCGCGGCCTCGCGCCGGTAGCTCAGCGAGTAGAGGAGCGCGAGCGTCACGACCACGCCGATCACGGCGCACATCCCGGCCGCGAGCGGGCCGACCGCGAAGTCCACGCCGAGCGCGACGCCCCCGCGCGTCCGCCAGCCGCCGAACCAGTGGACGACCTCGTGCGCCTCGGAATGCCAGAGCAAGACGAAGGCCAGCGCGGTCGTGGCGGCCGAGGCGGCGACGACGAGCGCGTCCTGGACGGGCTGCGGCGTCACGTGGTCGAGGCCGGCGATCGCCGCCGCCGAGAGCAGCGGGATCGCCACGAGGAGGGGCGGAATCCAGCTCACGCGGTTACCCCGAGACGTCGGCGATGCCGTCGGGGTCGACCGTCCCCGAGAGCCGGTGCGCGTCGAGGGCGAGTGCGAGGATTAGCGCGACGACGGCAACGCTGACGACGATGTCGGTCAGGGTGAGCGCCTGCACCACGGGGTCGACGGCGAGCGTTCCGGGCTTCGTCCCTTTGAAGATCGGCGCGACGCCGTGCTTGACGTACCCGACCGATAGCAGGAGGACGTAGCTCGACGACTGGGTGACCGTCAGGCAGATCGCGAGGTGGATCAGGTTCCGGCTCGTCGCGACCCCGGCGAGGCCGACCAGGCAGATCCACGCCGCGACCGCGTACGGGAGGTAGGTCACTCGGCCGCGTCCTCGGGCTCGAGCGGCACGATGTAGGTCACGAGGAACTCCCCGAACAGGAGCAGCATCGCCGCGGTCACGGCGATCCCCGCCGCCCAGTTGAGAACCGGGATGCTGCCGCCGGAGAGAAGCGTCCCGGTCTTGCCGTCGCCGAACAGGTTGGTGAGGAACGGCGTGCCCGACGCGAGCGCGGCGAGCCCCACCATGACGTAGCCGCCGGCGCCGAGCCCCTCCACCGGATCGAGCGCGTGCTCGTCGCGGAACGCGCGATAGTCGCGGTGACTGCCGACGAGGTAGAGCAGGAGAGCTCCGCCGGCGACGACGACACCTCCCTGGAAGCCGCCGCCGGGCGTCACGTACCCGAACGCGACGAGCCAGAGGCCGACGAGCAGGCCGCCTCCGATCATGAGGACGCCGACGAGCCGGACCGCGTCGCTCCGCAGCCGCCGTGTCCTCCGCTCGGCCTGCCGCGTGCCGGACTCGTCGCGGAGCAGGAGGGTGACGCCGAGGACTGCGGCGTAGAGGATGAACTCCTCCCCCATGGTGTCGATCCCGCGCACGTCGAAGGTCGTCCCCATCACGACGTTCGTCGTATGGCGGAGGGGGACGACGATCCGGTCGAGCACGTAGCCGTACGGGCCGCGGTAGTCGCCGAACGCGGGCAGGCCGGCGATCGCCCACGCGAACAGGGCGCCGAGTCCCAGCAGCGCCGGCGCGAGCACGCCGGTGCGTACGCGTCTGCTCACCCTCGCTCGCTTTCCGTCGTCCGCCCCTTCGGCTCTTCCGCCGGCCCGCCGGTCCGGTGCTCGCCGCGCGAGCGCGCGATCGCGACCAGGATCACCAGCGGATAGGCGATGCCCGACACGACGAGCATCGAGAGCGCCGGATCCGGCGCCTCGAGCACGACGAAGAGGCAGACGAGCGAGACGCCGTAAATGCCGTTCACGAGAGCCTGCCGGAGCGGATCGCGGGTGAGCACGACGACCGGAGCGCCGAGCGCGACCACGGCGAACACGACCGCCTGGAGAGGCACGAGCGTCGCGACCACTGTCATGCCGTGGACTCGGGGTCGTCCACCCGGCGCGCGGCTCGCGCCGTCGCGATCACGAGGGCCGGGTTGAGCAGGAAGAGGAGACCGACCGCCGCGATCGCCTGCAGTCCGCCGGACGTGACGTGCTCGCGGACGAGCGCGGCGGCGAGAACGAGGAAAGCCGGCACGGTCGTGGCCGCGGCCGCGTAGTGCAGCCGGTCGAGGGTGGTGCGCATGACGAGGACGCCGGCGACGCACAGCAACTCCGCGGCGACGCCCGCGGCGAGGAGGACGTCGACGGCAAGGTCGGCGGCCGCCATCACGTCCAGCGGCCGAGGAAGCGGGCGAAGACGAGGCAGCCGATCCACGACGCGACCGCGGCGATGACCGCCACCGTGAAGAGGATCGACTCGCCGAGGCCGACGGAAAGGCAGATCAGCGTCAGCGTCGCGACCGCCCCAGCCGCCTCGAGCGCGACGAGACCGTCGATCGGCCGCCGCAGCGACGCCGCCAGCAGCAGCGGCGCGAGAGCCGCGATCAGCACGGTCGCCGCGAGCTGGAAGGCGTTCACGCTGGTCGCTCGGAGCGGCTGTTCGGGACGAGGTCGTGGAGCAGGACGCGCCGCTCCCGGCGGTCGATGTCGATCACGTAGGCGTTCGGGCTGTACGAGGCGGCGAGGGCGGTCCAGGCGCGGTCGCCGACGTCACGAGCTGCTGCGGATCGGCCCGCGAGCTCGCGCGAGACGAGCCGGCCGCGCACGACCCGGCGCCGGACGGCGCTCGCGAGCAGCGCCCGGACGAGGATCCCGAAGTCGACGACCACCATGGCCGCGGCTTGTCCGACGTCGCCGAACGCACGCAGCGGCAACGTCCCGTGAAAGCCGGTGTGCGCGCGCGCCACCTCGGCGAGGGTGGCGGCGATCGTCGCTGCGATCGCGGCCGCGACCCACTCCTGCCGGTTCCACTCGCCGGCTAGCAGAAGCCAGAGCCAGAACAGGGCGAGCCACCACGCGAGCCACGCGACGACGTGCTTCACGCGCCGCTGTATCCCCGCCGGGCGACGGCATCAACCACGGACAGAACGAGGGCCCGCCGGCCGGCGGGCCCTCGTCTCGCGGGCGAGGCGATTGCGAGATCCGTTACTGGCCCTGCTTGATGCCCGGCTCCGCCCACGGCAGCTCGACCGCCTCGAACGGCTGCCGGTCATGTAGAGCAGGAAACCTCAGGAAATCCCCGCAAATGGCCGCATCCGGAGTTTCCGGCTCGCCGTTGCATCGCACGCCGTTTAGAGCGGCGCGCCGCCCGGAAGAAGGACTCACCAATGCCGGTTTCCGAGCTCCTCGAGTCCTGGCCGGTGCTGCGGCAGCTACGCGAAGGCGATCACCTGGGGCTCGGGAAGGCGGTGCAGTCACCGCGCTCGAAGAGCCTCGTGCCGCGCATCGACGAGGCCGAGCACGTCGTCCACTCGATCTGCCCTTACTGCGCGGTCGGCTGCGGGCAGCTCGTCTACGTCAAGGACGGCGAGGTCACACACATCGAGGGCGACCCGGCAAGCCCCATCTCGCGGGGCCGCCTCTGCCCGAAGGGGCAGGCCTCGAAGAGCTACGTGCAGAGCCCGATTCGCGAGTACCGGGTCAAGTACCGGCGGCCGTACGGCACTCGGTGGGAGGAGCTCTCGCTCGACGACGCGATGGACATGATCGCCGAGCGGATCGTCAAGACGCGCGCGGACACGTGGGAGTGGGAGACCGAGGACGGCAACCCCGCCAACCGCACGATGGCCATCGGCAACCTCGGCGGCGCGACCCTGGACAACGAGGAGAACTACCTCATCAAGAAGCTGATGACGGGCCTCGGCATCGTCCAGGTCGAGAACCAGGCCCGCATATGACACAGCTCCACGGTGCCCAGTCTGGGCACCTCGTTCGGACGAGGCGGGGCCACGGACTTCCAGCAGGACCTGCAGAACTCCGACTGCATCGTGATCATGGGCTCGAACATGGCCGAGAACCACCCGGTCGGCTTCCAGTGGGTGATGGAGGCCAGGGAGCGCGGCGCGAAGGTGATCCACGTCGACCCGCGCTTCACGCGCACGAGCGCGATGGCGACGAAGTGGGTCGGCATCCGCGCCGGCTCGGACA
>JBJMKG010000063.1:0-17253 GCA_045805945.1 Gaiellaceae bacterium
ACCTCAGTCGGCGCCTGGTCGCGCCGGAGGCCGCCGCAAGGGCCGTCGACGCGATCGAGCCGGAGCTCGAACGGCTTCGGCGGGTGCTCGAGAACGAAAGCCTCACGCCGGCGCTCCTGCGGCGCCTCGCCGCGCGCGGGTTCTCCAGGGACACTCTGGGCGAGATCGCGTCGTCGTTTGCGTTCGAGGCCTGAAAAGCGGTACGATCTCTGGGCATTCCATTCGACGTTTTACCTGCAAAAGCAGCTTTTCCGAAACCAGATCCGATGATCGACTGTCCAATTCCGACAACTCGGAGGTCGCGCGCGAGGTAGCGCGGCGATTTTCCGGCAGGTCATGCCTGTCGGAGATACGGCTTCTCGGATAGCTGCCGCGTAGGTCCGGTGCCGAATGGGACGTGCCGCCAAAAGCGGCTGTGTCCCCGACCGAGGAGCCGGCAGTGATCGGGATCGGAATTGCCATCGGGATCGCCGGAGGCGCCGCCCTCGCCCTGCTTGCAGTCTCCGTCTTCGGCACCACCGGAGTGTCGAAGGCACGCCGAATCCGCGACCAGCTTCTGGACGACGCTCGCCGTGAGAGCGACGCAGTGCGGCGCGAAGCACAGGTCGAGGCCCGCGAGCAGGCCGTTCGCTTGCGCAGCGAGATCGACGCGGAGCTCACCGACCGGCGAGCCCAGGTGCTGAAGATCGAGGAGCGTGTCTTGGCGAAAGAGCTCGAGATCGAGCGGAAGCTCGAGGAGCTCACGCGTCGCGACCAGGGTCTTGCCGACCGGGAAGAGCACATCCGCCAGCTCCAGGAAGAGCTCAAGGAGACGAAGAGCCTCCAGCTCGCCGAGCTCGAGCGCGTGGCGGCGCTGACCCAGGCCGAGGCAAGGGGCCTCGTGCTCGAGCGTGGGGAGGAGCAGGCCCGGCACGAGCTTGCGCGGCGCGTCCGGACACTCGAGGACGAGGCGCGTGCGGAGTCGAAGCGCCGGGCGCGCAACCTCGTCGCCGACGCCTTGCAGCGGGTCGCGGCGAGCCACACGGCCGAGACGACGGTGACGGTCGTTGAGCTGCCATCCGACGACATGAAAGGGCGGATCATCGGCCGAGAGGGCCGCAACATCCGAGCGCTCGAGCACCTGACGGGCGTGGACTTCATCGTCGACGACACGCCGCACGCGGTCGTTCTCTCCTCGTTCGACGGACTCCGGCGAGAGGTCGCCCGCCTGACCGTGACGAAGCTCCTCGAGGACGGGCGAATCCACCCGGCACGGATCGAGGAGACCTACTACGAGTCGAAGGCGGAGGTGGAGGAAGTCGTACGCCAGGCCGGGGAGCAGGCGGTCTTCGAGGCGAACTGCGGCCCGTTCCCGGACGAGCTCGTCCAGATCCTCGGCCGGCTCCGGTTCCGGACGAGCTACGGCCAGAACGTCCTCAAGCACACGCTCGAGGTCGTTCACCTCGCCGGGATCATGGCGACGGAGCTCGAGGCGAGCGTGCAGACGGCGAAGCGGGCGGCGATGCTCCACGACATCGGCAAGGCGATGACGCACGAGGTCGAGGGCTCGCACGCCCTCATCTCCGCCCAGCTCGCCCGGCGTCACGGAGAGTCGCAAGGCGTGGTCCACGCCATCGAGGCGCACCACTACGAGGTGCAGCCGCAGACCGTGGAGGCGGTTCTCCTGATCGCGGCGGACGCCGTCTCCGCCAGCCGTCCGGGCGCCCGCGGCGAGAGCCTCGAGCAGTACATCAAACGCCTCGAGGCGCTGGAGGAGCTGGCGGCCTCGAAGCCCGGCGTCGAGAAGGTCTACGCCCTCCAAGCGGGACGCGAGATCCGGGTGATCGTCAGCCCCGGCGACGTCGACGACGACGAGGCGGCGCTGCTCGCCCACGAGATCGCCCGCGAGATCGAGGATCGGCTCGAGTATCCGGGTCAGGTGAAGGTGACGGTGATCCGCGAGAGCCGTGCGGTCGAGGTCGCGAAGAACCATGCGTCCACGACCGCGGCATCGTCGCCGGCCCCCGAGCCGCCGGACCGGGCGGCCGATTCGCCCATCCAGGCCGCATAGAAGCCGCTCCGACAACCCGGGCTAACCTTCCACCGTGCGCCGCTACCACGTGACGACGTTCGGCTGCCAGATGAACGCTCACGACTCCGAGCGAATCAGAGGCCTGCTCGAGGAGCTCGGCCTAGGGGAGGCGCCGTCGCAGGAGGAAGCTGATGTGATCGTCTTCAACACCTGCACGATCCGTGAGAAGCCCGACACGCGCTTCGCAGCCCACATGGGCAACGCCGCGAGGCTGAAGCGCGAGCGCCCCGGCACGATCGTGGCCGTTGGCGGTTGCTACGCCGAGGCGCAGCGGGAGCGGCTGTTCACGCTCTATCCGGAGGTGGACGTCGCGTTCGGCCCGGGGACGATCTCGCACCTCGGTGCCTGGCTCGGCGCCGGCGGCGAAGGTGTGGCGCGCGGCTCGTTCGGAACTGGCGACGAGCGCGCGTTCGCTGCCCGGCTACCGGCCCGGCGCGAGCGCCGTTTCCAGGCCTGGGTGCAGGTCTCGATGGGCTGCAACTCCGTCTGCTCCTACTGCATCGTCCCAGCCGTCCGCGGCCGCGAGATCTCGCGCCGTCCCGGCGAGGTCCTCGCCGAGATCGAACGGCTCACCTCCGAGGGCGTCCGGGAGGTGACGCTGCTCGGCCAGAACGTCAACTCGTACGGCCGCGACGTCGGCTCGAGCTTTGCAGAGCTCCTCCGGGCGGTCGACGGCCTCACGGGCATCGAGCGGATCCGTTTCACCAGCCCGCATCCGAAGGACTTCCGCCGCGACGTGATCGCCGCCATGGCCGAGTGTGCCGCGGTGTGCGAGCACGCGCACCTGCCGCTCCAGTCGGGGTCGAGTCGCGTGTTGAAGGCGATGCGGCGGACGTATTCGCGCGAGCGCTATCTACGGCTCGTGTCGGAGTTGCGGGCCGCGATCCCCGATCTCGCGCTGACGACGGACATCATCGTCGGCTTCCCCGGCGAGACCGAGGACGAATTCCTCGAGACGCTCGAGGTCGTCGAGGCGGTCGGCTTCGACGGAGCCTTCACCTTCGTGTACTCGCCGCGGGCGGGCACCGAGGCGGCCGCGATGCCGGACCAGGTGCCCGACGAGGTGAAGCGCGAGCGCATCGAGCGGCTCGTCGAGCTCGTCCAGCGGGTCGCCGCGAAGCGAAACGCGAGCCGTGTCGGGATGGTCGAGGAGGTGCTCGTCGAGGGACCGAGCCGTACCGAGCCGAACCTCCTGCGCGGCCGGACCCGGCGGAACACGACCGTGAACTTCGAGGGCGATGCCGCTCCCGGCGACCTCGTTCCGGTCGAGATCGCGGCCGCGACCTCGACGACGTTGCGCGGCATTCACCTTGCGACAGCAGCAGCCTAGAGACCTCGTCTGGGACGGCTGTCTCAACGTCCGCGAGCTCGGCGGACTGCCGACACAGGACGGCGGCGAGACACCGTTCGGCGCCCTCGTCCGGGCGGACAGCGTCCGTCAGCTGAGCGGCGAGGGGTGGCGGGCCCTCGTCGACCATGGCGTCCGAACAGTCATCGACCTCCGTGGCGACCACGAGCGCTCGGAGGATCCGCCGGACGAGGTTCCGGTCGAGGTTCTCCATATTCCCTTCATGGAGGCCGGCGAGGCCGAGTGGGAGGAGATCGCGGAGGAGCTCGACGCAGCCGTCGCAGCCGCTCCGGACGTGGCGACGGCCACGCGCGACGTGTACCTGATCTTCCTCGAGCGCTTCCGGTCGAATGCGGCCGCGGCCGTACGAGCGGTTGCCAACGCGCCGGCAGGCGGCATCGTCATCCACTGCGCCGGTGGCAAGGATCGCACCGGCCTGCTGGCTGCCCTCCTCCTCCACCTCGCGGGCGTGCCGGACGACGAGATCGCGGAGGACTACGCGCTCAGCGAGGAGAGGCTCCGCCCGCGGCACGAGGCGTGGTTCAAGGCCGCGGCGAGCGAGGAGGAGCTCGAGCGGCTTCGGCGGATCACACAGACGCCGTCCGCGTCGATGGTCGGCGTGTTCGCCGAGCTCGAACGTCGCTACGGGGGCGCGGAGGCATACCTTCGCGGGGCCGGCGTGACGGAGGACGAGCTCGAGCTCGTCCGCGGGCGCCTTCGTGGCTGAGGGCGTCATCGGCCTCTTCGGGCCGACCGCTAGCGGTAAGTCGGACGTCGCGGCGGCCGTCGCGGAGCTGATCGCGGCCGAGGTCGTCTCGGCCGACGCCATGCAGGTCTACGACGGTCTGCCGATCCTCACGAACCGGTCGCCGCATCGGGAGCGACTCGTGGGGATCTGGCCTCTCTCGCAGGTCGCGTCGGTGGGCGAGTACGCGCCGCTGGCGCAGGCGGCGATCGACGAGATCCTCGCCGCAGGTAGGACACCGCTCGTGGTGGGCGGAACCGGCCTGTACTTTCGGGCTGCGCTCGCCGACCTCCAGCTGCCTCCGGCGCCTTCGCCGGGCGCGCGCGAGCGTTGGGAACGGGTCTACGACGAGGTCGGCGCGGCTGCGGCGCACGCGCGGCTCGAGGAGCGCGACGCGCCGGCGGCCGCGCGAGTCCATCCGAACGACCGCCGCCGCGTCGTCCGCGCGCTCGAGCTCGCCGACGCCGGCCGGTCGCTCGTGCCGGAGCGGGACGCACTTTTCGGGGGCGCCTGGCGCCATCCGACTCTCGTCGTCGGGCTCGACGTGCCGAAGCCGCAGCTCGACCGGCGGATCACGGAGCGCACAAGGCGCATGTTCGCCGCCGGCGTCGAGGACGAGGTGCGTGCCGCGCTCAGCTGTGAGCTCTCGGCTACTGCGAGCAAGATCATCGGTCTGCAGGAAGTCGCGACGCTGCCGCCCGAGCAGGCGATCGAGGCCTTGATCGCGCGCACGCGGCGCTATGCGGCGTACCAGCGGAAGTGGCTGCGCCAGCTCGAGGGGCTCGTTATGGTCGCGGCGGACCGGCCGCCGGAGGAGACCGCCGCTGAGATCGTCGCGCTGGCACGCACACGGGAACGTCTACCTCGTCCTTGAGGGCTCGGCGGACGGCGTCGATCTGTCCGGCACGGACGGTGCGGTCGAGGTCCTCTCGGCGGAGGGCGACGAAGTGACCGTGGCGATCGTGAACCCCGACGGCTCGCGGGCGGAGATGTCCGGCAACGGGACGCGGATCGCGGCCGCCTGGCTCATGAGCCGCACCGGCTCGGCACGGGCGAGTGTCCATGTAGGGGCGCGCACTGTGGTGGTGCGGCGGACGGCGGACGGCCTCTACGAGTCCGAGCTAGGCCCGGTCGAGGTAGAAGCGCCGGAGCTCGTCGACGGCGTCGAGCTCGTCCCGGTCTCGGTCGGCAACCCTCACGCGGTCGTCATCGGCGATCCCGGCCTGATCGGCGAGCTCGGCTCGCGGCTCGAGACGCATCCGCGCTTTCCGCGGCGCACGAACGTCCAGGTTGTCCGCGTCGACCGGCCCGGTGAGGTCACGGCGCGCGTCTGGGAGCGCGGTGTGGGGGAGACGACCGCCTCGGGGACGAGCGCCGTTGCGGTCGCGGCCGCTACGCACCGCGACGGCGAGGTCGTCGTGCACTTCCCCGGCGGCGACCTGCGAGTGCGCCTCGAGGGCGGCCGGGCCTGGCTCACGGGGCCCGCGGAGCCAGTCCACGAATTGCCGGCCCCGGACCGCAAAGTCGGTACAGATGCGTAACAGGTTCGGAGGTATCGTCTGCTCCGAGGGCGGAGGGAGAGCTACCCCACCCTTTGGGCGGGGGTGCGCCGGTGCGACCGACATGCCTCCAGCAGCCGCGTCCGCGACGCCGCGCTCAACTGCCGATCTCGAACTCGCGCAGCACGTCGTTCAAGCTCGTCTTCAGGTCGGTCTGCGCGCTCCGCCAGCCGATGACGAGAGCGCACGCGACCTCGTACCTCCCCGCCGGGAACTCCTTGGGCCGCGTGCCCGGCACCACGACGGCCCGCGGCGGGACGTAGCCACGATGCTCGACCGGCTCGGGTCCCGTGACGTCGATCACGGGCACCGATCCGGTCAGCGACACGTTCGGCGCGAGCACCGCACGCTCGCCGACGACGACGCCCTCCGTGAGGATGCAGCGCGAGCCGACGAACGCACCGTCCTCGACGATCACGGGCCGCGCCTGCACAGGCTCTAGCACCCCGCCGACGCCGACCCCGCCCGCGAGATGGACGTCGGCCCCGATCTGCGCGCACGAGCCGACCGTGGCCCACGTGTCGACCATCGTGTTCGGCCCGACCCAGGCGCCAATGTTGATGTAGCTCGGCATCAGGATCACGCCGGGGGAGAGGAACGAGCCGTACCGCGCCGTCGCGGGCGGCACGACCCGCACGCCCCGCTCGGCGTGGTCGCGCTTGAGCGGGATCTTGTCGAGGTACTCGAACGGTCCGACCTCGATCGGCTCGACCTTCCGCACGCGGAAGTACTCGAGGATCGCCCTCTTCGCCTCCTCGTTCACGCGCCAAACGCCATCGACCTTTTCCGCGACCCGCAGCTCGCCGCGATCGAGTGCCGCGATCGTCGCCTCGACGTCCATCAGGAAGCCTCCCGCAGGATGTCCGCGGCGCGCCGGCACTCCTCGAGCGTCGGCACGAGGGCGAAGCGGACGTAGCCCTCGCCGCTCGGACCGAACATGGCGCCCGGCGAGACGATGACTCCCCGCTCGAGCAGCTCCTCCGGGTCCGGCCCCACCACCCAGAGATACATCGTCGCTTCGCTCGCGACGATCTCCCAGCCGCGGCTCGCGATGGCCGGGATCAGCACCTCCCGCTTCGCGCGATATCGCTCCCGGGTCTCCTCGACATGCCGCTCGTCGTCCCACGCGGCCACCGAGGCGAGCTGTACGAACTCCTGAGGGGCCGTCCCCACCGTGGGGCGGTACGACTTGAGCGCCGCGACGATCGCGGCCGGCCCCGCGATGAAGCCGGAGCGGTAGCCGGTCATCGAGGAGCGCTTGCTCAGCGTCTGGAAGACGACGATGCGCGAGCGATCGGCAGCCTGGAGGGCCGACGGAGGCGGCTCGTCGAACCAGAGCTCCGTGTACGCCTCGTCCGATCCGACCACGAAGCCGTGGCGCTCGGCCGCCTCCGCGAGCTCGTCGTAGAACTCGCGTGGAGCCACGGCGCCCGTGGGGTTGTGCGGGTAGTTGACCCAGACGAGCGCGACCTCGTCGTCGAGCCCGGCGAGCTCCGGGAGGAAGCCGTTCTCGCGCAGCAGGGGGAGCGTCTGCACGCGCGCCCCGGCGAAGAGCGCGCCGCGCTCGTACACCGGGTATGCCGGCTCGCCGAACGCGACCACCCGGCCGGCCGTCCCGAGGACCTGCGCGAGCGAGAAGATCGCCTCCTTCGACCCGTAGGTCGGCACGATCTCGCTCTCCGGGTCGACCGCGACGCCGAAGCGCCGCTCGAGCCAGCCCGCGGCCGCCTGCCGCAGCTCCGGCAACCCCTGCGCCAGCGGGTACGGCGCCCGCTCCGGCAGCGCCTCGACGAGTGCGGCGCGGATCATGGGATCGGTCGGCTCGTTCGGGTCGCCCTTGCCGAAGTCGATCACCTCGACGCCGGCCGCGAGCAGCCGGCGGCGCTCCTCCTCGAGCCGCGTGAACGGGTACGCGGCCATCTCCGCCAATACCGGGTTGATCATGAGAGGAACCTAGCCAGGGTCTCGTACACCCCGTGCAGATTCGCGATGGGGATCCGCTCGTCCTGCCGGTGCGCGTACGCCGTCGCGCCGGGGCCGTAGTTGATGCCGTCGATTCCCGCCTCGGCGAACTGGGCCACCGGCGTCCACGCCTGTTTCGGCGCGACGTCCTGCACGAGCTCGCGGAGCCTCCGCACCCGCCGGTTGGCCAGCGCCGGCGGTGCCGAGGGCGCGTTGTGCAGGACCTGCAGGTCGCCGGCCGGAACGAGCTCCCGCAGCCGAGCCTCCGCCTCGTCGCGCGAGCGGCCGGGGGCGTAGCGGAAGTTGAGCTCAGCGGAGGCTCGCGCCGGCACGACGTTGGCGGCGATCCCGCCCTCGACGCGAACCGCGCTCACCACCTCCCGAAAGACGAGCCCGTCGAGCTCGACCTCGACCGGCTCGAGCCGCGCGAGAGGCGCCAGGCCCGACACGAGCGCGTGAATGGCGTTGCGTCCGGTCCACGGTCGTGCCGAGTGCGCGCTCTCGCCGTGGAAGTCGACCCGCGCCTGGAGATTACCGAGACAGCCAGCGTGCAGGATCGCGTCCGTCGGCTCGAGGACGACGGCGAGCTCGGCACCCGCGAGGACGCCGCTCGCGAACACGGCAGGCAGGGGGCTCTCCTCGAGCGCGACCTCCTCACGCGTGAAGAAGAGGTAGCGCCCGGGCACCGCCGCGCGCACGAGCTCGATCATCACGGCGACGCCGCCCTTCATGTCGCTCGCGCCGAGGCCGTGCACGAAACCGTCCACGATCCGCCCCGGGAGGTTCTCCTGGGCCGGCACCGTGTCGAGGTGGCCGGCCAGCACGACCGGCGCCCCGCGGTCTCCCCAGACGATCGCGGCGCCGTCGTCGTAGAGCGGCTCGCCCGGAAGCAGGCTCCGCACGAGGTCCATCGCGGCGCTCTCCCGGCGGCTTTCGGAGGGGATGTCGACGAGCTCGAGCGTACGGGCGGCCAATTCGGAAGCGGGCATGGCAGGAGTCATAATGACCGCCGGATGGCGGGGAGACAGCCCGATCGCTCGTGGGCGGCCGAGCCCGAGCGCGGGCTCGTCGTTGCCGTGCTCGCACCCGGAGTCGACGGCGCGGACGAGCTCGCGGAGCTCGAGGAGCTCGCGCGTACCGCGCGCGTCGAGCCCGTCGGCCGGGTCGTCCAGCACCGGCGGCTGCCGGATGCGCGCGCGTACGTCGGCAAGGGGAAGCTGGCTGAGCTCAAGCAGGCCTACGGCGAGGCCCGGGCCGAGGTGCTCATTGCCGACGACGAGCTCACTCCGCCGCAACAGCGGACGCTCGAGAACGAACTGCAGGCGCGGGTCGTCGACCGGACGCAGCTGATCCTCGACATCTTCGCGCAGCACGCCGTGAGCGCCGAGGGGAAGCTCCAGGTCGAGCTCGCGCAGCTCGAGTACAACCTGCCGCGGATGCGGGGGATGTGGCAGCACCTCGAGCGGCTCGGCGGCGGCACGGGCGGGCTCGGGGCCGGGGTCGGCACCCGGGGCCCGGGCGAGTCCCAGCTCGAGACCGACCGGCGCATCGCGCGCCGGCGCATCACGCTGCTGCGCGAGCGCCTGCGCAAGCTGAGCCGCCAACGCGACATCCGGCGCAAGGAGCGACGGCGCACGGAGACGCCGACGGTCGCCCTCGCCGGCTACACGAACACCGGCAAGTCGACCCTCCTCAACGCGCTCACCGACGCCGACGTCTCCGTTCGCGATCGGCTGTTCGAGACGGTCGACCCGACGACGCGCGGCTTCGAGCACGAAGGCCGGCGCTACCTCGTCACCGACACGGTCGGCTTCGTCCGCCGCCTGCCGCACCAGCTCGTCGAGGGCTTCGCCGCGACGCTCGAGGAGACGCTCGTCGCCGACCTCGTCCTGCACGTCGTCGACGGCTCGGCTGCAGAGCAGCGGCTCGTCGAGCAGGTCGCCGCCGTCGACGCGGTCCTGCGGGAGATCGGCGCGGACGAGCTGCCCGTCGAGCTCGTCGTGAACAAGATCGACGCGGTGGACACCCTCGCCAGGCGCCGGCTGGCGAACCGCTACCCGGATGCGCTGCAGATCTCGGCGCTCACGGGTGAGGGGCTGGAGGAGCTGCGGGCCAGGCTCGCCGAGCGCTTCGGAGAGCGGTTCGAGCGTGTGCGACTCCTGCTGCCGTACGAGGAGGGGGGACGCCTGAACGAGCTTTACGCGCTCGGAGCGCCGATCGAGGAACGGGAGGACACGCCGGAGGGCGTGCTCCTCATTGCGCGCCTGCCGGGCCGCGAGCTGCGCCGCTTTGCGCCGTACCTCGTTGCGGAGGCGCGGCCGGCACGTCGCCGGACGGTGAAGTGAGCGAGCTCCCTCTCGTGCGCCTCCGCCCGGACGCGGAGCTCCCTGCCCGTGCCTATCCGGAGGACGCAGGGCTCGACCTGGCGGCGTGCGAACGGGTCGAGCTGGCGCCGGGAGCGCGAGCGGTGGTCGGCACCGGGCTCGCGGTCGCGATCCCGGCGGGCCACGCCGGTTTCGTGCAGCCGCGCTCCGGGCTCGCCGCCCGGCACGGCATCGCCGTCGTCAACTCGCCGGGCCTCGTCGACGCCGGCTACCGCGGCGAGCTGAAGGTCGTCCTGCTCAACACCGACCGCGACGAGGCGTTCGTCGTCGAGCCGGGAATGCGGATCGCCCAGCTCGTCGTGGTGCCCGTTGCAACGCCCGAGCCCGTGGAGGTGACGGAGCTGCCGGCGAGCGAGCGCGGCGACCGGGGCTTCGGCAGCTCGGCTCACTGATGCCGCTCGAGCCGCGCATCCGGGTCTCGGCCGTCCTCCGCTGGGAAGGACGAGTCCTCCTCTGCCGGCACGAGAAGTCGGGCCGCGGGGAGTACTGGCTCCTCCCCGGCGGCGGCGTGAACAGCGGCGAGAGCCTCGTCGATGCGCTGCGCCGCGAGCTCGAGGAGGAGGTCGGGATCGGCGACGACCTCACGTTCGAGGGGCCCGTCGCGGTGGTCGACTCGATCGCGCCGAAGCGCGCGTTCGTCGGCAAGCACGTCGTTCACATCATCTTCGCGGCGGATCTCTCCGGCCGCTCCCTCGCCCGCGTCACCTCGACGGACGCGGCCGTCCGCGGCCACCGGCTCTTCGAGCCGCCGGAGCTGGACGACATCGTGCTGCACCCGCCGCTCCAGCGCTTCCTCGGACGTTGGCAGCCGGGGGATCCCGCGGTTTATCTCGGCGCACTGTGGGCTCCGTGAGCGGAATGCCGCCGCTCAGACGAGTATCGATCCAGGGCTACCGCGCGGCCCGCGAGCTCGAGCTCTACCCCGGCTCGGTCTGCGCGCTCGTCGGCGAGGCCTCGAGCGGGAAATCCACCGTGCTGACAGCCATCTGGACGCTGCTCGAGGCCGCCGCTCCTCCGCCGACGATCGACGACGTCGCTCGCGACGGCGAGCGGCTGGAAGCGTCGCCTTCGGCGCCGCGGCGCGGGGACCGGATCCATCTCGAAGCGGACGTGTCGAAGGGGACGATCTTCCTCGACGCCCGGCCGCCGGAGACGCTCAACCTCAACCGGGCGGGGGCGCCGCCGGTGCTCTTCCTGCCGGCGAACCTCCGCTCCCGGACGCTCGTCGCACCCGCCACTGGCCGCGGGGCGGCCGAGGTGGCCGAGCTGTTCCAGCCACCGGCGGTCGATCGGCATTGGGCTGCCGCGGACGGCGGACTCGCGCTCGTCGCCGGAATGGAGCGGCTCTACGCCTCCAACCTCCGCCACTTCGTGCTCCTGATCGAGGAGCCGGAGCTGTACCTCAGCCCGCTCGCGCAGCGCCACCTCTACGGCCTCCTGCGAGCGCTCGCGCAGAGGGGAAACCAGATCCTCTACTCGACCCACGCCCCGGTCTTCCTCAGCGTCGACAGGCTCGAGGAGCTCGCGCTCGTCCGCCACACGCCGTCGGGCGGGACGTCGCTGTTCCAGCCCGAGCCCCTGGCCGAGGCCGAGACGTTCCGAGCGCTCTCGGAGTTCGACAGCCACCGCGCAGAGCTCTTCCTCGCCCGCTGTGCCGTGCTCGTGGAGGGCCGGACCGAGAAGCTCACGTTCCCGCTCTTCTTCGACGCACTCGG
Source organism: Gaiellaceae bacterium (assembly GCA_045805945.1). GTDB lineage: Bacteria > Actinomycetota > Thermoleophilia > Gaiellales > Gaiellaceae > Palsa-739. The sequence continues at coordinate 11,785 of JBJMKG010000063.1, forward strand.
CGTCGACCCCGACAAGGAGGGGATCCTCGTGCTCGAGTGCGGCGGCAAGGGCAACATGCCGCTCTTCGCGCGGATCTGCAACGCGTGCAGCATCCCGTACGTGGTCGTCCACGACCGCGACGCGCCGCGCGGCGTCCCGCCCGTCGAGTCGGAACGGGTCGTCAACCGCCAGATCCGCGAAGTGGCGGGCAGCCGGCGCACCGTCGTGCTCACGCCGGACTTCGAGACGGTCTCGGGGCTCAGGGCGAGCGCGCGCGGCCGCAAGCCGCAGAAAGCATGGCTGCGCTACCGCGGCAACGGGGAGGTCCCCGAAGCTTTGCGGATAGCCGTCGAGAAAGTCCTCAAGGTCGCGAAGCCTGCGGCTGGGTGACCGCGGAAACGCTTCGCGTTTCCGCGGTGGGGCTGGAACCTGCGCCAGCCACTATGTGCTTTCAGCACGGAGCCGGCCGGAGACCGCGCTCTCCGGCCGGCGGAGTTCCTTGTCCCAGCTTGCGAAGCCTTCGGCTTCGCGAGCTACCCCCGGGCGAAGAGCGAAGCTCTTCGCCCGGCCCGAGCGCGAGCCGCAGAGATCTCGTGTGCGCGGTGTTCGAGCTCGTCGGGCAGCGGCTCCAGCCGCGGTGGCTCGGTGTCGAGGCGATGTGCGAGCGCCTGCGCAAGCAGCCAGTCCGCCAGCCAGGGGTTGCGCGGCAGGAGCGGCCCGTGCAGGTATGTGCCGATCACCCGTCCGGCGCGGCAGCCCTCGAAGCCGCTCTGTCCGTCGTTGCCGAAGCCGGCGAGCACGCGTCCAAGCGGAACCGCGCCGGGATCGAGGCGCGTCCGCCCCGCGTGGTTCTCGAACCCGGCAAGTGTGCGCGTCCCGCCGGGCTCGAGCTCGCACTCGATCAACACGTTGCCGATCATGCGACGCTCACCGGCGACGGTGTCGAGGGGGAGGAGGCCGATGCCAGGCATGTCCTCGCCGTGGAAGCCGTGATAGCCGCGGCCGAGGAGCTGGTAGCCGCCGCAGACCGCGAGCACGGCGGCGCCCTGGCGGACGGCCTTGTGCACGGACGCTGCCTTCCCCGCAAGGTCCTCCGCCACGAGGAGTTGCTCGCGATCCTGCCCGCCGCCGACGTAGTAGAGGTCGTGGTCGCCGGGAACGATCGCTGCGCCGATTCCCAGGGGAGCCACGACGAGCTCGTGTCCGCGCCAGGCCGCCCGCTGTGCGAGCACGGCGATGTTGCCGCGGTCGGCGTAGATGTTGAGATAGTCGGGATAGAGGTGGCCGACCCGGATCGCAGTCATCGAGAGCGCTCCCAGTACGGTTTCGCGAGCCCCCGCGAGGCGAGGACTCGTTGCAGGCCGAGCATCGCGGTGTAGGTGGGGAGGACGACGAGCTCGCCGCCCTCGGGCGTCAGCTCGAGGCCGCGGTCGAGCGCGTTCCCGAGGTCGGGCTGGAGCTCGATCGCGGTCTCGTCGAGCCCGCCGTAACGGAAGCGGAGCGCGAGCTCGGCGTCCCGCCCGCCGCTGGCGACGAGCCGCTCGAGATCCGGCAGGAGAGGCTCGAAGTCGACATCCCAGATCCAGGAGACGTCGCGGCCGTCGGCGATCGCGTCGTTGAGGGCGACCACGAGCACGCGCGGTGCTCCGCCGTCCACGAGCGTTCGCACCGCCTCGTTCGCCCCCGCCGGGTTCTTGATCAGGAGCAGGAGGACGTGCTTGTCGCCCACGGCCACGCGCTCGAAGCGTCCGAACGCCGCGGAGAAACGGGCGAGGCCGGCGGCTATCTCGTCGAGCTCGGCGCCGAGCGAGCGCGCGAGGGCGGCGGCTGCGACCGCGTTGTAGACGTTGTAGAGACCCGGCAACCCGAGCTCGATCCGGCGAGAGCCCTCCGGTGTGTCGAGCCGGAACGAGGCGCGCTCGAGGCCGTGCAACGCCAGGTCCCGCGCCGCAATCTCGAGCGGGGGCCGGGCATGGTCGCCGCGCGGACACCGGTAGTCGCCGAGGTGGCCGACGTAGGCCGCCGCATACGTGTACGGCGTGCCGCAGCGGACGCAGTACTTCGAGTCGGCAGCGTGCTGGAGCGACGGACGCGCAGCGCCGGGGTCGTCGAGCCCGAAGGCGACACTGCCGGGGCGCGCCTCGCCGACCCCCGCGAGCAGGGGGTCGTCGGCGTTGTAGACGAGTTGCGCCTGCTCTGGCAGCGCGGCCACCGCGTCCCGCCAGTGCTCGGCGAGGAGCTCGAGCTCGCCGTAGCGGTCGAGCTGGTCGCGGAAGAGATTGCCGAGGCAGACGGCCCGAGGCCGAAGGCGCCGCAGGAGCTCGGGCAGCGCCCCCTCGTCCACCTCGAACAGCCCAAGCTGGGCACCGTCGCCCGCGAGCAGCGCCGATGCGACACCTGAGACGAGGTTCGCCCCCGCCGAGTTGTGGGCGAGCCGGAGGTGCGGCCGGAGGATCTCGGCCGCCATCGCCGTGGTCGTCGTCTTCCCGTTGGTCGCAGAGACGACCGCCGTGCCCGCCGCGAGCTGTGCGGCGAGGCGGTCGATCGCGTCGCGGTCGAGCTGGGCCAGGAGCTTGCCCGGAATCGTGGTGCCGCCACCGGCCCCGACGCGTCTCGACAGCGCCGCGACGCCGCGCGCCGCGGCGATCTCGAGCGCGAGTGGGGGGCGGGGGCGCATCCAGCGAGCGTAGTCCAGACACGCATGCACGGGATTACTTGCGGAATCCGCAACCTGCTCTACACTTATTGACATGGCTGAGAAGCCCCGCTACCGGGCGCTCGCCTCGATCGACCCGCGGGAGCTCGCGAAGTTCCAGGCCGGAATCCGCAAGCGCTACACCGACGAGCAGATCGTGGCGGAGATCGTCGCCTGCGCCGAGCGGCTCGGGCGCTCGCCGACGATGCGGGAGTTCGCCGCGGACACCGAGACGGCCGTGCACCCCCAGACGGTGATCGAGCACTTCGGCTCGTGGAACGCGGCGAAGCGCGCCGCCGGCCTCGTCCCGCGCCGCTTCGCGACCCGCGAGGAGCTGCTCGGCCTCCTACGCACGCTCGGTGAGGAGCTCGGCCGGGCGCCGACCGCGCGCGACATCGACGAGCACAAGGGCCGGCTGCCTTCGAAGTCGCTCTACTGGCACACGTTCGGCTCCCTCACGACCGCGCTCCGCGAGGCCGGCTTCGACGTGCCGGTGGGGGAGGAGCGGCTCGAGCGGGCGATCGAGCAGGGAGTCGCGCTCGCCGAGCGGATCGGACGGCTGCCGAAGTTCGCGGACTGGGCGGAGGCGCGGCGCCAGGACGACTCCCTCCTCACCGAGTGGCAGGTCTATCGGATGTTCGATGCGCGCCGCGGCGCGTGGTCGACCTTCCAGTTCCTCGTCCGCCAGCGACTCACCGAGCAGGGCTGGGACGTCGCGAGCGACGGAACACTGCAGCGCTGAGCTACGCGGCCGCGATCGCCGCGAGCTGTGCGAGGCAGTGGGCGCTCTCGCCCGGCGCGCGGACGGCAGGTAGCGCCGTCTCCTCGACGTAGCTGCGATCCGGCCTGAAGCGGGCAGTGCGGGCGACGCGGCCGGCCCGGAGTGCGAGGAACGTCCCGTCGCGCACCTCGCTCAGGCGCAGCCGCACTCGCGTGTACTCGGAGGCGATCTCGAGCGCCGTCCGCGTGGAGGCGAAGAAGATCTCCTCCCGGCCCCGGCCGAGCCATAACGGCCGGCCGACGCCGCGGGCGGCGAAGACCGTGTCCGGCTCACGCTCGTCGAGCCAGGCGGTCGCCATGGAGCCGGCGAGTGCCTCGAGCGCCCGCGGATCGTTCCGGGAGTGCGCGGCGAGGGCGAAGATCGCCTCGGAGTCGACGGTCATGCGCGGCTCGGCACGAGCGCAGGAGTGGGGGGCGAGCAGCTCGTCGTCGTTGACGATGATCCCATTGTGGATCCCGACCACCGGCCCGTGCCGGACCGGGTGGTTGTTGGCCGGAATCGACGGGTGGCCCTTCGTGTAGTCACGCACGTGGACGAGGAGGTCGGTCGCTTGCTCGGACACGCCGATCCGCTCGAGCAGGAGGCTCGCCGGCGTCCGCTGCTTTCTGACCACCGGATAGGTATCGGAGCGGCCGCGATACGCATAGCCCACGGCATCTGCGCCGCGGTCAGCGATGCCGGCCAGGAGCGCCTGCGCGGCGAGCGTGCGGTCGACGCCGCTGCGCGATGAGAGGCTATATCCGGCGATTCCGCACATTTTCCTGGCGAAAGCTTCTTCTTCGTATCGGCTGTCGTTCCCTTCCACCGTAGGCCAAGGGAGTTAGGGGTTTCTAAAGCCGGTTCGAGCAGGAGCCGATAGAGGCCACGATGGAGCATTCCTTTGCGGCTGAGGGCCCGGCCGAGCCCGAACAGGCGTCGGCCCAGGATCCGCTCAAGCTCTACGTGCGCCAGATCGGTGGCGGGGCGCTGCTCACACGCGAGGAGGAGCGCGAGCTCGCCCGCCGCAAGGACGAGGGCGACGAGGAGGCGAAGCGGCGCCTGATCGAGTCGAATCTGCGGCTCGTGATGGCGATCACGCGCAACTACACGAAGGCCAACGTCCCTCTGCTCGACCTGATCCAGGAGGGAAACCTCGGGCTCATCCGCGCCGTCGAGAAGTTCGACTACCGGCTCGGCTTCAAGCTGTCGACATACGCGACCTGGTGGATCCGCCAGGCCATCACCCGGGCGCTCGCCGACCAGGGGCGGACGATACGCCTGCCCGTGCACGTCGCCGACCAGGTGCGGCGGCTGCTCCGCGCCCGCCGCCAGCTCGCCCAGAAGCTCAACCGCGAGCCGTCGCTCGTCGAGCTTGCCCGCGAGACGCAGCTGACCGATGAGCGCGTGCGCGAGCTGCTCGAGCTCGTCGAGAACCCGGTCAGCCTCGAGACGCCGGTGGGCGACGGGGAGAGCCTCTACGGCGACCTGATCGAGGACGTCCACGCGCCGGCTCCGCACGAGCGGTCGGCGGAGCAGGCGCGGGGGAGGGAGCTCGCGGGTGCGCTCGAGCAGCTGAACCCCCGGATGCGGCGCGTACTCTCGCTCCGCTTCGACCTCGACGGCGAGTCTCCGCAGACGCTCGAGGAGGTGGGGGTGCAGCTCGGCATCACACGCGAGCGCGTCCGCCAGCTAGAGACGCGGGCGCTGCGCGAGCTACGCCTCGCCGCTCCGGCTCTCGAGCACTACCTCCGCACGGAATAGCTCGCGGGTGCTGCGCACCCGCTCGCTGGGTGGCTCGGAAACGCTTCGCGTTTCCGAGGGGTTGAAGGAACTGCGCGCGGGCGAGAGCGCGGTCTCGCCCGCGCTCCGTGCTGTCTTGTTTTTGGCTTTGGACGAGAGGGTTCTGTCGTGCGCGCGCGCGCGGCGGAGGCCGGCGCGAGCGCGGTCCGGCCTCCGGCTAAGTCGCCGCTGCGCGGCCGTCTTAGCCTCCGGCCTTTGGTCTGGTCTTGGTTGAAACGTTTCGAACCTCACTTC
>JBJMKG010000064.1:0-2518 GCA_045805945.1 Gaiellaceae bacterium
AGCGCGACGTGCGCGCGATGGGACGCGACGCCTCCGGCGTGCAGGGCATGCGGCTGCGCGGTGACGACGAGGTGATCTCGGTCGCGATCGCGCAGGATGACGCCGATCTCCTTGTCGTGACCGAGAACGGCTACGGCAAGCGCACACGCGTCTCGGAGTACCCGAAGAAGGGCCGCGGCGGCATGGGCGTGAAGACCGTTCAGCTGACCGAGGCGCGCGGGCACCTGGCCGGTGCGCGGGTCGTCAAGGACGGCTACCAGGTGATGCTCATCTCGACCGGCGGAACGGTCATCCGCATGCCGGTCGACGACATCCGCCGCATGAGCCGTTCGACCCAGGGTGTGATCGTCATGCGGCTGCGCGAGGGCGAGCTCGTCTCCTCGCTGGCGCCCGTCGTCGAATCAGGCGACGAGGTCGAGGAGCCCGCGGAGCCCGCCGAGCCGGCCTGATCGCGCCTCCGCCTCATCCCGCCACTTCCCTTCCGCAAATCGCGGCTGTATAAGTGGAAACGGGGACGGAGCGCGCGAGTCAAAGGACGGCCCGGATGGTCTACACCAAGCACGTCGAGCTCCTCGAGCCGATCGACATGGCACAGCATCTCGAAAAGATCGAGCTGTACCTCGGCCAGGTCTGCGCGATCGCCGGCATCTCGAAGATGCAGCTCGACTACTGGACGAACAAGGCGCAGATCCCGACAAAGGGCAAGAAGCAGCGGATCTACGACATGGACGCCCTCGAGACCGTGATGCTGATCAAGCAGGCGAAGGACAAGGGCCTGAACCTGGGAGCGGCGATCGACGCCGCGCATCGGTTCAGAGCCCAGAACGGCAGCTAGAGCTCGGCCAGCTCGGTCGCCGCGCCCTCCGGCGCCAGCGCGGTGACGTAGACGTCCGCGCCGAGCTCCAGCCCGGCGAAGCGTGTTGTCCGCGGGAGCAGCTCGAGCCGCCAGTGCGCCCCCTCGACCAGCCAGGCATTGAACGGCACCTCGTCCCCCGCGATCTGCCGGAGCCGGCGCACGGCCGCGGCCAGGAGCCGGAGTGCAGGGCCGAGGAGCTCGCTCCGGAAGCCCGAGGGCTCCGAGTCGCGCGGGGCGACGAACAGCTCGTAGGGAGCGCGTGTCGCCTCCGGACAGGCGACCAGCAACCCGTCGCGCGCCAGGACGGGCACATGGGCAGGCAGCTCTCCGGCGACGCGGCGCTCGGGCAGCCACGCCAGCTGGGAATGCGAGTGCCACTGGGACGCTCCGGCCGCGTCGCCCTCGTTGACGAACGCGAAGCAGTTGCCGCCGATCTCGCGAGCGCGCCGCCGCCAGGCCTCGGCGACCGCGTCGAGGGTCGTCTCCCGCACGTCGGCAAGCGACGCGACGTGCTCCGGCCCGTGCACGACGACCTCCTGCCGCTCGAGCGCGGGGTAGAGATTCGGGACGACCCGCACACCCCAGCCGGTCGGCCCGTCGCCGAGACGGAGCGTCTCCGGTGGCGTCAGGTGCTCGCTGCCGGCGCAGAACGGGCAGGTCTCGTCCGTCGTGTGGCCTGCGCCCGGGCGGGCCTGTCTCCTCGGCGCGACCGCGGACCAGCGACCCGACTGCGGGTCGTGCCGCAGGTCGGGCTGCGTCACTTCTCGAGGAACGGCTTCAGCAGATCGATCGGCGCGGGGAAGACGATCGTCGTCGACTGCGACGAGCCGAGCTCGAGCAGCGTCTGGAGATAGCGCAGCTGGAGCGCCACCGGATGGTCCTCGATCACGAGCGCGGCATCCTTCAGCCTCTCCGACGCCTGGTACTCGCCCTCGGCGTTGATCACCTTCGCGCGCCGTTCGCGCTCGGCTTCCGCCTGACGCGCCATGGCGCGCTGCATGCCCTGCGGGATCTCCACGTCCTTGACCTCGACGATCGAGACCTTGATCCCCCACGGCGCTGTCGCCTCGTCGATGATCCCCTGCAGGATCGCGTTGATCTTCTCGCGCTCCGAGAGCAGCTCGTCGAGCGAGTGCTGACCGAGGACCGAACGGAGCGTCGTCTGGGCGATCTGCGACGTCGCGACCATGAAGTTCTCGACCTGGACGATCGCGTCCTGCGGCGCGACGATCCGGAAGTACGCGACCGCGTTCACGCGTACCGGGACGTTGTCCTTGGTGATCACTTCCTGCGGCGGAATGTTCAAGGTGATCGTGCGCAGGTCGACCCGCACCATCCGGTCGACGATCGGGATCAGGAAGAAGAGGCCGGGGCCCTTCGGCGCCGCGGTGAGCCGGCCGAGCCGGAAGACGATGCCGCGCTCGTACTCCTGGACCACCCTGACCCCCGACAACAGCGCGATCAGGACCAGGACGGCCAGGACGACCAGCAGGCCTACGACGATGCCGCTCACGTGTACTCCTCGTCCGAGGGTTTGTGGGTCAAGTCTCTCATTCGCGCCGGCCACCTGTGAGGGGTGCCGCGGCTCAGTCCCGCCGCGGGCCGGCCGACGGCGCCCTGCCGGAGACGGGCGAGGCCCCGGCCGCTGGCGGGCGGCGGCCG
>JBJMKG010000065.1:0-104118 GCA_045805945.1 Gaiellaceae bacterium
AAACTATTTCCAAAAAATACACTATTACCAACAGAACCTCGCCACGATCACCCTCCAGAACTACTTCCGCCTCTACGAGAAGCTCGCCGGCATGACCGGCACCGCGAAGACCGAGGAGAAGGAGTTCGTCGAGATCTACGGCCTCGACGTGATCGAGATCCCCACCAACGTCCCGGTCGTCCGCGCCGACGAGAACGACCTCGTCTTCAAGACGAAGGAGGGGAAGTTCGCCGCCGTCGCGCGCGACATCGAGGAGCGGTCGCGTGCCGGCCAGCCGATCCTCGTCGGCACGATCGCCGTCGAGACCTCCGAGTACCTGTCGCAGCTCCTGACGCGGAAGGGGATCAAGCACAACGTCCTCAACGCGAAGGAGCACGCCCGCGAGGCCGAGATCATCAAGGACGCCGGCCAGCGCAGCGCCGTCACGATCGCGACGAACATGGCGGGGCGCGGCGTCGACATCCAGCTCGGCGACGGCGTGCGCGAGGCCGGCGGCCTCTACGTCCTCGGCACCGAGCGGCACGAGGCGCGCCGGATCGACAACCAGCTCCGGGGCCGCTCGGGCCGCCAGGGCGACCCCGGCGAGACGCGCTTCTACCTCTCCGGCGAGGACGACCTCGTCCGCCTCTTCGCCGGCGACCGGCTCAAGGGCGTGATGGAGCGCTTCAAGATCCCGGAGGACCAGCCGATGGAGGCGAAGATCCTCTCCCGGCAGATCGAGGGCGCGCAGAAGAAGGTCGAGGAGCAGAACTTCGTCATGCGCAAGAACGTCCTCAAGTACGACGACGTCCTCAACCGGCACCGCGAGCGGATCTACGAGCAGCGGCGGCAGGTGCTCCACGGCGAGGACCTCTCCGAGCAGGTCAAGCTCTGGATCGAGGAGGTCGTCGAGGACACGGTCCACGTGTTCACCGAGGACGAGTACGGCGAGGATTGGGACCTCGAGGCCCTCACCCAGGCCATGTCCCAGCTCTACCAGACCGAGATCACGGCCGACGAGCTGCGCCAGGACCTCGGCGAGATCTCGCGGGAGGCGCTCGTCGAGGAGTTCCAGGCCGACGCGCGCGACGAGTACGAGGCGAAGGAGGAGGAGTTCGGCGCGGAGCTGATGCGCGAGCTCGAACGCTTCGTCGTCCTCCAGGTCGTCGACATGCGCTGGCGCGAGCACCTCGAGAACATGGAGGCGCTGCGGGAGGGCGTCCACCTGAGGGCGATGGCGCAGAAGGACCCGCTCGTCGAGTACACGGCCGAAGGCGAGCGGATGTTCACCGAGCTCGGCCGCGTGATCCGCGGCGAGGTCGTGCTCCATCTCTTCCATGCCGAGCTCGCTCCCGAGGACGCCCAGCAGCAGCTCGCGCAGGCGCAGACGGCGAACGGCAACATCCACTACGAGCACGAGACCTCGGCCGGCGCCGCCGCGATCGCGGCCGCGGGCGGGGGAGAGGCGGTCGCGGCCGGCGTCCCCTCGGCGGCGGGCGTCGTCACCCAGACCGTACACGCGAGCCCGAACGAAAAGCTCGGCCGCAACGACCCGTGCTGGTGCGGCTCGGGCAAGAAGTTCAAGAAGTGCCACGGGGCATAGTCGGTGACCGACGAGACGCAGATCCCGCTCGACGAGCAGCTCGCGGAGATCGGGGCCCAGCTCGACTGGGTCCGTGGTTACCTTTGACCCGGCCACGCTGAAGGCCCGTCTCGACGAGCTCGAGCAGGAGCTCTCCCAACCCGACTTCTGGAACGACCAGCAGCGCGCCGCCGGCCTCTCCGCTGAGCACCAGCGCACCCAGCAGAAGCTGCAGCGCTACGACGAGCTCGTCTCGAACGTCGAGTTCCTGCGCGAGGGCGCGGGTACCTTCCCCGACGAGGAGCTCGAGCCGACGCTGCGCGAGGTGCGGGACGAGCTCGCGCGGCTGCAAGAGGACGCGCTCTTCTCGGGCGAGTACGACGCCGGCGACGCCGTCGTCACGATCCAGGCCGACGCGGGCGGCACCGACGCGCAGGATTGGGCGGAGATCCTCCTGCGGATGTACCTCCGCTGGGCCGAGCAGCGCGGCCTGAAGACCGAGGTGATCGAGGCGAGCCCGGGCGAGGAGTACGGGATCAAGTCGGCGACGCTCACCGTCCGGGGCGAGAACGCGTACGGGATCCTCAAGGCCGAGCGCGGCAAGCACCGGCTCGTCCGCCTGAGCCCGTTCGACCAGGCGCACCGGCGCCACACGAGCTTCGCTCAGGTGATCGTCGCGCCGCTGCTCGAGCGGGCCGACGCCGTCCAGATCGACGACGACGAGATCCGGATCGACACCTACCGCTCCTCCGGGGCCGGCGGCCAGCACGTCAACAAGACCGACTCGGCGGTACGCATCACGCACATGCCGAGCGGGATCGTGGTCGCCGTCCAGAACGAGCGGAGCCAGTCGTCGAACAAGGAGACGGCGCTGAAGATCCTCCGCTCCCGGCTCGCGGAGAAGGCCGAGGAGGAGCGGGAGGCCGAGCTCGCGCGTGAGCGCGGCGGCGTCTCGATGGGCTTCGGCGGCAACGCGATCCGCAGCTACGTCCTCCACCCGTACCAGCTCGTCAAGGACCACCGCACCGAGCACGAAGTGGGCAACACGCAGGGCGTCCTAGACGGCGATCTCGACGGCTTCATCCGCGCGTACCTCCTGCAAACTGCAGGAGAGGCTCCGTAGCACGCCGAAAGCTGCGCTAGAGTGGGGGCGCTTCGCCCCGCACTCCACCGGCGCCGGGCATCTCGCCCGCCCCAACTCGAAACCGGTAGACGTGACCGACGTACAGATAGAGCAGCCCACACCAGCCGTCGCCCAGCGGCCCGCGGCCGAGCAGGCGAAGCCGGCCACGGGCACGATGATCCTCTTCGACAGCGTGACGAAGGTCTACGAGCCCGACGTCACCGCGCTCGACTCCGTCAGCTTCGCGATCGACAAGGGCGAGTTCGTCTTCGTCGTCGGCGCCTCAGGCTCCGGCAAGACGACGCTCGTGCGGCTCCTGCTCAAGGAGCTCGAGCCGACGGACGGGAAGATCATCCTCGGCGGCCGCGACCTCGGGCGGCTCCGCCGCTCGACCGTGCCGCGGCTGCGCCGGAACATCGGCTGCGTCTTCCAGGACTTCAAGCTGCTGCCGAGCCGGACGGCGGCCGAGAACGTCGCGTACGCGCTCAAGGTGCAGGGTGAGAGCCGCGCCTCGATTCGCCGCAAGGTGCCCGAGGTGATGACCATGGTCGGGCTGGCGAGCAAGATGAACTCGCTTCCCGACGAGCTCTCGGGCGGCGAGCAGCAGCGCGTCTCGATCGCGCGCGCCGTCGTCAACCACCCGCCGCTTCTCGTCTGCGACGAGCCGACCGGCAACCTCGATCCCGACACGAGCGTCGGGATCATGCAGCTCCTCTACCGCATCAACCGCGCCGGCACCACGATCCTGATGGTGACGCACGACCGCGAGATGGTCGACAAGATGCGCAAGCGCGTGATCGCGCTCGAGGACGGGCGGCTCGCCCGCGACGAGCGCCGTGGGGGATACACGTCCGAATGAGTGTCGTGCCGAAGGCGCACAAGTGAGCAGAGTCCGGTTGCTCTTCTCCGAGGCGTGGTCCTCGATCCGGATGAACCTGTCGACGACGTTCGCGGCCACGATGACCGTGCTCGTCGGGATGTGTCTGCTGGGGCTGTTCATCGCGCTCGGGACGTGGGTGCTCTCGTGGAGCAACCACATCCAGAAGGAGCTCCAGGTGCACGTCTACTTCGCGAGCGACGCGACCAGCGCGCAGGAGAACGCGGTCGGCACCAGGCTCAGCCACGACCCGCGCGTCAAGAAGGTGATCTTCGTCTCGAAGGAAGAGGCGCTCGCGAAGATGAAGCACGATTTCAAGAGGCTCTTCACGATCCATTTGCCGAGCAACCCGTTGCCGGACTCGTTCACCGCCGTGCCGATCAAGGCCTCCTACACGCCGCGAATCGGCGAGGACGTGCGACATGCGGGCTGGGCAGGGGTGGACAACGTGAAGTGGGGGAGCGCCACGGCGAAACGGGTGCTCACGATCGCGAAGGTCATCTCGCTCGTCTTCCTCATCGCCGTCGTCCTGCTCGTCGTCGCCTCGACACTCCTGATCGCGAACACGATCCGGCTCTCGATCTTCGCGCGACGACGGGAGATCGAGGTGATGAAGCTCGTCGGTGCGACGAACTGGTTCATCCGCGGGCCGTTCATGCTCGAGGGGCTGGTGTGCGGCGTCTTCGGCTCGGTGTTCGCCGTCATCCTGCTCGTGCTCGGTAAAGCGATCGCGCTGCCGTCGATCCTGCCGCACATCGGGGGCGGTACTAACTCGGACGTGCACGCGTTGTCGTTCACGCTCAACGCGATCGCGCTGCTCGGCGCCGGCCTGCTGCTCGGTGCGACCGGCTCGGCCGTGACGCTGCGCCGCTTCCTGCAGGTCTAGTGGCGCGGGGGCGGCAGAAGCGCCCCAGTCGGAGCGAGCGGCATCAGCGGCGGCGGCAACCGGCGCGGAAGCCGGTCTCCGAGCTGACCGTCCGCCTGCCCGAGCGGCGGGTCGAGCCGGAGACGGTGATCGCGCACCTCGGGCCGACGAACTCCGGTAAGACGCACGACGCGCTCCGCTTCCTGGTCGACAGCGGAACCGGCGTCTACGCCGCGCCGCTGCGGATGCTCGCCCAGGAGGCGCACCGGCGGCTCGCCACGGAGCTCGGCGAGGACCGCGTCGGCCTCGTCACCGGCGAGGAGCGGGTCAATCCCGGCGCGCCGATCGTGTGCTGCACGGCCGAGATGGCGCCGCCGAGCGGCGAGACGCTCGTGCTCGACGAGGTGCAGTGGGCGGAGGACGAGGAGCGCGGCTCGGCCTGGACGCGGCTCCTGCTCGGCGGCGAGTACCGGCACGTCCTGCTGCTAGGCGCGGTCGAGGCGCTGCCGCTCGTCCGGCACGCCTTCCCGCTGGCGGAGATCCGTTTCTTCGAGCGGAAGGCGCCGCTCGACTGGGTCGGCCGCCGCGGCATCGCCGGGCTGGGGCCGGGCACGGTCGTCGTCGCGTTCAGCCGCAGGGCGGTGATCGGGCTCGCCGGCGAGCTGAACCAGCTCCACCCGGGCCGCGTTGCCTGCCTGTACGGCGCCATGCCACTCGCCTCGCGGCGGGAGGAGATCGACCGCTTCATCGCCGGTCGCGCCGAGGTCTGCGCGGCGACCGACGTCCTGGGGCACGGCGTCAACCTTCCGTGCGAGACGCTCCTCTTCGCCGAGACCACGAAGTTCGACGGGCGGGAGCGACGCGACCTCGAGCCGTGGGAGATCGCGCAGATCGCGGGCCGCGCCGGGCGCTTCGGCTTCCACGAGCGCGGCCACGTGGGCGTCCTCACCGGCTTGCCGTGGGCGGATCCGGACCCGGATCTCGTCCGCTCGGCGCTGACCCCGCACGTCGCCATCGAGGACGGGCACCTCGGTTACCGGATCGTCGACAGCGGCCGCCTGCGCCCGCAGCTCTCCGACCTCAACGTGTCGCGTGTGGACGAGCTGGAGCCGGCGCTCCACGCCTGGCGTCATGCGGCGCTGCGCTACTGGAGCGTCGACGGCTGGCTCGAGGTCGAGTCGATCCAGCCGCTCCTCGCCAGGCTCGACGCGGTGCGGGACGCGCTGCACCACGCGCGCGGCAACCTCGGGCTCGCGGACGTCTGGAAGCTTGTGCAGGCCCCGGTCGACGAGGACGGCGCGCCGCTCCTCGGCACCCTCGCGGCGGCCGTCGCGGGCGACAAGCCGCAACAGACGGTGCTCGGCTGGATCCTCGACCCGCGCCGCCTCGACGCGGCCGGGCTCGAGGAGGCGGAGCAGGCCGCGAGGGAGGCGTCCATCCTCCGCTGGTTCGCGTTGCAGTACCCGGGCGTCGCCGGGGTCACGATCGAGCGTGCCGCCGCGCTCGAGGAGGCCGCGGCCGCCCGCGTCGTGCGTGAGCTGCGGGCGGAGATCGAGGATCCGACGATCGGGCGCTGCCGCGTGTGCGGCGCGCGGACCGCGCCGTGGGCGTCGCTTTGCGACCGCTGCTTCATGGCGCGGGGGTACCGCGCCGGGCGCCGCTAGACGCGCGCCTTCACTGCCTCTTTCGCGACCTTGGCCTTCGAGACGAGCTTCCCGATCTCGGCGGCGCGGCGTGGCTTCGTCTTCGGCGGCTCGGTCTGTGTGAAGGCAGCCATTCCGACCTCGAAGACCCCGAGCGCGAGGTGTGGCAGCCAGTGGGCCTTGCCCCGCCCGCGGGCGCCGGTGATCTGGGGCACGAGCGCGAGCGTCGCACCGCCGACCGCGTCGAGAGCAAGGTGCACGCGCATCGGCACGAGGTTCTTCACGCTCATCTCGTAGTCAGTGAGGTTCGAGTAGACCGCCTCAGCGCCGCCGACAGCACGCGCCACGATTCCCTCGGGGCTGGTACGCCGGAGTCCCAGGACGGTCGGGGCGAGGACGAGTGCCGGGCCGACGACATGGTCGATCGCGCCGTGGACGCTCGTCGGGATGAACCGCATCTTCATCGTGACCTCCGTTCCTCGTTGGCGGTTCAGGGGTTGCCGCCGGAGCCCGTCCCTACACTTGCCCGCGATGGCGAGGCAGGCAGGGGAGAAGCTGATCGTCGACAACCGTCGTGCGCGGCACGACTACCACCTCTCGGACCGGGTCGAGGCCGGCGTCGTGCTCACCGGCACCGAGGTGAAGTCGCTGCGCGGCGGCCAGGCGACGCTGCAGCAGGCGTACGCAGAAGTGCGCGGCGGCGAGGCGTGGCTCGTCGGCCTCCACGTGCCCGAGTACTCGGAGGGGAACCGCGCCAACCACGAGCCAGACCGGCCGCGCAAGCTCCTGCTGCACCGGCGGGAGATCGACCGGCTCTCCGCGTCCGTCGCCGAGAAGGGCTTCACGCTCGTTCCGACGCGGCTCTACTTCCGGGGCGGTCGCGTCAAGGTCGAGCTCGCGCTCGCGCGCGGCAAGGAGCTGCGCGACAAGCGGCGCGACATCGCCGACCGCGATGCTCGCAGGCAGATCGAGCGCGAGCTGAAGAGCCTGCGGCGCTAGCGCTCGCGCGCGTCGAGCCGGATCTGCCACGGCTCGACGGTCTCGAGGATCAGGTGCGACTCGTGCCACGGATCGCGCTTCCAGATCGCGCGGACCTCCTCCTCCGACTGCGCCTCGAACGCGTGGGCCGTCTTCCCGTTCGGAAGCGTCCCGCCGAGGACGATGTGCCCGCCCTCGACGAGTCCGTCCATGAAGGCGGCGTGCTCGGCCCATCCGGACTGCTGCTCGAGCGGTTTCGAATGGTCGAACTCTGGGCCGGTCTGGCGCAGGCGGACGAGGAACATGGCCACCGCTACAATTCGTACACGAACATACGGGGGCGACCTGGCTTCGACGTGGTCGATCCATCCGGATGAGCTGCAAGCCGAGGTCGCCGGTTGGCCTCGTAAATCCACCGGCACAACGCAAGTGCGAAGAACGATCTCGCACTCGCCGCCTAGGGGAACCTAGCTGGCGACGCCGCCCCGGGTTCGGCCCGTGGCCCGGAGGCGGCGCCAACGAACGGGCTCGGCGCCGAGGGAGAGCTGATCGCCCGAAGCGCGACACCGAAGGATCGGCTAGTCCGGCGGTAGGGCGGCTGCACCCCGGCCGGCGGGCGAGATGAAAGGGCAGCCTATGCTTGTAGACGCTCAGCCGGTGCGGCTGCGGACGCGGGTTCGATTCCCGCCGCCTCCATCGCTCCCGCAAAGCGGAGCTTTCGAGAGAAACCGACATACGGTTCCTTCTCGGCTCTCGTGATTCATGGCGCGCTGTGGACCGGTGCGAACGCGGGGATATGCTGCCGCCGAGCCGACGGGCAATCGCCCTCCATTCACGGCGCACCTAGTACGTGATCCGGACCCCGTTCACCGAGCTGATCGGAATCGACCACGCCGTCGTGTGCGCCGGGATGGGCGGTGGGTACACGAGCGGCGATCTCGTCGGACGCGTGTCGGAGGCCGGCGGCCTCGGCGTCATCGGAGCTTCGTTCGTTCCGCCGGAGGAGGTTGCGGCGATCGTGGGGCGGGCCCGGGAGATCACGTCGAAGCCGATTGGCATCAACCTCTTGCTCCACGCGACCGAAGAGCGTGTCGACGAAGTCCTCGCCTTCGATCCGGCCGTGTTCTCGACTGCGTGGGCACGCGACGATCAGGACCTCGCGACGATCTTCGCGAGAGCGCACGACGGCGGCGCCTACGTCATGCACATGGTTCAGACAGTGTCGGACGCGATGCACGCCGCCGAAGCCGGCGCGGACGTGATCGTCGCGCAGGGAACCGAGGGGGGTGGCCACGTCGGTCTCATGGCGTCGACGATCATCGTCCCGCAGGTGGCGAAGGCGGTGGCGCCGGTCCCAGTTCTCGCCGCCGGCGGCTTCGCAAACGGAGCGGGACTCGCGGCGGCGCTTACGCTGGGCGCCGCCGGGGTCCTCCTCGGGACGCGCTTTCTCGCCACGGACGAGGCGCCAGTGCCTGCGTTGTACAAGGAGGCAATCCTGAGCAGCGACGGCGACGACACCGTTCTCACGACACTTGCCGACAGTCTCAGCGGACGCGACTGGCCAGGCGCCTGGGACCGCGTGCTGAGGACACGCTTCGTCGCCGAGTGGCTCGGCCGGGAACCGGAGCTACGCAGGCGGCGCGACGAGATCTGGGAGAAGCTCGAGCAAGCCGAGGAGCAGAACGACCCTGAGTACGCGCTGCTCTGGATCGGGCAGTCGGCAGGGTTGATCGACGCGGTCGCACCCGCCGCAGACGTGGTGCGCGAGATCGTACGCGACGCCGAAGAGGTCATCCGTATGCGGTTGCACGCCGTGCTCCGCGAGGAAGGTGGGTCATAGCATCAGGTGCCAGTAGCGCGCTGGCGACCGAGCCCTCCTACGCTGAGAATGCGAACGTGAGACGGGCGCTGGCCCTGGTCTTCCTCTTCGCGCTGGCAGGTTGTGGGTCGCACTCGCGGCTGCCGGCGGGAGCGATCGCCTTGCCCAAGCTGTCTGCTCAAGGCCTGATCCTGGAGAAGCGAGGCCGCGTCGTGCTCCTCGACCTGCACGGCAGCCAGCTTGTCTCGTTGTCCCGTTACACGCTCCATCCAATCGGAGCGTCGATTGGATACGAGTTCCTACGTAGGCCTGTCGACCCGCCGCTTCTTCACGGACCGGGCGGGTGGTACCGACTCGACGTGCCGCGGCACGCTCTGCTTCCGGTTGAAGGCGGCCGACTCACGCTCGCAGACGGGGCAACGGTCGTCGCCGGCCGCCTCACCGAGCAGCACATGCCGGTATTCAGGGTCGAGCAGGGAAGCCGCGTCGTCCTTCGCGGCTCGGCGCCCACGTTCGGGATCGTGTCCTCGCGACTCGTTCAGGCCGGAACGACGTTGCTAGATGTCGCCACGGGCCGCCGTCGGCGGTTGCCGCCGGGTTGCCTGGCCGCAGGTCTACGGAAAAGGGCCGTCGAGCTCGCCTGCGGGGTCGCGCACGGCGCCAACGCCATGGCGCGACTCGCGCTCGTGCGACTCGAGCCGCGCGGCGCCGCGCGTCCGCTCGCGCCCGCACTCGCCCAGCTGATACCGGACGTGGCGTTGCTCTCGCCGAACCGCCGTTGGCTGGCCGTCGAGGGCGGAGAGGGCTGCGCCGCGAGCTACGTGTACGTCGTCCCGAGTGCGGGCGGACGCGTTCGGCTCGTGTACGGCAAGTCGCTGAGGAATCCCCGTTCGAATTACTCGACTCTGCTCGGCTGGAGCCGCGACGGCCGGCTCGTCGTGCAGATCACGCCACCGCACTGCGACGAGCCATATGGACCGCAGCATCCTCCGAACGGCGTCTACCTCGTCGACCCGCGCACGCTCGAGCGGACGTTCGTCACCTCCACGGCAGACGCGATCTGGAGCTCGCATCGCTGAACCATCGTGTCCGACGAGAACGCGGCGGTAGTCGGCTATCCAGCGGGCGCCTCCTGGTCGAGCAGTGACCTGAGGTAATTCGCCACGTTTTCGAAGCCGGCTTCGATTCCGTCGTACTTCTTCATATGGTCACGGCCGGCTTGGTCGCGGAAGGCGAGCATCCACGTCAGCTTCGTCACGCCATCGGTCTCGTGCAGATCCATCGTCTCAACGGCCTCCGCGTCCGGCCAACCGTCGAAACGCCAAGTCTGGACCGTCCGGTTCGGCGGGTCGATCTCGAGATACGTGCCACTGAAAGACATCTCCATTCCCTCGTCCGTCACCATCACGAAGTGGTAGTTCCCGCCGACCCGCAGGTCGATCTCGCAGACCGTCACCTCTTCCCCGTATGGAGCGAAGGTCTTGCGCACATGCTCCGGCTTGGTGAACACGTCGAAGACGAGTTCGAGTGGCGCTTCGAAGTCCCGTGTCATGAGGATTTCGAGCTCGCTCGGAAATTCGATGACTGCGGATCCGTGCGGTGTGCGTGTCACTTCGGCTCTCCTTCCTGTTGGAGCTCTTTGAGGTAGTCGTCGACCCGATCCATTCGGGCATTCCACGCCTGCTCGTGCTTGGCCAGCCAGTCGCGCATCGGCTGGAGTGGGACGGGCTCCAACCGGTACAGGCGTCGACGCCCGTCCGCGCGGTAGCGGACGAGCCCGACCTGGCTGAGCACGCGGAGATGCTTCGAGACCTGGGGCTGCGACATCGAGAGTTCGTCGACGATCTCGCCAACTGCCTTCTCGCCCCCGATCAGCGTGTCCAGGATGTGGCGGCGGTGCGCCTCGCCGAGTGCGTTGAACACATCCGCCGTCGTGGAGGAGCGCGCCACGTCGGGATCATATTCCGATTACGGCATATGTCAAGGCCGTCGATCGAGGAGATGCGCGGGCCCGTCCTCTCGCTCGGCAGCTCACGTCGGGCGTCTCGGTGGGAGCAGCGCATGCCGCTCCCACCGAGCCGGAATGCTCACTTCTTCTTGACGGCGAAGATGCCGGTGCCCTTCGTCTGGGTCGCGATCGCCGTGTGATCGCAGCTCGAGCTGTTGCTCGTGCTCGCGTCGCAGCCGTTCGTGTTCGGCCCGTTCGGGTCGAACTGGTCGTCGCTGTAGATGATCGAGGCGAGTCCGGTTTTCGGGCTCGCAGCGACGCCGAAGTCGTCGTACAGGTCGCGATTGCCGGTGCAGGCGACCCCGGATTCGCACACGCCGCCGAAGTGATTCGTGGGCGAGGCCGTCTGTCGCGACCACGCAGAGCCCGGCGTCAGGGCGTTCAGGTTCTGAGCGAACCCGACCGTCCACGCGGCGGAGTCCGGATAGGTGTCGGGAGTATTGACGCCGTCGTAGTAGGGCGTCTGGTAGTAGACGACGTCGACCTTTCCCGGGTCTCCTGCCGTCGACCACGGGAAGATCTGCGTCCCGCTCGTGGTCGTGATCTGGTACGGCCCGCTCCACGTCTGCCCGTGGTCGGTCGAGAACGAGTAGTAGACGTGGTGGTCGTCGGTGTAGACGGAGTAGACGTTGCCGGCGGTGTCGACCGAGACGTTGACGAACTGGTGTCCGTAGCCGACGGTCGGGTCCGGGTTGATGTAGACCGGGTGGTCGGTGAAGGTCGCCCCGCCGTCCGTCGAGACGGCCATGTAGACGCCGTGGTAGTCGCAGGTTCCCTCGAGGACGCCGAGCTGCGGTGCGCACAGCGTCTCGTCCGCCGTCGTGATGGCGGAGTACGTCTGGTAGATGACGTGGGAGGTGGGGTCGATCGCGAGATTGCCGATCGAGTTCTCCCCGATCTGGAACGCATGGCTCGCGTCGATCGCCGACGCGAACTGGGTGAAGGTCAGGCCCGCGTCCGTGCTGCAACCGACCGTGATCCCCTGCGGGGCGTTGTGGTAGCTGATGCACACCTTGTTGTTCGTGTCCGCCGCGATCCACTCGCGGTCGTCGAGCGTCTCCGGCGTGGTGACCGGGTTCAGCGACCAGGTGGCGCCGCCGTCGGTCGAGGTCGAGACGTCGACGTTCACGAGCGAGAGGCTCGCCACGTAGACGTTGTGGAAGCCCGCCGCGTTCTGGTCCGGCGCGACCGCAAGGTCGGTGTCTCCACCACCGGGTGCGAAGCCGGTGTCGTTCGTCTCCGAGAGGCTGTTCGGCGAGACGAGCGTGGTGTAGTGGAGCCCGTTGTCGGTCGAGCGGAAGGCGACGGTGCCACTGCCAAGCCCGTTCTCGGAGCTGCCGAAGAAGCGACCTGCGCCGTCGGCGCGGATCGCCGGCTCGGCCGCGATGTTCGAGCACGCGGCGTTGCCCGGGCAGGTGGTGCCGGTGGTCTCCGCGAGCGAGTAGTTGACGAAGTTGCCGCCACTGCCCTTGCTCGGCGCCGCCGCCGAGGCGACGAGCCCCCACAGGAGCGCGCCGACGATGACGCTCGCGCCCGCCAGCGTCCATTTCATCTGGGGATCCCTCCTTGATCGAGAACGACGCCTCTTCTTGCCCCGCCGCGGCGGGTTGTAGTCCGGTAGCGGCGTTTGAATGAGTCCGTGCCTGTGCCGCCGTGGACCGAGCGAGGACAGGGAACCCTCGTCGCGCTCGGGTTCCCGATCGCGGCGCTGCTTGCCGTGGCGCTTTTGCTCGACCTGCACGGTGCCGGGCTCGACGCCGCCGTCGCGGCAGCCGTCGTCCTGATCGGGCTGACCGCCCTCTCGGAGCGGATCAGCCTCGTCGTCGCGCCGCGGACGAGCGTCTCTCCGGCCGGGGCTTTTCTCGTCGCCGCCGCACTCGCCGGCGGGCCGTTGCTCGGCGCCTGCGCGGGCGCCTCGATCGAGGTGTTCACGACGGCCGACGTCTGGCGGAAGCGGTCGGCGTACGCCGGCGCCGGCTCGCTGCAGGGATTCGCGGTCGGGCTGGTCGGAGAGCAGCTCACTCAGCGGGGCCCGGGAAGCGCCGTGGCCGTTGCGGCGGTCGGCCTGCTGACGGGATTCGCGCTGAACGGGACAGCGGTCGTGCTCGTCGCGCTCGACCGTGACATCAGACTGCGTCGCGAGCTCACGCGGGCGTGGCGGGCGATCCTCGGCACGTGGCTCCTCCCGGCTCCGCTGCTGGCCACCTTCCTCTACGTCTTCCAGCAGACGTCGGCGCTCGCGCTGACGTTCGCCGCCGGGCTTTTGCTCGTGTTCGCCGTCGGGAACCGGTTCCGGCACCGTCTCGAGCGGAGCCTGACGGCGGAGCGCTCGCGGGCACGCGTCGACGCCCTGACGAACGCGCCGAACCGCTACGCGCTCGCCGAGGCGCTCAGCGCGGAGCAGGCCCGGATCCGGCGTGGTGCACGGACGGCTGCGCTCTGCTTCCTCGACCTCGACCGGTTCAAGTCGGTCAACGACTCGTACGGCTACGCCGCCGGCGACCGCTTGCTCGTCGATGTCTACGAGCGGCTGCGCAGCGAGCTGCGCGCCAGCGATCTCGTCTTCCGCTGGGGCGGGGAGGAGCTCGTCGTGCTCGCCCCGCACGTCGAGAGCTCCGAGCTGGCCGACTTCGCCGAGCGCCTGCGCCTGCTCATCGCCGTCCGGCCGTTCTCGATCGACGGGCGGCCGCGCACAATCACGGGCTCGGTGGGAGGCGTTCTGCTCGACGAGGAGCGACCCGCCGAGGATGCGCTCGAGGCGGCGAGCCGGCTCGTGCGCAAGGCCAAGCTGACGCGCAACACCTCCGCGGTGGAGGCGATCGCGGACAGCGCAGCCGGCCGTCCTCCGCGGCACCGGGAGCGCCGGGGGAGGACGGCCGAGGGCAGGACACGCCGGGCTGCCGGGTAGGCGGCTTTCCTGCGGCCCGCGCGGATGGCTGGCACCATGGCCGCTCGATGAAGGGCATTGCGATCATCGCGCTCGGCGCCGTCCTCTCGGTCAGCGCCGCGACGACGACCCATCGCGCCGCGCAGCACACTGGCGTGGCGCGGCTCACGCAGGCGCAGAAGCACGAGATCATCGCGGCCGGCGAGTGGCACCGCGGGTGCCCCGTCTGGCTGTCGCAGCTTCGCCTCGTCGGCTACCGCTACTACGGCTTCGACCGGAAGACCCACATCGGCCAGATCGTCGTCAACCAGACGGTCGCGCACCCGGTGGCCAGGGTGTTCGCGAAGCTCTACCGGATGCGTTTCCCGATCCGGGACGGGGCGTTCTCCTCCGTCTACGGCCCGCACCCATGGCAGAGCGGCGACGTCACTGCCTCCTTCGAGTGCCGCAATGCGGGGGCGTCGCCTTGTAGCAGCACCGTGACGACGCATCACTGGTCGATGCACGCCTTCGGCGAGGCGATCGACCTCGATCCGCGCGAGAATCCGTACGTGGGCTGCGGGATGACGCGCGACAAGACGGCGCTCTCGTTCCTGAAGCGGTCTCGCGTTCGGCCCGGGATGGTGACGCCCGCCGTGCGCGCAGCCTTCGCGTCGATCGGCTGGGGCTGGGGCGGCTCGTGGTTCGGCTCGACGAAGGACTACATGCACTTCTCGATCAACGGTCACTAGCAGGAGGGTTCGGTGAAGAAGGTTCTCCTCGTCGCGGCACTGGCCGCAGCGTCTCTCGCGCCGGCCGCGGCCGGGAGCCTCTCGCATCGCGTGAGCCTCTCGCTCATACCGCTGCCGAAGTCGGCGATCGGCTCACCGGCTCACGCGCTCGCGCTCGCGCTCGACTCGGGCACAGTCTCGAACGAAGCTGCCGCGTTCAACACGTCGGACGCGACTGCGGCGACACTCAAGAAACTCGGCCGCGTGAACGGGTACGCGCTCGAGTACGGCGAGGCCTTCAGCGGCGCCACGGGCGTCACCGACGTGCACACCGCAATCGAGCAGTACAGGACGTCGGCCGACGCCAAGCGAGGCCTGGCCTTCTGGAAGAAGGAGGACTCCCAGCTCGGTCGGCTCAACCACCCCGGCTTCGCGGTCACGAACGCCCTCGTGAACGTGCCCGTCGTCGGAACGAAGCACTTCGCCTACCTGACGAGCTACAGCGCGTCGAACATCGCTCCGCTGTCGGGGCTCGACGAGCAGGTCGTCGACGGTCCCTACGTTCTCGACGTCATCGTCACAGCCGGAAAGCCGTCCGCTGCCAAGGCGCTCGCGCCGAAACTCGCGAAAAAGCTCGACGCCCGGCTCCACCTGGCGCTCAAGGGTCGGCTCCACGCGAAGCCCGTCAAGCTGCCGGCGAAGCAGAAGGCTGGGCCGCCCGCGGGCGGACCGGAGCTTTCGACGATGGCGCTCCAGGCCTCCGATCTCGTCGGGCCTGCGAAGATCGACCACGGATACCTCGTCGACACCCAGGCAATCTCCGACTACAGCGTCTTCATGCTCCCGGCCGGCCAGTTCGGGGTGCTCGATCAGGAGATCGAGTGGTATCCGACGGCGAACGAGGCAAACTTCGTCACCGACTTCGCGAACGCGAATGCCTTGTCGTTCAGCGGGAGCGTCCCGCTCGACCTGACCAGCCTCGGCGACGGAGCGCAGGGAGTCGTCGCGAACGACTCGGAGGGCGGCCTGGCCGAGGTCGAATTCTCGACCGGAAACCTCGCGGAGTTCATCTTCGCCGCGAGCGGGTCGGCGATCCAGGACTCCGACGTCAGGAGCGTCGCCCAGGCGGCAGCGAACAGGATCGACGCGGCCGGACTCGGCAGCTGACCGCTGCGCGCTGGTTCGTCTAGGCGCCGACGACCTGGACGAGCCAGCGCCGGTCGCGTTCGCGGTCGAGCTCGATGAATAGGACGCGCTGCCACGTCCCGAGCTGAAGCTCGCCGTCGCGCACGGGCACCGACTCGCCGGCGGTGCCGAGCAGCATCGCCATGCAGTGCGAGTGGCCGTTGCCCTGATCCATGTCCTCGGGGCAGATGTTCTCGGTGCGCCGGTCCCAGTCGTCGTGCGCGTAGTAGCTGTCGTTCGGGACGAGGCGCTTGAGCAGCTCGCAGAAGTCCTCGAGGAAGCCCGTCTCCATCTCGTTCACGCGCACGCAGCACGTCGTGTGCGGCGAGTAGACGCAGACGATCCCGTCGGCGACGCCGCTCTCCCGCACGGCGTTCTGCACGTCCTCGGTGATGTCGGTGACCGTGAGCCCACCCGCGGTGCGCAGACGCGTCTCGTGCTGGAACACCTTCATCGCCGTCGCCATTCTGCGGGAATCGTTACCCGACCCGGCGGGCGAACCGCAACACCCTCAACGGATCCTGCAAGAGGCGTATCGCAGGGCGACGGGCGGTAACGTGCGGCAGCACGGTGGAACGGCACTACCCACTGCGGCTGATCGCGGCGCTCGCGGCCGCGTCCGCTCTCTCGGTGGCCGCGCTCCTCGTGGAGATCCACCAGACCGGCAGCTCGTTCTATCGCTTCCTCGTCTGGAACCTCTTCCTCGCGTGGGTGCCGCTTGCCGCTGCGCTCGCCTGCAACGCCCTCGCTCGCCGGCGGGTCTACGGCGTCGCGGCCGGCGCCGGCGCGATCTGGCTCCTGTTCTTCCCGAATGCTCCCTACATGCTGACCGACTACATCCACATCCGGGAGACGCCGATCGCCAATCCGGTGTGGTGGGATGCCCTGATGCTGTCGTCGTTCGTCTGGACGTCGCTCATGCTCGGCTTCTGCTCGCTGTACCTCATGCAGGACGTCTGGCGAGCCCATCTCGGTCGCGCTGCTTCCTGGATCCTCGCCGCGCTCGCTTTGGGACTCGGGAGCTTCGGCGTCTATCTCGGCCGCTTCGTGCGTCTGAATAGCTGGGATGCGCTGCTCCATCCGCGCACCGTGGCGCACATCATCGGCACCGAGCTCGAGAATCCCGTTCACGAGCCACGGCTCGTCGGCGTGATCGGCCTGCTGACCGCGTTCATGCTGATCGGCTACGCCGTGGTTTGCAGCTTCGCCACGTTCCAGGACCGCGTGGAACACCGGGCCTAGAGCCTCTCGTGCCTTTCTCGATGGGCCCGCCAGGATTCGAACCTGGGACCAACGGATTATGAGTCCGCTGCTCTGACCGCTGAGCTACGGGCCCGCGGTGTCTTCAGGTCGAGCGTATCGCCCGCCGCAGCGAGAGCCACAACACGAGCAGGACCGCGAGCGGTAGCAGCCACCACGCCGCCACGTTCACCGCCGCGAGCACCGCCGTCGCGCCGATCGCGATCGCCACGAGCACGGCGACGAGCCAGTCGTCGCCGATCACGAAGTCCCACCAGAAACGCCCGAACGCACGCAGCCGGGTCATGCTCGCACCGCCGCGGTACGAAGCTGCGTCCGGCGCTCGCGCCGCAGCAGCCGCACGAGAAGTACCGACGAGAGGACGACGAAGCCGAGCACGCCTAGGAGCGAGGCGTCCGAGCCGGGCCAGTCCACTCCCGCTCCCTCGGCCGACCAGAAGATCCCGAACGTCGTCAGCATCACGCCGACCGCGAACTTCATCGCGTTCTCGGGAACCCGGGCGAGCGGCGCACGCACCGCCACCCCCACCCCGGCGACGAGCAGGAGGGCACCGGCGGCGCCGGCCGCCGCGAGCGGGACCGAGCCCTGGGCGCTGCCGAAGGTGAGGACGATGAACACGACCTCGAGACCCTCGAGCAGGACGCCCTTGAAGGCGAGCGTGAAGCCGTACCAGTCGACCCTGGCCCGCTCGAGCCGAGCCGCGCCCTGAGCCTCGGCGAGCTCGCGCGCGAAGATCGTGTCCTCGTCGTGCA
This sequence comes from Gaiellaceae bacterium, assembly GCA_045805945.1. Taxonomy (GTDB): domain Bacteria; phylum Actinomycetota; class Thermoleophilia; order Gaiellales; family Gaiellaceae; genus Palsa-739. The sequence goes on from JBJMKG010000065.1 coordinate 17,669, forward strand.
GCTCCTTGTAGCCGCTCGCGCGGAGGATCGCCTTGCGCAGCCACTGCAGGCCGAAGACGAGAAGCAGCGCGCCGACGACGAGCCGCAGCGACTCGAGCGGGATCACCGTGAGCGCCGGCCCGAGCGCCGCAACGGCGACGGCGAGCGCGACCGTCGCCGCGCCGAGGCCCGCGAGGGCGGAACGCCAGCCGCGCGCGAGACCGGCGGCCAGGACGATCGTCAGCGCTTCCACCATCTCGACGCCGCTCGCGAGAAAGGCCGAGAGGACGAGGAACGTGTTGCCGGTGCTCATTCAGAGACCCCAATGATCCCGAGACTCGGGGTAACCGGGTGCTCGGTCGGCCGCGCTCGCGGCGGCCGTGGCCACGTCGGCAGGATAGGTGTGCAACCCCTTGAACAGGAGCCACGAGCTCGCGCCGAGCGGCACGAGCATGACGACGAACGTCCACTGCAGACCCGAGCGGCCGCCGCCGAAGATGTGATCCGAGACCGCGCCGAAGAGGAGCGGCGCGAGGGCCATGGCCAGCGAGCGCAGCAGGGTCCGCACGGCCTCGGCGCGTCCCCAGAGGAGCGGCGGCATGATGTCGAGCCGTGCCGCGTCGAGCGGCGGGTTCTGGGCGCCGAGGAAGAACGCCGCCGCCACGAGGTAGGGAACCGCCGTCACCGCTCCGCGCGTGAAGATCGCCGGCACGAACAGGACCGCGGTCAGCGCCGCCGCGACAGCCGGGGTGAGGACCCGGGACGACAACACCCCTCGCTTGAGCAGCAGGTCGCCAGCGGCGCCCCCGAACAGGACGCCGGCGAGAGCGCCGGCCCCGATCACGAGCAGGAGGGAGCTCGCGGTCGCCTGGCCGATGCCGTACTGCTCCTTCGAGAACTCCAGGCCGAAGGTCTGCAGGCCGGCCAGGAAGTAGTAGCCACAGGCGCTCGCGGCGATCAGGACGAGGTTCGTGCGCACGCGCAGCACGTAGCGCGTGGCGCCGACGAGCCCCATCCGCCGCGCTTCTCTCGGGTCGACGACGAGCGCGGGATCCGGCTCGAGGCCGCGTTCCCGCGCGAGCCGCTGTGCGTCGGTCGCCTGCGGCCCCTCGTCCGCCGTGGCCGCCTCGGGTGGGGGAGCGACGGAGTCGTGGGCGAGGACGCCCTTCCCTCCGCGTTCCGGCTCCCGCAGTCGCATCACCACGATCGCGAGCGCGAAGGCGGGCAGCGCGAGGATCACGAAGGCGGCGCGCCAGGAGAGGGCGGCGACGTTGCCGGTGACCGCGAAGCCGGCGCCAGCGCCCAGGTACTCGCCGGCGAGGATCACGCCGTAGATCCGTCCACGCTCCCAGCTGCCGAACCAGTCGCCGACGAGTGAGGCGACCATCGGGCCGGCCGAGGCCGTGACCGCGCCGAGGAAGAGTCGAGTCCAGAGGAGCTCGGTGAAGTCCGACGCGGTCGCGCTCCAGAGCATCGCGATCCCCCAGAGGACGATCGTCGCGCCGAGGACGCGGGTGCGCCGTACGCGGTCGGCCAGCACGCCGAACGGCAGCGTCGCCACGGCGCCGACGAGAGAGCTGACCGCGACGAGCAGGCCGATATCCGTGTTCGTGATGTGCAAGCCGTGACGCAGCTCGCTCGCGGAGGCGCCCACGGTCGCGGCATCCGCGCCGCTCAGACCGAGGATCGCGGCGAGCACGACGATGACGCGCGTGCGCTCCTCGCCTCCGAGCGCGACCGTCAGGCGCCGCGCAAACGCGCTCGCTGCCGCGGAGCCCAGAGCGGCGGCGTCGGTGAGGACCCGTGCGGTGCGAGACTCGTCGGTGCTCACGAGCCCATGGTCGCAGGAGTTGCAAGGAAGCCGAGGCGAGTGAGGTTGCCCTCGTTCACGGCCGGGTTCTTCATGTCGACCCACACGATCGATGGGCGGGCGGAGCGCGAGATCGGCGGCTCGGTCGCCGAGGAGCTCGGCGGAGAGGGGCCTTCCGCGTAAGCTGGGTGCATGTTTCTCTTCACGAAGAAGACCGAGCAGGTGACGCCCGAGGACGCGCTGCCGGGACGCGAAACACCGATACAGGCCCCCGGCCGGCACGACGTGCTCGGGACGCCGCTGCAGCCGCCCTTCCCGCAGGGGATGGAGGACCTCGTCGTCGGGATGGGTTGCTTCTGGGGCGCCGAGCGCGTCTTCTGGCAGGCCGACGGCGTCTACACGACCGCGGTCGGCTACGCGGGCGGATACACGCCGAACGCCACCTACGAGGAGGTATGCAGCGGTCGGACCGGCCACGCGGAGGTGGTGCTCGTCGTCTTCGATCCGGCCGTCCTCCCGCTCGAAGGCGTCCTGCGGCTGTTCTGGGAGAACCACGATCCGACCCAGGGGATGCGACAGGGCAACGACCGCGGCACGCAGTACCGCTCGGCGGTGTACTGGGCGAACGACGCGCAGCGTGCGGCGTCGGAGGCTTCCCGCGACACGTACCAGGCGGAGCTCGCGCAGGCCGGGTACGGCACGATCACGACGGAGATCGCCGAGGCGGGGCCGTTCTACTACGCGGAGCCGTACCACCAGCAGTACCTCGCGAAGAACCCGAACGGCTACTGCGGCCTCGGCGGCACCGGCGTCGCCTGCCCCGTCGGGCTCAAGACCGCGTAGCGCACCCGAGCCCGCCCTCCGCTCGTTCTCCCGGGAGAACCCGAGAGGAGGAACGACGATGCCCGACCGCACGCAGAGGCTGAAGGGGAAGGCGAACGAGGCCGCCGGCAAGGCCAAGGCCAACGTCGGCTACGAGACCGGAAGCGGCAAGACAGAGGCCAAGGGCGTGGGCAAGGCCGTCAAGGGCCAAGCTCAACAAGCCGTCGGCAAGGCCCGCAGCACCGCGAAGAAGAAGACGCGCTAGACGTCCTTGCTCATGGCGACGGCGTTCTCCTGGTAGCCGAGCGACCGGTAGAGGCCGCGCGCGACCGTGTTCCCTCCGAAGACGTTCAGGGCCACGCGCGGGAGCCCCCGCTGCCGCGCCTCCTCCTCGGCGAGGAGCATCGCGGCCTTCCCGTAGCTGCGGCCGCGATGCGCCTCCTCGACATGGAGGTCGTACACGAACAGGCAACGCTGGACATCGTCCCGCTCCGCCAACCACAGCTGACCCACCGGCTCGCCCTCGGCCTCGACGACGAACACGAGCTGCTCCGGCGAGAGGCTCCCGCCGGGGAAAAGACGGTCGATGTCCGCAACGGCCTTCTCCCTCGCTTTCTCGGGCGACATGCCGCCGTTGCGGACCATGTCCTCGGCGTAGCCCTCGCGCACGCTCGGCAGCCAGGCGGCGAACTCGTCGTCTCGCATCGGTCGCAGCTGCACGCTCATCGGGGCGACGATAAACGCGCGGGCTCCGCAACATTTGACAGAAGCTCGACCGCGCTGTTGAGTCCTGTCAATTCCCACGCAACGTGGCGGGGGGTCGATAGGGAGGACAGATGAAGCGGTTTCTGATGCTGGTGGCGGTCGCGGCCGTCGCCGGAGCGATGTACGTCGCCGCCGCGCCCGGTGGCCAGCAGGCGACCGCGCCGACGGCGGCACAGTTCGCGACCCTGAAGAAGCAAGTGACGAAGCTGACTCGGACCGTGACGGCGCTGAAGAAGGACGAGGCCAAGGTCAAGAAGGCGGCGGGTCTCGCCCTGGGATTCCTCGAGGTCTGCTACTTCGACAGCAACGGTCAGCTCGAAAACCTGCCGGTGACCCAGTTCGGCGACACCGGCACGGGCTTCCTCTTCGGTACCAGCACCAGCTCGGCACCCCGGAGTGCGCTGGACATCGATACGTCCGGGAGTCCGCGGGCCTTCCTCCAGGAGATCACCCCGGGCTGCCTCACGAGCACCACGGCGCTGCGGCACGGTTCGCTGGGCTCGGACAGCAGTCGCCTGCAGCGCTGGGCCGAGCGCACTCGCTGAGCGTCACGTCAGGTGGGAGGACGGCGGGGGGCCGCCCTCCCACAGGCGCGGAAGGCTAGGCCGCCGCGAGCTCCTGGGCGTGGAGCCGGTAGAGCTCCGGCTCGCACGCCTCGAAGCCGTCGACGACGTCCGGGTCGAACTGGCGGCCGCGGCCGCGCATGATCTCCTCCGCGGCGGCCTGCCACCCGATCGGCTCACGGTACGGGCGCTTGTCGGTCATCGCGTCGAGTGCGTCGACGACGGCGAAGATCCGCGCTCCCAACGGGATGCTCTCCTCGGAGAGCCTGTCTGGGTACCCGTTTCCGTCCCACCGTTCGTGGTGGGAGCGGATGACACGTGCGCCCTCCTGGTTGAGGAGCGGAACGTGGGCGAGCAACCGCTCGCCGAGCTCGGCGTGCTCCTGCATTCGCCGGCGCTCGGGTGGAGTCAGCTCGCCGGGCTTGAGGAGGATCATGTCGGGGATGCCGATCTTGCCGACGTCGTGCAGGAGGAAGCCCCATTCCAGGCTCGGATCGTCGAGCAGGCCGGGCGCGACCTCGAGTGTGAGCCTCGTGGCGTAGGCGGTGACCCGGCGCGAGTGCCGGCTGGTGCCGAAGTCCCGCGACTCCAGGGCCGACGCGAGCACCGCGACGGTCTGCGCGTAGGCCTCGGTCAGGAGCTGGTGCTGGCGGCGGCCGATCTCGATCAGCCGGTTCAGGTCGGCGGCGTCGACGACGTCGCTCGTCCCGTCCATGGCGCCGATGCCGAACCGCCGGATCAGCGGCGTGACGAGCGCGAGCAGCTCGAGCGGGCTGAACGGCTTGCGTAGGAACGCTTCCGCGCCGGCAGCCTTCGCCGCGCGGCCGGCCTCCTCGGAGCCGCTGATCGCGACGATCGGGAGCTTGCTGGTCTGCGGCGTCTCGCGCAGCCGCTCGAGGTAGAAGATCCCGTCGATCCCGGGCAGCCCGATGTCGAGCAGGATCGCGTCGGGGCGCGCCTCGGCGAGCACGCGTTCCGCCTCGATCACGTCGTACGCGATTTCGACGTCGAACCCCTCCAGTTCGAACGTGGTGCGGATCAGCTCGCAGAGCAGCCGATCGTCGTCGATCACCAAGATGCGACGCGTGCGACGCATGGCAGACCCCCAATCGAGTTGCGGCGGTGGCTCCTCACCCTGTGTCTCTCTTCGACGGCGGCCGCGGCGAGCTTGACGAGGCCTTGCGAGAAGCAATCGAGAGCTAGAACGAAGTCTTCCTGCCGGAACCTCCTGCAGGGTCAGGCGGCCAGTTCACCCATTAGGGGGAGACGCGCGGACCGCCAGAGCGGGGTGCTCCGGCTAGCCGGAGCCGCTCTGCGTCAACTAAAGTCGTAGCACGATCTTTGGTTGCAATCGGCACTTGGCATATGGGAGACTGCGTGGCATAGGGGACGCAAGGGGATTGCCGGAGGAGCCATCGAGGATGGGGTTCGGCCTTCCGACCGGTAGAAGGGGGACAGGCATGTTCGTTCGACGCAGATCGGTTGCCGTTCTAGGGGCGACAGCAGCAATCGCCGGCCTGGCTGCAGTGCTGGTGTCCGCTGCACCTGCGGCGGCTCCGGCCAAACCAGGCGTCTTCAACGGCAATTGGGTCGGAGTCGAGTTCCCCGGAGACGGCAGCACCGACGTCATGACTATCGGCGACAGCACTTTCGGAGGGAAGCGGATTTGGCGCCTTCGGGAGACGAACGCGAGCGGATACTGCAGCCCCGGCGGCGGCCCATTCGCCGCCCGTGGAACTGCGACGGCGCATGGCCATACGCTCACGGTGACGGTCACGTTCGCCAAATGCGCGCACGGGTCGCTCAAAGGGGCCGCCACCCCGTTCGAGACCACCATGACCGCCACCGGCGACGGTCATATGAACTGGGGCGGCGTCATCCTCTCCCGCGCCGGCACCGGCAAGGTGACGCCGTTCACGGCGTCCTCGCAAGCCGGGGGGCTTCAGGCGACCTGCTCGGGCGCACATATCGTGAACTCACAGAAGGTCGAGGACATCGAGAAGTGTCTCGAGACAGGCGACACCTCGCTTCTCGTAGCCGGCACCTACCAGGGCCACCCCCGTGGAACGCTCCCCTGGTCCGGCGGCCCAATCAGCTGGGCGTCGGACTACAACGGGGCCATCGCCAGACTCTGGAGGCAGACGGCTGTCGCAAACGGCGACGGCACCTGGACGGTGTCAATCCTCGCTTACTACTAGAGCGTAAGACGGCAGCATCCGACAGGAAATCCCGCCGCCAGGCAGGTCGTGTCGGCGGGCGGTTCATTCCTCTTCGTCAAGCTCCTCACATTCGAGGCAGACCCAATCGCCCTCGTGCTTGGCGTCAGCGCTGAGCGCGGCGGGCACCATAGTCACGCCGCACCGCGGGCAGATCGGCGGGCGGTCGTCCGCGTCCATGCCGAGAGTATCCGGCCCACGGTCGGACGGTCTTAGTTCAGACGAACAGCCTCTGCGGTGGGCCAGTGTTCCGGAATGACCCCTGAAACGCGGAGCCAGGATCAGGTCATAGATCGGACCCGACCAGGTGATTGCTAACGTCCCCCAATCGACGCTCGCGGGTTGTGATCGCAGGGCTCGCGTAAACGACGAGGGGGAGTTATGCGGCGGATCTCTATCGCGGTGAGTGCGGCGGCGCTGGGTGCGCTCGTGGTGAGCGTCTCCTCGGTTGCGGCCAGCAGCGGGACAACGACCTGTACGGATACGTTGGCGCCGGGGACCTATGGGCACGTGGTGGTCCCTGACGGGGCGGTGTGTGTCACCTTCGCCGGTCCCGTCAGGATCAACGGAGGTGTATCGGTTGGGGCGGGCGCGACGTTTGTGCTCGGCAGCGAAGACAACCCGGCCCACACAGCGACCATCAACGGCGGAGTTACGGCGACAAACGCAGCCAACGTCCAGATCCACTTCAGCACGATCAACGGCGGCCTGATGGTCGTTGGTGGCGCGGGGCCCTTCGGTGGCCCATTCGGCGTCACCTTCAACGCGATCGAGGACAACGTGATCCACGGGGGTACCACGATCAGTGGCTACACCGGATTCTGGCAAGGCTTCTTCCGCAACAACGTCAGCGGATCGGTCGACTACAACAACAACACCCTGGTCGACCCCGACGGCAACGAAGTCCAAACCAACACGATCCACGGCAACCTCAACTGCTCGGGCAACGATCCCGCTCCGCAAGAGGGCGACTCCGGCGGCATGCCCAACAACGTCACCGGCCAGAAGACTGGCCAATGCACCACGGTCTAAGCCCGTCAAGTCCCGGATAGCTCAGGTGACTGGAGGAGGGTTGAGGCCCTCCTCCAGTCCATTTCGCAGCGTGGAAACACTTGGTTGAGCGCGCGTCCTCCCGCCCGACCTCGATCGCGAGCTACTGCAGGCGCTCGGCCAGGTAGCGGATCGCCTGCGGGTAGCGGTACTCGATCCCGCCGTGGCCGGCGTCGAAGAGCTCGAAGAAGACGTCCGTGATCCCGAGCGTCTCGAGCTCGCGGCGGAACGCCTCGGCGCCGAGGTCGAGGAACCACTCGTCCCGCTTGCCGGCGTCGATGTAGATCGCGCGCAGGCTGCGCAGCGCGTCGGCGTGCCGGCACGCCATCCGCACCGGATCCCAGGCGAGCCAGCGCTGCCAGACATCGTCGCGCAGCATCCCCGTCTCGATGTCGAACGGGAGGTCGATCGAGCCGTCCTCGTTCGCCGAGTAGCAGGCGGCCATCGCGTACGTGTTGACGAGGGGATAGTCGGACTTCTTGGTCAGCGCCGGCCGTGAGCGGAAGTTCTCCCAGAAGCGCTCGTACGAGCCCTCGTAGTCGTCGCGGAGTGCGCGCGCCGTGTCACGGAACTCCGGGAGGTAGCAGAGCTCGAAGAGCGCGTCGCCGGCGTGGGTGGCGAGGCCGCCGAAGACGTCGGGCCGCAGCATCGGTGTCACCATCGCGCCGTAGCCGCCGCTCGACTTGCCGGTGATGCCGCGATGGGCGGGCTCGGCGAGCGTCCGGTAGCGGGAGTCGACGAACGAGACGACCTCCTCGCAGAGGTACTCGTGGTAGCGGCCCGTGCCCGGCGAGTCGATGAACTGGGAGCCGCCGTACGACGTCCAGCAGTCGACGAAGACGACGAGCGCCGCCGGGCAGTCCTCCTCCCCGAACAGCCGGTCGATGTTCTCCGGCGTGCTGGGGCGGAAGGCGGTCCTGTTGCGCCACATGTCTACCTGCCCGGTCATGCCCTGGATCAGGTAGATCGACGGAAAGCGCCGCTCGGGCTCGGCCTCGTACGCGGGCGGGAGGTAGACCCAGAGCGGACGGACGTGTGGGTCGCCGAGCGGGTTGTCGCGCAAGACGGCGCTCTCGATCTCTAGCTCGTCGAAGCGTCCCACGTAGTCGCGCGACCACGGCTCCACGCGCCTCTTCTATCAGGCCGCATCCGTCGAGCGCCCGGCTACACTCAGCGCATGGCCGAGTACGGGACGATGCGGGTCAAGAGCGGGCTCGCAGAAATGCTCAAGGGCGGCGTGATCATGGACGTCGTCGACGCCGAGCAGGCGAAGATCGCGGAGGATGCAGGCGCGTGCGCCGTCATGGCGCTCGAGCGCGTCCCGGCCGACATCCGCCGCGACGGCGGGGTCGCGCGCATGTCGGATCCGGAGAAGATCCAGGAGATCCAGGTGGCCGTGACGATCCCGGTGATGGCGAAGTGCCGCATCGGCCACTTCGCCGAGGCGCAGATCCTGCAGGCGCTCGAGATCGACTACATCGACGAGTCCGAGGTGCTCACGCCGGCCGACCTCGAGCACCACGTCGACAAGTGGCAGTTCACCGTCCCCTTCGTCTGCGGCTGCACGAACCTCGGCGAGGCACTGCGCCGGATCGCGGAGGGCGCGGCGATGATCCGCACGAAGGGCGAGGCGGGCACCGGCGACATCGTCAACGCCGTCACGCATATGCGCGCGGTCTTCGGCCACATCCGCCGCCTCGGCGCGCTGCGCGAGGAAGAGCTCTACTCCGAGGCCAAGGAGCTGCGCGCACCGTACGAGCTCGTCAAGTGGGTGGCGGAGAACGGGAAGCTGCCGGTCGTGACGTTCACGGCCGGCGGGATCGCGACGCCCGCCGACGCGTCGCTCTGCATGCAGCTCGGCGCCGACGGCGTCTTCGTCGGCTCCGGCATCTTCAAGTCGGGCGACCCGGAACGGCGCGCGAAGGCGATCGTCGAGGCGACGACGCACTTCCGCGACGCGGAGATCCTCGCCCGCGTCTCCGCCGGCCTCGGCGAGCCGATGGTCGGCATCTCGACGCAGTCGCTCGACCCGAGCGAGCTGCTCGAGACCCGCGGCTGGTAGCAACTCCGTCCGACCGGGGGAGGACGATTCCCCCGTGCGCGAGACGAAGCCGGTCTGGACGTCGTCGTCCTTCCTCGTCTACACGGGCGGGCTCACCGTGCTCGCCGGCGGTGGACTCGCGCTCGGCTACCTCTCCGGGCACTACGGCAGCGGCGCGAAGGCCGGCTGGGCGCTGCTCGTGCTCGTCATCCTCTACGTGCTCGCGCACGTTTTTCGCGTCGCCGGACGGCAGGTAGCGGCCGGGATCTTCGCCTTCGCCGCGGTGATCGCCTGGGCCGCGTTCCTCGTCTTCCTCTTCGAGTGGTGGGGCTGGAACGGCGTGAACGGCTCGTTCAGCCACTGGTCGTGGTCGCGGCTCGCACTCTGGCTGCTCATCCTCGCCGCCGCCTGGGACGACCGGCGGAGGTTCGGCTTTCCCTTCATCCGCGTCATCTCCGCGGTCGTCGGCTGGCTCTTCGTCGTCGACCTGATCACCGCCGGTGGCAACTTCACCGCCGTCCTCACGCTCCTGGTGGGGATCGCCTATCTGCTCTGGGGCGCGGTGCACCGCACGCCGTCCTCGTTCTGGCTCCACGTCGTCGGCGGGCTGCTGATCGGCGGTGCGATTCTGTATTGGGCGCACACGGGCGACGCGGAATGGGCCGCCGTCTCGATTGCAGCGCTCTGCTTCGTCGTCATCGCCTATGCGACGAGGCGGTCGAGCTGGGCGGTGCTCGGCACCATCGGGTTCTTCGCCGCGACGATCCACTACCTGGTCGGTTCGCCCACGGCGCTTGCCGAAGGAGCCTTCGGGCTCGGCGACGGTGAGCGCGCGCCCGCGGTCAGCCCCTGGGCACCGGCGCTCGCCGTGGGGCTTCTCGGCTTCTGGCTCGTCCTGCTCGGCCTCCTCGGCCGGCGGCAGGCCGCCGCGCCAGCCGAGCCGCCTCCCGCATAGCTCCCCCATTACCATCGAGGGAGATGGAGAAGCCGCTCAGGATCGGCGTCCTTGCCGTGCAGGGGAACTTCCGTGAGCACGCCTCCGTGCTATGCCGGCTCGGCGCTGACCCGGTCGAGGTGCGCCTTCCCGAGCAGCTCGCGGGTCTCGACGCGCTCATCATCCCCGGCGGCGAGTCGACTGCGATCGGCCGGCTGATGCGGCTGTACGGCCTCGACGAGGCCGTGCGCGAGTTCGGCGGCCCGATCTTCGGGACCTGCGCGGGGATGATCGTCCTCGACCGCGACCATCTCGGCCTCGGCGACTACCGGACGCGCCGCAACGCGTTCGGCCGCCAGGTGAAGAGTTTCGAGGCGGACCTCGACGTCGGCGACGGCGACGAGCCGCTGCGCGCCGTCTTCATCCGCGCGCCCTGGCTCGAGGATCCGGGTCCGGCCGTCGAGGTGCTCGCCGACGTCGACGGGCATCCCGTGCTGGCGCGTGAGGGAAGGCTCCTCGTCGCCGCTTTCCACCCGGAGCTGACCGACGACACGCGCGTCCACGAGCGATTCCTGAATCTGGTGAGGGAGGAGATGCGTGTCCGGGCATAGCAAGTGGTCCTCGATCAAGCACAAGAAGGGCGCCGCCGACGCGAAGCGCGGCAAGCTCTTCTCGAAGCTGACGCGCGCGATCATCGTCGCGGCGAAGGAGGGCGGATCCGATCCCGCCGGCAACCTCGCGCTCCAGAACGCGATCGAGAAGGCGAAGGCCAACTCGATGCCGAAGGACAACATCGACCGGGCAATCGCGAAGGGCGCCGGCACCGATTCCGACTCCGCCGCCTACGAGACGGTCGTCTACGAGGGCTACGCCCCGGCCGGCGTCGCGGTGATCGTCGAGTCGCTCACCGACAACCGCAACCGGACGGCGGGCGAGGTGCGGCACATCTTCGCCAAGAACGACGGCAACCTCGGGACCTCGGGCGCGGTCGCGTGGCTGTTCGAGCGGCGCGGCCTCGTGCTCGTGCCCGCCGACGGCACCGACGAGGACGAGCTCATGCTCGCGGCGGCGGAAGGAGGCGCCGACGACGTCGTGCTCGACGGCTCGAGCTTTCAGGTGCTCTCGGCGGCCGAGCAGCTCGCCACGGTGCGCGAGGCGGTCGCGGAGGCCGGCTTCGAGATCGAGTCGGCCGAGCTGACGATGCTGCCGAAGACGACCGTCGAGATCGAGGACGAGAACGAGGCGAAGAAGATCCTGCGCCTGATCGACCAGCTCGAGGAGAACGACGACGTGCAGGAGGTCTTCGCGAACTTCGACATCCCTGAACGCGTCCTCGAAAGCGTGGCCGGCTAGCGCCGTCCACGCTTCCTCGGAGGTGCAACTCCGCGCGCCGGAGAGCGCGGTCTCAGGCGCGGTGCGGAGCGATGACTTCGCCTCGCGGTGGGAGTCGTACCGTCGGTAAGAGGTTGATTGGTGATAACGCCGCCACGATCACGCCGCTGCTGGTGGCCGAGTTGCTCGTTGAGGGCGAGCGCTGGCCGGTCTGCGTCCATGTCATCGACCATCCCGACGCCCGCGTGCTGGTCGACACCGGCATGACGGAGCTGCGCCCGGAGGTGGCCGACATGGACCCCCGCCTCATCCCGCTGAACGAGCAGGCGTTCGACCTCGCCGGCGTCGACGTCGTCGTCAACACGCACCTGCACTTCGACCACTGCGGCGGCAACCAGCTCTTCGCCGGCAGGCCGATCTACGTTCAGCGCCAGGAGCTCGACGACGCCCGCACGGAGGACGACTACACGATCCGCGAGTGGGTCGATGCGCCCGGCCTTCGCTACGAGCCGGTCGACGGCGAGCTCGAGCTGCTGCCCGGGCTCCGCCTCGTCCCGGCGCCGGGCCACACACGCGGCATGCAGGTCGTCGTCGTCGAGACGGGCGGGCGGCCGGTCGTCGTCGGCGGTGACGTGGCCGTTCGCCTCGGCGAGCTCGACGAGCCGCACACCGAGGGCCAGTTGCGGGTGCGCGCCCTCGAGCCCGAGCTCGTCTGGCTCGCGCACGAGCACGAGCCCTGGCGGCCCGCTCGCAAGCTCCCGAGATAAGGGCGATAGCCGGACCGGTACTTGTCTACGAGCGCAGCTCGCCCGTCGCGCGGCCGCTCACCGCGGTGGCGAGCTCATCCCCGCGAGGCATCGTTATCCCGAGCGGCGCGTAGGGGGCGCCGCCGTCGATAGGAGCGTCAGAGGGGAAACCCGGCAGAAACGAGGAGATTCCTGCTGGTATTTGGAAGCCGACTGCGCGCGATCCCACGACCTTCAGCGTCACCTCGAACGTCTCGTGAAGCGTCAGTCCCCCTGTTCGGCCGGTGTGTCCGCGCGACGTTGCGGAAGCACCGCCGAGCTCGTCCCAGGCGAGCGTGATCGGCCGCCAACGCGCCCCGCGAAGGAGGCGAGTGCGGGGGGACAGGATCAGCCCTGCGTCTGTGAGTTCGACATCGACGGGCACCCCGCGCGTCCAAGCAGCGTCGAACAGTCGCGAGTCCGGCCATAGCCACCCGGCCGCGCGGCTTCCGATTACGCCATGGAAACGTGCCCCAGTCACCACGAAGACTCTCAGCCTAGGTCAGGCCTCGCCACTGTCGCGACGCGTGCGCCCGCGCGTCCGCGCGAAGGTCAATACGGTCGCCTGGGCCGGTGTTCCGGACTGACCCCGTAGCGCGAAGCCTCTGGCTCAGGTGGCGGGCGGATGTCTCCAGACGACAGTCTTTCGCCTCGAATCTGCGGGCGTGACGGTTTCTGTCGGTATCGCACCGAGTCTCTCCGCGACGCGCTGAGAGCGGACGTTGTCGGGCGAGATCAGAGAGACAAGCCGGTCGATGTAGCGACACTCATGCCGTGTCCCCAGTGCGCCCGAATCAAGGCCCAGCCAAGCTCGGGCTGGGCATGACTTCCTGCCTTTGCCCAAGTCGAGGGCGTCCAGCGGCGTGTGTCGAAGATCATCAGACCAGCCTGGCCGACCACCTGCCGGTTCGTAGCCGTGGTCTCGATAATGAACGTGCCAAGCCCGTCGGTTCTCCAACCACCGACCATCCCTTCTTCGATCATGGCTCGGGTGTCCTCGACCGTTGAGACGCAGTCTCTGCCTAACCCCTGCATAACCTCCGCGTCCGCGAACAGGTCGCGCAGAGCCTCCGCATCCCGCGGAGCTGGCACGCGGAGGCAAAGCCTTTCCGTGTAGAGGAGAAGCTGCTCCCAGGACGAGGTGTCGTGAGCCACACCGAGAGACGCTATCCGGAGCCTTCGTACGCAGCTTGCACGCACGCAACACTCGCCTGGGCCAGCGTCCTCCCGCCCGAGAACGCTGCCTCCGAGCCGTCTCGCATCCGGTCGCGGTTGGAACAGGATTCGTCCGACCGGGTCCGTAGCTTTCGGACGTGAAGGTCGTAGGCATCGATCCGGGGACTGCTGCTTGCGGGTACGGAGTCGTCCAAGAAAGCGGAGGCCGCCTCAGGGAGGTGGCGCACGGCTGCTGGTCGACTCCGGCCGGCGAGGACACGGTCGTCCGTTTGAAGACGATCCACGACGCCGTCGCGGCCCTCATTGCCGAGCACGCGCCGGATGCGGTGGCGCTCGAGGAGTCGTACGTCGGCGCCGACGCCCGCATCGCGCTCTCCGTCGGCCAGGCACGCGGCGTCGTGCTCGTCGCGGCCGCCAACGCGGGAGTGACCTGCCGCGAATACGCGCCCGCCCGCGTCAAGCAGGCCATCTGCGGTTACGGCCGCGCCGAAAAGGCGCAGATGCAGCGGATGGTGAAGATGATCCTCGCGCTCCCCGAGCTGCCGACGCCGCACCACGCCGCCGACGCGCTCGCCGTCGCGATCTGCCACGCGCTCTCGCCGCCGCTTCTCCGCGCGGCCGCAGGCTAGGGAACGTCCGTTCCGGTGCGTACGCTGACCCGGTGATCGCGCGCCTCCGCGGCAAGCCGGCCGCCAACACGCCGGAGGGCCTGATCCTCGACGTCGGCGGCGTCGGCTATCTCGTCCACGCCACGCCCGCGGCCGTCCGGAAGGGAGACGCGGCGGACGAGATCACGGTCGAGACGTACCTCCACGTTCGCGAGGACGCCCTCCAGCTCTACGGCTTCGCCGACCGGAGCGAGCGGGAGCTGTTCGTCCAGCTCCTCGCCGTCAGCGGCGTCGGACCGAAGGTCGCGCTCGCGATCGTCTCCGGCTCGGCCGTCGCCGAGCTACGCCGAGCGATCGTCCGCGGCGACGCGGCCCGCTTCCAGGCGATTCCCGGCATCGGCAAGAAGACGGCCGAACGGATCGTGCTCGAGCTGAAGGAGAAGCTCGGCGACCCGGCGCTCGCGCCCGCACCCGACCGCGGCGGCGAGCGGCACGTCGTCGCACGCGACGCGCTCGTCGAGCTCGGCTGGTCGCTGCTCGACGCCGAGCGCGCCCTCTCCGACCTCGATCCCGGCCTGCCTCCGGAGGAACGGGTCAGGCTCGCGTTGAAGAGGGCCGCGTGAACGCGACCACGCAGTTCCTGGCAGGAACGCTCCGCGATGACGAGGAGGAGGTCGAGCAGAGCCTCCGGCCGCGCCGGCTCGACGAGTTCGTCGGCCAGGCCCGCATCAAAGAGCAGCTCGCGATCGCGCTCGAGGCGGCGAAGGGACGCGGCGATGCGCTCGACCACGTCCTTCTTGTCGGCCCGCCGGGTCTCGGCAAGACGAGCCTCGCCCACATCGTCCGCGAGGAGCTCGGCGTCGGCATCCGCTCAGTGGCGGGGCCTGCGCTCGAGCGGAAGGACGTCGCCGCGATCCTCACCGCCGTCGAGCCGCGCGACGTCCTCTTCATCGACGAGATCCACCGCCTGAGCCGGGCCGCGGAGGAGATCCTCTACCCGGCGCTGGAGGACTTCCGGCTCGACATCGTCATGGGCCAGGGGACGGCCGCCCGGACGCTGACCCTCGACCTGCCGCCGTTCACGCTCGTCGGCGCGACGACCCGCACAGGCCTGCTCACCTCGCCGCTCCGCGACCGCTTCGGGATCACGTTCCGGCTCGACTACTACGACGACGGCGAGCTCGCCACGATCGTCCGGCGCTCGGCCGGGATCCTCGGCGTCGAGATCGCGCCGGAGGCCGCCGACGAGATCGCCGGCCGCGCCCGGGGCACGCCTCGCGTCGGCAACCGGATCCTTCGCCGCGTCCGGGACGTCGCCGAGGTGCGTCACGAGGGCGCGATCACGACCGCCATCGCGCGCGAGGCACTCGAGCTGCTCGAGGTCGACGAGGCGGGGCTCGAGCGGCTCGACCGCGCGCTGCTGCGCGCGATCGTCGAGAAATACGCCGGCGGCCCGGTCGGCCTCAACACGCTCGCCGCGGCGCTCGGGGAGGAGCCGGACACGATCGAGTACGTGTACGAGCCGTACCTCCTGCAGCTCGGCTTCATCCAGCGGACGCCGCGCGGCCGCACGATCACCGCGCTCGGCCGCGCGCATCTCGGCGCCGCGCCTTCGTCCGAGCCCGACGCGCGCCTCTTCTGACCTGCCGCCCGTGCGGCGGATCCTCGTCACAGGCATGTCGGGAACCGGCAAGTCGAGCGTGCTCGCCGAGCTTGCACGGCGCGGTTTCCGCACCGTCGACACCGACGAGCCGGGCTGGACGGTGGAGGACGCGGAAGGCGGGCACTGGTGGGACGAGGAGCGGATCGCGGCGCTCCTCGCCGAGGAGGGCCCGACCCTCTACGTGTCCGGCACGGTCTCGAACCAGGGCCGCTTCTACGACCGTTTCGACGCCGTCGTGCTCCTCAGCGCTCCGGCGGAGGTGCTCCTGAGCCGGATCGCCGCGCGCGCGACGAACGACTACCGCAAGGCACTCGAGGAGCGGGAGCTGATCCTCGCCCACGTCCGCGAGGTCGAGCCGCTGCTCCGCGCGACCTGCACCCACGAGATCGACGCGACGCAACCGCTGGCGGACGTGGTGGAGCGTCTCGTCGAGATCGGGCGTTAGTGTCAGAGGCCGTGCCGGAGCTCTGGACACCCGTCGCCGAGTTGCCCCACGAGGCGTTCGTCGAGCGGTTGCACCGTGCGATCGCCTCGTTCGCCGAGGCCACCGGTGTCGAGAAGCCGCTCGTCGAGGTCGAGCTCGTCGACACGTCGCGCTTCGTCCTCGAGCGGATCGAGCCCGAGCCCGGGTTCGGGATGGTGACGGTCTACCTGACCGACGCGCGCGACGACGCTCCCGACGCGCTCATCGTCCCGATCGGCTCGATCCGGCGGATCGAGCTCCGCAAGGCGCCGGAGAAGAGCGAGCGCTTCGGCTTCTCCGTTCCGCCGGCCAAGTAGACGAGCCACGGCGCGACGAGCAGCGCCAGCACGTCGAACCAGACGTAGCCGCTCGCGACTCCGCTTGGAGGGTTCCCTCAGGCAGGCTGCGGCGCCGTCCGGCACTCGAACAGCTTCCAGTTCCCCTCGGAGACGACTTCGACCGTTCCGTCGACCACCCTGATCGCGGTGTCGTCATCGATCGCATACGCGGGCCCCCCCAACTCGGTGGCCCAGCGTTCCGCGGCGGCGATGGTGTTCTCCGGCAGGTCAGGGTTTCCGAGGTGCGGGTAGATCGAGAAGTCGACCACGCCCAGCGTTCTGTCGCCGGCCGGCGAACGCCAGGTGACGAAGTCCATCCCGATTCGAGGGGTCATGACCATGCTCCCGGCGCTCACGCCCACCCAGACCATCTCGCGCAGCGACGGCACGAGATCTGCGAGGCCGGACGCTCGCATCCAGTGGCAGAGGTACGCGGCATCGCCTCCGTCGACCAGCAGTACGTCCGTCTCCCGGACGAGTGGGACCCAGCGCTCCTCCTCGAGACTGGGCAGCGCAGTGAGTTCCAGCACTCCCAAGGACTTCCAACCCAGCCCAACCATCGGAGAGCGAGGCTCTTGTCCGCTGATGAACCGCCACGCCTGGCGAGGACCGGCCCATGGGTGCGCGTACAACGCGGTGGGGATGCAGAGAGCATCGGACTCGCTGATCGGCTTGCCCAACAGGTCGACCAGCGCGTCGTGGATGGTGGGGTTCTTGATGCCGGCAGAGGTGAGCAGGAGCTTCACGGCGTTCCTTCGGTCGCGGTGTACGGGCGATGTTCTCTCTCGGACAGACGCCGCGAGGCCGACAAGATCATCGGCGCCGCGAGCAGCGCCATCACG
This sequence comes from Gaiellaceae bacterium, assembly GCA_045805945.1. GTDB lineage: Bacteria > Actinomycetota > Thermoleophilia > Gaiellales > Gaiellaceae > Palsa-739. The sequence continues at coordinate 35,056 of JBJMKG010000065.1, forward strand.
TCGAACCAGACGTAGCCCGAGGCGACACCTGACGGCGGATTGCCGTCGGGAATCCCGAGCCCCGGGAGGGCGTGCGCCCAGCGCCAGGTCCCGATCGACGTCCCGTACAGCTCGAGCGCTCCGACGACGAGGAAGACGCCGGCATATGTCGCCCGCGCGCGCGATCGCCAGAGGAAAACGAGCAGCAGCGGCACGCCGAACGCGCCCGCGACGTCGACCCGCGGCAACAGCGTCAGCCCGGCGACGCCCCACGCGGCTGCGCCGGTCGCCGCGGCCCAGACGACGGCGCGAGCGCGGAGGCTGCGGCTGAGGGCGAGGCCGCTCAGGTAGACGAGCCCGTGCGCCGGCGGGATGAAGAGCGGCAGGTTGTGCAGGCGGTAGTGGTAGACGCCCCAAAGCAGCGAGCCCGTCACCTCCCCGACCGTCGCGAAGAGGACGACTCCGACAGCCTGCGCGCGCACGAGCGTCGGCAGCGGCCGAAGCACCGCCGCGAGCACGACGAAGCTGAGCGCGCCTAGCGCGAGCTGGGCGTGGAACGAGACCCGGGTGTCGACCGCGAGCAGGCCCGCCAGGTACGCCGGCAACACGACCGCGTACCGGCGGGGGACGGTCATCTCCGGTACTGGAGCTCGTGCCAGCTCGGGGTGGGGAGGAGCTCGAGGAGCGCGCGGCCGCCGTTCGTGTCGGCGAACGTGAAGTCCTGCCGCTCGTCGTCCCAGTCCACCTCGAGCAGACCCTCCTTGACGCGGTGGTCGAGCCAGGCGCCGCGGAAGACGAGCTTCTTGAGCCAGTAGACGAGCGACTCGCCGCGGACGAGCGCGAGCGCGTCCCAGTGCCGCACGAGGTATTCGCCGAGCGCGCTGCGGGGTGCTTCGATCGCGTCCCGCTCGACGAGCTCGACCAGATCGGCGGTCTCCTCCTCGTCCAGCTCGGGGCCCGCGACGAGGCCGAGCCGGACCGCCGCGGCCGTGACCCGCTCCTCGAAGTCGGCGCTGCTGAAGGAGAAGCGGTAGCCGAGAAACTCGACGACGTAGTCGTCGCCGGAGTGGTAGTTACCTGCCGCTTCCACGGCGGCAGCGTACCCTGACCGCATGCGCGTACTCCGCTATCCCGCGGTGCTCGCAGCGGTCCTCGCGCTCGTCGCCCTGACGGCGTGGGCGCTCTCCTGGCCGCTCGAGAAGGCGGTGTATCTCGCGCCCGTGATCGTCGTCGGGGCCGCCGCCGTAGTCGGTCTCGTGCTGCTCTGGGGGAAGGTCGCGGTCAACTCGCTGCGGGAGTCGCGGCACCCGCGCCGCGTCCTGGCGTACTGGGTACTCGGCCTAGGTCTACTCGTCCTGCTGACCGTGCTCGGGGTCAAGCTCCCGAGCGAGGGCGGCTAGCAGCCGGCGATGTCCTCGCGGATCGTGTAGGCGGCGACCGACAGGCGCAGGAAGCCTGGTAGCTCGAAGACGGGTTTCGGGCACGCGCCGAACGAGCCGTGGTTGAGAAAGGCGACCGCGGGATCGGGGAGGAACTCGCGCCGGAGCTCGGCCGCGGAGGGCGCCGGCATGGAGCTGTTTCTACTCCGTCCCAAACCCCCACCCACCCGGGGACTCCGAGATCGTGGCCGCCCAATCGTGGCCGCGGCGTCGCGCCTTCGTCACGGAAGCCCGGCAACCGCACGAGAGCCGTCCGCTCCGGACAGGCCGGCAGGCCGGCTCCGTCCGCCCTTCCCCGTAGCTTGGCCACAGATGCACGATGGCACCTGGACACTGCCCGATTGCCCTCCTGCCGCCCAGGCGGAGCTCGTCCGCGCGCTCGGGATCTCCGAGGTGACCGCGGCCGTGCTCGTCCGTCGCGGCTACTCCGATCCGGCCGACGCGGGCCGCTTCCTCGACGGCGAGCAGCCGCCGCACGACCCCTTCCTCCTCGGCGACATGGACACTGCCTGCGCGCAGATCCGCGCCGCCGTGGAGCAGGGCCGCCGGATCTGCGTCCACGGCGACTACGACGTCGACGGCATCGCCGCCACCGCCGTCGCGGTTCTCCTACTGCGCGAGCTCGGCGCCGATGTCGCCTGGCACCTGCCGAGCCGCTTCGACGAGGGCTACGGCCTCCGCAGCGAGACCCTCGCCCGCCTCGCGGACGACGGCTGCGGACTCATCCTCACGGTCGATTGCGGGATCACGGCCGTCGCCGAGGTCGCCGAGGCTCGCGAGCGCGGTCTCGACGTCGTCGTCACCGACCACCACCGGCCGGGAGAGACGCTGCCCGACTGTCCCGTCGTCGCGACTCGCCCCTCCGCGTACCCGTTCCCCGAGCTCTGCGGCACGGGCGTGGTCTTCAAGCTGGGCCAGGCCCTGTTCGGCGTCGACTCCGAGATCCTGCGGCGGCACCTCGACCTCGTCGCGCTCGCGACGATCGCCGATGTCGTCCCGCTCGTGGACGAGAACCGCTCGTACGCGATTGCCGGCTTACGGGCGCTCGCGCGTACCGCGAAGCCGGGCCTGCGGGCGCTCATGCAGAGCGCAGGAGTGGATCCGGCCGGGGTCGACGCCGGAGCCGTCGGGTTTCGCCTCGCGCCGCGTCTCAACGCTGCCGGACGCCTGGGCCACCCGCGCGAGGCGCTCGAGCTCCTCCTCACCGAGGACGAGGCGGAGGCCCGGAGGCTCGCCGACTCGCTCGAGGAGCTCAATCGCGAGCGGCAGGCCATCGAGGGCCGGATCCTGCGCGAGGCCGTAGCCCAGGTGGAGGCCTGGCCGGCAGAGAGGCGCGCGCGACGCGCGTACGCCCTGGCCGGCGCCGACTGGCACGAGGGCGTGATCGGGATCGTCGCCTCGCGCCTCGTCGAGCGCTACCACCGCCCGGTCGTGCTCATCGCCGGTGCAGAAGGTGACTGGAAGGGATCCGGCCGGTCGATTCCGGCGTTCGACCTCCATGCCGCCCTCGGCGCCTGCGCGGAACTGCTCGGACGCTGGGGCGGCCACCGCGCGGCGGCCGGCCTCTCGATCGCGGAGGAGAACGTCGAAGCCTTCGCGGAACACTTCGCCGCCCAGGCCGCCACCGTGCTGGACGAGACCGACCTCGGGCCCGTGACGTCGATCGACGCCATCGTCGCGCGTGGCGCAGAGCTCTCCCTGGAGCTCTGTACCGAGCTCGGCAGACTCGCCCCGTTCGGGCTCGACAACCCTGCACCGACGCTGCTCGCTCCAGGCTGCGGCCTCGCCGAGCTCGCGACCGTCGGCGACGGCAAGCACCTTCGCTTCCGTATCCGGCGAGCGGGCCGGGACGGTGGTAGCGCAATCGCCTTCGGTCAGGGGTCACGCATCGACGTGCTGCGCCCCGACGCGTTCTACGACGTCGCCTTCCGCCTCGAGGAGAACCGCTGGAACGGCACCGTAGCGCCCCAGCTCGTCGTCCGGCGCGTCTTCCCGAGCGCGGCGAAATTCGACGGGCTCCGCGACTGGCTCGTCGCGGAGTACAAGAAACCGCCGGCGAGCCGTGACGCCGAGGCGTCCGCGATCTTTGCAGAGCTCGGCCTGGACGAGGTCGCAGGCCCGGGAGCCGCGCGACGCCATCTGCTCGAATCGGCCCGCTTCCGGGCCCTCCTGCGCGAGGAGCAGCCGCTTGCCCGGGCTGCGTGATCCGCCTCGCGCGCGCGACCGACCACCCCGCGATCCTCGAGGTGCAACGGGCCGCGTTCGGCCGCGACGACATCACACGCCTCGTCACGGAGCTGTTCGCGGGTGAGTGGTTCGTTCCCGAGCTCTCGTTCGTCGCCGAGGAGGACGGCGCCGTCGTCGGGCACGTGATGAACACGTGGTGCGCGATCGAGGGCTCCGGGACCCCGGTGCTCCAGCTCTCGCCGCTCGGAGTCCTGCCGGAGCACCAGGGGCGCGGCCACGGCAGCGCGCTCGTCCGGGCCTCGCTCGAGGCGGTGCGGGCGCTCGGAGAGCCGCTGCTGCTCGTCGAGGGAAGCCCGCAGTATTACGGCCGTTTCGGCTTCGTCCGGGCGGACGAGCTGGGCCTCTTGCCGCCGCCCGAAACGCGCTACGACTGGGCCTTTCAGGTGGCGGTGCTCGATCCGGCGGCCGACCTACCGCAGGGGCGGGTCGTCTACTCGCCGCCGTTCAGACACTGAGCCAGGGCGAACGCAAGACGGAGGACGCTGCGGCGCCTCCTGAGGCGGCGGAAACGGGGCATGAGACGCGTCACTTCGTTCCTCCAACGGACGTTCCTCCCCCGCAGATTCGCGCGAAAACCCGGGAGTACACTGAGACAGTGACGACGGTCGAAGCAGGCGAGAGGCACGAGGAGCTGCTCGAAGGGCTGCTCGCCGAGCTCGCCGCCCAGCGCGGCGACGTCGACGTCGAGCTCGTCACCCGGGCCTTCCGGTTCGCCGCCGCCGCCCACGAGGGACAACAGCGCCGCTCCGGCGAGCCGTTCATCACGCATCCCGTCGGCGTCGCCACGATCTGCGCCGGGCTGCGCCTTGACGAGCAGACGATCGCCGCAGCGCTCCTGCACGACGTCGTCGAGGATACGGACGTCGAGCTCGACGCCGTGCGCGAGGAGTTCGGCGACGACGTCGCGGTGCTCGTCGACGGCGTCACGAAGCTGACGCGCGTCCAGTTCCAGACTCGCGAGCAGGCGGAGGCGGAGAACTACCGCAAGATGGTCGTGGCGATGGCCGAGGACGTGCGCGTGATCCTCGTCAAGCTCGCCGATCGTCTGCACAACCTCCGCACGATCGAGTACCTCGGCAAGCAGAAACAGGTCCAGAAGTCGAGGGAGGCGCTCGAGGTCTACGCGCCGCTCGCGCACCGGCTCGGTATCCACGCGCTGAAGTGGGAGCTCGAGGACCTCGCCTTCCAGACGCTGCATCCGCGCAAGTACGCCGAGATCAAGACTATGGTCGCCGAGCGCCGAGCCGACCGGGAAGGGCATGTAGCGGAGGCCGCGGACGTGCTGCTGCGCGAGCTCGAGAAGGTCGACATCCCCGTCGACATCTCCGGACGCGCGAAGCACTTCTACTCGATCTACGACAAGATGTCCCGCAAGGGCCGCGAGTTCAACGAGATCTACGACCTCACCGCGATGCGTGTGATCGTCGAGCGCGACGGCGAGGAGGGGACGCGCGACTGTTATGGCGCGCTTGGCCTGATCCACTCGCTCTGGAAGCCCATGCCCGGCCGCTTCAAGGACTACGTCGCGATGCCGAAGTTCAACGGCTATCGGTCCCTGCACACGACGGTGATCGGGCCGGAGGGGCGGCCGCTCGAGATCCAGGTGCGGACGCGCGCGATGCACGAGACGGCCGAGCTCGGCGTGGCGGCGCACTGGGCGTACACGGTCGACGGCCGCAGGTCGAAAAAGCGGGCCGACGAGGAGTGGAACGCCTGGGTGCGGCAGCTCATGGACATCAACGCCGACGAGACCGATGCCCGCGAGTTCGTGAAGAGCTTCCGTACCGACCTCTTCGACGAGGAGGTGTTCGTCTTCACCCCGAAGGGCGAGGTCAAGACGCTGCCGGCCGGCGCGACGCCGATCGACTTCGCCTACGCCGTCCACACCGACGTGGGACACCGCACCGTCGGCGCCAAGGTGAACGGGCGGATCGTGCCGCTCCACTACCGGCTGCGCAGCGGCGACCGCGTCGAGATCCTCACCGGGAAGTCCGCCGCCCGAGGGCCGTCGCGCGACTGGCTGTCGCTCGTCGCCTCTTCGCGCGCCCGCAACAAGATCCGCCAGTTCTTCTCCCGCGAGCAGAAGGAGGACCTCGAGGCGAAGGGCCGCGAGGCGCTCGAGAACTCGCTCAAGGCGCAGAACCTCCCGTACAAGAAGCTCGCCGGCTCGGCCGTGCTCGCCGGCGTGATCCGGGAGTCCGGCTACAAGAAGGCCGAGGACTTCTACATCGCGCTCGGCTCCGGGAAGCTGACGGCGTCGAAGATCGTCGACAAGGTCCTCCAGCAGCTCAAGGTCGGCGAGGTCGCCGAGGAGCAGGTTCCAGTCAAGAAGCCGCGCGCCCGCGAGGCGGCCGGCAGCGAGAGCTACGGCATCAACGTGATCGGCGTCGAGGACGTCCTCGTCCGGCTCGCGAAATGCTGCACGCCGGTCCCCGGCGACGACATCGTGGGCTACATCTCGCTCGGCAAGGGGATCACGATCCACCGCGGCGACTGCCCGAACGTACGCGCGCTCCGTCGCAACCCCGAGCGGTTCACGCCGGTCGAGTGGGACGGTGGTGGCAGCCAGAGCTTCCGGGTCCAGATCGCCGTCGACTCGTGGGACCGGCCGCGTCTCCTCGAGGACGTGGCTCGGACGTTCGCCGAGCACGGCACGAACATCGTCTCCTACGGCGGGACGGTCGAGGACCAGATGGCCCGCAACTGGTATCTCGTCGAGGTCGGCGACGTGAAGGGGCTGCGGGCGCTCCTCGCCGCACTGCGGAACGTGGACGCGGTCTTCGACGCCCGCCGCGTCACACCGTCCTAGTCGCGGCCGCGCATTCCCTCGTTCGAGGGATACAGCCGCGGGAACCCCGGGTTACCCCGTTCGAGGGACAGCCCTCTGCTGGTGCGGCGCGTCTCCCTCGAACGAGCGACGCTCAGCTTTCCCAGCGTGCGCCGCCGGTGTCCCAGCCGACGAGGCAGAGATCTGCGATTCCGGCGGCGACTGCCTCGAGTTGGGCTGCTTCGACCGATCCGTCCGCTGCGAGCTCCGCGACGCGGGTGTCGCGCCAGAGCACGGGAACGCTCGTCCGTCGCCCCGGGTCCGGCGCTCCGGCCTCCGGCCCGAGCACGAGGCCGTCCCCTTCGACGAAGTAGATGCCCGCCCACGCGCAGTCCTCGCGGGCGGCCAGGTCGGAGACCGCCTGCCGCAGCAGCTCGTCGGCGTCAGCGGTCGACATCGTCGCCCTCGAAAGCGAGGACGGGCTCGCGGAACGCGTCCGCGACGGGAAACGCCTTCCGCTCGGCGAGATCGACGTAGACGAGCGTCTGGTGCGCGGTCACCATCAGCTCGTCGTCAGGAACCCGATAGGCCGCGAACGCGAAGGTGACGCTCGTGCGTCCGAGTCGCGAGACACGCACGAAGACCTCGATCTCGTCATCGAATACCGCTGGGGCGAAGTACTCGACGTCGTTCGCGCGCATGACGAAGTCGCCCGCCTCGCCCCGCCGCTGGAGGAGCCCGAGCGAGCGGAGGTACTCGACGCGGGCGAGGTCGAAGTAGGGGTTGTAGCGGCCGTAGTAGACGATCCCCTGGGCGTCGGTGTCCGAAAAGCCGACGCGCGTCCTCGCGCTGAACTTGAAGGGAGGCTTCACGAGCGGATCAGCTCGAGCACCTCGTCTCGCTTGCGCTCCATCAGCTCCTGGGACGTCGCCTCGAGGTTGAGGCGCAGGAGCGGCTCCGTGTTCGAGGGGCGGACGTTGAAGTGCCAGTCGTCGAAGTCGATCGAGATGCCGTCGAGGTGCGAGATCCGACCCTCGGCCGCGTAGCGCTCCTTCAGCTCCTGCAGCTTGAGCGGGACGTCCGGGACGGGCGTGTTGAGCTCGCCCGTGATGAAGTGGCGCGAGCGGAGCGGCGCGAGGATCTCCGAGAGCGGCCGGCGCCTCTTGGAGATCAACTCGAGCATGAGCAGGAACGGGACGACGCCCGAGTCGGCCTGGCTGAACTCGCGGAAGTAGTAGTGGCCCGAGACCTCGCCCGCGAAGGCCGCATCCTCCTTGCGCATCCGTGCCTTGATGAAGGCGTGGCCGACGCGGTTGACGAGCGGGATGCCGCCCGCACGCTCGATCGTGTCGGGCACCGCTCGGCTCGCACGCAGGTCGTAGATGACCTTCGCTCCGGGCTCCTTCTCGAGCAGGCTCTCCGCGAAGAGCGCCGTCACGAAGTCGCCGGGGACGAAGGCGCCCGTGACGTCGACGAAGAAGCAGCGGTCCCCGTCGCCGTCGAACGCGACCCCGAGGTCCGCATGCTCCTCGAGGGTCTTGCGGACGATGAACTCGCGGTTCTCGGGCAGGAGGGGGTTCGGCTCGTGGTTCGGGAAGGTGCCGTCCGGCTCGAAGTAGCAGCGAACCGTCTCGCCCGGCAGCCGCTCCAGTACCGGCGGGAGCATCGCGCCGGCCATCCCGTTCGCCGCATCGATCACGACGCGCAGCGGCTCGATCGCGTCGACGTCGACGAAGGAGAGCACCCGCTCGACGTACGCCGGCCAGATGTCGTGCTCCTCGATCGAGCCGGCCGGTTTCGCTTGTGACACGTTGTCACTCGCGAGGGCGCGGTCGCGGACGTCGAGGAGGCCCGACTCGCCGCCGACGGGCAGGGCGCCGCGGCGGACGAGCTTCATCCCCGTGTACTGCTTCGGGTTGTGCGAGGCGGTGACCATCACGCCCCCTTCGAGCTCGAGCGAGCCGACCGCGAAGTAGAGCATCTCGGTGCCGACGAGCCCGAGGTCGAAGACGTCCGCACCGGCGGCCGCCGCTCCACGCATCAGCGCCTCCTGCATCGCGGGCGAGGAGAGCCGCATGTCGCGACCGACGGCGATCCGGCGCGGCTCGAACTGCTCGACATAGGCGCGTCCGATCGCCTCCGCACCGGCCTCGTCGAGCTCGTCGGGATAGATCCCGCGCACGTCGTACGCCTTGAACACCTTCGGGTCCAGCACGGTCGCGATGCTACGCACGCGCGAGCAACAAGTCCCCGATCAACCGCGTCGAAGCCGCGTCGGGGGCCTCGCTGATCACGGTCGCCGGCCGCTCGAAGCGCGCGAGCGCGTCGCGCAGCGGCTCGGCGCGCAGCGTCCCCTCGCCGTAGGGGAGGTGCTTCGTCTCGTTGCGGTTCGCGTACTGGATGTCGCTGAAATGGATGTGGAACGGCGCGCCGGGCTCGAGCACCGCGTCCGCGCCGGCGAGCGCTCCGGCGAACGCGTCCGCCTCGAGGAAGGCGCCGTCGCTCGTCGCGTGCATGTGGGCGAAGTCGAGCACGGGCCGGACAAAGTCGACCTGTGCCGCGATCGCGAGCACGTCCTCGACCGTGCCGAGGTCGCGCACGCGGCCCATCACCTCGATCCCGAAGGGGACGAGCCTGCCTTTCGCCTCGAGCCGCTCGCGCAGGTCACCGAGCTGCTCGACGACGTCGGCGATGGCCAGCTCGCGTTCGCGGCCGAGCAGGAAACCCGGATGGAAGACGATGAGCCGCGCGCCGCACGCCTGAGCGAGGCCGGCCGTGTGGTCGAGCATCCCCAGCGCCATCTTGAACTTCTTGCCGCGATCGGCATGACCCATGAACGCGGCGAGCGGCGCATGCACCGACAGCGCGACGTCCGCGGCGACCGCGGCTTCCCCGAGCAGCGGAGCCGTCTCGTAATCGAGCCAGAAGCCGCGGACGAAGCCGAACTCGCAGGCGCGATACCCCTCGGTCGCGAGCGCCGCGAACGCCTCCTCCAACGTCGGTGCCTCCGGCAGGCCGCCCGGCCCGTAGCGGATCTCACCCACGGGTCCAGCCTATGCCGTCCGACCCTGTTTCTACGTTTTTGCCATGGCCAAGCGACCCTCTCGGATCGACCTGCTCGAGTTGGACATCGACCTCCGCCTCGCGGACCTCTGGCGCGAGACCTTCGACGTGACCGAGTGGAACCTCGAGGTCGTCGCCGCCTTCCTCCGCGCCGCGTACGGCAAGGGCTACTGCGACGCGCTCACCGAGGACGCCCCCGGCTCGCTTTGCCACGAGCACGGATATCGCATCCCGGCGCGCACGCCGGACAAGGCCCCGAAGAGCTAGGACCGACTGCCGCTCCCGCCGGCGGGCGGGGCTACGATATCCGTGTGGGATCCAGTCCTGCGCGGCTCGTGATCGCGCTGTCGGTAGCGGCTGCGCTCGCCATCTTCGTCGTCTACACGGCGCTCGCCGGGAACGGCGTCGCGCAGCTCGAGCCGAGCTCGCTCGCCGGTCACACCGGAGACGTGACCCTCGTCGGCACCGTCGTCGGACCCGTGATCCACCGCCCGGACAGCCGCAGTTTCTCGCTCAAGGACATCGGCCGGCCCAGGTCCGTGCGCGTGCCGGTCAGCTACCGCGGCAGCGTCCCCGACCTGTTCAAGGCCGGACGCCACGTCACCGTCGAGGGGACGCTCCGGCGCGGCGTCTTCGTCGCGAAGCCGGGCTCGCTCGTGACGAAGTGCCCCTCGAAGTACGCGCCCGCGAAATCCTCCAGCAGCTGAGCTGATGGCCCCGCTCGGGCGCGCCACGCTCCTCCTCGCCTTCGGGCTCGTCGCCTACGCGCTCCTCGCGGGCTCGTACGCCGCCTGGAAGCGGCGCCGCAGGCTGGCGCTCTCGGCGCAGAACGCGCTCCTCGTCGCCTTCCCGACCACGCTCGTGGCGGCCGTCGTCCTGCTCGTCGCGCTCGGACGCCGTGATCTGACCTTCGTCTACGTGGCGGAGCACACGAGCCACAAGCTGCCCCTCGGCTACGCGCTGTCGGCCTTCTGGGGCGGTCAGGAGGGATCGCTCCTGCTCTGGCTGCTCGTGCTCACCGGCTACGGGGGCCTGGCCGTCTGGCTCAATCGACGCTCGCGTGAGCTCATCGCGTGGACCGTGCCCGTGTTCGCGCTCGTCGGCGGCTTCTTCGCCTTCATGCTCTGCTTCGTCTCGAGCCCGTTCAACGTCCAGCCTGCGCCGGCCGACGGCGCCGGCATGGTGCCGAGCCTCCAGAACCCCTACATGCTCGCCCACCCGCCGCTGTTGTACCTGGGCTATGTCGGCCTCACCGTCCCCTTTGCCTTCGCGATGGGCGCGCTGCTCTCCGGCCGGACGGACGAGCGCTGGATCGTGGCCACCCGCCGCTGGACGCTCGCGGCGTGGACGTTCCTCGGCGTCGGCCAGCTGATCGGGGCGCACTGGGCGTACGTCGAGATCGGCTGGGGCGGTTACTACGCCTGGGATCCGGTCGAGAACGCCGCGCTCATGCCGTGGCTCGCGGCGACCGCATTCCTCCACTCCGTGATGATCCAGGAGAAGCGCGGGATGCTGAAGGTCTGGAACATGATCCTCGTCGCGCTCGCGTTCAACCTCTCGCTCTTCGGCACCTTCCTCACGCGCTCGGGCGTGATCGACTCGATCCACTCCTTCGCGAAGAGCCCGATCGGCGGCTGGTTCCTCGGCTTCCTCACCCTGATGGTCGTGCTCTCGGTCGCGCTGATCCGCTGGCGTCTGCCACTGCTGCGGACGAAGACGCGGCTCGAGTCGCTCGTCTCGCGCGAGGCGACGTTCCTCTACAACAACCTGCTGCTCGTGGCGCTCTGCCTGACGATCCTCTGGGGCGTCCTTTACCCGATCCTGTCCGACGCCGTGCGCGGCGAGACGCGCTCGGTCTCCAAGCCGTACTACGACTTCTTCCTCCACACCTTCGGGCTGCCGCTGCTCGTCCTGATGGGGCTCGGGCCGCTCGTGGCGTGGCGCCGGGCGTCGCTCCGCTCGCTCGGGAAGACGTTCGTCGTGCCGTTCGCCGCGGCGGTGGTGACCGGCGTCACGTTGCTGGCACTCGGCTTCGGAAGCTCGTGGCCGGGGCTCCTCGCCTACACGTTCTCGGCCTTCGTCGCCGTCTCGATCCTGGTCGAGTTCGTGCGCGGGCGAGCGGCGGCGGGCGGAGTCTTCCGCCTGATCGCGCGCAACCGACGCCGCTACGGCGGCTACGTCGTGCATGCCGCGGTCGTCCTGCTCGCGATCGGGATCGCCGGCTCGAGCGCGTACCAGACGGTGCGCGAAAACACCCACCTGCGACCGGGCCAGTCGATCAGGGCGGCGGGCTACAGGCTCACGTATCTCGCGAGCAACGGCGTGCGCGGCCCGAACTACACGGGCTTCCGCGCAGCCGTCGCCGTGGCCGGCCACGGGGAGCGCTTCACCCTTCATCCGGGGATGAACCGCTACGCGATCGAGGGTGGGGCGAACGTCGCCTCGATCTACCACGATCCGCGCTCGCTCGGCGACGTCTTCACGACCGCGGGGCTCGGCCCCGAGGGGACGAACGAGATCGACCTCAAGGTGCTCGTGAAGCCGCTGATCAACCTCATCTGGGCCGCCGGCTTCCTGTTCGTCGCGGGGTCGCTGATCGCCATGTGGCCTGACGCGGTCGAGCAGCGGCGGCTTGCCGCCCGCTACGCGGCGGGCGCGGCTCCCGCCGGGATCTAGGCATGGCCTGGGCGCTCGCGCTCGCGGCGATGCTCGCCGTCGTCGCTGTCGTCTTCGTCGCCCGGCCGTTCCTGCGCGACCCGTCTCCGGCAAGCGACCGGCTCGACGAGCTCGCGCCGGAGGCGCGCAAGCGGCTCGAGCTCGCCGAGGAGCGGGATCGCGCGCTCGCGGCGTTGAAGGAGCTCGAGTTCGACCACCGGACGGGCAAGGTCTCGGACGAGGACTACCGGACGCAGGTCGGGCCGCTGCGCAGGCGGGCCGCCGAGGCGTTACGAGCGCTGGAAGGCGGGGAACACGCCCGGCATGAGCGCGTCCCCCGTCAGGGAGAGCGCGTGCAGTAGGTGCGGGGAGGAACTCGCACGGGATGCGCGCTTCTGCCCCCACTGCGGTGCTCCGGTGGAGGGGCTGCCGCCGCTCGAGACCGTTCCAGGCCCGGTGGTCCGCGAGAGCGTCGAGCGGCGCTGGCTCGGCCTGCCGGCGCGCTTCGTTCTCCTCTGCCTCGGGTTCGCGGCGCTCGGCGCCTCGATCGGGCTGTTCGCGACCGGAAGCTGGCCGTGGGGCCTCGTGATGTTGGTGCTGGCCGTGATCCTGCTCGCCGCGCTCGGCGAGGCGACGCGCCGCCGCGACGACGCGTGGGCGCAGCACTCCTCCCGCCTCGCCGCAGACGGGCGGGCGCGCGCTGCGACGACCGCGGAAGTGTGGCGGACGCGACTCGACTCGACCGTCGTCCGCTGGCGCACGCGGTCGCGCCTGGACGCGATCGAGATCGAGCGGGCCCCGGCGCTTCAGGCGCTCGGCGAGGCCGTCTGGCGGGGCCAGCCGCAGGCCGAGCGCGGGGCGCGGCAACGGCTGGTCGAGCTCGAAGAGGAGCGAAAGCGCATCGAAGACGAGCTCGCGGAGCGTCTCGCCGGCGCGAACGAGAGGATTCGCCGTGCGCGTCTGCCGGTACAGGAGACGATCATGGTCACACCCAACGAACCCAACGCGCCCTACCCGCCGCCGGGCGAGGGAGACCCGCCGCAACCGGCGCAGGTGCCGGAGCCGTACCCGCCTCCGGACGAGGGGACGCCTCCCACACCGGCACCGGACCCGGGCCAGGCGGACGAGTAGCGAGGACTGTCCACCAAGCCCTGCGCTCTTTGCCCCGCTGGCAACGCTAGTCCCGGGTTCGGGAAAGCCGCCGATAGTGTGGCGCGGCGATGGTCAGCGTCCATCACGCCGTTGCCTTCGCCGTCATCGCCGCCACGTTCGGGGCGGCCGCCGTGGGCGGCTGGACGTACTACCGCCGCACCGAGCCGCGCGGCCTGCTCACGCATCTGCTCGCGCTCGCGCAGACGCTGCTCGTCGCCCAGGTCGGTCTCGGTCTCCTCCTCCTCTCGAACCACCATCGCGCCGCCGACCGGCTCCACTACCTGTACGGGACACTCTCGCTGCTGGCCGTGCTCGCGCCGTGGCTCTACGCGCCTGCCGAGCGACGTGGACGGCTCGCCTGGTTCACGGCCGCTACCTTGGTGGCAGGAGCGCTCGCCGTGCGGGCGTACTTGACGGCGACATGAGCAGGTTCTTCTCGCGCATCAACCCGACCTTGCGGGGTCTGCTGATCATCGCGGCGATCGCCGGCCTGATCGTCGTGTTCCAGCTCGAGCAGACGCTCGCCGCGCTCCTCATCATCGCCCGTATCGCGTTCGTGCTCGCGATCGCGTACTTCATCTTCCTCGTCTGGCGCGAACGGCGGGAGGGGATCTCGATGTGGTCGCAGCGCGCGCGGACGGTCTTCTACGGGGCGGCGGTCGTGGCCGTCGCCGATGTCGGCGTCTACTGGTACGGCGGCGCCACCGGCTACCAGATCCTCGCGTTCGTGGCGGTGCTGGCCCTGTGCGGCCTCGCCATGTTCCGCACCTGGCGCGACCAGCACACTTACGTCTAGCCGGGAACAGCTCGCGGGTGCTGCGCACCCGCTCGCTCGGATAAGGAACTTCGCCCACGGGAGAGCGCGGTCTCCCGTGGGCTCCGTGCAGTAGAGCTTTACCTGGGTTGTGGAGTTCGGTCGCGCGTTCCGTCGCGGACGAGCTGGCTTCGCGTGCTCGTCCGCTACTCCGCGGCTGCGTAACGTGCCGTTACGCCGCCGCCTGGACGGCACAGGGGTTCGAAACGTCTCGAGCGACGTGCGACCAAAGGCCGGAGGCTGAGACTCCGTGTAGCGGGTCTTAGCCGGAGGCCGGGACCGCGCTCTCCCCGGCCCGGAGTTCCGTTACTCCGGTTCGAGCAGCGCAGCTGCTCGAACCGACGATCCGTCAAGCGCTTCCAGCGCTTGACGGATAGAGACGAAGCGGCCCACGAAGATCGGGGTGTCCCGCTCCGTGTAGCGCGAGGCCTCGCTGTCGCGCAGCCGCAGCATGAGGTGCATGAAGTCGGCCGGCTCCTCGCACTCGAATGCCGTCATGAACTCCTGGTCGTCGATCCCGAAGGAGTACGTCGTGTGGTTCTTGATCCCGGGGAACTCCTCGCGACCGATCCGGATGTGCTCGTCCATGGCGCGTTGCCGCTCCTCCTCGGGCAGCGCGTACCACGGTCGCACCTTCACGAACGGGTAGACGACGAGGTAGGGGAGGCCGTGCGGCGTGATCTTCCGCGCCTTGCGGGCGCTCGTGTACTGCGACGCCTTCGTCGTCGCGAGGTACGAGTACGGTGTCTCGAGCCAGCCGGCGAGCTCGGTCGAGTTCAGGGCCGCGCCGAGCTCGAGCAGGTCGTCGAAACGCTCCGTGATCTTCCAGAGGAAGAAGTCGCAGTCGGGGCGGACGCCCGTGACCGTGTACGCGCGCAGATGCTCGAAGCGGTCGGAGAACGAATCCACGACCTCGGCGAACTGCTCCTTCTCGGTGCGGCGATCGAGGCGGTGCTCGTCTCGCCGCCAGGCCGGATCGACCTTGTAGAAGGTGTACGCGACGTACTGGCCCTCCATCGGCAGGATGGTAGCCGTGTCCCCGCGCCTCGAGAACCAGCTCAGGTCGCTGCCGGCGAAGCCGGGCGTGTACCTGTTCCGCGACGCGGACGGCAGGATCCTGTACGTCGGCAAGGCGAAGTCACTGCGGCCGCGGGTCCGCTCCTACTTCCAGAAGACGACCGACGGGCGGGCGCAGATCCGGAGCCTGCCCTCGCGGGTCGCGGATGTCGAGGTGATCGTGACCGGCAGCGAGGTCGAGGCGCTTCACCTCGAGCAGAACCTCGTCAAGCGGCACCGGCCGCCGTTCAACGTCCGCCTGCGCGACGACAAGTCCTTCCCCTACATCGCCGTCACGGTCGAGGACGAGTACCCGCGCGTGATGTTCACGCGGGAGCGCCACCGGCCGGGGGTCTGGTACTTCGGCCCGTACGCGAACGCGAAGAAGGTGCGCGAGACGCTCGACGTGCTCAACCGCGTCTTCCGCTACCGGCCGTGCGAGGGGCCGAAGCCGGGCCGGCACAGCGGCATCCCTTGTCTCGACTACCACATCGACCGCTGCCTGGCGCCATGCGTCGGCTACGTCTCACAGGATGACTACCGCGGCATCGTCGACGGCGTGATCGAGTTCCTCTCGGGCGACGTGAAGCCCATCCAGCGCGAGCTCGAGCGGCGGATGCAGGAGGCGGCGCAGGCCGAGCGCTTCGAGGACGCGGCGCGCTATCGCAACCGGCTCTTCGCCGTGCAGCACCTCGTCGAGCGGCAGGCCGTCGAGCGGCAGTCGGTCGGCACGGTGGACGTGATCGGCTTCGCGGCCGAGGGCGACCGAGCCGTCGTCCAGATCTTCCCGCTGCGCGGCGGCAAGATGGTCGACCGGCACTCGTTCCATCTCGAGAACGTCGGCGGGCAGGACGTGACGACGATCCTCGAGTCGTTCGGGCTCGAGTACTACGGGAGCGCGCCGAGCGTGCCGCCGCAGATCGTCGTCCCGAGCGACGCCGGAGACCTCTCGGCACTCGCGGAGCTCCTGTCGGAGCGGCGGGGAGCGCGCGTCGAGATCCGCGTCGCCGAACGCGGCGAAAAGAGGCGCCTGCAGCGGCTCGCCGACGAGAACGCGCTGCACGTGCTCACCAGCGACCTCGCGCAGGGGGAGCAGCGCCGCCTGCGCCGCGTCGAGGCGCTCGAGCAGCTGCGCGAGACGCTGAATCTCGAGTCGCTGCCGATTCGCATCGAATGCTTCGACGTCTCCACGGCCATGGGCCAGGACAACGTCGGCTCGCTCGTCGTCTTCCAGGACGGGCTGCCGAAGAAGGCGCACTACCGCAAATTCGCGATCCGCGGCCAGGAGGGGATGGACGACTTCGCCGCGATGGGGGAGATGGTCTCGCGCCGCTTCGCGCGCCTGTCGGCCGGGGTCACTGCCGAGGAATACGACGAGTCGTTTGCGGCGACGCCGAACCTCGTCGTCGTCGACGGCGGCAAGGGCCAGCTGGCGGCCGCGCTGGCGGCGATGCAGGCATTCGACCTGCCGCGCGTGGCCGTGATCGCGCTGGCGAAGCGGGAGGAGGAGGTGTTCGTGCCGGGCCGGGCGCGCCCGGTCGTCCTCTCGCGCCACGACCCCGGCCTGCAGCTCCTGCAGCGGATCCGCGACGAGGCGCACCGCTTCGCCGTCGGCTTCCACCGCCAGCGCCGCGAGTCGCGCGGGTTCGCGTCGCTCTTCGACGAGCTCGAGGGCGTGGGGCCGGCGCGGCGCCGGGCGCTGCTCAACCACTTCGGCTCGGTCGAGGCGATGCTCGCGGCGTCGTCGGAGGAGCTCGAAGGGGTCCCCGGCATTCCCGCCAAGGTCGCGCGGCAGGTCTACGCGCAGCTCCACAAGGCCGGCGGCGGCTGATGCCGCGCTTCTGTCCCAGCTGCGGCGCGGCCGATCGGCGGGCGGGGCGCCCGTCGCTCAGAGGAAAGCCTGCTACGGCTGCATAAAGCC
This sequence comes from Gaiellaceae bacterium, assembly GCA_045805945.1. Taxonomy (GTDB): domain Bacteria; phylum Actinomycetota; class Thermoleophilia; order Gaiellales; family Gaiellaceae; genus Palsa-739. The sequence goes on from JBJMKG010000065.1 coordinate 52,149, forward strand.
GGTCGCTGAGGGAACGCCTCGTGAAAAGGAGGTTTTCCATGCCCGAGCGCGAGCACGGCCCCAGCGTCAAGGATCCCGAGCTCTACGAGCGCCTACGCGAGGAGGGCGAGAGCAAGGAGAAGGCAGCCCGCATCGCCAACCAGGCCGCGAGCGAGGGCCGCAGCTCGGTCGGCGAGCGCGGCGGCCATGCCGAGAGCTACGAGGACCGCACAGTCGAGGAGCTGCGCGAGCGTGCGCAGGAGATCGGCATCGAGGGGTACTCCGACATGAGCAAGGACGAGCTCATCAGCGCCCTTCGCAACCACTGAGTCGTCGGGTCTACCGAGCTGGGCTCAGGTCGCACGCGGTCGTAGGTCTCGGCGACGGCGCCCCGTCCACGCGTGACGCCCGACCCGGTCAGCGTCCCGCGTCGGGCTCCGGGCCCAGGAACGGGTAGCGGTAGTCGCGCGGGGGCACGAACGTCTCCTTGATCGCGCGCGGGCTGACCCAGCGGATCAGGTTCCACATCGAGCCGGCCTTGTCGTTCGTGCCGGAGGCGCGCGCGCCGCCGAAGGGCTGCTGGCCGACGACGGCTCCCGTCGGCTTGTCGTTGACGTAGAAGTTGCCGGCGGCATAACGGAGGCGCTCCCGTGCCGTCTCGACGGCGCGCAGGTCGCGCGAGAAGACGGCGCCGGTGAGCCCGTAGCTCGTCCCCTGGTCGACGAGGTCGAGCGTGTCCTCGTAGCGGGAGTCGTCGTAGACGAACGCGGTCACTACCGGCCCGAACAGCTCCTCCTTCATCGTGCGGAAGTCCGGGTCGGAGGTCTCGATCACGGTCGGCTGGACGAACCAGCCGTCACTGTCGTCATAGCCGCCGCCCGCGACGATCGACGCCTTCCCGTCGGACGCCTTGGCCTCCTCGATCGCCTCCCTCTGCGTCGCGAAGGAGCTCGCGTCGATCACGGCCCCGACGAAGTTCGTGAAGTCTGCGACGTCGCCCATCCTCATCTCGCCGATCTCGTCGGCGACCTGGTCGCGCACCTGCGGCCAGAGGCTCGCGGGCGCGAAGACGCGCGAAGCGGCCGAGCACTTCTGGCCCTGGTACTCGAAGGAGCCGCGGAGGATTGCCGTCGCGACCGCCTCGGCATCGGCGCTCGGGTGGGCGACGATGAAGTCCTTGCCTCCCGTCTCGCCGACGACCCGCGGGTAGTTGCGGTACCGCGCGATGTTGTCGCCGACCATCTTCCACATCCCCTGGAAGACGGGGGTCGAGCCGGTGAAGTGGATACCGGCGAGGTGCTCGCTCGCGAGCGCGGGATCGCCGACGGTGGCGCCCGAGCCGTAGACGAGGTTGATCACGCCGGGCGGCAGGCCCGCTTCCTCCCAGAGCTTCATCAGGAAGTGCGCGCTGACCGCCGCAGTCGAGGCCGGCTTCCAGACCACGGTGTTGCCCATGAGCGCCGCCGAGGTGGGGAGGTTGCCGGCGATCGAGGTGAAGTTGAACGGCGTGACGGCGAAGACGAAGCCCTCGAGCGGCCGGTACTCGAGCCGGTTCCACGTCCCGGGTGACGAGTTCGGCTGCTCCTCGTAGATCCGGGTCATGTACTGGACGTTGAAGCGCCAGAAGTCGATCAGCTCGCAGGCGGCGTCGATCTCGGCCTGGTGTGCCGTCTTCGACTGGCCGAGCATCGTGGCCGCGTTCAGCGTCTGCCGCCACGGGCCGGCGAGGAGCTCTGCCGCGCGGAGGAAGACGGCCGCCCGATCCTCCCACGGCGTCCTCGACCAGTCCTGCCAGGCGTCCGCCGCGGCGGCGATCGCTCGCTCGACCTCGCCGGAGCCGCCCTTGTGGACGTCCGCGAGCACGTGGCTCCGTTTGTGCGGCATGACTGCTTCGAAGGTGTCCCCGGTGCGGACCTCGTCGCCGCCGATCACGAGCGGGAGCTCGAGCCGCTCGGAGGCGAGCTGCTCGAGGCGGCCGCGGAGCTCGGCGCGCTCGGCGCTGCCGGGCTCGTAGCTGCGGACCCGCTCGTTGTACGGCTCGGGTGCTCGGAAGATGCCGTGACCGCTCACTGGGACGATTCTAGGATTGCGAGTCGTGGCGGTGACGCAGGTGGCCTACGAGGTCGACGGATGGGGTGTCGGGGAGCTCGTGGTCGTGGACGACCGCGTCGTCTGGCACGAGCTGCCTTGGCCACGTGCGGAACGGACGCGGCTCGACGTGGCGGAGCGGCCCACGGATCCATCCCAAACCCCCACCCACCCGGGGCTAGGGGCGGTCGTATCACGGAAACCGTCACGCGGAGCTGGAGGCTTCGTGACGGAAGTCGTGCAATTGCTGCAGGCCTACTTTGCCGGCGAGCCGGTGCGGCTCCAGGACGTGCCGGTCGATCTCGACTACGAGAGCGCGTTCTTCCACCGCTGCGCCGCCGCGCTTCGCGCCGTCCCGCGCGGCGAGGCTGTCACGTACGGCGAGCTCGCCGCGCTCGCCGGATCGCCAGCCGCCGCCCGCGCCGCAGGCACCTTCTGCGCCCGCAGCCACCTCTCGCTCTTCGTTCCCTGCCACCGCGTCGTCGGCGCAAGCGGCCTCGGCTCCTACGGTTCGTACGGCGTCGCCTACAAGCGCCGGCTCCTCGCGCTCGAGGGATATCCGGATGCTCTCTGACGACCTACGGGAGGAGCTGGCGGCGATCGCGCCGGCGCGCGAGTGCGACCGGCTCGCGGAGGTCTCCGGCCTCTTCCACGTCGCCGGGCGCGCGCATCTGCGCGGCCGCGGCAGTGTCGACGTCCACCTCGACGTCTCGAGCCCGACGGTCGCTCGCCGGGCGTTCTCGCTGCTGCGCGCGCTGGGAGTCACGTCCGAGATCCGCACGTATTCGCGCCGCTCGTTCGACCGCGCGACGCGCTACCAGCTCCACGTCGAGGGCTCGGACGACGCGTACACGACATTGCATCGGGCCGGGGTGCTCGACCGCTCCCACCGGCCGCTCGGGCGCCCACCGCAGCGGGTGGTCGCGCGCCGCTGCTGCGCCGCCGCCTACCTGCGGGGCGCGTTGCTCGGCGGTGGGACGCTCAGCGGGCCGCGGGGCCCGCACCTCGAGCTCAGGACAGCCGAAGCGGAGGGAGCGCGTTTCCTCGCCGGTCTCGCAGCGCGACTCGGAGCCGAGCTTCACGTCCAGGAGCGGAGCTCGCACGCGACCGCCTACGCGAAGGGAGCCGAGGCGATCGCCGACGTCCTCGTGGCCGCCGGCGCCGTCGACCTCGTTCTCGCCCTGGAGGAGCAGGCGGTGCTCGCCGCCACGCGGGCCGACGCAAACCGCCTCGCGAACGCCGACCACGCGAACCTCGTGCGCACGAGCCGCGCGGCCCACGCTCAGCTCGAGGCGCTCCATCGCCTCGACCTCGACGCGCTCCCCGACGAGTTGCGCGAGATCGCCCTCCTCCGCCTCCGTCACCCGACCGCCTCGATCGCGGAGCTGGCCCGGCGCTCCAAGCCCGGCCTGTCGAAGGCGAGCGCCTACCGGCGACTCCGGCGTTTGCAGGAGCTTTCCGTGTCCTGAGATGCCTCGATATCCGTTGCAAGCCGTCTAGCGCGGCAACAACGCAGGAGTCATACTCGGCTCGGCGGGTCCTGCTCGTCCGGCGGTGGATTCAGACCCCGTCCGCCGTCAGGTCTCGAGCGGGTGAGGGACCGGGAGGGTCGTCCTCGGAGCTTCCCGGTCCGCCCGCCGTCCAGCCGCGACCGCAGTGGTGCTGCGGGAAGCTGCCGATTCGGCTGCTACGCCCCGGGTTAGACTCGATCCAGAAGCTGACGGCGACAGAAAGGCTGCGAGACGATGGCGAAGATCAGGGTCGGGATCAATGGCTTCGGCCGCATCGGCCGCAATTTCCTCCGCGCGCAGCTCCAGCATGGCGGCGACTTCGAGGTCGTGGCCGCGAACGACGTCGGCGACACGAAGACGATGGCGCACCTGCTGAAGCACGACTCCGTCCTCGGCCCGCTCGATGTGCCGGTCGAGGCCGGCGACGGCGTGATCCGCGTCGCCGGGCACGAGATCAGGCTCCTCTCCGAGCGCGACCCCGCCGATCTGCCCTGGGCGGATCTCGGCGTCGACGTCGCGATCGAGTCGACCGGGCTGTTCACGAAGCGCCCGGACGCGGAGAAGCATCTCCAGGCCGGCGCGAAGAAGGTCGTCATCTCCGCTCCGGCCACCGATCCGGACATCACGATCGTGCTCGGCGTGAACGATCGCGAGTACGACCCCGACCAGCACCACATCGTCTCGAACGCCTCTTGCACCACGAACTGCGTCGCGCCGGTGGCCAAGGTCCTGCACGAGGCGTACGGGATCGAGCGCGGCTTCATGACGACGATCCACGCGTACACGAACGACCAGCGCACGCTTGATCTCCCGCACAGCGACCTGCGCCGCGCCCGTGCGGCCGCGATCAACCTCATTCCGACCTCGACGGGCGCCGCCCGCGCGATCGGGCTCGTGCTGCCCGACCTGAAGGGCAAGGTCGACGGCATGTCGATGCGCGCGCCGGTGCCGACCGGCTCGATCGTCGACCTCGTCGCCCAGGTCGGCTCGGAGCCGTCGGTCGAGGAGGTCAACGAGCTCTTCCGGGGTAAGGCCGACACGGGCGACCTCGAGGGGATCCTCCAGTACACCGACGAGCCGATCGTCTCGACCGACATCGTCCACTCCTCGTACTCGTCGATCTTCGACAGCGACCTGACGATGGCGAACGGAAACCTCGTCAAGGTCTTCTCCTGGTACGACAACGAGTGGGGCTACAGCTGCCGCCTCGTCGACCTCGTGGCGAGGATCGGCCAGACGCTGCCGTCGCCGGTCGCGGCGTAAGGGGAGACCGTGCGGCGGCCGAGGTCGGTCCGCGACGCCGACGTCGCGGGCAAGACGGTGCTGGTCCGCAGCGACCTCAACGTGCCGCTCGAGGACGGCCGCGTCGCCGACGACACCCGCATTCGCGCCTCGTTGCCGACGCTCGAGCTCCTGCTCGAGCGCGGTGCCGCCGAGCTGCGCGTCTGCTCGCACCTCGGCCGGCCGAAGACGGACGAGGATCGCACGAGGTATGCGATGGCGCCGGTCGCGGCGGAGCTGCGCGAGCTCTTGCCCGACGGGCGCGTCCGGGTGCTCGAGAACACGCGCTTCGACCCCGGCGAGACGAAGAACGACGAGCGCTTCGCAGGCGAGCTCGCCGACGGCTGCGACCTCTACGTGAACGATGCCTTCGGTTCGGCGCACCGGGCGCACGCCTCGACCGAGGCCGTCGCCCACCTGCTCCCGGCCTATGCCGGGCTGCTCCTGCTCGACGAGCTCGAGCATCTGGGGAGGCTCCTCGGCGAGGTGGAGCGGCCGTTCGTGCTCGTCTCCGGCGGTGCCAAGGTCGAGGACAAGCTCGGCGTCCTCCGCAACCTCGGCGGCCCCGCCGACACCGTCCTCGTCGGCGGCAAGATGGCCGAGGAGCTGCGCGTCGACAACCCACTCGACATCGAGGTCGAGCTGCCGGTGGACGTCGTCGGCGCGGCGGCGTTCGAGCCCGACGCCGAGACGTGCGTGTGCGGCTTCGACGACCTGCCGTACGCCTGGCTCGGCCTCGACATCGGGCCCGAGACGCGGGCGCGGTTCGCCGAGCGGCTCGCCGCAGCGCGGACGATCTTCTGGAACGGGCCGATGGGCGTCTTCGAGTGGCCGCCGTTCGCCGCAGGGACGAAGGCGGTGGCCGAGGCCGTGGCCGCGAACGATGGGGCCTTCTCGGTCGTCGGCGGCGCCGATTCGGTGCGCGCGCTGAACGAGCTCGGCCTCGCCGACCGCGTCTCCTGGGTCTCGACGGGCGGCGGCGCGAGCCTCGAGCTCCTCGAGGGCAAGGAGCTGCCCGGCGTGGCGGCCATTCCGTCCGCCTAGGATCCTCGGGTGCTCGTCGCCGGCAACTGGAAGATGTACCGCGGGCCGGATCCCGCCGCGCTCGCAGGGCTCGACGCCGTCGTCTGCCCGCCGTACACACGGCTCCGGGAGTGCGTCGAGGCGGGCCTGACGACATACGCCCAGAACGTCCACTGGGAGGAGGAGGGCGCGTACACGGGCGAGATCTCGGCGCCGCTACTGCTAGAGCTCGGTGTCGGCGGCTCCCTCGTCGGGCACTCCGAGCGGCGGCAGTTCTTCGGCGAGACCGACGAGACCGTCGCCAGGCGCACGCGGGCCGCGCTCGAGGCGGGGCTGCGAGTGATCGCCTGCGTCGGCGAGACGCAGGAACAGCGCGAGCGCGGCGAGACCGAGGACGTCCTCCGCCGCCAGCTGTCCGTGCTCGAGCCGCATCCGGATCTCGTGCTCGCCTACGAGCCGGTGTGGGCGATCGGCACCGGCCTCACCGCCACGCCCGAGATCGCCCAGGAGGCGCACGCCTTCATCAAGTCGCTGCTCGACGCGCCCGTCCTCTACGGCGGCTCGGTCAAGCCGGACAACGCTGCGGGACTGCTCGCGCAGCCCGACGTCGACGGCGCCCTCGTCGGCGGCGCCTCCCTCGAGATCGACTCCTTCACGGCGATATGCGAGACGGCCGCACGTATCCCCTCGTAGCGCTCGTCATCCTCGACGGGTGGGGGATCGCGCCGGCCGGCCCCGGCAACGCGGTCGAGCTCGCCGAGACGCCGGTGTTCGACCGGCTCTGGCGGGACTGTCCGCACGCGACGCTCGTCGCCTCGGGCGCGGCCGTCGGACTCCCGGAAGCGCAGATGGGAAACTCGGAGGTCGGCCACCTGACGATCGGGTCGGGCCGCGTCCTGTTCCAGGATCTCGTGCGTGTGAACAACGCGATCGAGACCGGCAAGCTCTTCGAGAACGAGGCGCTTCGCGGCGCGTTCGAGCGCGGGGAGAACGTGCATCTGCTCGGGCTCGTCTCCCACGGCGGGGTGCATTCGCACATCGACCATCTCCAGGCGCTCCTGACCTTCGCTCCGGAGAAGACCTGGATCCACGCCTTCACGGACGGTCGCGACGTCTCACCGCATTCGGCGGTCGACGACCTCGCCGAGCTACCCGTCGACCGGATCGCCACCGTCGCGGGCCGCTACTACGCGATGGACCGCGACAGGCGCTGGGACCGCACCGAGCGCGCGCTCGGCGCGATCGTGAACGGCGACGGCGAGCATGCGGACGACCCGATCGCCGCCGTGCAAGCGAGCTACGACCGCGGCGTCACGGACGAATTCGTCGAACCCGTCGTCATCGAGGGGCGCCCGCGGCTCGATCCCCCGCGCGACACCGCGATCTTCTTCAACTTCCGCCCCGACCGGGCGCGCCAGCTCTCCGAGAAGCTCGGTGCGCTCGGCGTCGACCTGACGACGATGACCCGCTACCGCGACGACTTCGACTTCCCCGTCGCGTTCCCCGAGCACCGTGTCTCGCACGTGCTCGCCGAGGTTCTGTCGGCCAACGGCATCCGGCAGCTGCACGCTGCCGAGACGGAGAAGTACGCGCACGTCACGTACTTCCTCGACGGCGGGCGCGAGGAGCCGTTCGCCGGCGAGGACCGGATCCTCGTCGACTCGCCGCGCGACGTGCCGAGCTACGACCACAAGGCCGAGATGTCGGCGCCGGAGGTCGCGGAGCGGGTCGTCCGGGCGATCGACGAGGACGGCTACGGCTTCGTCGTCGTCAACTTCGCGAACCCGGACATGGTCGGCCACACCGGCGTCATCCCGGCCGTCGTGCGGGCGGTGGAGACGACAGACGAGTGCCTCGGCCGCGTCGTCGAGGCAGTTGAGCGGGCGGGAGGCGTCGCGCTCGTGATCGCCGACCACGGGAACGCGGAGACATTGCTGCAGGCGGACGGCGTCAGCCCGCATACGGCCCACACGACGAACCTCGTGCCCGTCGTTCTCACCGCCGCGGAGGGCGGTTTGCGAGACGGTGAGCTCGCCGACGTCGCCCCGACGCTCCTCGCCCTGCTCGGGCTCGAGCCTCCGGCCGAGATGACGGGCGGAAATCTCGTACAGGAATCGTGAAAAATCGGTCTATACTGCGGCACCTTGTCGCTGCCCCAGCCTGACCACGGCGTACTGCGGAAGGCGCAGCGGGGCGATGAACGAGCCTTCTCGATCATCGTCCGCGCGTATCAGATCCCCGTCTACAACTACGTCCTGCGCATGGTCGGCGACCGCACGCTCGCCGAGGACCTCACGCAGGAGGTCTTCCTCCGCGTCTTCCAGGGGCTGCCGCGCTTCTCGCTCCGCTCGAAGTTCACGACCTGGATGTTCCAGGTGACGAAGAACCGTGTGCTCGACGAGCTGCGGGCGACCGAGCGCCGTCCGCGGGCCGTCGTCGACCTCGACGACATCCCGCCGCTCGAGGTCGTCGACGCGCCGTTCGAGCGGCTCGAGGCGATCGACGCCGTCTGGCGCGCGGTCGGGCGGCTCAGCGTCGACCTCAAGATGGCGCTGCTGCTGCGCGACGTGGTCGGCCTTTCCTACGGCGAGATCGCGGACTCGCTCGAGGTGACGCTCGCGACCGTCAAGTGGCGGATCTGGAAGGCTCGCGAGGACGTGCAGCTCGCGCTCGCACGCGAGGGGATCGAGATCTACGAGGAGCGCGACGCCCCCGCGGTTGCGGCTCCGGACGTCCTGCCGGTCCTCGCCCCGCCCGCGGCGTAGAGACACCCTCGGCTACAGGCCGAGCTCGAGGCGCGCTGCGAGCACCTCGGGCAACTCCGCCTCGCGCATCTCGCGTTGCGTGCGCTCGACGTCGTACTCAACGCGGCGAAAGCTCGCGCGTTTCGCGTCGAGGTCGAGCAGGAGGTACGCGGCCCGCGGGTCGCCGTCGCGTGGCTGCCCGACCGATCCCGGGTTGAGCAGGGCCCGCAGGCCCCCCGTCTCCACGTCGGTACCTGCGGCGGCCACTCCGCCGTCGAGCCCGCCGTCGGACTGCACGATGCGCAGCGCTACGTGGCTGTGTCCCACGAGGACGAGCGGGGAAGGCGCGATCTCGAGCGTCGCGAGCGCGGCCTCGTCGTCGAGGACGTACTCCCAGATCGGGTCGCGCCCCGACCCGTGGTACAGGGAGACGCCGTGGGCCTCCCCTTCCGGAGTGAGCCGATCGAGGATCTCGCGTGACCGAGGCTCGAGCACGTCGCGCGTCCAGTGCGCGGCGACGGCGGCCTCGCCGCCGAACTCGGCGAGGTCGATCGTGCCGCGGACGGCGAGGTCGTGGTTGCCCGCGAGGCAGACGTCGGCCCGCTCCCCGATCGCGGCACAGCACTCGTTCGGCCGCGGCCCGTAGCCGACGAGGTCGCCGAGGCACCAGAGCTCGTCAGGCGCCTCCGCGTCGATCGCGGCGAGTACCGCCTCGAGCGCGTGCAGGTTCGAGTGGATGTCGGAGACGACCGCGACGCGCATCGGCAGCGGCGAACGCTAGTCCCGCGAGCACGGGGACCGTCGCGGCGACCTCCGACGTGACGACGAGCAGCAACCCCCAGAGGCCGGCCGCCGCGCCCGTGACTGCGGCGGCTCCGAGCTTCCGCCGGCCGGCCACGACGACGCCGAGGAGCGCGGGGGCCAGCAGGTCGAGCCAACCCATGACGGCGGAGCCGAAGGTCGCCTGCTGCAGGCTCGGCAGCGGCGTGCCGGCGGCGTGGGGGAGGGGGACGGACTGGAGTGCGTTCGTCGCCTCCCGCACGCCCGTCGTCCCCCAGACCAAGACGACGTCGAGGACCGCGAGTGCGACGAGACCCGCCCGGACCGACCAGGCAGGCGCGACGGCGGCCGCCGCGGAAGTGGCCGCAAGGCAGGCGCCGGCGATCAACGCGAGGCCGGCGGCGTCCTGGACGAGCCCGCTCGCCAGCCACGCGACGAGCCAGAGACCGGCGGCGGCCGGCGGCCAGAGCCACCAGCGGGCGCTGCCGCGGAAGATCCCGCCCGCCGCCGCGAGCACCGGCGTCCCGAACGTCGCGATCAGCGCGAGCGCGTGCGGCCCCTGCGGCACGAGGTCGACGATCGCGACGCCGGCACCGAGCAGCGCCGCGGGCACGGCGAGCCAGACCCAGCTCCGCCGGTAGCCGCTCGCCTGTCGCGCTGGCACCGCGGCCGTGATTGCCTGGGCCGCGCAGAGAACCGCGTAGGACGGAACGAGGGAGAGCGTCAGTCCTCGGACGGCTGGTCGGGCTGGTGGCCCGGCGCCTCGGGCAGGTTCCGGATGCCCTCGCGCGTCACGTACTTCGACCACGAGTCCTGCAGCGCCGCGATGAGCTCCGGGATGAACCGCGGCGACGCGTTTACCCTCGCGACGACCGCGCCCGGCACGTCGCCCTCCTCGACCTCGTGCTCGATCCGAGCGAAGGTCAGGGTGAACTCGTACTGCGAGAAGCTGACGTTGGCGAAGTTCGCATACGTGCCGCCGATCAGCTCCGCCGGCATCTGGATGTTGAGCCGCCGCTCCTCCGGATCCGGCTCGGGTTGGCGGAGCTCGTCCTCTTCCATGGCCACATACTAGGAGGATGGCCGCGCACGTTCGCCTGCGTCAGATCGCCCGCCTGCTCACGGCCGTCCTGGCAACGCTCGCCGCCGGCACGATCGCCTTTCACGAGATCGTCGGCGAGTCGTGGTTCCAGTCGTTCTATCGCGCCGTCGTCACCGTGACCCTGACCGGCCTGGACACGGTTCCGTCGGGCAACGGCGCGCGCGTCGTCTCCATCGTGCTCGTCGTTGTCGGCCTCACGATCATCGCCTACGCGGGTGCGGTTATCGTCGAGGCGGTCGCCGGCGGCGTCTTCACGGGCGCGCTGGCCGAACGGCGGAGGGAGCGGACGATCGAGCAGCTGCGCGACCACTTCATCATCTGCGGCTACGGACGGGTCGGACGGCGCGTGGCCGAGGAGTTCCGCGCGGCGGGCGTCCCCTATCTCGTGCTCGACTTCCACGAGGATGCGCTCGCGTCGGCGCTGGAGGACGGCGTGCTCCTGCTCGAGGGCGACGCGACGCGAGATGAGAACCTGCGCCGGGCGGGCCTCGAGCGCGCGCGGGGGCTCGTGGCGGCCTCGGACTCCGACGCCGACAACCTCTACGTCGTCCTCTCGGCCCGCTCGGCGCGTCCCGACCTGACGATCGTCGCGCGTGCCTCCGGCGCGGACGCCGAGCGGAAGCTCGTGCTCGCCGGCGCCGACCGGGTCGTGCTCCCGTACACGACCGCGGGACAGGTGATGGCGAACCTCGTGCTCAAGCCGCAGGTGACGGCGTTCCTCGACGTCGTGACGACGGCGACCGGGCCCGAGCTCCAGCTGGCGGAGATCGAGGTGCGCGAGACGTCCTCGGCCGCGGGTAAGACGATCCGCGATCTTCGCATCCGGCACGAGACCGGAGCGCTCGTGGTCTCGCTGCGCAAGGCGGACGGAAGCTTCGACACGACGCCGGAGCCCGACACGCCGATCGAGGTCGGCGACGTCCTGATCGGTGTCGGCTCGCCGAACGAGATCCGGGCCCTGGAAGACCTCTTCGCGCCGCGCGAGGCCGTTGCCGGCTGATCCCGTCAGATCCCTCGCGGCGGGCCTCGCCTCGTCGGCCGGCGCCGAGCTCGAGCTCGAGCGGCCGGGCGAGGCGGAGCATGGCGACTACGCGACGAACGTCGCGCTCCGGCTCGCGGGGACGCAGCGGCGGGCGCCGCGCGAGATCGCGGCGGACATCGCGGAGGCCGCCGCGACACTGGAAACCGTCGAGCGGGCCGAGGTCGCCGGGCCCGGATTCGTCAACCTCTTCCTCCGGGACGAATGGTTCGCATCCGCTCTCGCCGAGATGCTCGCCGACGGCGAGAGGTACGGCTCTGGCGCCGCCGCGCCGCGCGAGCGCGTGCAGGTCGAGATGGTGTCCGCGAACCCGACCGGGCCGCTCCTCGTCTCAGCGGCGCGCAACGGCGCCTACGGGGACGCGGTCGCGCGGCTGTTCGAGCTCTTCGGCCATGAGGTCGAGCGCGAGTACTACTACAACGACTCGGGCGCGCAGATGGAGCGGTTCCGCGCCTCCGTCGAGGCGGTGCGGCGAGGCGAGGATCCCCCGGAGGACGGGTACCGCGGCGCGTACATCCACGACCTCGCCGCCCTCAGGGGCGATCCGGTGCCGCTGATGCTGAAGGAGATCGAGGTAACGCTCGAGCGCTTCCGCATCCGCTTCGACTCGTGGCGGCTCCAGAGCGAGCTCGAAGGACGGCTGCCAGATCTCCTGCCCCGGATCGACACCTACGAGAAGGATGGCGCCCTCTGGGCACGTTCCTCGGGCTACGGAGACGACGAGGACCGCGTCCTGCTCCGCTCCGGCGACCGCTCCCCGACCTATCGCGCCGCCGACGTCGCCTACCTCGTGGACAAGCTCGAGCGCGGCTTCGACCGCGCGATCTACGTCCTCGGCGCCGACCACCACGGCACGCGCAACTGGTACGCGGCGGTAGCGCGCATGCTCGGCTACGACCCGGCCCGCGTCGAGGTGCTCCTGTACCAGCTCGTCCATCTGACGAGGGGCGGCGAGCAGGCGAAGATGTCGAAGCGGCGCGGCGACGTCGTCTTCCTCGACGAGTTCATGGGCGAGATCGGCGTCGACGCGGCGCGCTGGTATCTCGTCAACCGAGGCCCGGACCAGACGATGGAGATCGACGTCGACCTCGCCGCCGAGCGGTCGCAGAAGAATCCGGTCTACTACGTCCAATACGCGCACGCCCGGATCGCCGGGATCCTCCGCAACGCCGGCGACGCGGCGGTCTCCGCCGAGCCGGCCGCAGCCCTCGCCGCGGAGGAGCGGGAGCTCGTGAAGCGCCTCGCCGAGCTGCCGGCGGTGGTCGCCGACGCACTCGTGAGGCGGGGCCCGCAGGGCGTCCCCGCCTACGCGATCCGGGTCGCCGACGACTTCCACCGCTTCTACCACGAGCACCGCGTGCTCGAGAGCGAGCAGCAGGCGTTCCGGCTCGGCCTCTGCCGGGCGACCCGCGCCGTGATCGGATGCTGCCTCGGCCTCATCGGCGTCGAGGCACCTGAAAGGATGTGAGTCCGTGAGCGCCCGCACCGCGCCCGACCGCAACATCGCGATGGAGCTCGTCCGGGTGACCGAGGCGGGCGCGATGGCTGCGGCGCGCTGGATCGGTCGTGGCGAGAAGGAGGAGGCCGACCAGGCGGCCGTCGACGCGATGCGCTTCGTGCTCGACTCGGTCTCGATGCGCGGCGTGGTGGTGATCGGGGAGGGGGAGAAGGACGAGGCGCCGATGCTCTACAACGGCGAGGAGGTCGGGAACGGCGAGGGGCCCGAGGTCGACGTCGCGGTCGACCCGCTCGAGGGGACGCGGCTGACCGCGCTCGGCCAGCCGAACGCGATCGCGGTGATCGCCGTCGCCGAGCGCGGCACGATGCTCTTTCCCGGGGCGGCGCTCTACATGGAGAAGATCGCCGTCGGCCCCGCCGCGATCGACGCGATCGACATCGAGCGGAGCCCGACGGAGAACGTGCGCGCGGTAGCGGATGCGCTCGGCAAGACGCCGCGGGAGGTGGACGTCGTGGTGCTCGAGCGCGAGCGGCACGACGACCTGATCGCCGAGCTACGAGAGGCGGGTGCGCGCGTGCGGCTGATCCGCGACGGCGACGTCGCGCCGGCGATCGCGGCCGCGCAGCCGGGGACGAGCGTCGACATGCTCTACGGGATCGGCGGCACACCCGAAGGCGTGATCTCCGCCGCGGCGCTGAAGTGTGTCGGCGGCGGGATCCAGGGACGGCTCTGGCCGCGCAACGACGACGAGCGGCAGCAGCTCCTGAACGCCGGGCTCGACCCGGCTCGCGTCCTGCGCACGGACGACCTCGTCTCCGGCGATGACGTGTTCGTCGCCGCCACCGGCGTCACGACGGGCTCCCTCCTCCGAGGCGTCGAGTACACGCGAGGCGGCGCCGTCACCGACTCGATCGTGATGCGCTCGCGCTCGGGGACGGTGCGCCGCGTGGTCGCGCAACAGTCGATTGCGAAGCTCAGCGCCCTCACGGGGTTCGAGTACACGTAGCGGTCGGTGCGCGTCAGGGCATCCAGCGGGCCGAGAAGGCCGGCTTCTCGGGATGGCCGTTACGCCAGACGTCGATCTCGTCGCTGAAAAAGGTCACGGTGTATCGACCCTGCGGGATTCGAGAGCAGAAGAGATCAGGCGAGCCTCCTTCGCCGCTCACGACACACCGGGTCGCGGCCGCCGGCACTTTCAGCACGTCCCCGTGATGACCGACCCAGACGTGACGTGTCGCTCCTGCGAAGGCGGAGCCGCTCGAGGTCGCCCGGCCGGCGAGAAAGGCCGTTGCAACAAGTGCCGGAATGAGGACGTACGCGAGCAGACGCATGGCCGTACCCTCCCTCGTGGCGCTCTGGAACTCGGATCAGACCGCGGCAGCCTCCATCTCCGGTGCGTAGGAGCCGGTGCGCGCGGCGCTGTTGAACTTCGCGCGGCGGTAGAACGCCTTCTGCGCATCCTCGACGTTCTCGGGCGCGCCGCCCCATGCCCTCAAGGCAGGCGCCTGAAGCGCGCGGCCGTAGGAGAAGGACAGCTCCCACGGGTGCGGGCCCCGCACGTTCATCGCGTTCAGGTGCGCGGTCGCGTCCTCGTCGGACTGGCCGCCGGAGAGGAAGACGATCCCCGGCACGGCGGCGGGCACGTGCTTCGACAGCGTGTGCAGGGTCGCCTCCGCGACCTCGTCGGCGTTCGCCCGATCGCTCGCGTCGTAGCCCGATAGCACCATGTTCGGCTTGAGCAGCGTGCCCTCGACGTCGACGCGTTGGTCGAACAGCTCGGTGTACACGGCCGCGAGCACGCGGGAGGTGACGAAGCCGCTCCGCTCGATCGAGTGCGTGCCGTCCTGCAGCACCTCGGGCTCGACGATGGGGACGATGCCCGCCTCCTGGCAGAGCGCGGCGTAGCGGGCGAGCGCGTGCGCATTCGTCCAGATGCAGTACTCGCTCGGCAGGGTGTCGCCGATCGAGTAGGTGGCGCGCCACTTCGCGAACCGGGCCCCGAGCCCGCGGTACTCCTCGAGCCGCCGCCGCAGCCCGTCGAGCCCCTCCGTCACCGTCTCGCCCTCGGCGAGCGCGAGCGGCTTCGCGCCCTGGTCGACCTTGATGCCGGGGATCACGCCCTTAGAGGCGAGCAGCTCCGGAAACGGCGTCCCGTCGTCCGAGCGCTGGCGGATCGTCTCGTCGAAGAGGATGACGCCGCTGATGTACTCCTCGGCACCCGGCGTCGTGAAGAGCATGTTGCGGTAGGCGCGGCGGCTCTCCTCGGTCGACTCGACGCCGATCGTGTCGAAGCGCTTCTTGATCGTGCCGTCGCTCTCGTCGGCGGCGAGGATCCCCTTCCCCTCGGCGACGAGTGCGCGCGCGGTCTCGTGCAGCTCCTGGTTCGGCATGGGAAATCTCCTGTCTCGCTGTCTCTGGGTCCATTATTGCCGGGCTACAATCGCGGTATCCGGCGGACGTAGCTCAGTTGGTAGAGCGTCGGCTTCCCAAGCCGTAGGTCGCGGGTTCGAGCCCCGTCGTCCGCTTCGCCTCATAGGTTCGGCGAGCGCGCGTACGCTTACCGCCATGCCTCGCCTCTCCATCGCCACGTATCACAGCTGAGCGATCGATTACACCGAGCGTGTCTCGGTGGCGCTGAGAACGCAGGAGCTGTGGTGCCAGCTGCGTGAGGCCGAGGCGGCGGCGTCTCGGCCGAGTCGGCCGCGCCGGCGCCGGTTGAGGCTCAAACCACCCGAGCGTTCGACGCGCCGATCGAGCTCGTCTTCGACGTCCTGACGAAGCCGGAGCATGTGCGCCACTGGTTCGCTCCGTTTACCGCTCGAATGACGGAGTGTTCGATCGACCTGCGCGTCGGAGGCGACTATCACATCGTCTTCGTGACCGAAGACGGCAAGGAGTGCTCGTTCCGGGGAACCCACTCCGACGATGCGACTCGCGTTCCGCGACCAGGCGGGCCGGCACCATATGACCAAGCCCGACGGCCAAGCGGACAGCTACGACAAGCTGGAGGACTATCTGCGGTCGCTGCTCGAGCGAGAGGAACTGTCTGCGGGTCGTTGAGGTCTCGGTCTGTGCGGTACTTTGCTCGGCGCGGGTTGCGCCCGAGACGACGAGATTCCTCTCCGATTGGTGCCTCCAGTCAGAGCTCGATTCTCGACAGGCGGCGCAACCCGCGGTTCCTGCGCCACCGGCCGTGTTCAGGAGACGGCGCGGAGACCCGCGCCCGTTGCGGCGGCCACGGCGATCACGACGATCAGCGGCAGGCGCAGGAGAAGGGCGATGCCGGCGGCGGCGAGGCTGCCCACGCGTGCGTCGATCGTGATTCCTCGCGTCCCCGTGTGCACCGTCTCGTAGATCACGAGCGCCG
This sequence comes from Gaiellaceae bacterium, assembly GCA_045805945.1. Taxonomy (GTDB): domain Bacteria; phylum Actinomycetota; class Thermoleophilia; order Gaiellales; family Gaiellaceae; genus Palsa-739. The sequence goes on from JBJMKG010000065.1 coordinate 68,522, forward strand.
AGAGGAGAGCCGGCGCGATCAGGGAGATGACGCTCGACATGCGCTCGGACGGCTGTCGACGTCCGAGCGCTACCGGTCCCGCGGCCTTGATCACGGCCGTCCCCGCTGCCAGCGCTCCGATCGTCGCCCAGGTGCTCACCGTTGCCTCCGGAGCCCGAGGAGGGCCGCGGCGCTCGCCCCGATGATGGGGAGGCCGCCGGGCACAACGGGCATCAGCGCCAGCGCGATCGCCCCGCCGAGCACCGCCGCCGCTCTCGCGCGCGGCTGACCAAGCTCGCCCACGAGAAGGGCGAGATAGAAAGCCGGAAAGATGCCGTCGAGTCCGAACCGGTCCGGATGCGAGAGAGCCGATCCGGCGAAGACCCCGACTGCCGTCCCGGAGATCCAGGCCGTCGCCTGCGGGATCGTCGCGCCCAGCAGCAGCCCGCGGTCGAACGTCCCGTCGCCGCGGCTCGCGATCGCCCACGACGCGTCCACGACCGCCTGGCCCTGTGCCGCGCGCGCTGCCGCTCCTCCTCGAAAGGAGGAGGCGACCGAGAACCCCATCGGCAGGAAGCGTGCGTTCATCAGCAGCCCGGCCGTGATCGCGGCACCCGCGCTGCCGCCGCCGATGAGCACCGAGAGGGCCGCGAACTGCGCCGCGCCGGCGAAGACGATCGTCGACATGACGATCGGCGCGACCTGCCCCATCACCGGCCGCGCGAGCACGCCGAACGAGACGGCGAGCGCGAACAGCGGCAGCAACAGCGGCAGCCCGGCCCGGACGCCGTCGCGGATCGAGTGGTGCGGGGTCGGCTCGCCGGCGATGGCGGAGCCTAACCGGGGTGCGAAATGCCTCCCACTGGGGTACGGTTGCCATGTGCCCTGGGGCGTGATGAATTCGTCGTTCCGCGAGGCGGAGCGACTGCAGCGGGAGGAACCCGAGCGGTTCGACGCGATCGTCGCGGAAGGGGTCGTCGCGGAGCCCGACCTCGCGAATCGGGACGCGCTGAGTGTCGTGGCCCTGTACGTCTACGACCAGCGCATCAACACCTAGTGATGTAACCGGCAACGTTCGCCGGGCAACGTCACCGGCCACATCACTAGCGCAGTCCGCTGCGCTGCGAAGCTCGAACGCCCAGTTGCCCGGCTGAGACTAGGCGCCGGCCGGGATCTGATCTAGGAAGGAACCTGCGTGGCGCGGGTTGCGTCATCGACGGCGAGATCCTCTCCGGCCGGGCCTCCAGTCAGGGCGTCTCGTTCGAAATCCGGCGCAACCCGCCGCCCTCTCTTGCGCAGCCCGCGAACCGATCGCGCCCTCGCCGCGTAAGAGGATGAAACGACTCCGCGAGAGGAGGGTTCGCTATGCGACCTCTATACGCGGTCGTGGTGGGGGTTATAGGCCTGGCGCTCGTGGCCGCCGGCTGCGGTGGCGCGATTCCCAGCTCGAACGGCGGGCCGGCGACCGTCAAGCTGACCGGCTCGAAGGACGCGCACTTCCTGGTCGACGAGCAAGGGCACAGCGTCTACCTGTTCGAGAAGGACGAGAGCGGCGAGAGCTACTGCAACGGCGCCTGCGCCGCGGTGTGGCCGCCGCTCGAGACGTCGACGACCCCGCGGGCAGGCGGCGGAATCCAGGCCGGCGCCCTCGGGACGATCAAGCGCGACGACGGGGACCTGCAGGTGACCTACGACGGCCACCCGCTCTACTACTACGCGGCCGACGCGAGCACGCCCGGCAAGACCGAGGGCGAGGACATCGAACAGTTCGGGTCGAGCTGGTACCTCGTCACTGCGCACGGCGGTCCGTTGGAGGAGTCCGAATCCGGCTCGAACTCCGGCTCCAACGGCGGCTCGAACGGTGGGGGAGGTGGCTACGGATGAGCCAGCTACGTGAACGCGGCACTTACGCGACGAGACCGGTGCCCGACGAGGCGATGCTGTCCAGGCCCCGGGAGGATGGGCGCGCGTCTGCGACGTTGCGGACGCTCGGCGCGATCGCGGTGCTCGTGGTCGGTGCAGTGCACCTGCAGCAGTACTTCGCCGTCCACTTCGCCGTGGTGCCGATCATCGGCCCGCTCTTCGCGCTCAACTTCGCGGGAGCGACGCTGATCGGACTGGGGCTCCTGATCCCGGCGGCGCGGCTGCGGCTCCTGCATCTCCTGCTCGCCCTCGGAGGCATCGGGCTGGCGGGAACCTCGTTCGTCTTCCTGTTCGTCAGCGAGCATCAGCCGCTCTTCGGCTTCCAGGACTACGGCTACCGAGCGGCCATCGTCGTCGCGCTGGTCGCCGAGGCGGTCGCCGTCGTCGGGCTCTCGGCGTACCTCGCGATGCGCGGGCACCGACGGGCCTGACATCACTGCCAGGTGTCGCGAAGGACGCGCAGCCAGTTTCGGTGCGTGACCTTCGCGACCGCCTCGTCGTCGAACCCGCCCGCCTTGAGCGCGTGCACGAGCTTCGGCAGTCCGGCCACGCCGCCGAGCTCCTCGGAAATGAGCGCGCCGTCGAAGTCCGAGCCGAATGCGACGTGGTCGATGCCGATCCGGCCTGCGACGTACTCGACATGGCGGACGATCTCGGCGAGCGGCGTCGCGGCGACCTGGCAGCCGTCCTCGCGCAGGAACGAGACCGCGAAGTTGACACCGACCACGCCGCCCGACGCGCCGATCGCGTCGAGCTGGGCGTCCGTCAGGTTGCGAGAGGACTGGCAGAGCGCATGCGCGTTCGAGTGGGTGGCGACGAGCGGGACGGACGAGAGGCTGGCCACGTCCCAGAAACCCGCCTCGTTGAGATGCGACAGGTCGACGAGGACGCCGAGGTCGTTGCACGCGCGGACGAGCTCGCGCCCGGCAGCGGTGAGCCCAGGGCCCGTATCGGGTGTCGACGGGAAGCGGAAGGGCACGCCTTCTGCGAACGCGTTCGCGCGCGACCAGACGAGCCCGACCGACCGGAGCCCGCGCGCGTACCACGCCTCGAGGTCCGCGAGGTCGGCGGCGAGCGGCTCGGCTCCCTCGAGGTGGAGAATCGCCGCCACCCGGTCCGGGCGGAAGTCCCCGGGGCGCGTGGCGAGGTGCACCGGAAGCGAGCGGAAGACCTCGTACAGCTCCTCCGAGACCCGAGCCGCCTCGTCCAGTGGGATCGGCTCCGGCAGCGGCAGCGCGTACTCGGCCGAGGTCGGCTTCGGCGGCTTCGGCGACGGAACGTAGAGCGCGAAGAAGCCGCCGGCGAAGCCCGCGCGGGACGCGTCGTCGAGGTGAACGTGCCGCACGTCGTCGCCGCGCCACACGCGCGCGACGAGGTCGTTGTGACCGTCGACGATCACGCTGCCGGCAGTCTCGAGGCACTCACTCGTCGACGAAGAGCATGCGCACGACGTCCCCGAGCATGAGGAGCATCACGAGCACGGCAACCGCGCCTACGAGCATGCTCTCGTCTTACCCACAACCGCGCTCCGCGACGCCAGCCGTTCGGGCAGCACGGCTACCGCTTCGGCCAGGCCTCCGCGAGCTTGCGGCGCGTCTCGACGAGGTGCTCGGGAATCACCTTCACGTCGGAGAGCACCGGCATGAAGTTCGTGTCGCCGTTCCACCGCGGCACGATGTGGACATGGCCGTGGTCGACGATGCCGGCGCCGGCGACCCGGCCGAGGTTCCAGCCGACGTTGAATCCCTCCGGTGCGAACACGGCCCGCAGCGTCTCGATCGCCTCGGCCGCGAGCCGGTGCACCTCGAGCGCCTCGCCCTCCTCGAGGTCTTCGAACGCCGAGCCGTGCCGGAAGGGCGCGACCATGAGGTGTCCGGACGCGTACGGGAACTTGTTGAGGAGGACGAAGCTGAGCTCGCCACGGTGGATCACGAGCTCCGGCTCGTCGTCCGGCAAGGCGGCGGCGCGGCAGAAGACGCACTCGTCTCCGTCGTCGGCGTGCTGGACGTACTCGAGCCGCCACGGCGCCCAAAGCTGCCTCATGCGACGGAGGCTACTAGCGTCCACCCGGGCGGCCTTGTAGCATCGCCCGCATGATCAGCAAATGGCTGCAGCGCCTCCGCGGCGGTTCGGGATCCTCGATGGCCGACGCTCCCGAGCCCGCGACTGCCCCCGAGCCTCCGTCCATGCCCTCCGAGCCTCCCGCCACCACGGGCGCAGGCGAAGAGGACGTGTCGGAGCCTGCGGGCGACGAACCCGCCTAGCCGAGCGGCAAAGCACGTTTGGCCATCCGTCTCGAGCCGTTCGGCGAGCTGCATCTTTCTGCGCTCGAGGAGATGCTCGACGACCCGCAGCTGCTGCGCTTCACACGCGTCCCCGAGCCCGTGCCGCCCGGCTTCGCGCGGATCTGGCTCGAGCGCTACGAGCAGGGCCGCCGCGACAGAAGCCGCGACGCGTTCGCGATCGTCGAGGGCGGCGACTTCCTCGGGCTCGCGCTGGCGCCGCGGATCGAGGACGAGGAGCGCACGGCCGAGCTCGGCTACGTGGTCTCGCCTGCGGCCCGGGGACGGGGCGTCGCGACCGAGGCGCTGCGGCAGCTCACGGACTGGGCGTTCGCGGAGCGGGAGATGCTCAGGCTCGAGCTCCTCATCAGCGTCGAGAACGTCGCCTCCAAGCGCGTGGCGGAACGGTGCGGCTACGTCCGCGAGGGCGTCCTGCGCTCGCTCCACGTGAAGCAGGGGCTCCGCGAGGACACCGAGCTCTGGTCTCGCCTCGCTACCGACCCCTAGGTCAGAGCCAGCGCTTCCAGCGGAAGAAGGCGAGCATGCCGACGATCGCGACCGCCATCAGCCCGAGGCTGCCCCAGAACGCCTCCCACGTCTCGAAGCCCGGGAAGTGGACGTTCATGCCGAAGAAGCCGGTCAGGAACGTCAGCGGCAGCATCACGACGCTGAAGATCGTGAGCACGTAGAGGATGTCGTTCTGCTGGTGCGAGATGAGCGACTCGTTCGTGTCCTCGAGCGCCTCCACGACCTCCTTGTAGTTGTCGAGCAGGTCCCAGATCCGCTCGCTCGCATCGACGATATCGTCGAAGTAGAGCTCCAGCTCCTCCCCGAAGATGACCTCCATCTGGCGCTCGAGCTGGCGCAGCGTCGGTCGCTGCGGCTTGATGATCTTGCGGTACGAGATGATCTCCTGCTTGACGCGGTGGATGTCGGTCACGAGGTCGCGGGCACCCTCCGCCTCGCCGATCGTCTCGTCGATCTGCTCCAGCTTGAAGCCGATCTTGTCGAGGATCGGGAAGCAGTAGTCGTAGAGATCGTCGAGCACTTCGTACAGCAGGCGGCCGGAGCCGCGCGACAGGAGCTGGTCGCGCACCTGCTCGCTCTCCTCCGCGCGGCGAAAGAGGAGGCTGACCGGCCGCAGCTCGACCGCAGGCAGCGTGACGATGTAGTCGGGGCCGATGAAGACGTCGAGCTCGCCGGCGTTGAGGCGGCCGACCGCGGCGTCGTAGACCGGGAAGTGGAGGACGGCGAAGAGGTAGCCGCCATTGCCGGAGTCGTCACCGGAGTACACGTCCACCTTCGGGCGCTGACGCCGCGACAGGACGTCCTCGACGTCGAGCGGATGCCAGCCGAAGCGAGTCGCGAGCTCCTGCGCCTCCTCCGTCGACGGCGCGAGGAGGTGGACCCAGGTGACGCCGCCGGCGCTGAGCTCAGCGGGGCCGGGGCGCGGCTCCGCGACGGGCCGACCCGGCACGGCGCGGCGCGAACGGATGCGCGGCAGGCTGGGCACCGGTACTGAGAGGGTCGACGGTCGCGGGCATGGCCCGGGAATGCTACCCGCTGGCCGGCGCGGGCAGCACTGGAGCGGCTTCGCCGGGCGGCGTCCGGCGCACCGCCGCGGGCAGCTGCGGCTCGAGCGCGAGCGCGCCCGCGGCGCAGGCGAGGTTCACGCCCGCCGCGATCGGCCACAGCAGAAGCGGCCGGTGCTGGAGCAGGAAGCCGCCCGCCGCCGGCCCGATGATCCAGCCGATCTGCCACGAGGTGCTCGCGGCCGCGAGGTAGCGGCCGACGAGCTGCGGCGGCGCGAGGTCGACGCTGAGCGGCGCATGGATCGCCCCGTGCAGGCACTCCCCGAGTGCAAAGACGAGCATCGCGCCGGCGAGGAGCGCGAACGCCGCGGTGGCGCGCGTCCACTCCCCGGTCGCCCACACGGCGAGCAGCGTCGCCGCCCACAGCGTCCCCATGAGCGCGAAGCCGCGCATGCGCCGCCGGCCCTCGGCGAGCTTCACGACCGGGAGCTGGAAGACGGCGACTCCGACCGCGTCGAGCGCGAACACGATCCCGACCTCCTTCTCGCTGATGCGGGTCACGTTCTTCCCGAAGGCGGGCAGCAGCTCGACCACGAGCGAGATCGCAGCGGTCATGAACGCGGCGTTGAGGAGGGTGTACGTCGTGAAGACCCGGTCGCGCAGCACTGCGCGCCAGCTGCCGCCGAGCCGTTCCTCGTGTAGGCCGGGCGAGCGGACGCGGGCGAGGACGAGCATGTAGCCGGCGAATGTGAGGCAGTCGATCGCGAACAGGACGGTGAACGTCCGCGGGTGCCCGACCGAAGCGATCAGCCCGGCGGCGACGCCGCCCAGGGCGACGCCGACGTTCATCGCGAGCCGCTGCAGGGCGTAGGCGGGAGCGCGGCGTGTCGACGGCGTGAGCCCCGCGAGCAGAGCGGACTGCGCCGGCCAGAACGAGCCGCTGCCGACGCCCCAGAGCGTGTAGATCGCGAAGGCGTTCCCGGCCGTCCGGATCAGCGGCATGAGCGCGAACGCGACCGTCATCACGGCGAGCGCGCCGAGCAGCACGCGCTTCGGGCCGAGCCGGTCGGACAGCGTCCCGCCGAGGAAGCCACTCGCGAGCGCGGCCGCCGACTGCACCGCCGCCGCACTGCCTGCCAGGCCGAACGGGATCCCGCGCACGTTGTGGAGGTAGATGAGGAGGAATGGAAGGACGACGCCGTTCCCGAACGCGTTGACGAGCGCCCCCAGCTCGAGCACGTAGACGTCGCCGGGCAGGCGCGGGTCGAGACTGCGGAGGTACCGGCGCACCGGTGGTGAGGCTAGTTGCGCTCGGCAGCCTCGCGGATGACGGCGGGGACCTTGCTGGACTCTGCTCGCGAAGCTCCCATTCGACCTGCACCTCGCCAATGTCGCTCGCTCGGAGCGAGGTGCAACGTGCGAACGTGCTTGCGCCGTACGTCCGGGGCGTTCCCGGCCGTCCGGGTGAGGCACCGGACGGGCTTTCGCCTATGAGGAGTACAGGGTCAGGAAATTGCCTGCGGCAAAGGCACGTTGACTAGCCACTAACGCCCGGTACTCAAGGGGGCGAGTACGAACCGGGGACGTGCCTTTCCTGACCAGCCGCGTCTTGCGAGAAGATGCCCGGCGTGGTGGAGCGCCGGACGATCGTCTTCTCCGACCCACGGCTCGCGGGTCTCGAGCACCCTGCCTTCGAGGCCCGCGGCGCCCGCGATGGCCCGCACGTCGCGCTGATTGCCGGCGTGCACGGGTGCGAGTACTCGTCCATCGCGGCCGTCGTCCGGGTCATGAACGAGCTGGACACCAGCGAGCTCGCGGGCTCGATCACCGCGGTTCCCGTCGTGAGCATGCAGTCGTTCGAACGGCGCTCGGCGTTCGTCGTGCCCGAGGACGGGAAGAACCTCAACCGCTGCTTCCCCGGAACGTACGAAGGGACGTACACGGACGCACTCGCGCGCTCGATCTTCGACGAGGTGTTCGCGCCGGCCGACGCCCTCATCGACCTGCACGGCGGTGACCTCGTCGAGGCGCTCGAGCCGTTCGCGATCTACGACGCCTCGCCCGTCGAGGAGCGTGCGAGGGCGATGGCCGTCGCCTTCGGGTTGCCGTACGTCGTCCGCGAGGACCCGCAGGCCGGGCTGGCGGGGATGACCTGCAGCGCCGCCGCGCAGGCGGGGATCCCCGCGATCATCGCCGAGGCCGGAGGCTGCGGGCAGCTCGATCCGGCCGCGGTCGAGCTGCTCTTCAAGGGAACGCGGAACGTGCTTCGCTCGCTCGAGATGCTGCCCGGGCGGCCGCATCCGCCGCGAGCGGACATGCGGCTCGTGGGAGCGTTCGACTGGCTCCGTTGCCGTGACGCAGGCTTCTGGGTGGCGGTGGTCGCCGTCGGCGAGGAGGTGGTGGAGGGCCAGGCCCTCGGCCGGGTGACGACGCTGCACGGAGACGTCCGAGAGGAGATCCACGCTCCGCGGGACGGGGTCGTCCTCTTCCTCACCACGAGCGCGGCGGTCGCCGACCTCGGGCTGCTGCTCGGCCTCGGCACGGAGCTCGCACCCGTCGTCTGAGCCCGCCTGGCGCGATACTCAGTTCACGTGCGTTTGGACGACGACAAGCTCGCGGCGCTTCGGCGCTGGGGCGAGGAGCTACGACAGGCGAGTACCGAGAAGTACGCCGCCGCCGGTCGCGCGATCCTCATGCTCGTCGAGGAAATCGATCAACTGCAGATCGAGCTTCGGCACGCACGCCAGGACGAAGGCTCGTCCGACGCAGCCGATGAGGACTTGCAACGGTCCTGGATCGAAGCGCTCCGGCGACAGAAGTAACGGCTCCTACGCTCGGGGGATGGCTTCGTAGGCGCGGGCCCAGCCGTATTCGGCCTCGGCGGCGAGTGGAGTCGTCTCGTCGCCGCTCGGCTCGTAGTAGCTCCGGTGGTCGACCTTGAACTCGTCGTCGATCGGCAGGAGGCCGTCGTCCGTGTGCAGCGTCTCGTTCGCCGGCTGGTGCGTGGCCGCGTTCGCCCGCGCGCGCTCTGCCAGGAAGACGATGCCATAGCCGAGGGCCGCCAACAGCAAGGAGACGATTGCCGCGCCGAGCCCCGCCGTCATCCACACGACACCAAAGCCGAACCCCACCGCAGATCCGAGATACCGCGCCCAACTGACCACCATTACCTCCTCGTCGTGAAGCCTGCTCGACGACGATTCGCGACGACGCGGCGGACACCTTCCTCGAACGAACCAGTTACGGCCCGGGGTGAGCGTGAGAGACTCCGCCTATGGCGCCCTACCTCTGGACTGTTCGCGAAGGGACGCTGGACGGCCCCGTGGTCATGTACGACTACTCCTACGACGTTCCGGACAAGGAGCCCGCGGAGGGCCAGGAGCTCTATCTGTCAGACGGGTCGGGCCCGTGGCGCGTGAGGTTCTTGCAGCAGGTGCCCGACAACGTCCAATCGCCGGACAACGTCCTCGTAGTCGAGCGCATCGCCTAGAGACGCATCCGCGTCAAGGCCACCTGAAATGCGCCCGGCAGGAATCGAACCTGCGACCTCGCGCTCCGGAGGCGCGCGCTCTATCCCCTGAGCTACGGGCGCCGGGGACGACCCAGTCTAGCGGCGGCTCGGCGTTGGTACGTTCCGGCCGTGGACGCTTCCGCCCGGATCGTGACGCTCGAGCTGGCGGAGACCTTTGTCATCTCGCGCAGCGCCCACGACACCGAGGATGCCGTGGTCGTCGAGCTCCGGAGCTCCGGGGTCTCCGGTTTCGGCGAGGCTCAGCCGATCGACCGCTACGGCGAGTCGGCCGAGTCGGCCCAGGCGTACGTCGAGGAGCACTCGGAGCTGCTGGGCGACGATCCGTTCGCGCTCGAAGAGGTGATGGAGCGGCTGCCCGCCCGGGAGTTCGCGGCCCGCGCGGCCGTCGACGCGGCCCTCCACGACCTGCAGGGGAAGCTCCTCGGCCAGCCCGTCTGGCGGCTGCTCGGGCTCCGCCGCGCCGGCCCGCCGACGAGCTGGACGGTCTGGCTCGGCGATCCCGACGACATGGCGCGGCGCGCCGAGCAGGCGCTCGCCCGCTTCCGGCGGCTCAAGCTCAAGCTCGGCGCCGGCGACGGGCGCGACGTCGAGCGGGTCCGTGCGGTGCGCGGCGTCGCCGGTGACCTGCCGCTCCAGGTTGACGTGAACGAAGCGTGGAGCCTCGACGAGGCGCTCGAGGCCCTGCCGCAGCTCGCCGAGCTCGGCGTCGAGTACTGCGAGCAGCCGCTCCCCGCCGGCGACCCGGGCGCGCCCGAGCTCAAAGGCCGCTCGCCGCTTCCGATCTACGTGGACGAGGACTGCCACACGCTCCGCGACGTCGCGGCCTGCGCGGAGCGGGCGCACGGGATCAACGTCAAGCTCGCCAAGTCCGGCGGCATTCGGGAGGCGCTGCGTATGGTGCACGCCGCCCGCGCACTCGGGCTCGGCTGCATGCTGGGGTGCATGGTCGAGTCGGGGCTCGGCATCTCGGCGGGCGCGCAGGTCGCCTCCCTCTTCGACCACGTCGACCTCGATGGCAACCTCCTGCTCGCGCACGATCCGTGGCCCGGCGTGCCGTTCGTCGATGGCGTGCAGCTTCCACCGGAGGAGCCGGGGCTCGGTGTCCACGCGCTATCTGCTGCTCGCTGAGGGCTTCTCGGGCGACCCGCACTACGGCAAGACGATGCGCGGCGTGCTCCGCTACCGGCGTCGGGACGTCGCCGCGATCCTCGACTCGGCGCGCGCTGGGCAGACCGAGGACGGCGTGCCGGTCGTGGGCCGCGTCGAGGAGGCACTCCCGCTCGGGCCGACGACCGCGCTCGTCGGCGTCGCGACGCAGGGCGGGCGCTTCCCGCCCGAGTGGATCCGGCTCCTGCGGGAGTGCGTCGAGCACGGCCTGGACGTCGAGAACGGCCTCCACGTGTTCCTCGCCGACGACCCGGAGCTGCGGGCGCTCGCCGACGAGCGAGGCGTCGAGCTGCGCGACCTGCGACGTCCCCCCGCCGACCTCTCGACCACGACCGGCGAGAACCTCTCGGTCGACGCGACGATCGTGCTCACCGTCGGGTCGGACTGCGCGATCGGGAAGATGACCGTCTCGCTCGAGCTCGATCGCGAGGCGCAGCGTCGCGGCCTGCGCTCGGTCTTCGTCCCGACTGGACAGACCGGGATCGCGATCGCCGGCTGGGGTATCGCGGTCGACGCGGTCGTCGCGGACTTCGTCGCCGGTGCCGCGGAACGGCTCGTCGTCAAAGGCCGGGAGCGGGGAGGCGAGCTACTTTGGGTCGAAGGTCAGGGCGCGCTCCTGCACCCCGTCTACTCGGGCGTTGCGCTCGGCCTGTACCACGGCAGCGTCCCGCATCTGCTCGTGCTCTGCCACGAGGCGGGCCGCACGGAGATCGAGGGCGCCGGCGGCGGGCCGCACCCGATTCCACCCCTGCGGGAGCTCGTCGAGCTCCACGAGTCGCTCGCCCTGCCGGCCCGGCCGGCGCGGGTCGCGGCGGTCGCGCTCAACACTCGCGCGCTCGGGGAGGCGGAGGCGCGCGCGGCCGTCGCATCGGCGGAGGAGGAGACGGGACTGCCGGCCGACGATCCCGTCCGGTTCGGCGCCGCGAAGCTCGTCGACGCCGTGCTGGCGGGCGCGCCGTGACCGTGCGCGTCGCGGTCGTCGCCGACACCCACCTCCCGCGCGGCGCGCGCAGCCTTCCGGAGGCGTGCGTCGAGCGCCTGCGGGCCGCCGACCTCGTCCTCCACGCGGGCGACGTCGTCGCGGCGTCGGCCTTCGAGGAGCTCGAGGCGTTCGGGCCACGGGTGCATGCCGTGCACGGGAACATGGACGACGCGGCGCTCTGCGAACGGCTGCCGGAGACGCTCGTCGTCGACGTGGGCGGTCTCCCCATCGGGATGACGCACGACGCCGGACCCCGGCCGGGGCGCGAAGAGCGCCTCGCGCGGCGCTTTCCCGGCTGCGCGGCGGTCATTTACGGCCACACGCACGAGCCGCAGGTCGCCCGCGCAGGCGAGGTCTGGATCCTCAACCCTGGCTCGCCGACCGAGCGGCGGAGGGCGCCCGGCCACACGATGCTCCTGCTCGAGATCGACGGCGGACGGATCCAGCCGGAGCTGATCCGGCTTTCTTGACAAGCGAACGTCTGTTCGCGTAGCATGCGAACAGATGTTCGGGAAGCTTCTGATTCTCCTCTGCGCCGTGGCACTCCTCGTCGGCCTCGCCGCCCATAGCTCGAACGGCGCGGGGCCGAAGCGCACCTACGTCGTGCGGCCCGGCGACACGCTCTGGACGGTCGCCACGCGCACGTACGCCGGCGACCCGCGCGAGGGCGTCTGGCTGCTCGAGCGGCGGAACCATCTCGACGGCGCGACGATCGTCCCAGGCGAGAAGCTCGTCGTGCCCTAGGCGGCTGCCGAGGGAACGTCGATGCCGCTGACGTAGACCTTCTCGCCGCGGAAGAGCCGTCGCTCCGGATCCCACGGGAACCAGATCACGACCTTCCACTCGAGCCGCCCCTCGGCGGGGCGCGCCCCGAGCCACGGCGCGTGCTGGGTCGCCGTCACGTTCGCCTCCTCGCAGACGCCTTGCGGCCCGATCACGATGTCGGTCAGGTTGAACCGGATGTCCGGAAAGGCGGTCAGCAGCTCGGTGTAGAAGCGACGAGCGCCGTCGTGACCCTCCCAGCGGTGACCCGTCTGGACGAGCTCGTAGACGCAGTCTGGCGTCAGCGTAGAGATCAGGCCGTCGAGGTCACGCGCGTCCTCGGCGAGCGAGTGGCGCTTGTACAGCTCCCGAACGTCGCGGTACAGCTCGGGCGTCACCTCGCGCCGGTAGACCTCGAGCACGGTCGGGTCGGCCATGGCGCGAGCCTAGCGCCGTGCGGGATCAGGCGGGAACGAGCTCGCCGGCCGCCGGATCGGCTCCGAACAGATCCGGCATCCGCTCCACGAGCGCCACGAACGCGTCGACGACGGCCGGCGCGAACTGGGTGCCGCGGTTCCGGACGATCTCCTCCGTCGCCTCCTCGAGCGTCCGGGCACCGCTGTAGGGGCGATCGGTAGTCATGGCATCGACCGCGTCGGCCAGGCCGACGATCGCCGCCTCGAGCGGAATCTCCAAGGCGCGGAGCCCACGCGGGTAGCCATTCCCGTCCCACCGCTCGTGGTGATGGAGGACCGCCGGCACCGCCGCCTGCAGCCGGTGGAGCCGACCGACGATGCGCGCGCCGTCCTCCGGATGGCGCTTCACGATCTCGAACTCGAGCTCCGTCAGCCGGTCCGGCTTGGTCAGGATCGCGTCCGGAACGCCGATCTTGCCGATGTCGTGGAAGAGACCGGCGAAACGGAGCACGTCGAGTCGCGGCTGGTCGAGCCCGAGCTGCTCACCGAGGGCGACGGCGATCCTCTGCACGCGCTGCGAGTGCCCGGCGGTGTACGGATCCTTCGCATCGACCGTTGCATTCAGGCTCTCGACCGCCTCGAGCCCGCTCTCCTCGAGCAGCCGGTTGGCCTCGGCGAGCCGCAGCGTCCGGGTTCGAAGCTTCGCGTTCTGGCGCGTGAGCGTGCGCGAGGCGCCGCGAACCAGGAGGGCGAGCGCGGCCCAGAGCGCCGCGAAGACGAGCCCCACCGCGAGCCAGAGCATGGTGCGGCGCGAGCCGATCAGGCGGCCGAGCGCCCGCGGGTCTGCGTAGATCTCGTACGCCCCGATCGCCCGAGAGCCGGTCTCGTTCTCGATCGGCGCATACACCTCGAACAGATGGGCGAAGCCGAGACCATCCCGCTCGAAGGCGTCCTCGCCGGAGGCGCCCGTGCCGACGAGCGCGGCGATCGGTCGGTTCTCGTGGATTGTCTCGCCGAGCTCGTCGTCGAGCGGGAAGCGATGGTCGATCAGGTTCCGGTCGCGGTTCGGGAGCAGGCGGCCGCGGCTCGAGCGGGAGACCGTGTTCGTCCAGGCGAGGACGCCGTCGGCCTTCCAGACCTTGACCGTGACGATGTCCCGCTGCCGAAGCACGCCCTGGGCGAGCCGCGCGTCCTGGCTCCACGGGACGACGACGTGGTTGGCATGGACGAGCACGGGTTCCACGACGCCGTCGACGTAGCGGGCGAGCGCGGTCTTCTCGGCGCTGAGTGCCTCCGTCCTGAGCGAGTGCGAGAGGATCGAGCCGAGCGCGACTCCCGCGCCGGTGCAGATGAGCGCCGACGCGAGCAGGAAGACGCGCAGCAACGTGAGCGACCGTGTGAGGTCGCGCCCGCGCCGCAGCCGCTTGCGCTCGTCCACCGGCGGTTTATCGGCCACGCGAAGCCGGGTTATTAGTCGCTCGTTCCTAGAATCGCCGGGTGGACCTCGACGTCGTCTTCCTCGGCACGGCCGCCTCGATGCCGACCGCGCAGCGCGGGCCTGCAGCGCTCCTCGTCCGGCGCGGGAGCGAGCGTCTGCTCTTCGACTGCGGCGAGGGCACGCAGCGCCAGCTGCAGCGGTCGGCGATCGGCCTGCCGGACCTGCAGGAGATCTTCCTCACGCACTTCCACGCCGACCACTTCCTCGGCCTGCCGGGGATGCTGAAGACGTTCGCGCTCCGGGGCCGCGACGAGACGCCGCTCACCGTCTACGGTCCGCACGGCCTGGGCGAGCTGTTCAGCCGCCTGCGGCCGTTCGTCGGCCGGCTGCCGTATCCGCTGACTCCCGTCGAGGTCGAGCCGGGAGAAAGACTCGAGCGCGGCGGTTACGCGATCGAGGTCTTCCAGGCCGAGCACGGGCTCGACGCGGTGGGGTTCGCGATCGTCGAGCAGGAGCGGCCCGGACGCTTCGACGTGGCGGCCGCCGACGCGCTCGGCGTCCCCGACGGGCCGGCACGCGGACGGCTGCAGGCCGGGGAGGAGGTGACGGTCCCGTCCGGGCAGACCGTGACGCCCGCGGAGGTGCTCGGCGAGTCCCGGCCGGGACGGAGGATCGTCCTCACGGGAGACACGGCGCCGTCGCCGGTCGTCGTCCAGGTCGCGCACCGCGCGGACCTGCTCGTGCACGAGGCGAGCTTCCTCACAGACGAGACGGAGCGGGCACGCGAGACGCTGCACTCGACGGCAGCCCAGGCCGCCGAGGTCGCCCGCCTCGCACAAGTGCGCCTCCTCGCGCTCACCCACGTCTCGCCGCGCTACTTCGGGCCGGAGCTCGCCGACGAGGCGCGCGAGGTCTTCCCCGACACCGTCGTGCCGCGCGACTTCGACCTGATCGAGGTGCCCTTCCCGGAACGGGGCGCGCCGCGCCTTGTCAAGAGCGGCGCGCGCCCGCCGCGTACGGAGGTCGGCGCCGACCCGGCCGAGGTGCCTATGATCGATCCCTCATGAGCGGGATGGTCCAGGTCGCCGTCGCCGGCGACGTCGCCGAGGCCGAGGAGCTGCAGGAGATCCTCCGGAATGCCGGCATCGACTCGTCGATCGAGCAGGCCCCGGAGGACGACGCCGTGAGCGTCCTCGTCCCCGAGGCGGAGCTCGAGACGGCGCAGGACGCGATCGAGGCGCTCACCGAGCCCGACGACCTGATTGCGGAGCCCTAGCATGGGTGCTATGACGATGGTGATGGTCCGTGGCAGGGCGCGCCTCACCGCAGGCGCGGCCGCCTGGCCGTCACGCTCTTCGTAGTCGCGCTTTCGCAGACGAGCTCGTCCGCGACGCCGGCGTCCAGCCCGGCACGCTCGTGCTCGACCTCGGCGCGGGCAACGGCGTCCTCACACGCGCGCTCGCGGACGCAGGCGCGCGCGTGCGCGCGGTCGAGCTCGACCCGGCCGCGCTGCGACGGCTCCACACGCGCTTCGGCAGCGATCCGCGCGTCGAGGTAGTGGCGGGCGACGCGACCGCGATGCCGCTGCCGGCCGAGCCGTTCGCCGTCGTCGCAAACCTCCCATTCGCCGCGGGAACCGCGATCCTGCGGCGCCTGCTCGGCGATCCGAGCCTGCCGCTGACGCACCTCGACGCGATCGTGGCGTGGGGGCTCGCCACGAAGCGGACGGCGGTCTGGCCGTCGACGCTGCTCGGCTGCGCGTGGGGAGCGTGGTACGAGCTGCATCTCGTCCGGCGGGTACCGAGGGCGTGCTTCGTCCCTCCACCGAGCGTCGACGCCGCCGTGATGCGCGCCCGGCGACGCGCCGAGCCGCTCGTCCCGCCAGCGCAGGCGAGCGCGTACGAAGAGCTGCTGCGCCGCGCGTTCGCGGCCCAGGCTCCGCTCGACCGGATCCTGCCGCGCGGCGTCGTCCACCGAGCCGCCCACGAGCTCGGTTTCGATCCGCACGCGGCCGCGCGCGACCTCGATCCGCGCCAGTGGTCCCGGCTCTACGCCGCGGTCAGATCTGCCACGTCCCGCCGACGAGCAGCGGCAGCTCCGCGCCGCCGCGGGTCACGCCGCTGACCGTCACCTCGTCCGAGCCGACCATGAAGTCGACGTGGATCTCGCTCTCGTTGATCCGCGGTAGATCCTCCGGATCGGCGATCGGGCTCGAGTAGGCGTCGCCGAGCGCGATGTGGCTCGCCGCGTTCTCGTCGAGCAGCGTGTTGAAGAAGATCCTGCCGAGGCGGCCGATCCGGCTGCCGCCATCGACGAGTGCCACCTCTCCCAGTCGCGCGGCACCGTCGTCAGTCGCGCAGCGCTGCCGCAGCGTCTCCGCGTTCGAGTCGGCCTCGATCTCGACCGCGCGCCCTTGCTCGAAGCGGACCCGGAGCCCGGTCACGGTCGAGCCGCCCACGTCGAGCGGCTTCGTCGAGGCGACGACGCCCTCCGTCCGCTCGGGATCCGGCGTCGTGTACAGCTCCTCCGTCGGGAGATTCGGCACGTGGCGGATCCCGGTGCGCGTCGTCGAGGCTCCGCCCTCCTTCGCGAAGCGGGAGCTGGGGAGGAGACCCACGGTGAGATCCGTGCCGGGGCCGAGGAACCGCAGCGCGTCGAGCTCGAGCTCGTCGAGCCGGGAGGCCACCTGCCAGATCTCGTCGATGCGGAGCGTCCACGCGTCTGACGGATCCGGCTCGTCCAACCGGCAGACGTGCTCGAGGTCGCGCCAGAGCGCCTCGACGGCGGCCGCCGGCTCGAGCTCCGGGAAGACGCGCTGTGCCCACCCCTCCGTCGGAAACGGCGAGACGGTCCAGGCCACCGAGCGGTCGTCGACCACCTTGAACAGCTCCCGCACCGTCGGCAGGCGGTCTCGGCCGGCCCGCGCCGGATCGAGCCCTTCGAGCAGGCCGGGCGGAACGAACGGTGTCAGCACGATTCGCGCGGCGTCGAGCTCCCCGAGGTCGAGCATGCGCCGGCCCAGCCACGGCGGCACCCACTCGAGCGAGTCGTCGGGCGCCGACTCGATCCGGATCCGCTTCACCTGGGCGTCGAAGTAGACGACGTCGACGTAGCGCGCGCCGCGCTCGTACGCCCGTCGCGCGAGCCGCCGCACGAGCGGCGCCGCCTCGTGCGCGGCTTCGATCGCGACGACTTGGTCGGACTGGACGTTCGCGCCGAAGCCGACGATGAGTTCCGCGTAGCGGTCGAGCAGCTCCTCGTTCACGAGCGGGACCGTAACGCGTGCCGCGCCGTCAGCACTCGTGTCACCCGTACCGCCGTCGAGGCCCCGCTCCGGCGGCTGTCCGGCAGGCCAGCTACAGTCGCGCTTGCACGAACCCCTTTAACCCGGTCCAGCGAGGCCGGAAAGGAGTCGGATGAGCACGCACGCCCCCATACAGGGGAAGACCCTCCTCGACACCGACGGGCTCGCGAGGACCCTTTCGAGAATCGCCCACGAGATCATCGAGGCGAACCCGGACCTCGACGAGGTCGCACTCGTCGGGATCCAGACCCGCGGCGTCCCGCTGGCGCGGCGGCTTGCGCGCCTCGTCGAGGAGCGCGCCGGAGTCGCACCCGCGCTCGGCGCCGTCGACATCACCTTCTACCGCGACGACGTCACCGTCCGCGGCGGCGAGGCGCCGCTCGCGCCGCAGCCGCTCGTCCGCGCGACGCAGCTCGACTTCCCGCTCGACGGACGGACGGTCGTGCTCGTCGACGACGTCCTCTACACGGGCCGCACGATCCGCGCGGCGATCGACGCGCTCTTCGACTACGGGCGGCCGGCGCGCGTCCAGCTCGCCGTCGTCGTCGACCGCGGCCACCGCGAGCTCCCCATCCGGCCGGACTACGTCGGCAAGAACCTGCCCACGGCGCGCGGCGAGCGGATCCAGGTGCAGCTCGTCGAGGTGGACGAGCTCGACGCAGTCCTGCTCGTCCCGAGCCCCGAAGAGGAGAGCGGATGATCCGTCTCGTCAAGGACGACCTCCGCCCACCTGCAGGCCCGCCGAAGCGGCACCTCCTCTCCGTCGCCGACCTGACGCGCGACGACGTCGAGCGTCTGCTCGGCACGGCGCGCACCTTCGAGACCTCGCTCGAGCGTCACGTCAAGAAGCTGCCCACGCTCAAGGGGCACCTGGTGATCAACCTCTTCTACGAGTCCTCGACGCGCACGCAGTCCTCGTTCGAGCTCGCGGCGAAACGGCTCTCGGCGGACACGCTCACCGTCAAGTCGGCCGGCTCCTCGGTGGACAAGGGCGAGTCCCTCAAGGACACGGCCCTCACCCTCGGAGCCTACGACCCCGACGTGATCGTGATCCGGCATCCCCAGATCGGTGCGCCGCAGCTCGTCGCGCGGGTCACGGACGCGCACGTCGTCAACGCCGGCGACGGCAAGCATCAGCACCCGACGCAGGCGCTGCTCGACCTCTACACCCTGCGGGAAGAGCTCGGCCGGCTCGAGGGCCTGCACGTCGCGATCGTCGGCGACGTCCTCCACTCCCGCGTGGCGCGCTCGCTGCTGCAGGCCTTCGCGCTCGTCGGGATCAGGGCGAAGCTCGTCGGGCCGCCGGCCCTGCTGCCGCGGGAGCTCCCGGCCGAGCAGACCGCGGACCTCGAGGCGATCCACGACGCCGACGTCGTCTACGTCCTCCGGATGCAGAACGAGCGGATGGAGGCCGGCGCGAACTTCGTCCCGAGCCTGCGCGAGTACGCGGCGCGCTGGGGCATCACGCCCGAGCGGCTGCGCCCGGGGCAGAAGGTCATGCATCCCGGGCCGATGAACCGCGGCGTGGAGATCGACCCGCGCATCGCCGACTCGCCCGAGTCGCTGATCACTAACCAGGTCCGCTCCGGGCTCGTCGTGCGGATGGCCGTGCTCTACGACGTGCTCACCGGCGGCCCGGTCGGCGTGCAGGCCCTCGCGGCGGCGGAGGTGGCGTGATGCTGTGGCAGAAGGAGCGCCCGGGCGCCGATCTCGTGATTCGCGGCGCGCGTGTGCTCGATCCCGTCGAGGGGATCGACGCGCCGCTCGAGGTGCGGATCGACGGGGGCCTGATCGTCCAGGTCGCCGAGAGGGTGGACGCGAACGAGCACCGCGTCGTCGAGGCGGAGGGGCTCGTCCTCGCGCCGTCGTTCATCGACCCGCACGTCCACCTGCGTACGCCCGGCCGCGAGGACGAGGAGACCGTCGCGAGCGGCACCGCAGCAGCCGCGGCCGGCGGCTACTGCGCGATCCTCGCGATGCCGAACACCGATCCGGTCGTCGACTCCGCGACGGCGCTCGGCTCGCTCGTGGAGACGGCGCGCCGCGAAGCCGAGGTGCCGGTCGGGTTCCTCGCCGCCATCACGCGGGGGCAGCGCGGGGAGGAGCTGACCGAGATGGGCGAGCTGGCGGACACCGGCGCGGTCGCCTTCTCCGACGACGGCGCGCCCGTCGCCTCCGCCGGCCTGATGCGCCGGGCACTCCAGTACGCCTCGATCACCGACCGCCCGCTCGCGCTCCACTGCGAGGAGCCGACGCTCTCGCGCGGAGGTCACGTCCACGAGGGGCGCGTCGCCGCCGAGCTCGGTTTCGCCGGGTACCCCTCCATTGCCGAATCGGTCGCCGTCGAGCGCGACCTGGCGCTCGCCGCGTACGAGCACGGGCGGGTCCACGTCCTTCACCTCTCGGCGACCGAGTCCGTCGACGCCCTGCGCCGCGCACGGGAGACCGGCCTCGCCGCCAGCGGCGAGGCGACGCCGCACCACCTCGTCCTCACCGACGACGCGATCCGCTCGCTCGACCCGAACGTGAAGATGAACCCGCCGCTCCGGGCCGAGCAGGACCGGCTCGCCCTGCTCGAGGGCCTGCGCGACGGCACGATCGAGGCGATCGCGACCGACCACGCACCCCACGCGGCGCACGAGAAGGAGGTGCCGTTCGAGGCGGCGCCGTTCGGGGTGACCGGCCTCGAGACCGCCTTCGGAGCCCTCTACACCCACCTTGTCAGGCCCGGTCTGCTGCCGCTCGAGACGCTGCTCGAGCGGATGTCGGCCGGGCCGGCGCGGATCTTCGGGCTCGACCGGCCCAGCGTCGCCGAAGGTGCGCGCGCGAACCTCGTCCTCCTCGACCTCGACCGCGAATGGACGGTCGGCGAGCAGCCTTTCCGCTCGCGGTCGGCGAACTCGTGGCTGCTCGGGTCGACCCTGACCGGTGCGGTGCGCATGACGCTCGCCGGCGGCGCGCTGGTGCACGAGGCATGAGCGGTTACCTCGCGCTCGCGGACGGCACCGTCTGGCCTGGCGAGTCGGTCGGAGCAGAGGGCCACGCGCTCGGCGAGGCCGTCTTCACCACCGGCATGTCGGGCTACCAGGAGGCCGTCACCGACCCGAGCTTCGAGGACCAGCTCATCTGCTTTACAGCCCCGATGATCGGCAACTACGGGGTGGCCGAGGAGCGGAGCGAATCAGGGCGCCCGCACGCACGAGCAGTCCTGATGCGCGAGGCGCGCGGCCCGGAATGGACGGACTGGCTGCGCGAGCGCGGCATCGTCGCGCTCACCGGCATCGACACGCGGAGCCTCGTCCTTCACCTCCGCGACGCCGGCTCCGCACCGGGCATTGCCGTCGCATCCGGAGCCGAGGTCGACAAGGCGAGCGAGCTCGCGAGGGAGCAACCCTCGATGCTCGGGCGCGCCCTCGTGGAAGACGTCTCGACCGGCGAGCCCTACGTCTACGCCGAGGACGGCCGCGTTTCGGTCGCCGTCGTGGACTACGGCGTCAAGAACTCCGTCCTGCGCCGGCTGGCGAAGGCCGGCGCGGCGGTGACCGTCCATCCACACGACACGGATGCGGACGAGCTCGCGGGCTACGACGGCGTGCTCCTCTCGCCGGGGCCGGGCGACCCCGAGCCGCTCGAGGCGGAGACGAACACGGTGCGGGAGCTGCTCGGACGCACGCACGTGCTCGGCATCTGCCTCGGCCATCAGCTGATCGCGCGTGCGACCGGCCACGAGACGTACAAGCTGCCGTTCGGCCACCGCGGTGCGAACCACCCGGTGCACGAGCGGCAGACGGGACGCGTCCTCGTCACGAGCCAGAACCACGGCTTCGCGGTGCAGGCGAGCGAGGCGGCGGAGGTATCGCACGTCTCGCTCTACGACGGGACGGTCGAAGGCCTCGACCTGCCCGGGCTGCGCGCCCGCTCGCTCCAGTTCCATCCTGAGGCCGGGCCGGGGCCGCACGACGCCTGGCCGCTGCTCGAACAGTGGGTGAACGAGGTCGCCGATGCCGCGGCGTAACGACCTAGAGAGCATCTGCATCATCGGCTCGGGCCCGATCGTGATCGGGCAGGCAGCCGAGTTCGACTACGCGGGCTGCCAGGCGCTCAAGGTGCTCCGCGAGGACGGGTTCCGCACGATCGTCGTCAACTCGAACCCGGCGACGATCATGACCGATCCCGGCTTCGCCGATCGCACCTACCTCGAGCCGCTCGACGCCGAGTCGGTGGCGGAGGTACTGCGCATCGAGCGCCCGGACGCGCTCCTGCCGACGATGGGCGGCCAGACCGCGCTCAACCTCGCGCGAGAGCTCGCGACCGCCGGCGTCCTCGACGAGCTCGACATCGAGCTGATCGGCGCGCGCGTCGACGTGATCGAGCGCGCGGAGGACCGGCTCAAGTTCAAGGAGGCGGTCGAGTCGTGCGGCCTCAGGGTGCCGTCTTCGAGGGTCGTGACGTCGCTCGACGAGCTCGCCGGGCTGACGCTCCCGGTTGTCGTGCGGCCGGCTTTCACGCTCGGAGGCCACGGGGGCGGCTTCGCCACGACCGAGGAGGAGCTGTACCGGCAGGTCGAGCGCGGCCTCGCCGAGTCGCCGATCGGCCAGGTGCTCGTCGAGGAGTCCGTGCGCGGCTGGGACGAGTTCGAGCTGGAGGTCGTCCGGGACCGGATCGACAACGTCGTCATCGTCTGCTCGATCGAGAACCTCGACCCGATGGGCGTCCACACCGGCGACTCCGTCACGGTTGCGCCGCAGATGACGCTGCCGGACGAGGCGTACCAGGAGCTGCGCGACGCTGCCGTGTCGGTGATCCGTGCGGTCGGCGTCGACACCGGCGGGTCGAACATCCAGTTCGCCCGCAGCCGCGAGACCGGCGAGGTGCGCGTGATCGAGCTGAACCCGCGCGTCTCGCGCTCCTCCGCGCTTGCCTCGAAGGCGACCGGTTACCCGATCGCGAAGGTAGCGGCCCGGCTCGCCGTCGGCTACACGCTCGACGAGATCCCGAACGACCTGACGGGGACGACGCCCGCGAGCTTCGAGCCGACGCTCGACTACGTCGTCGTCAAGTTCCCGCGCTTCGCCTTCGAGAAGTTCCCGGGTGCCGACCGGACGCTCGGCACGCAGATGAAGTCCGTGGGGGAGACGATGGGCATCGGCCGCACCTTCGCCGAGGCGTTCCTGAAGGCTCACCGGTCGCGCGAGCTCGACGCCGGCGCCGCAACGCCGTGGCAGCTGCTCCCCGACGTCCCGGAGGACGTGCACCCGTTCTTCCAGCGGGAGCTCGCGCAGATTGGCGCGGCGCTCGAGCGGATCGGCGAGGTGGAGTCCCTCGTCGCGGGCGGCTGGCTCCGGCTGAAACGCCTCGGCCTCTCGGACGCGGACATCGCGGCCGCGGCGTGCGCAACCGAGACCTCGGTGCGGCAAAGGAGGCACGACTGCGGCGTGCGCCCGACGTACCGCCGCGTCGACTCCTGCGCGGGCGAGGTCGAGGCCGCCTCGAACTACTACTACTCGACCTGGGGCGAGGCCGACGAGGCTCCGCCCGTTGCAGGCCGTCCGCGCGTCGTCATCCTCGGCTCGGGCCCGAACCGGATCGGGCAGGGAATCGAGTTCGACTACTGCTGCGTGCACGCCGTCACGACGTATCGCGAGCTCGGGTACGAGGCCGTGATGGTCAACTGCAATCCCGAGACGGTCTCGACCGACTACGACACCTCCGATCGGCTCTACTTCGAGCCGCTCGACGCCGAATCGGTGCTCGCGATCTGCGAGCGGGAGCAGCCCGACGGCGTCGTGATCCAGTTCGGCGGCCAGACCCCGCTCAAGCTCGCGCGCACCATCGAGGATGCCGGCTATCGCATCCTCGGCACGCCCTTCGACGCGGTGGACCTCGCCGAGGATCGCGAGCGCTTCGCGGGCCTCCTGCGCGCGCACGGGCTCCGCTCACCGGAGTGGGGGATCGCGGCGTCGCCCGACGAGGCGGTCGAGATCGCCGAACGGATCGGCTATCCGGTGCTCGTCCGGCCGTCCTACGTCCTCGGCGGCCGCGCCATGCGGGTCTGCTACACCGCGGACGAGGTGCGGGAGATGCCTCCGTTCGAGCGGATCCTCGTCGACCGGTTCGTCGAGCATGCGGTGGAGGTCGACGTAGACGCGCTCTGCGACGGCGTCGACACCTACGTCGCGGCGGTCATGCAGCACGTCGAGGAGGCGGGGATCCATTCCGGCGACTCGGCTTGCGTCCTGCCTGCGCCGAGCCTCTCGTTCGCGCAGGGACAGGAGATCGCCAGGGTCGTCCGGATCCTCGGAAGGGCGCTCGGCGCCGTCGGACTGCTCAACGTCCAGCTCGCGGTGACGGGCGACGGCGAGGTCTACGTGCTCGAAGCGAACCCCCGCGCCTCGCGGACCGTGCCCTTCGTGAGCAAGGCGACCGGGATCGAGCTCGTCAGGGCCGCGTGCCGCCTCGCGCTCGGCGCGACGATCTCGGAGCTCGAGCTCCCGCCCGAGCGGCCGCCCCGGCAGTGGAGCGTGAAGGCGGCCGTGCTGCCGTTCGCGCGGTTCCCCGGTAGCGATCCGGTGCTCGGCCCCGAGATGCGCTCGACCGGCGAGGTGATGGCCAGCGCCGCCGACCTCTCGACCGCGCTCGACAAGGCCGAGCGCGCCGCGGGACGGAGGCTGCCGCGCAGCGGCTCCGTCTTCATCTCCATCCGCGAGCCCGACCACGAGCAGGCGGTGCCGATCGCCGCGACGCTCGTCGGGCTCGGCTTCGAGCTGTACGCGACCGAGGGGACGGCCGAGACGCTCGCCCTCGCGGGAATCGCGGTCGAGCCGGTGCGGAAGCTCAGCGAGGCGCGGGACGGCGAGCCCACCGTCGTCGACCTGATCCGGCGCGGCCGCTGCGACCTCGTGATCAACACGCCGGAGGGCCGCAACGCGCGCTCCGACGGCTACGCCATCCGCGAGGCCGCGCTCGCGCGGCGCGTCCCGTGCATCACGACACTCTCCGGCGCGGCGGCGGCGGTCCATGCGATCGCGACGGCGCGGGCGGAGCAGGTCGTGTCCCTCCAGGAACGGATCGATGCAGAGCTCGGGGTCGCCCAGCCGGCTTAGCGTCACCGGGACGGAGCGCGTGGGCCCGTACACGCTGCTCCGGCTCGAGCGCGGGGGCCTCGACCCCGGCGTGCCGGGCCAGTTCTTCATGCTCGAGGCCCCGGGGCGGTTGCTGCCGCGGGCGTTCTCTCTCTGCCTCGCGCCGCCCGGCGAGCTCGCGTTTCTCGTCGATCCCGTCGGCCCCGGCACGCGAGCGCTCTGCGGGCTCCGCGTCGGCGACGAGATCGGCGTGCTCGGGCCGCTGGGCCACGGCTACCGGCTCGACGTCGAGCGGCCCCTCCTCGTCGGCGGCGGGATCGGCATCGCGCCCCTGCCCTGGCTGTCGGAAAAGCTGAACGCTCCTCCGACGGTGATCGGATTTCGCTCGCGGCAGCACGCGGAGGCCGCCGTGCTGCTACCAGGGGCTGAAGTGGTGATCGATCCCGTGCTCGTGACGGACGTCCTGCCTGAGGGATACGACGCGCTCGCGTGTGGCCCCGAGCCGATGCTGCGTGCGGTGGCGGCCGCGTGCCCGACCGCACAGCTCGCCTGGGAGGCGCCGATGGCCTGCGGCTACGGCGCCTGCTACGGCTGCGTCGTCGAGATCGACGGCGCGCTCGAGCGGCTCTGCCTCGAGGGCCCGGTGCTCGACGCGGCGCGTGTCCGCCTACCGCTGGAGGCGGTGGCATGAGGATCCTCAACGCCAGCGGTTGCCTGGACGCGCTCGCGGCGCCGGAGGTCGCGCGGCAGCTCGACGCCTTCGTGACCAAGACCGTCACGCCGCTGCCCCGCGAGGGGAGCGCGTCCCCGCGGATCGCCGAGACGGACCGCGGGATGCTCAACGCGATCGGGCTTGCCAACCCCGGGCGCGAGCGCTTCCTCGCCGAGCACCTCCCGGGGCTGGGCGAGCTCGGCGTGCCGCTCTGGGTCAGCGTGGGCGGCTTCTGCGCCGACGACTACGCCGAGACGTGCGCGCGGCTCCCCGGGGACGACCTGGAGGCGATCGAGCTCAACCTCTCCTGTCCGAACGTCGACGAGGCGGCCGACTCGGCGGCCGAGATCGTCGCCGCCTGCCGCCGCGCAACGACGCTGCCTCTCTACGCGAAGCTGTCCGCCGCCCACCCCGACGTCGCGGCGGTCGCGCAGGCGGTCGCAGCGGCCGGAGCCGACGGCCTGTCGCTCATCAACACCCTGCGTGCCGTTGCCCTCGACAGACGGCTGCAGCCGGTGCTCGCGCGCGGCAGCGGCGGCCTCTCCGGCCCCTCCCTCAAGCCGATCGCGCTGCACGCAGTGAGCGTCTGCCACGCCGCCACGGGCCTGCCGATCGTCGGCATGGGCGGGATCGAATCGGGCCGCGACGCGCTCGAGTTCGTCGCCTGCGGCGCCCGGGACGTCGCCCTTGGAACCGTGCTCTTCGCGGACCCGGGAGCGCCCGAGCGCGTCCGCTCGGAGCTCGCCGCCGCCTGCACCGAAGCGGGTGTTGCCACGGTGGAAGGCGCGACGAGTTCGCCAAAAAGCCCGGAAACCGAGCGAAAAGTCCCAGCTTGAAGGTCACGGGCGCATTGGTAAGATCGGCCGGCCGTGAGTCCGACCAAGACGCAGGCGCACGCGCCGCTTCGTTCCCTCGACCAGCGGATGGACGCCCTCAAGCGAGCGAACGACGTCCGCGTCAAGCGGGCGAAGCTCAAGAAGGACCTCAAGGAGGGCAAGGTCCGGATCGAGCAGATCCTCGGTAACCCGCCCGAGTACGTCTCGACGGCGAAGGTCATCGACATCCTGATGGCGGTCCCGAAGTTCGGACGCGTGAAGGCCGCGCGGTTCCTCAACACCTGCCGGATCAGCCAGTCGAAGACCGTCGGCGGGCTCTCCGACCGGCAGCGCACGGAGCTGATCGGCCTCTTCAACAGTCGCTAGTGGACGAGCGGACGCCGACGGTGCTCGTAGTCACGGGACCGTCGGGCGCCGGCAAGGGGACGCTGATCCGCGAGCTCGTCGAGCGCGTGCCCGGGATCGAGGTGACGGTCTCGGCCACGACGCGCGAGCGGCGGCGCGCAGAGGAGGACGGCCGCGAGTACTGGTTCCTCTCCGACGACGAGTTCCTCGCCCGCGTCGGGCGCGGCGAGTTCCTCGAGCACGTCGAGTACGTCTCCGGCCACCGCTACGGCACCCTCCGCTCCGAGCTCGAGCGGATCGCGGCGAAGGGCCAAGTGCCCCTGCTCGAGCTCGAGACGGAGGGCGCCCTGCGCGTCAAGCGCGAGGTTCCGGGCGCGGTGACGATCTTCGTCTCCGCACGCGTCGAGGAGCTCGAGCGGCGCCTGCGGGATCGGGACACGGAGAGCGCAGGCGAGATAGGGGAGCGAATCGAGCTCGCGCGGCAACAGCTCGAGCAGGCCCGAGAGTTCGACTACGTGATCGAGAACGACCGGCTCGAGCGCTCTGTGGCAGAGCTGACGAACCTCGTCCGCCGGCTGGTCGGCGCGACGGCTACCATGCCGCGGCGATGATCGAACCTCGCGTCGACGATCTGCTGGAGAACGTGGACTCGCGCTACGCGCTCGTGATCGTGGCGGCCAAGCGTGCCCGGCAGATCAACAACTACCACCACCAGCTCGGCGAGGGCATGTTCGGCGACAACCTGCCGCCCCTCGTCGAGAGCCGGTCGAAGAACTACTTGACCATGGCCCTCGAGGAAGTCTCCGAGAGCATGCTCAAGTACGACTACACGGCCTGACGACAGCGTCCCGCGCGTCAACCACGGGCGCGACGGGTAGGCATCATTTCGGCATGTCCCGCGTCCTCCTCGGGGTGACGGGCGGTATCGGCGCCTACAAGGCGTGCGAGCTGTGCCGGTTGCTCGTGCGGGACGGCCACGACGTCGTCCCCCTCGTCACTCCCGGTGCGGAGCGCTTCGTCACGGCGGAGACTTTCCGCGCGCTGGCACGCCGCCCGCCCGGAGACGACGTGTACCTCCATCTGACGCGCGCCGATCTGCTCGTCGTGGCGCCGTGCACTGCGAACACGCTCGCGAAGCTCGCTCACGGACTCGCCGACAACATCCTCACCGAAGCGGCGCTCGCTCACCGCGGGCCGGTGCTCGTAGCGCCGGCGATGAACCCGCGGATGTGGTCGCATCCCGCGACCCGCGCGAACGCCGAGGCGCTGCGAGAGCGAGGCGTCGTCCTCGTCGGGCCGGACGAGGGCGAGACGGCCGAGGGCGAGCTCGGCGTGGGGCGGATGGCCGAGCCGGACGAGATCCTTCGTGCCGCGCGTACCTTGCTCGTGAGTACGGGGCCCCTGAGTGGAAAGCGTGTCCTCGTCTCGGCCGGCGGCACGCGCGAGCCGCTCGACGCGGTGCGCTACGTCGGCAACCGCTCGTCGGGCCGGATGGGGGTCGCAGTCGCGGCCGAGGCTCGCCGGCGCGGTGCCGAAGTGACGCTGCTGGCGGCCAACCTCGCGGTGGCTGCGCCAGTCGGGGTGGCCGTCGTCGAGACGCCCACGGCCGCCGACCTCGAGCGCGAGGCACTCGCCCGCGCCGCCGAGGCCGACGTCGTCGTCATGGCCGCGGCCGTCGCCGACTACCGTCCCGCCGAGGCGCTCACGGCGAAGCGGCCGAAGGACAGCGCGGCGTGGACGGTCGAGCTCGAGCCGACGGCCGACGTGCTCTCGGCGCTCGGCGAGCGCCGCCGCGAGGGGCAGATCCTCGTAGGCTTCGCCGCGGACGCCGGAGCAGGAGGCCTCGACCGGGCGCGGGAGAAGCTCTCGCGCAAGGGCGCCGATCTCTTCCTGCTCAACGACGTCGCGCGCCCCGACATCGGATTCGACGCAGCCGACAACGAGGTGACCCTCGTCGCGGCCGCCGGGGAGCGGACGATCGCCAAGGCGCCGAAGGAGGAGATCGCAGCGGCCATCCTCGACGAGGTGGAGGCGCTGATCCGTCATGGCTGAGCGGGCGGTCGAGCCGGCCCCCAGCGGCCAGATCTCGACCATCGTCGAGAATCTCGGCCGGGTCGTGCACGCGCCGGACGAGACGCTCCGACTGATCGTCCTCTGCCTCGTCGCCGAGGGGCACGCGATCATCGAGGACTTCCCGGGCGTCGGCAAGACGATGCTCGCCAAGACGCTGGCGAGGTCGCTGGACTGCGACTTCTCCCGCCTGCAGTTCACGCCCGACCTGTTGCCGTCGGACGTAACCGGAGTCAACGTCTTCAACCAGCGGCAGAACGAGTTCGAGTTCCGGCCCGGGCCCGTCTTCGCGAACCTTCTCCTCGTCGACGAGGTGAACCGGGCCTCGCCGAAGACGCAGGCCGCGCTGCTCGAGTGCATGGAGGAGCGGCAGGTGTCGGTGGACGGCGTCACGTACCCGCTCGAGCCGCCGTTCATGGTCATGGCCACGCAGAACCCGATCGAGTACGAGGGGACGTACCCCTTGCCCGAGGCGCAGCTCGACCGGTTCACGATGCGGCTCTCGCTGGGCTACCCGCCCCTTGCCGAGGAGGCGCGAATGCTCGACGAGCAGACGAGCTGGGGTGCTGCAAGCGCCGTGGGCAAACCCGCCGGCGCGCAGCGGGTAGACCCCGGCGCCTTCGGCGCCGGTGGGCCTCCGCTCGACTCCTTGCCGGCGGTCGCGGATGCGGCGGACGTCCTGCGCCTGGTGGAAGCGGCTCGCGGCATCTACGTCGAGGAGAGCCTCGGTCGCTATGTCGTCGCGCTGCTCCGGCAGACCCGCGGCGACTCGCGCCTCTATCTCGGCGCCAGCCCCCGTGCCGGGATCGCGCTGCTCCGCGTGGCGAAGGCGCGCGCGCTGGCCGAAGGGCGGGAATACGTCGTCCCGGACGACGTGAAGGCGGTCGCGGTGCCGGTGCTCGCCCACCGGCTCATCCTCGCGCCGGAGGCCCGCTCGGCCGCGCTCGGGCCGGAGGAGCTCGTCGCGGACGCGCTCGCACGCACCCCGGTTCCGGTCTGATGACCGCGCGGGGTCGAGCGGTACTTGCTCTCGGCGTCCTCTGCTGGATCGTCGCTGTCGTCTTCGGCTCGCCCGCGCTCTACCCGGTGGCCGCGGGTCTCGTCCTTGCCGTGCCGGTCGCGCTGGCCTGGGTCCGGATCACGCTGCGGCAGCCGCACGTGAGGCGGCGGTGGCGGCAGGAGACGCTGCTCGAGCGCGACGACGTCACGGTCGAGCTGGTGCTCGAGCGGGAGCCGGGGGTGCCGCTGCCGACCGTCGTCGCCCGGGAGCACGTCGGGCGTCTCGGGGCCGAGGAGGTCGAGCTGCGGCCGCGTGGCCGAGGCTGCCACGTGGGTTCGTACCGGCTCCGGGAGGTGCCGCGCGGACGCCATCCCTTCTCTCCGGTTCGGCTGTCGATCGCGGATCCGTTCGGCCTCGCCGAGGCGGGTCTCGCGCTCGAGGAGCGGCAGGCGCTCGTCGTCTACCCGCGCCTGACCGAGCTCGGGCGGCTCTTCTTCGACGGCGGCGCCGGCCCCGAGCACGGCCGCCGCCTCCTGCTGCGACGGCCCGTCGGCTTCGAGCTCCACAGCGTCCGCGACTACCAGCAGGGAGAGTCGCTGCGCCGCATCCACTGGCCGTCGACGGCGCGGCGCGGGGCCCTGATGGTGAAGGAGCTCGAGGACTCGCCGCGCGACCAGGTCGCCGTGCTCCTCGACGGGGACGCCGCGGCGGTCGCGGGCTCGGCGCCGGACTCGTCCTTCGACGCCGCCGTCCGGGTCGCCGGCTCGATCCTGCTCGCGCAGGTGCGCCGCGGTCGCCGCTGCGTGCTCGCGCTCAACACCGCGGGGCGGGAGACGCAGGTGGTCTCGGCGGACGGCCCCGAGTGGCAGCGGGCGCTCGAGCTGCTCGCCGCGGCCGAGCCGGACGCGCAGCGTCCCGTCGCCGTCCTGCTCGAGTCGGGTGCGAGCACGGTGTCGCGGTCGCTCGAGCTCGTGGTCGTCACCTCCCGCGTCGAGTCGGCGCTCGTCGACCGGCTGCTCGAGCGCGCCCTCACACGGCGGGCCGTCGCGCTCGTCCACGTCGAGGCGGCAAGCTTCGCGGGACGTCCCTACCACCCAGAGCCTGCGCTCCTGCGCCTGCAGGCGGCAGGCGTGCCGGTCGCCGTCGTCCGGCAGGGGGACGACCTCGCGGCAGCGCTCGGAGGTGCGGCACGGGAGGAGGCGGTACGTGCGTAGGGCCGCCCGCACCGCAAGCGTCGTCCTCCCGGCGCTCGTCGTCGTCTCGCTCGCGTGGCTCCGGCTCGAGCAACCGGTCGCGCCGCTGTGGCGCGTGCTCGCGCTCGCCGCCCTTGCGTTCGCGGCCGCCGCCCCGCGGGGCCGCTGGTTGCGGGTCGCCGGCGCCGTAGTCGCGACCGTCGCGGCGGCCCGGATCGCGGTGGGCGTCGACCTCGTCCCGTGGAGGCTCCAGGAGCCGGGCTCGGGCTTCGGCCTCGCGGATGCGTTCTCCGCCCTGGGAGCGCGGTTCGGGGACGGGCTCTACGACTTCTACGGCACGCACCTCCCGTTCGACCCGCGCGTGCACGTCGCCATGGGCGAGCTCGTGCTCGCGGGCGTCTTCACCTTCGCGCTGCTCGTCGCCCTGTTCGCCGCCGCGCGAAAGCCGGTCGCGAGCGCCCTCGCACTTCTCGTCGGTGCGGGCTGGCCGGCAACGCTCCTCGGTCCGTCGCACGGCATCGCGATGGGCGCCGCGATCCTCGGCGCGGCGCTCGTCGTGCTCGCCGGTCTAGGCTCGCGCCGCGTGCCGGCGCTCGCGCTGCCGGCGGCAGCGGTCGTGGCCGCGGGGGCCGTCGCGGTCGGCTCGGCGACGGCGGCGCAGCATGGGCTCGTGCACTGGCAGTCCTGGAACCTGGCGCATGCAGCGACCGGATCCGTCGGCGTCGGCTTCGTCTGGAATGCGCAGTACGCCGGCCTCCACTGGCCCGCGCACCCCACCGTCTTGCTCGAGGTGCAGTCGGAGCGTACGCCGTCGTACCTTCGCGCCGCCGTCCTCGACGACTTCAGGGGCGACGCGTGGACGATCGGCCTAGCTCGTCCGGCAGACGCGCTCGAGCCGGCGGCGGCCTATCAGCGGGCAAACGAGACGCGTGAGACCGTGACGGTGGACGGATTCGCGGACACCCGGCTCGTCGGCGGCAGCGTGCCGGTCCGCTTCGCCGCGGGTGACGCGCCGCTGTCGCAGCCGGAGCCGGGCTTCGCTCAGCTCGACCAGAGCCTTCCCCGGGGCTTCCGGTACACGGCCTGGAGTTACGTCGCACGGCCCGGCGCAGCCGCGCTGCTCCGTTCGCCGGCGGACTATCCCTCGGCGCTCGCGCGGGACGGGCTGCTCGAGGTCGGTCGGGGCGTGACGCTACCTCCCTTCGGAACGCCGCACCGGTTCGCGGTCGTGCTGACGCAGCTGGCGCACCATCCGGAGCTCAATCGGTACGTTCGACTGGTCCGCGTCGCCGAGGACGTGGCAGGCCACGCGCGCACTCCGTATGGCGCCGTAACCCGTCTCGAGCACTGGTTCCTCGGCTCCGGCGGCTTCCGCTACTCGAACAACCCGGACGTGATCGGACCGCCGCTCGTCGGCTTCGTCACCCAGACGCGCGAGGGCTACTGCCAGTTCTTCGCGGGCGCGATGGCGCTCATGCTCCGCTATCTCGGCGTGCCCGCGCGCGTCGCGGTCGGCTTCGCCGGCGGGATGTACACGCCGAACCGCCACGCCTGGCTCGTCACCGATCGCGAGGCTCACGCCTGGGTCGAGGTCTGGTTCAAGGGCTACGGCTGGCTTCCGTTCGATCCGACCCCGGCAGCGCCGGGATCGCGGCTGCGCCAAACCGCGGCGTTCGCGGATGCGGCACACAGCGGTGCCCCGGCAGCGGGCTCTCCGTATCCCTCCGGGAGTGCCGCCAACGGCTCGCCCACGGTCGCCGAAAACCTCGCGACGAAGAACGGCATCCGCATACATACGCACACGGTGTCGCCGCCCACGCCGCTGAGCGCCGGAGGAGACGGCAGCGGGAGCGATCGCAGCCGCCCGGTTCTGCTCCTGCTCCTCGCCCTCGTGGCCGCCGGCGCGGCCGTCGTGCTCGCGAAGGCGGGCTTCCGAACGAGCCGAAGGATCCGCCACGAGCCGCGCCGCGTCGCGGCCGCCTGTCGCGAGGAGCTCGCCTCGTTCCTCGTCGACCAGCGGATCGAGGTGCCGCGCAGTGCGACGCTGGCCGAGCTGGGCGAGCTCGTCCGGCACGAGTTCGGGATCGATCCCCGAGCGTTCGTCGCCGCGGCGACTGCCGCGCGCTTCGCCCCGGCGGCGATCGCGGAGGAGGGAGCCCACGCTGCCCGTCGCGAGCTGCGTGCGCTCCTCGACGCAGCACGGCGCTGCCTCACGCGCCGAGAACGGCTCGCCGGCCTGCTGTCCGTGCGCTCGCTTGCGCGCCGGGCCGCGGCGGTTGACGCCTCGGCTTCACTGGGTAGTGGGATGGCGAGGAGTGTGGGGGCCTGAGCGAATCGACGTACAGCCTCTTCCAGCGCGGCCGCCGCCACCTGCGGGCAGGCATGGCCGCGCAGGCCACCGTCTCGCTCGAGAAGGCGAAGCGGCGCGAGCCGGACAAGGCCTCGATCCGCGAGACACTCGGCATCGCGTACTTCCGGATCCGACGCTGGAGCGAGGCGGAGGCGGAGTTCCGCAAGGTGCTCGAGCTCTCCCCCGTCAACGACTACGCGCACTACGCGCTCGGGCGCTGCCTCGAGAAGCAGGGGCGGGAGGTCGAGGCGAACCGGCACTACAAGCTTGCGAGCTCCCTGCGACCCGGCTCGAAGCAGTACCGCGCGCGCATCCGCGAGCTCGACTAGGAGCGCCCTGCGGGTGCGGGCGGTGGTCCAGCGTGTGTCGAGCGTCCGGGTGACGCCGGGCGGCGCGATCGGCCGCGGCCTCTGCGTGCTACTCGGGGTGGCCGGCGGAGACGGGGAGGAGCAGGCCGCGAGGCTCGCCGGCAAGGTCGCGCGACTGCGGATCTTCCCGGACGAGGCCGGCCGTTTCGACCGCTCCATCATCGACGTCTCCGGTGCGGCGCTCGTCGTCTCGCAGTTCACGCTCATCGCCGACACCGCGAAGGGGAATCGGCCGAGCTTTGTCGACGCCGCGCCGCCCGAGCAAGCGGAACCTCTCTACGAGCGGTTCTGCTCCGAGCTGCGCGCCCTGGGCGTTCCGGTCGAGACGGGCGTCTTCGGCGAGAAGATGGAGGTCGAGCTCGTCAACGACGGGCCCGTGACGATCGTGCTCGACGCGTGACCACGCTGGCGGAGCTGGAGGAGCGGCGGCTGTTCGAGTGCCGACTCACGCCCGACCGCGCGCTCGAAACCCTCGACGACGCCGAGGAGTTCCTCCGCGACCGCGGACTGCTCACGCGCACCGCCGACTCGGCGTTGCCGAGCCTGTTCGAGGCCTGTCACGAGGAGCCGTACGCGCGTGAGAGCCCCGGCTTCGGCCAGTGGCCGGCGACGAAGTTCCCGTGGTTCGGCCTGCTCGGTGCGCGAGGCTTCCCCATCCTCGCGATCCACCGTGGCAAGAGCCTCCTCGTGACCGACGGGCTCGCGGCGCTGCTCGATCCGATCTGCCGGGCAGAGCTCGCACGGATGGAAGCGGCCGACGAGGACTGGAGACGGCTGCTCCGCCATCTCGCCGAGGCGGGGCCGTCCGAGCTCGAGGATCTTCAGACGGAGCTCGCGCTGACGGCGAAGGAGCTGAAGAGCCTCCGCTCACCGCTCGAACGCTGCGGCGCCATCGTCGCCCGCTCGATCGTGTACGAGGAGCCACACCGGCACACGAGCCTCGTCTCCCGCTGGGACCAGGTGCACCCCGAGCGGACTGCCGCCATGGACCCCCGGGAGGCGCTCGGCGACCTCCTCTGCGCCGGCGTCCGCGCGGCGGTTGTCGCGCCCGAGCGCGAGCCGGCGCGCTGGTTCTCCTGGCGCTGGTACTGGGACGACCGCCTGGTCGACGAGCTCGTGGAGGCCGGACGGCTCGTCCGTGTCGACGGTCACGTCACGGCCGGGCAATGACGCGGCACCGTTGCCGCACGACGTTGCTAGACTGGTCGCACCACATTTCACCGGTTCGGAGAAATGGGCCTGCGGGCCCATTTTTTGTGACGGAGACGCGAGAAGATGGCCACGACATTCGAGAAAGAACGCCAGCTGCAGGGAGACATTGCGCCGCGGGTCGAGCGCGACCTCCCGGGTGTGGACGTGCTCGCGGTCGAGCTGCTGACGCCGTCCCGCTTCTGCGTGTTCGTCGACCATCCGGAGGGCGTCGACCACGCTCTCTGCCAGCGCGTCACCGACGTCCTGCGCGACTACCTGCGCGAGTACAGCGTCGAGGTCTCCTCGCCGGGGCTCGATCGGCCGCTGCGCCGGCAGGAGCATTTCGAGGCCGCGCGTGGACGACGCGTCCGCGTCCGCACCGCCGACCGGAAGCTGCGCGGCGAAGTCCTCGCCGCAGGCGAGCAGACCGTGACGGTGGCCGCCTCCGACGGTGCCGAGACCGAGATCCCGTACGCCGAGATCGTGCGGGCCAACCTGATCGATGAGGGAGCGTGACATGAGCCAGGAAATCATCGAGGCCGTCCGCGAGATCGAGCGCGACAAGGGAATCGAGGAGGGGGCGCTCGTCTCAGCCCTCGAGGATGCGCTGCTCGCGGCCTACAAGAAGACGCCGGGCGCCTCCCGCCACGCGACGGTCGAGATGGACGACGTCACCGGCGACTTCCGCGTCTTCTCGGTCGAATTGCCCGCCGACATCGAGGAGCGCCTGCTCGACGAGGCTCGCGAGCGCAAGCTCGAGGAGCTCGAGCGGCTCGAGGAGGAGACCGGCGAGCGCCAGCACACGCTCATCTCCGACGACGACCTCGACATCGACTGGTCCGACGTCCCCGACGAGCAGGTTGTGCGCGAGGACGTGACGCCGGAGGGCTTCGGCCGCATCGCCGCGCAGACCGCGAAGCAGGTCATCCTGCAGCGGATCCGCGAGGCGGAGCGCGAGATGATGTACGACGAGTACATCGACCGCGTCAGCGAGGTCGTCACCGGCATCGTGCAGCAGGCCGGCGACCGCAACAACGTGCTCGTCGACCTCGGGAAGGTCGAGGCGCTGCTCCCGCGCTCCGAGCAGGTCGACGGCGAGCGCTACGAACAGGGATCGCGGATCAAGGCCGTGA